>NZ_LIUQ01000026.1:45855-92894 GCF_001276715.1 Planktothricoides sp. SR001 | reverse complement strand
AATCCGCATCAATATCGAGAGTAAAAAAAACTCCATAAACTGTTAATTAAACCCATTGAAGATTTATTACCGACTAACCCAGATGAACGAGTGATTTTTGTTCCCACAGATGCTTTATTTTATCTACCTTTTGCTGCTTTGGTAGATGAAGAAGGAAAATTCTTAATTGAAAAACATACAATTTTAATGTCTCCTGCCATTACTGTGTTAGAAACAACTCACAAAAAACGGCAAAATTTATCTTCTTCTGCCCAAGATATTGTGATTGTGGGTAATCCGCAAATGCCGAAACTTGCACCGAGTCCAGGGGAAGAACCTAAACCGTTAGCCCCCCTTCACTATGCTGAAAAAGAAGCGATTGAGATTGCTAAAATGTTCAATACTTCGGCTTTAATTGGAGCCAATGCAACAGAATCAACGGTAGTTGAACGCTTGAAAACTGCTCGAATTATTCATTTTGCTACTCACGGATTTGTTGATAATATTCAACCTTTAAATAGTGGCGTAGCGTTAACTCCTGGGGGTTCGGAGGATGGATTATTAACGGCGGATGAAATTTTTGACTTAAAATTAAATGCAGAATTAGTGGTTTTAAGTGCCTGTGACACTGGACTTGGACAGTTAACCGGGGATGGGATGATTGGGTTATCTCGTTCGTTTTTGAATGCAGGAGTTCCGAGTTTAGTGATGTCGTTATGGGCTGTAGATGATCGAACAACCTCTCAATTGATGGTACAATTTTATCAGAACTTACAGACGACACCCAACAAAGCCCAAGCGTTACGACAAGCGATGTTAACGATGAAAAATCAATATCCTGATCCTTATTATTGGGCGGCGTTTACTTTAATAGGTGAAGCAGAATAGCAGAGAATGAAGATCGGTAAAGGGGGTAGATAAATCCCCGGGGGTTAAAACCCCTTTAACCGACTGTAGGGGTCAACGGCCGTTGACCCCTACGGGGATTTTAATCCCCGCAATCGTCGGTTAATTGCGGGGGTACATAAATCCCCGGGGGTTAAAACCCCTTTAACCGACTGTAGGGGTCAACGGCCGTTGACCCCTACGGGGATTTTAATCCCCGCAATCGTCGGTTAATTGCGGGGGTAGATAAATCCCCAGGGGTTAAAACCCCCGGCTAATAGCGCAAGTCGGTTAAAACCGACTCTGGATTATTTTGAAATTGGTAATATTTTTTAGATTAATATAACTTATCTAGGAGCGCAAGCATTGCGCCCAAAGAAGCAAATCAACAGATTATGTAGGGGCGCTACGTCCAAGCGCCCCTCGCTGCGGAAAAGATGAGGAGATTTTTTGGGCGATCGCAGAACAATTAAGGATTTAAGCGTTTAGCTACTTCTGGATTATAAAGTCTCAGATAATTCCAGTAATTGCCAAAGACGTGCTCGACATACCCTTTAGTTTCTGGAAAAGGGATTTTTTCGTGAAATTCATCGGGATCGTTCCAGCCAAATCGCTTTAACCAGTCGGCAACACTACCGGGACCAGCATTGTAACTGGCGACTGCCAACATAGAGTTATTTTGATATTCTCGATGGGTATAGTCTAAGTACCAAGTCCCGAATTTAATGTTGTCTTCTGGTTTTTCTAGGTTATATTCTTTAACGTTGATTTTGCTGGCAATCCATTCCCCAGTTTCGGGCATCACTTGCATTAGTCCGGTCGCCCCAACCCAGGATTTAATTTTGGGCATAAATCGAGATTCTTGGCGGATTAAGGCTGTCACCAGTAGGGGGTTGAGTTGTCGCTGGTTTGACCAGTTGAGAATTATATCCTGATAGGGAAATGGATAAAGGGCTTCTCCATAGAGGGTGGTTTTTCTGAGTTCCTGATATTGGGCAATTTCTTCCGGTTTAGTTCGCTGCGATAAACTAGAAAGCATGAACATCCCATCTAAGTTGTCGCCGATGCCGATCCGGATTACGCCATCGGTAAATTGTTCGGGAACAGTGGGGTTGATGCGGTTCTTAAATTCTTTTTGCCACAAAGTCCAGGCGTCTTGATCCAGACCGAGTTGATAGAGTTCATGTAAGACTTTAGACCCCGCAGGTAAAATCGATCGCTGATGGGGTTTGACCACTTCGGGGTTGTGCGATCGCACATTGGTAAAATCTCCCACATCCCAACCCAAATTCACCGCCGATCTCCAGGCATAGTAAGAATCTGGATATTTGGCTAAGACATATTCAAAAGCGGTTTTCGCTTCTTGGGCTTTGCCCAGGCGCTGCGCCCATTTTCCCACCCAGAAGCTCGCTTTGGGCGCGAGTTCGCTGTTTGGGTTTTCTTTGCCCAAAGCCACACCCCATTTCCAAGCACCGGCATAGTCACCGGCTTTGGCCAGGTTTTGGGCTTTTTGCCAACGCAATTCTGCCGCTTGGTTGGAGTTGCTATATTGGGTTAACACCGATTCTCGCGCTTGTTCCGCCGATTGACTGCTGCCCAGTTGCTCTAGTCGGTTGGCTCGGTCTAACAAGGCTTCCGCTGCCCGTTGGGGAAATTTAGCAATGACTTGATCTAAATAAGGAATGGCTTCTTTGGGCTCCAGGAGTCTAGCCAGTCGCAATAGCCCTAGGGCGTTGTCTTCACTGTCGGGGAATTCGGCGTTTAATTTTTTATATTCGGCGATCGCCTCTTTTTCTTTATTTCCCAGCCACAGTCCCCGCGCTGCCCGGTAAGCATTTTGCGGGGTGCGCGTGGCTTGGCGATAGGCGGCGCCACCTTTGCCATATTCTTGTTTTTCCCAATAGGCAAATCCAATCACTTCCCACTCTTCGGGGGTGAGCCTGGAGGCATATTTGCTGGTTAATTGATCCAGATAATTGACAATATCCGGCAAGTGCAGACCATATTGAGCAATCAAAAGTCGTAAGCTTTTATCCAGTTCCGGGGATAAGGATGGCTGTTTTAATAACTGAACCGCCATTTCTACGGTGCGCGGGTGACTGGGAAACTCGGCGATCGCTTGTTGCCAATATTCGGGATTAGTCTGACCTAGTTTATACAAGGCTTCGGCCACAACCGGCGAATTAGGATAATCTTTGACTAGGGTTTGCCAAGTTTTCTGGGCTGACTGACTGTTGCCGATCATTTCATAAGCAATGGCTCGTTGCTTCAAAATATAGGGGGCTAAAATTTGGTAACTTTTTTCTAGTTCATCCAGATATTTGAGTGCCGCTTCTCCTTGACCCAGTTGGATCTGGTCAACGGCAAGTAAATACCTAGCCCGACTGCGATCGAGTGAGTGGCCATTAGCCGCGATGCTGGCGAGTTCTGGCGATCTGTCTTGGGGCGACCACAGGGCTAGTTTCAGCACCGCCGAGTCTGCATCATGGATTTTCAAACTCTCAACTTTATGCTGCCCAAATCCTGTCCATTTAACCGTAGGCATCGCTGCGCCCAGTAATAGAGCGCCAACTCCTAGTCCAATTAATACAGATATCTTATTTTTCTTGTTATTCACAATTGGGTGATTGTTCTTTTCTGTTGCCATATTAATAATATTTTAGAGTCTAGATTTTCTTTTGAGGTACACGACCGCTCTCTAAAACTTACAGTACCAAGCTACTGAACCCTAATCAGGAGAAGCATCGCCAGCGTCTCCTCTGGGTCAAAACCTAGGACAAGCCTAGGACAACCCTCGTAAAACCCTCGTAAGATCCTTATAAAACTCTAGTAAAAGTCTAGTCAAACTCTAGTCAAACTTAAATAAAACTCTAGTAAAACCATAATTGTTTCCTCTGATTCCCATAGGGGGGTTCCAGTATTATCCCTGGAGACTAGGGCATACACCATTTCGGGAGGATGGTTGCTTAAATCCGATATTCTCCAGGCTCTATTTCTGCTTCCATCGGTGCTAACCGATGCCACCAGCCCGTTGCTATTTAATTGCTCACAATTGCTCAATATGAAAGAAAAAAAATTAGCTGTTTAAGGAGGTTATTTATGAAAAATAAACATTGGAATCGGCATCGGATAAATATTCAAAAAATCCAGAGTACCACTGGTTCATGCATAGTGATAGGGTTAATTTATTTTGGGGGCTTAATTATGAAAAAACATCCCCAGATTAATTCAGTGTATGCCAACCAGGGAAACGTTATATTATGGTTACAAAGTAATTCTGTCAATTTTTCCCAAGCAGCATTGGCGTCCGCACCGGAATCCCTGGAACCATCGTTATCAATATCAGAATCAATATCCGAATCAGAATCAGAATCTGATTTCAGCGAGGCTTCAGCGGATATCGAGGATTCAATTGATGCAAGTCCAGGGGATAGAATTATTAGATGGTTAAGTAATAATCAGAATAATTTATATTTGTTTATAGTTTATATGATTATATTATTTACTTGTGTGAATCTGGGAATATTGTTAATATTAGCTAGATTAAGCCGACTGAAAAACCATCAAAGAATAGCGATCGATCCACTGACTTTGGAAACGTTAACCGAATTAAAAAATTTGTTGGTGGAAACTCAAAATAGCTTATTCTGGCTACAAGACTATTTGGAAAATGAGACGAACAAAGCCAGTCAAAGTCGTGAGTCTTATGCCTCCGGCAGGCTCACGGAAACAGGTTGGAGTAGTTTTTCCCGCAGTATCCGAGATTCACAGGTTTTTGAACCGGATACAAGCCCCAGTTTATTGACTCAAAATCAAACAGAAGACTCGCTGATCAACTCCGAAAGTCAGTCGATTTCTAATTCTATGCGGGCTGGGGAGTTGTTGGAACAAGCCAATGCGCTGCTGGTAAAAGGTCTTTATGCCCAGGCGATCGCCAAAATTGAACAAAGTATTACCCTGAATCCTGGGTCGGGTCAAGCGTGGTTGAACCGAGGCTGTGCGCTATTTTATCTGAAAGAATATGAGATGGCGATCGCTTCTTATGACCAAGCTTTGCATCAAGGGGGAGACTGCCCCGATGCTTGGTATAACCGGGCTGGGGCGTTGGTGCAATTACAGCAATACACTGAGGCGATCGCCAGCTATGAACGGGCTACTCAAATAAATCCCAACTATTTAGCCGCGTGGCATGACCGAGGTTTGATATTAATGAGTTTGCAACGCTACTCCGAGGCGTTAACTTGTTTTAAGCTGGGGATTCAGTTAAAACCCAATTCCCCAGAATTTCGGGTTCACCTAGGTCAGGCGTTTAGCAAACTCGGTGAATATCCAGAGGCGATCGCCGCTTATGAACAAGCGATTCACCTCCAGCCCGACTATACCCCGGCTTGGGTGCAATTTGGCTGTGTCCTCGCGGCGATGCAACGGCACTCCGAGGCCGTCGCCGCCTACGATCGCGCCCTCAAACTAAGTCCCGATGATGCGATGGTTTGGAATTATCTCGGCATTGCCCTGGGCAACCTGGGAAACTACCCCGAAGCCTTAGCCGCATATAATCAAGCTTTGACATTAAAACCCAATTGGCCAATGGTGCAGTCAATAGTACAAAATAATCGGGCGGCTATGTTGATGAAACTACAGCGTTATTCCGAGGCGATCGCCGCTTGCGATCGGGCGATCGCCCTGGAACCGGATCAACCGGCTATTTGGTATAACAAAGCCTGTTGTTATGGTATTCAAGGAGATGTGGATCGGGCGATCGAAAACCTGCAACAGGCCATTTGCCGCCATCAAGCAACCTACTTAGACCTCGCCAAAGCTGACGCAGATTTTGACCCCATTCGCCAAGACCCGCGTTTTCAGCGGATAATACAACACAATGAGCAATCATCTTTCCTGCAATAGATTGGTTGTTCGTTATTCGTTATTCGTTATTCGTTATTCGTTATTCGTGTTAGGCAACTAGCAAATAACCAACAACCAATAACAAACAACCATATAAGTCCTGTGATTTCTCAATAGGTAAAATCAACATGACCCATAAGACTCATAAAAATTATCTGGTGAAAATGCTCTTGTATCCCGCCAGCCTTGGGTTGGTCACTGGGATCCTTTCGATTGCCACCGTCAGTGTCAATGCCAACCCAGAGTCGGTCACCCCACCCCCCCCACCAAAACCGCTTAACAGCAACAGTACAAGCACTTCGCCGCCGGCTACCCCGAAGGGTTCAATGACTGAACCCTTCATTAACTCTAATTCTACCTCCCCCGTCACTCCCAATGCGGCGCACTCAACCCAGGCAAACCCTGCCTCGGCTACTGCTGCGGCTGAGGCTTCACCGCAACCAGGACCAGAAGCCGTTCCCACTCAAACCCTTTCTCCAGAAACGGCTGCGGCAGAAACAGCACCAACCCCAACCACAGAACAACAGCAACTAGAAAGTTTAATTAGAACGGAAGTGAATCAGGCATTAGACCGCCGTAACAGCTTTTTTTATGCTTTGTTTGGGGCGATCCTGATTATGATTGGCGGCACTTGGCTTTTTCTGTGGCTATTACGTCAGAATTTAACCAAAATTGTGATTGGTGAACTCCAGCAAAAAATTAGTGGCCAGTTGAAGGCCGAAATTGGCGAGCAAATTAAAGCGGAAATTTCCGCAGAATTTGTGGAAAACTTGGCACAACAAAGGAATAGTTCTGCCTTGGCGATCGCCCAACCGCCCGCCAAAGCTATAGATAATAGCACGCAAATTAATGAACTCATTTCCATGGCCGTTGCTACCAACAATCTTTTGCAAGAAACTCGCAGCGCTTTAGAAGAATCCCGGAAATTACACGATCGGATTAATCAGCCAATTCAAGAAATTTTTGGCATTTATTTCAAGCAAGCTACTGAACTATTGCAGCAAGGTGAATATGAAGAAGCAATTGAGATGTATGACAAGACCTTGCAAACCAATCCCGATTTCTATGAAGCTTGGTTAGGAAGAGGCATTGCTTTCACTAGACTAAAACAATATGAAACCGCGATCGGTTGTTATAATAAAGCCCTCCAACTCAATTCGGAGCATCCCGAACCCTGGTATGAAAAAGCTCGTTGTTATGCCATCAAAAAAGACATTGATTTAGTCATTGATAACTTACAACGAGCCATTAATATTAACCCCAAAATTCGCAAAATCGTCCAGCAAGACCCTGACTTTGAAATCATTCTCGATCACGAAATGTTCACTCAAAGCAGTTAAAATAAGAATTGGCTATTAGTTATTGGTTATTGATGCTCGGTGGGCGAACCGCCAAATAACTAATAGCTATTAATTAATATTTGATAGCTATTAACTAATAGCTAATAACTAATATAAATCAATCAGGAGGTTAATATTTATGCGACCAGTACCCATTCCCCCAGGACCCGGACAAGAATCAGTTTGGGATTACCCGCGTCCCGCTCGTTGGGAAGACTTTGATAAGCATATTCAAGTGATTTTTAATGATGTGGTTATTGCGGACAGCCACCGCGCCAAAAGAGTCTTGGAAACCAGTCATCCGCCGGTCTATTATATCCCCCGTGAAGATATTAAAATCGAGCATTTAGCGGAAACCGATCGCCAAAGTTGGTGTGAGTGGAAAGGCTTGTGTGTGTATTGCGATGTGCAGGTGGGCGATCGGCGATCGCCCTCTGCCGCATGGCGCTATGTTAAACCCACGGCTAATTTTTTACCCATTCAAGAATGCTATGCCTTTTATGCCAGTTTAATGGATGCTTGTTATGTGGATGGTGAGCGAGTTCAGCCCCAACCCGGTGATTTCTATGGTGGCTGGATTACCAGCAATATTGTTGGCCCATTTAAAGGCAGCAAAGGCACAATGGGTTGGTAAATTTGGTTATTTGTTGTTAGTTATTGGGCAGGGATTCTTTGGTTGTTGCCCCCCTTTGACCGCCATCGGGTTGTTAGTTATTGCCCCCCCTTTGAAGGGGGGGTTGGGAGGTGAGTCCATAATTTCTGATATCGGTTGCGCTGGCGATCGGTCAGATTTGGCTCCCTCAGTTTTTGGTTATATTTATTAAATAAATTTTCATATCTTTCGGCTAACTATTTCTGATTGGCTAGTAAAGCTTCCTGGATCTCTATTTGTTGTTTATACTCCTCTGATAAAAAAGCAAATTGATGTCAAATTGATGCTTTTTTCGGGTAAATTATAATCATTTTTTAATTCTTTGGTTGGAGCAGATTCATCAAATTTATCAAGATCAACTATTTTGTCAAATAAATTATGATGATAACGCCGCAATTTGATAAATAAGCTTCTTTCAGAGAGAGAAACCGATGCTATTGGTTGAGCGATCGCCGATGCTTTTTTGTCCTTTGAGAAATTGAACCCTGGTAATCATCTAAATTTTTTTTCATATTATCTATACTCCAAGGTGTATTTTTTAGATCCAAATTAATTTTTCAGTTTAAATAAAGTACAGCAAAAGCATTTCTTTGAGATTTCTAGGATTTTCAATTATTTTCCCAAAAATCAGGATAACTTGCAGTTATGAATTGCTCAACGGCTCTGCCATCTTGAGGCAACTTGGCACAAATTACTCTTGACAGGCTCTGTGGATGCGGAAATCTGATTTTTTCAATGAAATTTTTATCACTCTATAGCTATAGATATATATCCTACGGAGAATTTAGGCAAGTTATCTCAGAAAATCTTTATATTTGTGGCTATCTGATTGGTTGTTGATTATTAGTTATTGGTTACTTTTTATTTAATCAAGCATCACCAATAACCAATAACTAATAATCAATTACGAAAAAGGTTTAACTGTCCATAACCAAAACCAATTTACCCGTTATGGAACCTTGCTCTAACAAAGTATGTGCCTGTGCTGCTTCTGCTAAGGGGAAAGTCTTGGTTAACTGAATTTTTAACGATCCTTTGTCGATCATGCGGGCACAATCTCGTAACATGGTCGCCTGATCTTGCTGGTAGTGAACATTATTTTCCAACATGGGGGTCAGCATCAGTTCTATGCTCATCCGCAGATTGCGATTTCTGGCAACAGTCCAGTTGGTGCTCGGATCCGGGGACAAAATTGTTACGATATCGCCATAAATTTTGACAGCGGGAAAGGTTTTTTCAAATAGTTCACCACCTACGGTGTCAAAGGCGATATCTACTCCTTCGCCGTGGGTCCATTCTAAGACCGCTTCGACAAAATCTTTCTGTTTGTAGTTGATGGCTAGGTCTGCCCCCATGTTGCGGACAAAGGCGGCTTTTTCCTCGGAGGAAACGGTGGTGCAGACTTCAGCCCCTTTGAGTTTGGCGAGTTGGATGGCAACGTGACCGACGCCCCCTGCCCCGGCATGAATTAAGACTTTTTGACCGGCATCGATTCGGGCGCGATCGTAGAGGGATTCCCAGGCGGTGATTAGGACTAAGGGCGCAGCGGCAGCTTGGGCAAAGCTGACGGTGGTCGGTTTTTTGGCGACAAACCGTTCATCGACTACGGCATATTCGGCATAGTTACCTTTTGACCCACCGAGTCCACCTTGGCAGAAGTAGATTTCGTCCCCGACTTGGAACCGTTCCACCGCTTCCCCAACGGCTTCGACGACTCCGGCCCCGTCACAGCCTAGAATAGTTGGGGTTTGGTCGGGGTAAAAGGTGCCGCGTTTGCGGAGTTTGGTGTCAATGGGGTTGATTCCGGCGGCATAGAGGCGCACTAATAGGTCGGTGTCTTTTTCTATTGTGGGGCGGGGCACTTCTTGCAGTTGCAGCACTTCTGGCCCCCCCGCTTCGGTCATTACCACAGCTTTCATGGTTGGTTGTTTCTTTTTTGCCATAGTTGTTTCTGGGGCTGGCTGATTTATGAGTTTATGGTACATTCATCAGCGATCGCCTCTGCGAGATTTTTTTTAGATATTTATTTTGAGGTATTTGTGTAGGGTGTCGCCCTTCGCCTGGCTCAGGGTAAGAGGTGTCGCCCTTCGGCAGGCTCAGGGTAAGAGGTGTCGGGTTTACAGCGCTTTTCTATTGAATAAACCACAAACACCTGTAGGGGCGAAGCATTCCGGCAGACAAATTATGACTTAGAATATTAACTGTAGGGGCGAATGGCCATTCGCCCCTACGCTTGGGCGCAGGCCTGATCGTGGTTTAGTAATCTGAAAACCGCTGTACAATTACACCTACATTTAATGAAAGTTTTGATTTCTGGCTTTGAGAATTAAATGAGATAAGATTTTGGCAATATTCCAAGCATCATCAATGCCTCGGTGGTGGGTTCCTTCTAAGGGGATATTGAGCATTTCTAGGGCTTGACTCATGCCTACCTCTTTGGGCAAATCATAAATAATGGCGAATAAGTTTTTGACATTGATATGTCGCGGGTTAAAGGGATATTTAACCCCAAAGGCTTGACATTGTTTGGTGAATTGGGTGCGATCGTATTCGCCGTAACTAGCCCAAATCCGGTCAGGGGCATGATATTTTTTCTGGAGAATTTGGCAAGCTTCCGCAAAGGGGATTCCTTGGTTGACTTGGGCTGGAGTTATGGTGGTTAATTGGGTGCAAAATTCACTGACCGTTGAGCGAGTGGGTTGGACTAAGATGCTATCTTTTTCTAAAGGTTGACCGGAAGTAATTTCTAGGGTGGCAATGCCAATTTCTATGATTTCACTTTCTTGTCCTGGGGGAATTTTTCCTGACCAACAAGTTACTTCAATGTCAATTACTAGGATGCGATCGCGTTTGATAGACATAATTAAGGCAGATTCCCTGCGACTAAAATATAAAAAAATTTATACCATTTGCCAAAATTTATGCATCAATAAGTATTGATATTGTAGGGTGGGCAAAATTACACGATCATATATGGTAGGGTAGGTAAAGGTTTTTGCCCACCCTACGAATTTTATGGGCTGATTTGCCACCCAATCCAGAACCCAATAAATCGGGTTTATTTGTGGCATTTCACCGTTAACTTTAATATTTACAACAGAAACCCGGTTTCTGAACTTCTCCCACTTGAACCAAGCGATCGCCCACACTTTGAGCAATAATTTCTGATAAAATCACGGGGACGGCATTGCCCAACTGACGCATAGATTCTGTCCAAGAACCTGCGATTAAATAATCATCGGGAAATGTTTGTAATCGAGCACTTTCTCTGACGGTAAAATATCGCAGTGAACCATCGGGGAGTCGCAGCATATTTTCACCACCAGGTACACCATGATCTCCCGCTTTGAGAGTTTTTGCCGGTTCATCAATTAAGCTACCCGTATGTCCGGGGTATGATTTCGCCCCCAGTCGCAAATCGTGATTAAAAATATTTGCTTTGTTCCCTTCTATTGTGGGATCGGGCAAATCACTAATGGCATCTCGGACTGTTTGCCAAGGACGGATCAACCGATCGCTAAAAAGCGGTGGAGATACTCTAATTTGCTCAATTTTTCGCTGATATTTTTCCGGTGGCTGTGGTCTTTTTGACCGAGGAATTTGGTGTTTTTCCCAATAGTCACCTGTAACCCATTGACTGCGTAATAATTCCTCATGGGAATGCGTCGGTTCGGGAAACGACCATTCAATTCCTAAATCACTTCTGAATCCCACAATAAATAGTCTTTCCCTGGTTTGGGGTACTCCATAATTTGCCGCATTGAGCGATCGCCATACCACATTATAAGTAAGCTCTTGACTAATGCCTCTTTTATGGATATTCTCTAATCTGGCTAAATGTTCTTGCCAAGATTCATCTTGCCCCCACATCGTGATAGGATAGGTTAATTGTAATAAAATATAGGCGAAATATTCCGCAAATGATTTTCTTAAAATTCCCTTGACATTTTCAAAAACGAATCCATCAGGTTTTAGTTCGCGAACTGCCCGGATTGCTTCAGGAAACATATCTCGGCGATCGGAATTGCCATGATGTTTTCCCCCGATAGAAAAAGGCTGACACGGTGGCCCGCCAGTAACTAAATGAATGGGACGGTTAATCTGGGCATAATCAAATGTTCTCACATCATCAGGATAAATTTGCCCATTGGCAATTAAGTGAATGTGATGGTTTTGGTTTCTGGTTAATGTTGCCAAAGCATGAGGATTCCATTCAATCAGAGTATGGTGGTTAAACCCGGCTTTACCAAAGCCTAAAGTCATCCCTCCTGCCCCGGCAAATAGTTCAACGACGTTGAAAAGTTTTTCGCTCATCAATTCCTCACTTTAAACTGGTACAGTAATTCTCAATTTTTATTAAAATATCATAAATGTTTGGGGATTGACCTCGGAGCCGTTTTGCCCAATTTCTGCCCGGATGAATTACGTCCCATTCCGATTTAGCTTGCTCATATCGTCCTTTTCCTGGGTCATGGTTCCCAAAACCGTCAATTACAGAATTCCACAAAGGCTTGTATAATCGGATCAATGCGGCTTCAACCGTGCCAATTAAATTACTTTCCTGGTCATTCAAAACCATAAATCGGCAGCTAAAGTCAGACAAAATTAAGTTTTCTCCTTGTTCAATACTCCGAGAATGTTCTCTGAGTCGAGCATATAAAGCCGGAGAATTATTATCTGTGATCCGACCTTAACGCCAACCAGCCGGAACAGCTTTTCCTATATAAATTGGTAAAATAAATTTCTCTCTATTTTGATCGGCGATCGCTTGATAAATTGGATGATTACCCGACAAATATAACCCATAAATTCCCGTACCATTGAATTGCTTTGTCGGAGGCAGGGGTTGCACGGGAGTTTCTTGAAAAAACGTGATTGACTCTTCAATTAACTTCTGAAAAGCCGGAGAGCGAAAAATATGATTTTCTAAATCAAAATTTTCATCCATAAATAAATAGTCTGTGAAAAAAAACAATAAACCGGGTTTCTGCATTCACGAATTTTAGCCAAGGTTTATTAAAGAAACCCGGTTTCTGAATTTCTGGTTTCTGATTTACTTTAATCTAGCTCTAATTTCTGCCCAAATAATTTATCTTGTAATTCGGCTTTGATTCGACCCATAATTGAGGTTTCATCGAGGGATTCAATAATCCGACTCACCACCGCTTTTGGTCCATCAGGCCCCCAGGATGCCCCATTCGCGAGATAGGCTTTTGTGACTTGACCGATACCGTAGGAGGACACCCCAGCTACTCCGGCTTGGGTGATGGCCACGGAAAGATAGGGGGCTAAGGAGGCGCCACCTGTGGCGGGGGCAGCAATGCCCAATAAGCCTTTGAGGGAGGATAGTCCCAGGTTGGCTAGGAGTTCGCTGGCGGTGATGCCACCCATGCTGAGGGCGATTTTTTGCAGCAGGTTGATGGCGCCCTGTTGGGTCATGGGAATGCCGTAAAGTCGGGATAAGGTGAGGATGGTGGTGACATCGATCGCCGCCCCACTGAGAAGATCGATGATGGTGACGGGGTTGAGGGCTACGGCTAGGGCTTTGGCGATCGCGGCATTCCAGATAACTCGGTTGGCGGCGGTTTCCCGAATTTTCATTTTTCTTTCGACTAATTGCTCATTCACTTCTCCCGCATACAGCATGGTATTTAAGGCGACCAAAGATTTACCTTCTCGGTCTAATATTTCTAATATTTTTAACTTTAATTCCTCAATTTGTGGCTGTCCCCGTTCCATTTTTACCCCAAAAGTGCCATCGGGTCTTTTAACCGCCGTGGCGACTAAAGGTGCGGCGGCAGCCATGACAATTTCATCGGGAGATAAGATTTCGCGGACTCGGCGATCGCGAATAGTTTCATAAATCGCTAATCGGTCAGCTTCCGGGTATTGGTCGATTTTATTAAAGACTAATAACATCGGTTTTCCCGCATCTCTGAGTTGGGAAAGGGCGCGATATTCGACTTTGGTAATATCCCCCGCACAAGCAAATAAAATTAAATCTGCTTTCGCGGCTAAGTTCCGTGCTAAAGTTTCGCGAGTTTCTCCGTCTACTTCATCAATTCCCGGAGTATCAATCAATTCTATTTGAGAATTCCCCACGCCAGAAAGGGTTAATTGAGTAATATTGCCGCGATCGCCAGAAAATCGATCTAGTCGCCAATTCACTCCTTGAATAGTGCGTGTCACCCCATGAATTGGCCCTGTTTCAAAGATATTTTCCCCGACTAAAGCATTCAGTAAAGAAGATTTTCCCCGTCCCACCATGCCAAATACTGCAATCTGAACTACGGTGCGTTCTAATTTATCCAGCATGGTTTCTAAGCCGCTAATTTCTGACTCTAACCCCTCCCGTTCTTTGGGGGTTAAATCAAGATGAATGACTAATTCTCTTAGGGAGTCTTTCGCTTGTTTATAGTTCAGGTCGGCTTGAATATCCGCAAAAGTTAAAATGGCTTCTTCCAGTTCCCGGTCTTCTGGATTTGTTTGGCCATTAATTGCACTATCAGAAAGTGGTTCAGAATTAGACATAGGATTCGTTTTTATATCTCCCCAAACCTCCCGATCGCTTGATAAGCTTAGAGATTTGTTTCTGGATTACAGGAAATTGGTATAATTTATTATAGCGTTTGATCGAGCAATTTAACCAATTGCCGTTAAAATCGTTGTATTTGCCTAGATGTAGTAGGGGCAAAGCATTCGCGCCTAAAACCATTGTATTTTTCGTATAAATATATCCGCGAATGCTTCGCCCTTCGGACTATATTTATATACAGCATAAAACCGTTGTATTTGCGTATATGTAGAGGCAAAGCATATAGCCTTTGGCATGGCGAAAGCTTACCGGAACGAAAACGATTGTATTTGTCGTAGAGGTATATCCGCGAATGCTTCGCCAGGACGGGTATATTTATATACAGCATAAAACCGTTGTATTTGTCGTAGAGGTATATCCGCGAATGCTTCGCCAGGACGGGTATATTTATATGTATATTTATATTATTTATATTATTTATATCCATTAGATATCCCAATTTGCTATTCCCTGGAAAAATCGGGCAATTTCTGACCCTTGAGGTTGCCCTGATCGCTCAAGTTATTTTAAAATGAAAGTAAATTACTCAAATTATATTGGAGAAATAATTATGAGCAGCGATCGCCTGCTAGAAATTATGCTAAAAGCCATTCATCTAGAAGTTGAATCGCGACTTCACCAAGCTTTACATCAGCGAATTTATCAAAGAAATATCGACCCAAAAACCAAACCTTGTCCTCTAGATATTCCTGGAAAAATTTACCGATATCGGGGAAATAAATCAGAAGCAACGCTGTTAAAATCAGCCAATATTGCCGAAATTTTGGTTGATTCGTCAATTCCCGAAAAAATTTTGATTCGGGGGGTGCAGGGTTCGGGTAAAACTACGTTACTTTTACAGTTAGCCAAGGAATTGCTCAACCGGGCAATGAACAATTCAGGTGTACCATTGCCAATTTTACTGGATATTTCCTCTTGGCAAAATAACCAACCGGCGATCGCCTCTTGGATTCTGTCTATGCTCAAACTAAAATATCACCTAAATCGGCAAACGGCCAAAAATTTACTTAAACCGGATCAAGTGATTATTTTATTTGATGGATTAGATGAACTAGACGACCATGCAGCGGATAAATTTATCCAACAAATAAATCACTTTTTATGCCATCATTGGTCAGGAAGCTTAGTGATTTGTGCGGGACTAAACCCGCAGCAAACTCAGCTATCTATTGTTAATATTGATCGTTGCATCGACTTACAGCCCCTCACCCTAAACTCGGTTTATCATTATTTAGTCCAAAGTGACTGTGAATATTTATGGAATGGCATTCACCCAAATCCTAATTTAACTCAAATTGCCGAAATACCACTATTTTTAAATTTAATCATTATCGCCGCTAGAGAAATTAATCTCCCAGAATGGCAAGCGGGTAAAAATCAGTCAGAAAGACTTAGCTATCTTTGGGATGCTTATGTAAGAACAGGTCTAAAAATTATGCATAAAAGTGATAATCACACCGAGGAAAAGTTATCAAAAAAAGATATGTTTCGATCGCTTTCTTGGTTAGCGCAAAAATCTCTTAACCAAAAGCAACCGGAATTTTATCATTTAGAAGATAGCTGGCTAGAAAACCCGTTAGAAAAAATTCTCAGTATCTTAATTATGGCGTTAATTGCTGGGGGAATTGCCGGGGTAATTTTTTGGGTAATCTTCGATCGCACCTTTGGATTTGTCTTTGGGGCAAGTCTGGGAGGCATCATGGGAGTCATTGCCGGGATTTTTAGGCAATATTTAATTCCCCCAAAACCGGCTTTTTCTTTTACTCAACAAAACTGCATCATAGCCGCAGTAGGAACCCTGGTATCTGCGGTAATTTGTGGCGTAATTTCCGGGAATATATTTGGGCAAATTTTAGGCAAAGATTCGGGACTAATTTATGGATTGCTATTTGCCGTCAATGGTGGGTTAATTTTTGCCCTTGTAAGCTTGTTTACCGGAGGATTTTCATCAACCGAATCACAGCTACTTTACCAAATTAGAGGCGGCGATCGCCCCGCAAAACAATGGCTAAAAAATTTACTGCCATACGGCACAATTACTCTGCCAATGGGCATATTTTGGTTATGGATTCTATGGATATTACAAGGGAAAAACTTTCAAGGGTGGCAACTGTGCATTGGTGGTATGGTCATCGGTATTTTATTAGCGATCGCCTTTGGGGGAATCGCAGAAATTCACCAATTTTCCCTACATCTAATTCTTTGGTTTAACCGGCGCATTCCTTGGCAATATCGGCAATTGCTCAACGATGGCAAAACCTGTTTATTTCTCCAACAAATTAAAGGAATCCCCAGCGGTCGTCAGCGGAGTTATAACCATTTTGCTTATCGCTTCATTCATCCACTTTTCTCTCAGCACCTTGCCCATAAACTGATGACCAATCAAAGAAAATAAGCCGCCAGTCTATTGCCATTCGACGATGTGCTTGCTGCGTTTAGAGCCAAAATATAGCAAAATTGTAGCAAAATCGTAACAAAATCTCCCTAAGCCTTGCAGATAGGGAGTTTCACTTTTTAAAAGTATAAAAACCGTAACAAAATCGTAGCATGGTGCGGGACAAAAAAATACCGCAAGGGCTGAAACCCTTGCGGTGTATATGGCTCAGGCGTGATTTGAACACGCGACCAAGGGCTTATGAGTCCCCTGCTCTACCACTGAGCTACTGAGCCTTGTTTTTTAGAACCTTAACTATACTAGCACATTTTTTCTAAATGTCTAGAGTTTTGCCAAAAATTTTTTAATTTTTTTTCAATCGCCTAAAATCCTATCCGGTTAATAGTTTCAGCCTTTACCAACCGCGATCGCCCCCCGGAAAACCTGGGATCCGAAACCAGATCAGATGTATTCGCCTTGATTGTGGGTCTGACCCCGCAACATGACATTCTTCGGTTTTGCACCAGAATCTGGTATCTTTGGGGACTGGTAGATGCAAAACCGTAAATTTTTAGATAAACTAAATTAATCTAAATAGATTGCCTAACAGTCCTCAAATTTTCATCCATGATATGAGATTCATGCAATTAAACTTAACAAATCTGATTGATTTAAACGATAGGGAATTTCTGGAGATTTGCCGAACGAACCCAAATTATAAATTTGAGCGCACCGTTGAAGGAAGCTTATTGATTTTTAATCAACCAGACCATCAAACTCAACAGTGGAGTTGGGCGATCGCCAGTCAAATTTGGACTTGGAATCAACAAACTCAGTACGGCGTCATTTTCGACGAAGTGACGGCTTTTAAATTGCCAAATGGCTCGATTCGTAGTCCTAATTTAGCGTGGATCAGCGCCGAAAGATTTTCTCAGTTCCCTAGAACAAACCGGGAAAAGCTGATTCAATTATGTCCTGATTTTGTCTTAGAGTTACTGGACTCTGATGCTAATTGGGCTAGACTTCAGCTAAAAATGCAGGAGTACCAAAATCAGGGGGTTAAGTTAGGCTGGTTAATCGATCCAATGCTGAAAAATATTGAAATTTATGCCCAGGGTAACTCAATTCAAAGAAAGCAAATGCCGGATTTTTTATCTGGCGATAATATTTTATCTGGCTTTGTTTTAAATATGAAGCAAGTTTTTTTGAGGTAATTATTTACCCATATAACAGGATAAAAATCATTATATAAAAAATAACTAGATTTAAAAATATGGCTATTATGGCTATTTATTGTTTAGATATAAAAAAATAAATTTGGAGTTTAACTATACATTTAATTAATGTTAAATTATCACAAAAAAGCTGCTTTTTATATTTGATATATATTGTGAAAAACTCTCCGTTAGATTGTTTGGCAATGTTTGGCAATATTCAGTCTGAGATTAGTCTGAGATTGGTCTGAGATTGGTCTGAGATTGGTCTGAGATTGGTCTGAGATTAGTCTGAGATTGGTTTGAGAATCGATCGTTGATCCGGTTTGCTGGATTGAGGGCAAGAAGTCTGCCCCATGACTGATAGAGAGTTGAGGAGTCCCATAGACTTGGAAACAATTCCTTTTCCTTTAGCGTTATCAGTTGGAAAATGCTACAGTTGATTCTGTTGAGCCGTTGCAAGCAGCCAGTTGGTTAGAATCGGATAGGGTGTTTAGTTGGGGGAAAGTCGCTTCTGATCAATGGACAATCTAGATGAAGTGGCTGATTTTGACGGCGATCGCTCCGTTGCGATCGGCAGATTAGCCTTTCGGCACTCTCGCTGATGCTCAAACTTTTCATCGTCATCGCCCCCGGTTTTAAGCTCAGACTTTTCAGCCGGGAAAGACCGCTGACATTTGCCTCAAAAACAGGGTGTAAATTGAATCAAGGACAAGCGGAGATTGCCCGGACACTTTCCTTTAACAAATCCCAAACAAAATATTCAGCAAATATTCAGCAAATATTCAGCAAATATTCAGCAAATATTCAGCAAATATTCAGCACTATGAAATATTTAATCACTAGGTTAGCGACAATTGTCGCTGGTTTACTCACCTTGACTTATCAACCCGGTTCAAGGGATAGTTTTCTGAGTTTTTCTGTAACCAGTAGTGAAGAAATTGCTTCAGAAATCAAAATGATCGATCCTGATGTGACTACAATTGCTGATGGCAATAATCGCTTTGCTCTTGACCTCTATCAGCACTTATCTCAAACCCAAGGAAACTTATTTTTTTCCCCTTATAGTTTGTCTACAGCTTTGGCCATGACTTACGCAGGCGCTGCCGGACAAACCGCCGAAGAAATGGCAGATTTGCTACATTTTCGTTTGCCATCACCGGCGATTCATTCTGCTTTCAGTCAATTGGCAAACCTGATTGCTTTGGACAAATCAGCCGGATATAAACTGCAAATTGCTAATCGACTTTGGGGGCAACAAAATTATGGTTTTTTAGCAAGTTTTATGAACTTGACCCAAGAATATTATGGATCACCTTTTGCTGAAGTAGATTTTCAACATCAGCCAGACCTGGCTCGCGATACGATTAATGAGTGGATTGCTCAAAAAACTGAAGAAAATATTAAAGATTTAATCCCGGAAGGGGTCTTGAATAATTCTACTCGCTTAGTGTTAACCAATGCTATCTATTTTGAGGGCAATTGGCTGTCACCTTTTCAGAGCCAATACACTGAAGAAAATTTATTTACAACCGAATCTGGTCAACAGGTTATTGTGCCGATGATGTATCAAAAAAATCGCTTTTGGTATGGGAGTTATGATGGAGTAGAAGTTTTACGATTGTTTTATGTAGACTATGGATTATCAATGTTGATTTTGTTACCAAATAGCCTAGAAAGATTGGGGCAATTAGAACAAAATCTCAGTGTAGAAACGTTACAGCCGTTTATTAACTGTGCGGATCAAGAGTACATGGTAGAGTTATGGCTACCCAAGTTCAAAATGACTGCTGAATTTGATCTGAAACAAACTCTTTTCCAAATGGGAATGGCAACTGCTTTTAACCCAGAAGCAGCGAATTTTGCTGGGATGAATGGCAACCCTGGCGACCTTTATTTGTCTACAGTTGTTCACAAAGCTTTCCTAAATGTTAATGAAGTGGGGACAGAAGCAGGAGGTGCATCAGGGGTGATTGCCGCTAGTCGGAGCACGGCTCCGACAACCACTTTTCGTGCTGACCATCCATTTATTTTTTTAATTCAAGATAATGAATCGGACAGTATTTTATTTATCGGTCGGTTAATGAATCCTTTAAATTAACATATGGCTTCCAGGGGACGATTCTCGCAGAAAATCACCGTTTATATTAAGAAATGATTACATAAGAGCCTGGGTTTTCAGGAATTGATTGCGAAACCGGAAAACGGATGCTAGTCTGACAAATATGCTAGTCTGACAATTTGAATTACAAGGGAGAGTCATCGGGTGATCAATCGTGTAGCAATGCCATTGGTTTGTATTTTAGGAATACAATCGGGATATGCGATCGCCCAAGCCCAACCCACTGAGGCACCAGGGGCAGTGCCAGTCCCGCCGTCGGTGACTCAAGTTTTGCCCGCGAACGTTACTGGGGTGATGCTGTTCAATAACCAGCCCCAAGCCTGGGAAAATGTGAGTCGGTTTTTACCCCTCCCCGCAGACTTTGCCCCTCCTGGCTTTGTCCCGCATCTCCCGCCGGAAATTAACTTTACGACACAGATTAAGCCCTGGTTAGGAGATTGGACGGCTCAGGTTTTGATGCCCAATTCCCAGAGTAGCGCCTCCCAGAGTGGCGCCGATAGTCGGGCTGACAGTCCAGCCAGTCATCGCACTTTGACCTTGGCGCCGGTGACTGATGCGAGCCCCTTGCCGCAATTTATCGAGCAAGTCAAGCAGCAGCGATCGGCACCCCCAATCGAGCAAGAATACCAGGGGGTGAAGATTTTGGTCTGGCCAGAAACAGTGATTCCTGCCCAGCAAACTAGGTCGCCGTTGCCCTCAGAATCCTCAGCATCTTCTGAATCGAATGAATCGAACTCTCCGGGTCACTCTGCGGGTCAGATTTTTTCTCGGAGTTTAGGGCCAAAGATGAATAAAGTTGGCCCCATTTTGTCTCACCCCATGTTCTCTCAATGGCCGTCTTGGGAAAAATTGCTCAAATCTCAGTCTCAGTCAATTCTTGGTCAGGGTTTAGCCCCGCAAACCGGGAGCAAGAGTCTGCCGATCGCCCCCTGGATGGCTAATCAGGAAAATAGCCTGCCAGAAGCGATTCCACCACAAGTGACTCCGGGCTTGGCGATCGCCGTGGTGCCTGGATATTTGGCAGCAGCGGCAAGTCCAGAGGCGATTAAACAGTGGTTGGACAGTCGCGATCGGGGAATGAAATTAGCGGAAAGTCCCAATTTCCAAAGAACTTTAGAAAATCCTGATTTTAACCGATCGCTCTTTGTTGGTTATGGGGAAATCTCTGGATTAGCAAAAAGTTTTTGGGATCAAACCTTTGACCCCACCGGCTTACCTTTTCCTGTAGCAATCCCCAATATCCAAGACTTACAAAATACCCTAGGATTACTCGAAGAAACTTATAGTAGTGCTGAAGTTCTGGCTTGGTTCCAACCGGAAGGATTTCGGGCTCAATATCGGGTTTATTATCAAAACCCCATTGCCACCAGTGAGATGAATTCCGTCGGCGATGATATTTATGGTCAAATCCCCGCAGCAACCTATTTTTCTTTATCGGGAAATAACTTAAACCAACTCTTTTTAAGGTTCTTTCGTGGCTTATTAAATCAACCAGCGATCGCTGAAGTTTGGTCAACCCTGAGAAATACAAGTGACTCGATGGCCACAAATATGGAAGGAAATATGATTCCTTGGTTAGATGGGGAATATGCGATCTTTTTATTTCCCTCAACCGGAGGATTATTTCCCGCCTTTGATCCCCGACTTCAGCTTGCCCTGGGGATAATTTTAGAAACAAAAGATCCAGCCGCTGCCCAAACAGCGTTACAAAGATTAGATCAATTGGTGGTGCGATCGTCTGAGCAAAATATTACCCTCAAACAGGAAATTATCAATGGTCAGACGGTTACAGAATGGCAAGTTTTTAACCCCCAAAGACAAGCAATGGAGAGCTTATTCTCCTATACTTGGTTAAATCAACAAACATTGCTGGTCGCCACGGGATTAACCCCTTTAAAAGAACTACATCCCCAACCATATTTAAGTCTGGATCGAGCCTTTAACTTTACCACCGCTACCAGCCCACTGCCTCGTCCGAATCATGGTTATTTATATCTAAATATTGGCTCTTTATTGTCATTAGTTAACAATTTTTTAGATTCGCAACAAATTAATAACGATATGCTGCTTAATTTAGGCACAAGCATTTTAGCAAATATTAGAAGTATTACCTTAAGCACTTCTTCAACAAATATCAGTACCCAATCCGATATTTTCATGGTATTGTCTCCGCGTCGCCGCTTTCCTTAACCCTTCCCTAAAAATTAACCCCCTGAATTTGATGTAGTCAACCTAATGCAGGGAACAACTAGATAGACCTAGGCGTCTTGATTTATCGTTATCTAAAGATTTATGGCGAATTGCAGCATTTTGTGTAGGAGTTTTCCCATCAGAAAATTGGGATTCTAGAACGCTATTCTAGAACCGCACAAAAAAATTATCTGTGTCCAGCAACTTTTTTTGAAATTTTTTGAAATTTTATGAAAAAAAGTTGACTCTAGAATGTTTCGTGGCACAATAGCAAGATAAACTGTATAGCTGGGATAGAGGAAATTTATTGTCCTACTATTTGGATTCACAGACAACCTGAGCCAGAACTGAGATGAGTGACCTTAATCCGTATCACACGAGATATTAACCTAATTTTGTGGTCAACGGAAAATTTGCATAAACTCTCGGTAAAACTGGCAAGTAAAACTGGCAAACAATTTGCAATAAACTCTCAGGAGTCTACCCATGAACATAAAATATCGGAGCGACTTCATGCAAAAGCTTCGTCCCAATACCCAATTTTTTCAAACAGTCGGAAAAAGATGTTTATCTTTGTTTCTGGCTTTTGTGGTTGCGATCGTTGCCACTTTTTCCTTTAATACTCAAAACGCTCTTGCGGCTAACGAAATCAATCTGATTTATCGAGGAGTCCGTGAAGTTATCACATTACAAGACCTCGAAAATTTCGTCCGCAGAGGTTCACTTCCTGATGCATTAAATCGCTTAAAACTCAGTGGTGATGAGATTAGCATTCTCCGTGAAGCTTTAGGCCAAGAAATTCCTCTGCCGAAGAAATTTGTTGAAAAATTTCTCAGCAGTTCTATCGGACAATTTATCCTTTCTCGCATCGATCCCGTGATTGGTGACGGCACGATGAACAGTGTAGAAAACTTGGCCGACGGTTTCTTGAATGCTGCCGGAAATGACCAAATCAATTTGTTAGAACTTTTTGAGTTTTATCCCGCCAGCCAGATTTCCGTTCAAGGAGAGCTTGTGAGCGATGCGGTTAACCGAGTTCGTTTGATTGCCGATACAGTGATTCCCCTGGCGGAAGTGGTCAGAGGTTATATGTACGACATCGTATGTACCGATGACTTGTTTGGCTATCAACCTGATACTCAAATCCCCGATATTCTCGCTGGCTCTCGTGCTGATAAGTTTAGTTGGCTCAAATAAGTCAGGCATTTGAAATCTCAAAAGTCGGGATATGGGAGAACCCAAACTCCCGACTTTTAAATCAGTGAAAACTTCGCTGAATTTAGTATCAGGAGTCTATTCATGAAGTTTCCTTTTAGTTTTCTTAAAAGGGTGGCGAACAAGTTGAGAAATTTACCGCAAAGACTCTATAAATTCGTTGCTCTCGGAATGGCAGTCTGTTTAGTTACAACTTCTTTGGTGTTTATTCAAAGTCCCCAGACTGTTGCTCAAACTGTGGTGCAACAAGTAACTTTGACTTATGGACCACAAAAATTGACCATCCCCATGTCTGAGTTAGAGACTTTTGCTGAAACTGGCGAAGCCTCGAAGGTGATTCGATTTATCTCTGGCTTTGTTAGTGATGATACAGAGATGTTTAGAACGGCACTGACTCAGAAAGTGACCGCTCCCAGTCCTATGTTTTTGAATCAAGCAATGGACTTCATTGTGGGAGAGTTGTTTCTTTTTGAAATTGGCCAGGTGATTCATACACCTTCTCGGAAAAATGTAATTGAGGCGTTGCGTTCTTCCATTGGTTTATCGGTTCTAGACGATCGCCAAGTTTCTTTGTTGGAGGTGATTGAAAAATATCCCGCTCAAGAACTGTTTATTGATGCCAAGAAGCTGAATCAAGCCTCTAAATATATCACATTCTTGGTGAATGGAGCCGAAAAAGGCTTAATGTTTGTCCGAGAAACTTTGGGCGACTTAATCTGTTAAGCGTTCAGCGGTTTCTAGTCTAAATTAAAAATCACCATTGTTAAGAAAAAAGCCGATTGTTTTTTATCAGCAGTCGGCTTTTTTTTATCCCATATTACGATTTCATATAATTTTATGAGGATGATTATTTTTGCGCCCAATGCCAATATTTATACGCGGCATAAGCTAGGGTGACAATTCCCGTGACGATCGCGGATTCATCAATAGGATCGAGATTAAATTGGGGGTGATGTAGGGGATGATTGGATCGCTCTGGATGACCTACTCCCAAGCGGAACATCATTCCCGGTGTATGTTGCAGATATACGGAAAAATCTTCTGCTCCTAAAGATGCTTCTGGTAATATCTCAATGCAAGAATTGCCCCACGCTTCTTCGGTGGCACTTTGTACTAACTGGGTCAAATTTGGGTCATTAAATACTGATGGCACTAGCCGTTTGTAGTTGACTTGATATTTGGCCCCGTAGGTTTGGCAAACATTGGCCACAATATTTTCAATCCAGTTAGGCAGTTCCGCATGGGTTTCTGGATGCAGCGATCGCACCGTTCCCAGCAACTGCACCCGATCGGCGATCACGTTCGGTGCCCGTCCACCGCCAATTTGTCCAATGGTCAGCACTACCGGACGCAGGGGGTTGTGAGTTCGGCTAATGGCTTGTTGTAGGGTGGTAATCACCTGGGCGGCAATCCAAATCGCATCGATCGCCTCATGGGGACGGGCGCCATGTCCCGACTCTCCGGTAATCACAATTTCCAAGTCATCCGCAGCAGCGGTTAATGCCCCATGCCGAATGCCAATTTTACCCGCCTGAATACTGGGGAAAACATGAACCCCCAAAATCCCACTCACATTGGCGATCGCCCCATCTTTGACCATCCATCCTGCTCCTTGAGCAATTTCTTCGGCAGGTTGAAACAAAAACCGCACCGTTCCTGGCAACGGTTTTTCCAGTTGGGACAAAATCATCGCCGTCCCCAGTCCCAAAGTGGAATGCAAATCATGGCCACAAGCGTGCATCACCCCAGGTTTTACAGAAGCATATTCTAACCCCGTGCGTTCGTTAATGGGCAGCGCGTCCATATCGGTTCTGATGGCTAGGATGCGATCGTCCGCACCAGTGCCGATCAGTTCTCCGACCACTCCGGTTTTCCCCACCCCCTCCTGCACAGACAACCCGCAAGAAGACAGCACCCCGGCAATATAGGCCGCCGTTTCATACTCTTGGCCACTTAACTCTGGATGACTGTGAAAATGTCGGCGAATCTCGATTAATCTTGGTGCGAGTTTTTTGGCTAAGTCTTTAATTTGTTGGAGCATTGGTATTGGTTGTTAGTTTTAGTTAGTTATTGCGTATTTGTGATTATGATAAGGATTTTTCTCTCTCTGACCTCTGTGGTTAATTTTTACCATAAAAGCAGTTTAGAAGGTAATTTTAGCCTGACGAGTAGGATAGGTCTACCTCTAGGTAAAATCTAGCTTAGACCAGAAAATACGGTCAAAATAAAAATATTTAAGCATAAATTATCTATCGCATTTCGTCTATGACTATACAGATTATTGCATATAAAAAAATTTTTTCATAAAAATATCTGAAATATATCTAACAATATATTGCTTTTAATTAGTTTAATTATTTTTAATTTTTTTTATTTTTGTGAGAATCTAGAGTTAGATAAATAGAGGTTAATCATAATGTCTAAAACCGCCATTGCCGCCGCGATCGCTTCTTATTTTACCAACTTAGCAGCCATGAATCCCCCAATCCCCCAGCTTGGTTAGAAAAGCCGCAGATGCCATTACTTAAGATCCAGTGGGTAAACCTGGAAACCCAGTGCATGAAACTTATGAGAAGTTTTTCGGGTTATTGTCTAACTTTTTTGCCCAGATGACAATTACTCAAGATTATGTGGCGATCGCGGCAAATCAGGCAGCAGTAAAATGGACAGGTATTAGCAAAAAATGGCAAAACTGCCCAAGCGGAAGGCATTAGTATTTTTGAATTTAACCAGGACGGTAAAATTCAAAAGCTAAAGCTATCCGCATACTGGGATGATGATGGGATGATGGCACAATTAAGATAGATGCGATCGCGGTCAAAAGTGCTTAGAAAAACTCAGGAAATAAAGCTGATGCGCGTAAATCGTACTCTTGTTGAATCCGCATTTTTGCCAGTTCATAATAATCTGGGTTAATTTCTGCACTATAGCAATAGCAGCGACGGTTCTTTTTCTGAGAAGCGATCGCCGCAGAACATAAACCCCCAAAAGGTTCCCAGACTACATCCATCGGATCGCTAGAAGCCACAATAATTTGCTCAATTAAACTCAGTGGCTTCTGGTTAGCATGGACACACTTGGCTTGGGTATTCTTAAGACGTTCTGTTCCCCGAACTGCGGGAACTGACCAAACATTTGTCACCCCGTGGATGTGGTTCCATTTTGCTCGCATTCGTGACCATTCTTGGGCGGTGACAAATGAATTACCATCTAAAGAAAAATACGGCCATTTTGTTGGCTGACCATGTTCATTTGCATAAATTGCAATACGTTCCATCATTTCTGGTGGGGGAAAATCCCACAGATGATCTTTGGTAAAATATTTGCGAGTTGCGGCGTTTTTCACCCCACAAGCTTCATTAGTTTTAGAAAAAGGTAATCCAGTTCTTTGCCATTCATAACGTAGCCATTGTTGCATCGGTAAGCATTGACCATCCCCATTGGCTAATGTCACATTGCGGATATATTGCACGCAGATTTCTGTGACAATTGGAAAACGACGAATCGTTTTACTATTAACATTTCCGGCAATATGGGCAACTCCTTTATCCCAAACATTCACAGAACGATATTCCCATCCGTTTTTGGCCAAAATTGGATGTACTGTTGCCCAGCCAATTTCGCTACACCAAAACCATAAGGTTGTTTCTGGTAAAGCATAGCGCGACCAAGCCTCAATATGAGGGGCATACCAGTCTGCCAGATGGGTGGCTGTGGGTGGATCTCCAGGAAAAAGACCTAATCCATAAGCCCCATCAGAAATAATTACTGTGGGGGAAGGCCATAATGCATAGCGGGCGATCGCGTCAGCCATCTCAATTTGGATTAAACCGATCGCTATTGTCGGCACTTCCCCTGGAGAGGGGAAACTACTGTGCGATCGCTTCTGATGCCGATCGGTAACAACTGTGCGAACAGATTGGCAGTTGGTCATCTCAGTCACAATAAGTTTTTCTCTTAGTTAATTTTATCCGGGGAAATAGTCGATTTTTGACTATTCTAAAATCGACTATATGATGTCCATCGAGGTGAATTTGATGGAAAAGTCAATTTTTACACAAGAGAATATGGCGTTTTTTTAATTCAGGCGATCGCCAAGTTTTACAGACTTTGATTCGCCATCACCGAACAGTCCACTCGATTAGTTGAACCCTGCGGATGAGAAAATTTTGCCCTAACAAGAAGGGACGACATGGCGATATTAAAATAGGGCTAATTTCTGGTTTAAGCAATAAAAAAACCGCAGAAGTAAATCTGCGGTTCACTGAAGCATTGAAGTTCTAGATTCACTCTCAGTAAACTGGTATTAACAAAAGATAAAATCAAATAACGGATGCTACAGTGTGTCTATTAATAAAAATGTTGCAGTTGAAAGATTTGATTCTTATTAATCACTAATGTAGCAAAAGCTACTTGGTCTGTCAAGCACTATCGCGATCGCCACATTTCCTCCCCTGCAAGCTCAACTCCGAGGCAGGATTAATTCGCGAAAAGTCTTGCGTTTAGTGGATTTCAGCTTTTAATTTACCCAAAAAATTCAGGCAGCGATCGCTGCCTACGGGCTTTTTTCCCCTCGTGAGTGGGCGATCACCGAAGGTACTTATTGGCAAAAATTGCCATAAGTTACGGGCTAAAACGCTTATGTAGCAATAATTACACGGTTTTTACTATCCTATCACAATACAGTTCGTTACGATATGATATAAGTTATGTAAAAATGTTAAGAAATATTAACGATGTTCATCGCACCGAGTTATATAGACAAGTTGAAACAATCCGTAAAACAATCAGTTAAGCAAAAACTCTTGTTTGGCAACGAACCCAGCCCGGAAGTCATCGCCATCTTGTTGGTGTATTTCGTCCAAGGCATCCTGGGTCTAGCGCGTTTGGCGGTCAGCTTCTTCCTCAAAGATGAACTGGGCTTGGGTCCAGCGGAGGTTTCGGCCTTAACCGGCATTGCCGCCTTACCTTGGGTGATCAAGCCCTTATTTGGGTTTATGTCCGACGGCTTACCGATATTCGGCTATCGGCGCCGACCCTACATCATTTTGTCGGGATTGATGGGAAGCGCTGCCTGGGTCACACTGGCTACGGTGGTACATACCCCTTGGGCTGCGACGGCGGTAATGTTACTCAGTTCCTTGTCTGTGGCGGTTAGTGACGTGATTGTGGACTCTCTGGTGGTCGAGCGATCGCGCCAGGAAACCGCACAAAATGCCGGTTCTTTGCAATCATTATCCTGGGGAATTTCTGCCCTGGGCGGTTTAATCACCGCGTATTTTAGCGGGTCTTTGTTAGAACACTTCAGCGTCCAAACCGTATTTTTCATCACCGCCTCTTTTCCTTTATTGGTTTCAGCGGTGGCTTGGTTAATTGCCGAAGAAAAAGTTACCAGCGGTTCTGGACTGCAAAATATTCAGCAACAAGTCAGCCAACTCAAAAGTGCGATCGGGCAAAAAGCCATCTGGATGCCCACTGCTTTCATCTTCCTATGGCAAGCCACCCCTTCCAGTGACTCCGCCTTTTTCTTTTTCACCACCAACGAACTGGGATTTCAACCAGAATTCTTGGGTAGAGTTCGCCTAGTCACCAGCCTTGCCTCTCTCGCGGGAATTTGGTTATTTCAGCGCTTTTTCCGCACCATTCCCTTTCGGAAAATTTTTATCTGGTCTACCATTCTTTCCACCGCCCTCGGTCTGACCACCTTGCTACTGGTGACTCATGCCAACCGGGCGATCGGCATTGATGACCAGTGGTTCAGCCTGGGGGACAGCTTAATCCTCACGGTCATGGGACAAATTGCCTATATGCCCGTACTCATTCTCGCCGCCCGACTTTGCCCCCCAGGAGTCGAAGCCACCTTATTTGCCTTACTCATGTCCGTCAACAACTTAGCCGGAATGTTGTCTTATCAATTCGGCGCCTTACTCACCCATTGGTTTGGCGTCACCGAAAGCAACTTCGATCGCCTCTGGTTATTAGTCATCGTCACCAACCTCAGCACTCTTTTACCCTTACCTTTGATCAATTGGCTACCAGAAACTCACAGTCAAAGTATCGATCTACCAATCGGTAAACCTGGAGAAAATTCCTCTGAATCGGCGATCGATGAATCAGCGATCGAAGCAAAAATTCCTGTCTCTACCTAATCCCCAACTCCTCGTTCCTAGCTTAATTATGGGAACGAGGAAAAACCGTTACACCTTGATTATTTTTACACAACATAACTCACAACCATGCAAACTCAAGACCGTTTAACCACCAGCCAAAACATCAAAACAGAAATTAAACCCTATAATCGCCAAGACTGGAAAAGAGGCTACGAATCCCAAACCCAAGAAACCGACTATTGGATTGAAAATATTGAGGGACAAATTCCCCCAGAACTCAACGGCACATTATTTAGAAATGGCCCAGGATTAAGTGATGTCAACGGTCAGCCTATTGCCCACCCCTTTGATGGGGATGGCATGATTGTCAAAATTGCCTTTAAAAATGGGCGAGCCTATTTTAGCAATCGCTTTGTTCGCACTGAAGGATTTGTCAAAGAACAAGCCGCCGGAAAAATTCTCTATCGCGGCGTATTTGGCACCCAAAAACCAGGGGGCTGGCTGGCGAATTTATTTGACTTAAAACTGAAAAATATTGCCAACACCAATATTATTTATTGGGGCAACAAACTGTTAGCCTTATGGGAAGCAGAAGGACCCCATCGCCTCGATCCAAATACGTTAGAAACCTTGGGCATTGATGACCTAGGGGGAATTTTACAACCAGGGGAACCTTTTGCCGCCCATCCTCGGTTTGACCCCAGTTGTGCAATGGATGGCGGCGCCCCTTGTTTGGTGAATTTCTCCGTCAAAGCAGGGCCATCCACCACGATTACCATTTATGAATTTAATCCGAACGGAAAATTACTCCGCCGTCAAGCTCATTCTCTGCCTGGATTTGCCTTTTTGCATGATATGGCGATTACGGAAAATTACTGTATCTTTTTCCAAAATCCAGTTAGCTTCAATCCCCTAAAATTTATCTTAGGCTGGTCGAGTGCAGGGGAATGTATTCAATTTAACCGGGAAGCCAAAACCAAAGTGATTTTAATTCCCCGCAATGGCCAAGGAGAAGTGAAAATACTGGAAACCGAGCCTTGTTTTGTCTTCCATCATGGCAATGCTTGGGAAGAAGGCGAGCGGCTATTTATTGACTCGATTTGTTATGACTCTTACCCATCCTTAGACCCGGATATTGATTTTCGGGAAGTGGATTTTGAGCAATATCCTCCAGGACAGTTATGGCGTTTCCAAGCCAACTTAGAAACTAGCCAAGTAGAGCATCAAGTAGAGCATCAAATCTTAACCACTCGCGCCTGTGAATTTCCGCAAATTAATCCTAATAATGTGGGACGTTCCTATCGGTATCTGTATATTGGCACCACTCACAATCATAGTGGCAATGCCCCATTTCAAGCAATTCTGAAACTTGACCAAAAAACCGGAGAACAGCAAGTTTGGAGTGCTGCCCCCCGTGGGTTTGTCGGTGAACCTGTATTTGTCCCCCGTCCTGGCAGCAGTAAAGAAGATGATGGCTGGCTGTTAGTATTAGTCTATGATGCCGCCCATCATCGTTCCGATTTAGTGATTTTGGATGCGCGGAATTTGCATAAAGAACCTGTAGCCCGCTTGCATTTGAATTATCATATTCCTTACGGATTGCACGGCAATTTTACCTCGGAGTATTTTGGGCCTTTGGATTAATTCCTGGATTAATTGCTGGATTAATTGCTGGATTAATTGCTGGATTAATTTAATTCCCTAAGTCACTCAGCCAAGAAACTAAGAAACTAAGAAACTAAGAAACCGGGTTGAAAGCGATCTCGCACGAAGAGAAAACCCGGTTTTTTCACAAATACTTGGCTATGCTAAAATAATCGAAGAATCGCAGAAAATTGATGCAATTATGTTTTACTACTACGGACGTAAAAAGCAAATTGCCAAGCATTATCCGGCACCGAACTACTCAGTTATTGTCGAACCATTTGCCGGATCTGCTGCCTATTCCTTATCTGGCGATCGCTGGAAAAAAAGATGTGATTTTAGTAGAAAAAGATCCAAAAGTAGCGGAAATTTGGCAATGGCTAATCAATCAAGCTACTCCTGAGCGCATTCTGGCAATGCCAGACTTAAAAATTGGCGAAAAAAGTTCTGAATTTTTACAGATTATTCATGCCGCCACCAAAATGGCATTTCATTACAAAACTATTAAAGTAACCCCGGTACTCGCGAGAAATTGGCAAATCAGCAAAAAATATATGGCTGATAACTTATATAAAATTAAGCATTGGCAGATAATTTGTGCCGATTATTCAGAGGCTCCTGACATTGAAGCCACATGGTTTATCGACCCTCCTTATAAAGAAGATTCCGGCAAAGGCTATCGTTATAGCAGTGACCTAATTGATTATGAACATTTAGCACATTGGGCAAAAAATCGCCAGGGGGAAATTATCTTTTGCGAAGGTTCGCACGGAAATTATTTACCATTTCAGCCTTTATTAGAGTTGAAAGGAGTTGCCGGAAAAACCAGCAAAGAAGTGGTTTATTATCAGTCTTCTCATCTATGTAAACAACTTGATATAGCTATACTATTTGCTTGGGTTAAGGTGGCGATGATATGTTCACTGTTAACCTCAAACCCACAGTCAATTATAAAATGCGAATTAAGTTTATAAATCATGCTCGGTTTTGCCATATTTGTAACTTTAGGAATTATCCCTCATCTTTAATCAATTGACCGTGGGTTAAGCTAACCAAAGCTAAAGTTATCTAAGTATTATTTTTCTCATACTTCAACACTTGTTCTACTATGGATTTAAGCTCTATTATTGGTAGGGGTTGCTGTCGATGAGCACCAATTAAATAATAAGTTACTCCATAATAAACATTGGTTAGAAAATCTTTTAGTTGAATATAGTCACCATGATTCTTTTGTATATTTTCTCTGTCATCATAGTTAGCATCCCAACATACGAGAATATCAATATGACTTAAATCTTTTTTGTTATTTTTTATATCTAGATAAATATCTTTTAGGTTTTTCTTAAACTCTACCATAACGTCTGATCTGGCGACAACACCATCATATCTATGAAAAACTTGTTTTTGTATTCCTAATATATTGTCTGTAGAATATTCAGTCTTTTCATCTTGTTTTAAAGTATAACTAAATAGTCCATCATATACTTGGTAGCCGGAAATTATCTTAGGTTTATAGCCGATTAAAATATCTCGACTTAATAGTTCTATAAATAAGCTAATCACCTCTGATTCTTCTATGGGAGGGAAATATTGATGTTTTAGCTCAATATTAAATTCTTTTTTTTCGCTGAATTTATTCCGCAGTTCATCTCTAGCATTGTAGAGAGGATTGCTAATGCGAGTATCTACAGCACCCACAACATATCTTCGATACTTGATAAAGTTATGTTCACGAAGTAAATCATAGACTTTTTCTTTAATTTGTTTCATTCGATATGTACTTATCCCTTTTCTTCCAGCATCTAATTCACGCCGAACCCATTCATCTTGAACATCAACAATTACGGTATAAGGTAGATAATCACTATCTTCAAATGGATCTAGACATACACCAATAGGCATTCCTAGAATTGCCAACCACAAGCCATGTTCGACAGAAAAATCAAAAGAGTTACCATCTTTACCTCTAAATTTTTCATTGTACTCATTAATATGAGACTTGCTAGTTGCAGAAATCAATATTCTAGTATTTAAAGGTTGATTGCTTCCGATTGGTACATTTTGGATATGCTCATCTATTAAAACAGCTTTTCTCGCTGTATTTTGAGCATTATTGTCTAGTTTTTCAGTCGCTGTAATGAATTTTTCATATTCTTTTTTATCATAAAAAGCCTGGGAATACGGCACGATTTCACGGACAATTTCTCTCGTAGTTAAGTATCCTGTTTTAATTGTTATATTTTGCTGATTTATACTTAACCTAAAATTAAAACATTTGCTCAAATTAAAAATTGGATCCAAAAAACCTATAATAGTTTTTGTCCGTAGTACAGCCTTAATAGTTTCTTCTGATTCAGCTATGCGAAATGTTGCAGCCAAGCTTTCTTCAATCGTTTCATCAGGAAACTCAAGAGGAAATCTTGCTGTAATGACTGTTCTGCTTTCTTCCGTAACTTCTTCCGATTCTATATGATTTTCTTCCTCACAAGAGTTAGGAATGTCTGCTTGTTCATAAATAAATTTATATAAATCTTTATAAGTTCTAGAGGCTTTTCTCTTATTTCTGATACTTTCTATTTTTAAAAAATTTGTTTGAAATGCAACAAAAGTAAAACCAAATCCCATAAATCCAAACTTTCCAGAATTGCGTTCTCTTTTTAAGGATTTTCCTGTGACTAAAATTTTTGAAATTTCCTGTTCATCTATACCAATTCCATTATCATAAATGATAATTTCTCTACTGTCCGTATTAATTTCTAGTTGAATTATACCTTGGTCTATATGCTCTCCATATTTCTCTAAAATTGCATCAGCACTATTTTGCAGAAGTTCCGTATAAATATCCCATACGTGACGATAGCTTGATATGATTCGTTCTATGTTCGAGCGAATTTGACAATCTTCTTGTCTTGATAATTCTTCTTTCAGTATGTTACTCATATTTATCATCCTTGGCTTAATTAACGAGATAACCTTAAGTCTCGACAACCAGTATTTAGGCGTCAGTCGTTAATCATAAAACAAACAACTCTGATCAAGTCTAACAGTAGCACAAAAAGGATCATTAAAAAATTAAGAAAATCTTTAATTTCTGAGAACTGGAATGATAAGTCTAATGGAAAATAAAGATCAGGATATAGAAAAAACATCTAAAAAAGAAGTTTTTCCGGCTCCATTGGCGCCAATCATCACGGTGATATTTCTCATCTCAATGTTAAGATTTTGCAGACGGCGAAATCCCTTTACTGATATATTTTCCAATTTATTCATATTCCACCCGAACGCGAAATTATCATGGATTCTTCAGATATGGTAGCTTTTTTTCCATTATATTATACAATATTGCCACTAAATCAAAAACTGCCATAAACCGCCATAAACCGGGTTTCTTACGTTAACTATTGGTTATTTTGCTTGTGGCAAAAACCCGGTTTTTTATATGCTAAGAAACCAGGTTTTCTTGGTTCCTGACTCATCTTTCTGTTCGGGCGAGTTCCTCCCTCAAAACCCGACGCAATGTATCCTCTAGCGGTTCGCAGGTTTGCCGCTGAATATACTCGCGTAAAGCTTGATTAATTAAACTTTGATAGTTGCCACCACCGGCTGCGTGAACCTGCGCTCGAAACCATGTTAAAATATCATCATCTAAGCGAATAGTAATGCGAGTTTTGCCCGGAGATGTGGGTTCAAGTGCTCCTCGCTTGCCTTGACTAAAATCATATTCGGCTTTCATTTTTAGTCCTCATCATACTGATTTTGTTCCCGTTGAGTCGCTTTACGCGCAGATATTAGACGAATTTCATCATCTCGCCAAGTAAATACAACCACCAAAATTCTACCCAACGCATCCATTCCAATGGTAATGAAACGTTCTTCATCAAATCTCTCATCTGTAATTGTGATAGCGAAATCGTCACAAAAGACAGAAACCGCATCAGCAAAATCAATTCCATGCTTACGCAGATTGGATTTCGCTTTGTTTGGATCCCATTGATATGTCATTCAATTATAGTATGTACATTTGTACATATATAAAACAATAAATCATGGTGCCATAAAGGTGAAAAATTTTTTAAATTTCTGAAGCACAGCGATCGCGCCCCTTTACGTCAGACACCGGCTTTCTTCCGTTAACGTTCGGTTATATTGCTTGATTTGCCGCAGAAACTCGGTTTCTTTTTTTCGTTATAATGCCAAAGTTATTACAAAAACCCGGTTTTTTCTTGGTATTAAACAATGGTACGTTTCAAACTTTGGCAGTGGGTGGTTTTAGCCCTTCCTGTAGTCCTCATTATTACGTTTCTCCTAGTAGCAGCAGGAACCCAAATTAGCGAATGGGGGATTAATTGGATTTGGGGGGTTGTCACTCTGGTTTTAGTGGGGTGGCGATCGCTTATAGTTCGCTGGACGCGATCGCAAATTGACGAGGTAGAAGCGGCGATCGCTTCTATGAATGAAAAAATAGAAATAATCAATGAGGAAACTAAACAAAAACTAGGGGCGGATGATGCTGCCAAAAAAGCAGAAGTGGCATTACAAAAAATATTAAAAGAGTCTCAAAGCGATCGCCCGATATGGGATGATTGGCAAAATTTTTGGCAAGAATGTCAAGACATGGTGATAGCGGTTGCCCATATTTATCACCCCACAGTAAAATACCCGTTGCTGAATATTTATGTGCCTCAAGCTTATGGTTTAATTCGGGGCACCGTAGACGATATGGATCGGTGGATGCAGCAATTATCCCCGGTACTGAATCAAGTCACTGTGGGGCAAGCGTATCAAGCTTATGAAATTTATCGCAAATTAGAACCTTCGGCCCGCAAATTAATGCAAGCGTGGGGGTGGGTACAATGGTTGGTGAACCCAGCAGCAGCGGCAGCGCGAGTAGCTAGTAAGAAATATAGCGAACAAGCTAATCAGCAATTATTGGCAAATTTGAGTTTTATGGTGCGGGAAGCAGCCCTGCGAAACCTCTGTCGGCAGGCGATCGCACTCTACGGAGGCAACCAAATCCCAGGGGAAACTTTGGCGGTATCTACTCCTAGTTTGCCGAAAGCAAAAACGCAGACTTTACAAGAAATTTTGGCGGCAGCAGATCCCCCGGAAAAAGTGGAGCAAAAGCCGGTGAATATTTTATTAGTAGGCAGAACTGGGGCGGGGAAAAGTAGTCTAATTAATACCATATTTCAGGCAGAATTAGCCGCAGTGGATGTGTTGCCGAGTACCGATCGCATTCAAAGTTACCATTGGCAAACGGACACCGGAGAAACTCTGACTCTTTGGGATAGTCCCGGTTATGAACAAGTGAATAAATCCGACTTGCGTGACCAAGTATTAGAATATGCTAATAATGCGGATTTATTATTACTGGTGACTCCGGCATTAGATCCCGCTTTGCAAATGGATGTGGATTTTCTTAAGGATATTAAAAAAGAGGTGCAAGATTTACCCGCGATCGCAATTGTCACTCAGGTCGATCGCCTGCGTCCAATTCGCGAATGGCAACCCCCTTATGATTGGGTTTGGGGCGATCGCCCGAAGGAAAAATCGATCCGAGAAGCCACAGAATATCGCACGGAAATGTTAGGAGAATTCTGCGATCGGGTGTTGCCCGTGGTCAGTTTTGACCCGAAAAGCGATCGGCAAGGGTGGAATATTGACAGCCTATCTTTAAGTTTGATAGAGGCGATCGCGCCGGTCAAACAATTACGGTTAGCCCGGTTTTTCCGAGACTTAGAAACTCGTACCATTGCCGCCGCCAAAATCATCGATCGCTACACATTTCAAATGTCCACCACCCAAGGGCTAACCGCTTTATTAAAAAGTCCGGTATTGCAATTTATTTCGACATTAACTACCGGAAATCCCACCTTAGCCTATTTATTAGCAGAAAAAATTCCCATTGAACAGTTGCCGATGGTAATTGGTAAATTACAAATGGCTTATGACTTGTTTACGTTATTAAGTAACGACAATAATCAGGTCAATTTTGAATTACTGGCAATTTGGCCATTGTTATTAGAAAATCCGGCCTCTCCTGACCGGAATGCTTGGGCATTTGGTCATGGTTTAGTGGAATATTGGACAAAAAAATTAACCGTGGATCAATTGCGGGAAAGAGTGGCGTATTATTTGCAACAACAGGTGGTGGTTTTGGCAGAAACATAAATGAGATTATCCGTAGGTGCGAAGCATTTGCGCGGATAATTTTTGGGATTGGCATCAATATTTAGCCGCAAATGCTTCGCCCTAATTTATTAATTGCGCGGATAATTTTTGGGATTGGCATCAATATAGCAATTGTCATATTTATGAATTACAAAACAACTGTCATTCCCGCCCCACGCCTTCGCGGGGGTAAACTCCGGCGGGAATCCATAAAACCTCTGTAATTAGGACAATAACCGCTGTATTTGGCCGCAAATGCTTCAAGCTAATTTATTAATTGCGCGGATATTTTTTGGGATTGGCATCAATATTTGGCCATAGAAGGGCGAAGCATGACCGCAGTCAAATCCATATTTTCATCATAAATATCGGCGGTCATGCGATCGCCCCTACAAACCCAGGCAACCCCGACAAACATGGAATGCACCTGTTCTAAATTCATGTCCGATCTGAACTTTTATCAGACAGCAATTCACTAAAACTATTAATGGTGACTTCGCGATCGGGAAACTTCGCTTTAATAATTAATTCACCGCCCATGAGTGCAATAACTTCTCGCAAATGATTTATATAAATATCTGTTTGCTTTTGTAAAAAGGCTTGCTGTAATTCATTTAACGCCATCTCTTGCTGAATCCGGGCGTTTTTCTGGGCAATCCTCGCTTTTCTCTCTGGTGAAATGTTTTCGATTAATTGATTAAATTTATGATGTCCGCTCATAATAATCCCTCTTGCTGTAGTTCTTTAAGGTATTCATCGTATAGCCTATCGGCGATTAGCACATACTTTTCATAAAATCGGTTATCCCCAGTTTTATCACCTCCGATTAATAATATTTCAGTGCGTCGCGGATCGAAAGCGTAAAAAATTCTTAAAGGCTTGCCTCCACTTTGAATGCGTAATTCTCTTAAATGAGAATGTTTTGAGCCATTCACCCCAGAAGAATACGGGAAAGGTAAATTTGGCCCTTTTTCTTCTAGTAATTGGACAATCACAATAATATCATCCTGCTGTGTTTATTGCAGAATTTACCACCACCCTTGAAATTCATCAGTATATTCTATTTCCCAAGTCACGGTAGTAATTTATCCTTGTAATTTTTTGACATAAGATTTGCTACAAGTCATTGAATAATCTTTAAAAATATGGCGATCGCTCTTCTTCATATTCCATTACAAGCTCATCCCCTTGGGGAATTGCTTGCCCATAAGCAAGGACTTCCTCAAAGGCTGGTTCATCCTTGAAAAATCCGGTAATTTGTTCTAGCCAATTGGTTGGTTCAGGGGTCGCAATTTGTTTCTGAAATTCAATAATTGCTGCCTTGACTGCGGCGATTTGTTCTTCTAAAGAAATGTTGCTTGCCATTGGAAGTTCTCCTTGAGAGACTAGGGCAGATATTAGTGAGATTGATATGATGAAGGCGATTATAACAAGAAACCCATGAGGGACAGAGTAAAAAAACGTCATTCCCGCGTGGGAATCCATCCAATCCAGTTTCTCAATAAATGAAACCAAACTATATTAGTAGATTCCATCATGGCAAATTTTTTACAGGTCAAAGGTGACGACTGCCCCCACCAAAACGTGAACCCTACCATAATGGTTTAGATCCCTTGGCTGACGAAGGATAATTTTTGATTTCTCGTTGCTAAAATAGCAGTGGCAACCTTCGCCATAGGGATTCCACCTCCGACAAACTGAGAAAACACCATGAAAGCCAAGGAACTATTACGACGCTATGCAGATGGTCGAAGAGATTTTCGGGGGGAAAACCTCCGGGGTCAGTCGTTCAAAGGCAAAGACCTCTCTGGGGCAGATTTCAGCAAGGCGGATATTCGAGGGGCTAACTTCACCAATGCGACTTTGAAAAATACTAAATTCAATCATGCTCAAGCTGGCTTAGACCATCCTACAAAAATCTTTTTACTGATAGGATTGTTTTTGATTTCAGCTTTGATAGGATTTATGTTTGTATTTTGTAATGCTTTACTAGGATCATTTTTCATATCTTATCTGAAGTCATAGACAAAAATACTTTTATTCCAATGTTGTTCGTTATCGGGGTTACTCTTTTTATATTCTACGTTAGTGACTTAGGTTTCAAGGCTGATTTAATAGCTTTGATTCTTGGTAGCACACTAATTTTAATCGCTTTGGCATTTGTTTTAGTTCTATCGAATATTGGTTTTGCTTTGGATAGAGATGAAGTTGCTGCTTTAACTATACCTGGAACGGCTCTACTTCTTTTAGAAGGTACAGCATCTTTTACAATAGTTGCGTCAGATATTATAATAGTCGCGTCAGATATTCTGGATAATAAAGTTTGGAAAAAAATCATGGCTTGGCTTTGTTCTTTAATCGGAAATTTTGTGGGAATTTTTCTAGGTATATCGAATAAAGGAATAGAGAATGCAATCAGTATGGCTAAAGCATCAATTATACCAGAAATCACAATCAATAGTTATATTTACTTAGTGATTACTATAGGTATATTTTTATCGTTATTAGCCTCAATAAATATAGCCAAAAGTACGTTATCAGGCAAAAAAAACAATGGTCTAATTCTTCAATTGGCTATAGATTTTGCCGCTATAGGGGGTACAAGTTTTCGAGGGGCAGACCTCACCGATGCAGATTTTACCAATGCTACCCTGAAAAACTCAGACTTCAGGGGAGCTAATTTGAAACGTACTTGGTGGCGAGGTGCAAAAAAGCTCAAGTTTGCTCGTCCTGGAGACACTTATTTAAGTCAACCACAAATTATAGAACTGGTGACAACCGGAGATGGTGAAAATAAAACTTATGATCGCTTAAATCTTCAAGGGATTAATCTTCACAAATCCAAATTACAAAACGCCAGTTTTATCGAAACGAATCTTGATGATGCCAACTTGCAAGATGCAAACCTCACCGATGCTCGATTAGTTCATGCTCAACTTGATGATGCAGACCTCACCGGAGCCACTCTCACTGGTGCATATATTGAGGAATGGAACATTACCACCACCACCAAACTGAACGGCATTCGCTGCAATTATGTATTTATGCGTTTACCCCCCAAAGACCGCCCCGCATTTATCGCCTTGCCACCGGAAGAAAGCAGCAACCTTAACCCACAACGCAAACCCGACGATTGGCAGAAAAACTTTGAAGATGGGGAATTTACGGACTTTATCGCCCCCATGCGGCAGACTCTGGACTTGTATCATAATCGGTCCGTTGATATGCGACTGGTGGCGATCGCGCTGCAACAACTGAAAGACGACAACCCAGAGGCAGAAATCGAAGTAGTCTCGATGGAGAAAAAGGGTAAAAATAAAGATAAGTTGCTGATTCGAGCCGAAACCTCACCCCAAAGCGATCATGCTGCTTTGAATCAGGGTTATTTTGCTAACCTAGAATATGTGCAGTCATTACCCCCGGAAGCTTTACAAGCATTAGTCGCAGATAGAGGCAAAATCATTCAATTATTAGCCGGAATTTTAGAAACTAAGCATCAAAGCCCTGATATCAATATTTATAATCAAAACCAAGGAGATCAGAATATGTCTGGCGATCGTCATATCACCACTAACAGCTATCACGAAGATAACCGAAATATCACAGACAACCAAGGCACTATCATTGAAAATGTTGGCCGAGATGTGAATCAATACGCCCCGGAACAAAAGCAAGATTTAGCGACAGCCGCCGCCGAAATTCAAAAATTACTAGAACAGTTGGAAAAAACTTATCCAACAGATACCACGACGGGCAAAATGACGATCGCAACTAAGGCAATTGAAGCAATCGAAAATAACCCCACTTTAATGCAACGAATTCTCAGCGCCTTAAAATCCGGGGGAACTGCGGCATTAGAACAATTGTTAAGTCATCCAGCCGCCAGTTTTGCGATCGCGGCTTTAGAAGATTGGCAAAAATCAAAAACAGATTAGATAATTTAGATAATATCAGATAATAATGTAGGGGCGAATGGCCATTCGCCCCTACCCAATATAGACCCAATATAGAAGATTAATAGAAGCGATCGCATCTTTTTAACCGCAACTAACCCAAAGGGCGATCGCCTTTTTTTAAACTTATGTCCATGTTGGGTTTCATGCTTCAACCCAACCTACATTACTATGGATTCCTGCATACGCGGGAATGACAGAAACAAACTATGGTGATTTAGCTATTGGTTAATTCATAAATACCTTTAAGCTGCTCTAAACTTCGCAGAAATTGACGGGCTAAGAAACTTTCTGGGAAGCGTTCAGAATATATCGCTGCCAAAGATTCGCCAAACCAAATTAATTCTGCTTTGCGTTTCATAGGTGTCTTACTGAAGCCTTCCCGTAAATAACCATTGGTATAGTTATCGTATTTATCCGCCAAACTTACCAAGACAATGCTATCAGAACCAGAGGCAACTTGCTCAATATATTCTTGCTTTCTTTCCTGCCAAGGAAGACTGCGATCGCATTCCGTACAACCCCGGACAATAGCCGCCACTTCAGACCCAAAGTTATCGGTAATTTTGGCAAAAGCTTGGTCAACGGTTAGCCCCTGTTTTGGGGCGGCATCTTCCACATAATCATGTAACCAAGCCGCGATCGCCTCCGCTTCGGTGCCCCCCTCCAACCATACATAACTAGACACCGCTTGTAAGTGGAGAATATAGGGTTTGCCGCTATATTTGCGCTGTTGATAGCGATGGGCGGCTAGGGCAAATTGCACGGCGAGATCGTACCGTTCAGAATATTGGGGAACTGGGGAAAATTCAGCCATAATAACTTAATAAATCCTTGGAAAATCACCTAAATAAAATTAATCGAGCATCTAATCATAATCAAAACAGCGAAAAAGCCTTATTTTCGATCCAGGTAAGTTTTTTGCTCGGAGTTTACCCTGGGGACAGTTCTCAGTAGTTCTCACCAGAGGCAAGCCTGGATTAATTTTGTCTTAACCTGGGTTATTGTCTCCTTTTCTCTATTTTTGCCAGATTTTTTTGGCCAAGATGATTAAGATAGATCCAGGAACGTACAATCCGCCGATTATTTAATCCATGATATCAACGCTGCTCAAATCTCCTATCGTCAATCGCCTTAACTCACCGACCATTCATCGATTACCCAATGGTTTGACAATTGTGGTCGAACAAATGCCCGTAGAAGCGGTCAATCTTAACCTCTGGAACCCCATTGGTTCAGCCATAGAAGCCAATGAAATCAATGGCATGGCGCATTTTCTGGAACACATGATTTTTAAAGGCACGGAACAACTGGTTAGTGGAGAGTTTGAGCGTAAAATCGAAGAGCGCGGTGCTGTCACCAATGCCGCCACCAGTCAAGATTACACTCACTACTACATTACCACTGCGCCGAAAGATTTTGCGGAACTCGCGCCGTTACAAATGGATGTGGTACTCAACCCGACTATTCCCGATGAAGCTTTTGAAAAAGAGCGTTTGGTGGTGCTTGAAGAAATTCGTCGATCGCAAGATAATCCTCGTCGTCGCACCTATTACCGGGCAATGAAACTGGCATTTAACCACTTACCATACCGCCGTCCCGTACTCGGTCCTGTAGAGGTGATTTCTAGCCTCACCCCACAGCAAATGCGGGATTTTCACGCCCAATGGTATCAACCGGAGTCCTTGACCGCAGTGGCGGTGGGGAATTTGCCCGTGGAGGAGATGATAGAAATTATTGCGGAAGGATTAACACAGATTAAGCCTCAGTGGAGCGAAAAAAGCGATCGCTCCCCTAGGTATCACCACCTGGAAATGCTCACCCCAGAAGCAAATTTTGAGCAAATTATTCGGGAAGAAATTGTCGATGAAGCCCTGCAACAAGCGCGACTGGTAATGATGTGGCGAGTCCCCGGTTTGCTGGACTTGGAGCAAACTTATCCCTTGGATATACTAGCCTCTATTTTAGGCTCAGGTCGGACATCCCGCATGGTTCAAGATTTACGAGAAGACCGGGGATTAATCTCTAGTATTTCTGTGAGCAATATCAACCACCGAGTTCAAGGACTTTTTTATATTTCCGTGGATTTACCCACAGAAAATATAGCAATCGTCGAAGCTGCGATCGCCCAACATATTCGCACCTTACATCAGGAATTTGTCACCGAAGCGGAAATTACTCGCATTCGGACTCAAGTGGCGAATCGGTTTATTTTTGGCAATGAAACCCCCAGCGATCGAGCCAACTTATATGGCTATTATCAATCAATGATTGCCGAATTAGCCCCGGCATTAAATTATCCTCAACACATTCAATCGGTGCAACCAGTGGATATCCTAGAAGCGACCCAAAAATATCTTTCTCCTGATGCTTATGGGGTTTTGGTCGTTCGCCCTAAAGCCAATTAATCAAATTGATAGTGGCTGGTTGGTTGTGAGTTGTTTGAGGAAAATTCCATCAGTCTCTCATAGATAAAAAATATCTGCTTGGGTGACGGCCAAGTTAAGCCAATTTAAGCCAATTTAAGCCAAGTTAAGCCAAGTTAGTGGCGGTTTTTTTCTCAGCAGCGATTACCGATTCAACCCCTACCATTTGGTAATGTTTAAACTCAAAATTTTTAGGGGCGATCGCCCCCTCTGCTGCCTAAAAATTGCCATCAGCTAGAGAGGGCATTAGATACCCAAGATTCGCTCTGACTCTACGGGGTCAGTGCGATCGCAATTATTCTAAATCATCTTCTAGTTTAGCTTGCACAAAATGAACGATAATCGGCAAAAAAGAAACCAGAATAATTACCAGAACAATCGGCAGGATATACTTATCAGGGTCGGGGATTTTCGTGCCTAAATAATAACCTGAAATCGTCATCCCGATCGCCCAAATAAAACCCCCCACCAAATTATATTTGATAAAAGTGCGATAACGCATCGCGGCGATCCCGGCAATAATCGGCGCAAAGGTTCTGACAATGGGGACAAAGCGGGCGAGAATAATCGCTTTAGACCCATGTTTGCCATAAAATTTTTCGGTTTTCACCAAATGTTTTTTCTTGAAAAACCAACCATCTTCTTTATCAAAGAGTTTACGTCCAAAACGATATCCGGTTGCATAACCAACATTATCACCTAATACGGCACAGACAAAACAGCCAAAACCCAACGTAAAAATATTGAAAATCCCTTGAGAAGAGAGCAGTCCAGCAGTAAACAGTAAACTATCTCCAGGCAAGCAAAATCCGATGAATAATCCCGATTCAGCAAAGACGACCGCCCAAATCCCTAAATATCCGATTTTGATGATAATTTCTTCTAAGTTAAAATGCATTTTTTTTCTCATGTATTTGGCGTGATTGTTAGATAAAAAACCTTTACATTTTTATTTTAGTAAAAAGATTTATCTAAAAGCGATATGGGATAATGATTATCCCTGTAGCGAAGTTTAGCATAGCCGCTGATTTTTGGCAAATATTCAAGCACAAAAATCAACAAATATTGACTTGTTTTATATTTCGTCAAGGAAAACAGCAACGAAAAAATTTTATCTTATTGATAAAAAATCCCCTGAATAGGAGTGAAGCTGCTTAGATTATCCCTGGAGAACTTAGTATATTTTTGCATGGTCGGGGGAAAATGGTTCTCAAAGGCAAAGGCTTGATCAATACTTATTGGCTGACCAGCCGAAAAAATCCTGTTCCATGAAGCTTTAAGTAAAAAAAGTAAAAAAATGCTATGATCATGCTATGATAATGCTATAATAGCGAAACAATATAACTGTCTCAGCTTACCGATCAACCGCTAATGTTTAGAAATCTTCCTTATCAACCTTTGTTACTCCGGCTTTTACACGGGATCAATGGATGCTTAATCATCGGGTCAATCATCACGGGATTTTGGGTTTACAATACATTTGATGGTCGTTGGGGCAAACTGCCCCTGCCTAACCTATCATCCATTCAAGACATTCACGGCACCATCGCTGTCTCTTTTTTTCTGATTATCCCCGCATTTGCTCTTTATAGTTTTCATCCAGGAGAAAAACGCCTATTACAACCGGATTCTTTAAAAAATCTTACCAACCTCAATCAGAAGATTGGCTGGTATAGTTGGCATCGCTTAGTCAATACTTTAATGCTTTTAGCTGCCATCTTAGCCGCTTTTTCCGGACGAACCATGAAAGAAGAATGGCTGCCCAATGGCGAATTAAATCATCCTTGGTATTATCTGCATTTATTCGCTTGGCTGGTCATGGTGCTATGTTTAGTATTACATTTACTCATGGTGGCAAAAGTAGGAGGAATACCCCTGATTTTATCCATGTTTAATTGGCAGGTACGTCCCCAAGACAGTCCCCGTGATTGGAAAGCAAATACCCTCAATTGGTTGAAACAGCAAAAATCAAAGTTGACTCAAAAATAATGTTCAAATTTACCAAGACTTTGTTAAATAAAATTGAAATTCTGGTATTTTTAGGCTGGTTTATGGCATTGATTATTCCACTTTTTCTGTAAATCCAGCGATCGCAACTGCCAATCATTTACCGAGAATCACCTAGAATTACCGAGAATCACCTAGAATCACCGATAATTACCGATGTATTTGGTTGCCAGCAGAAAAGCCTCTATAATTAATTTATCTCATTCATTGCTTGATTGACCACGCTCGTCCAGCAAAGTAATACAGCCGATAATTTCAATTAACTAATAGTTTTACGTTCAGGAAAAAGCAATGGTTAAGTACACAATTCCCCAATCTCCAGAAATCGTTATTGATGTTCGCGGGAAAGATTCTCCGAAAAATCGCGATAAAGCGATGGATCAACTAATGGAATTGATGGATGAGGGCAAGTTGAAAACGAAATTAGCTGATGGGTTTGGCCCTGATCAGTTTGTGGAAGTGAAAGATACCAATACCAATTTAGATGGTGAAGAAATTGACGATCCAGTCACCGAAGCGGTGCAAATTCTCAATAGTTTGGCTTCTTTAAAGTTAAAAATGACTCAGACTAAGGAAGAAGCTCTGCAAATTCGTCAACAAATCGATATCTTATTTAATGATGATCCGGTGACGGAAGAACAAATTAACCAGTTGAAAGACGGATTTAAGGTGCTGAAAAATTTTGCTCAAGCCAATCAGCGTTATTTATTGGCCAGAAGCCAAGCTGAAGAAGCTCGAAAAATCTTAGATCGGGCATTAAGCTCTTTAGAGTAATTCTGCGGGTGACAGAAACCGGGTTTCTTATCTTGGGTAGAAATTACCGCAACCCGGTTTCTGACGATCGCCCAATCAGCAAACCAATCAGCAAACCAATTACAAGGGAATCGTTAAAATTTCTAACATTTAACCATTTCCCTAGGCATTTACCAGAAAAAGGTTCATAATATTATTATTTAAGATTAAATCGTCTGATTGCTTTGAGTCAGTGGATCTCCACTAATCGACTTTGATATTGACTGGCGATATTGACTGGCTACTGCCAGAAAAATTAAACTGATTACCACATTAATTTTCAAGTGTCAAGGGGATCGTTGATGATTTGCTGTCCCAGGAAGTCATATTCCTGAGATGGGATTGGCGCAGATCCATTCCCCATCAGGGTTTTCGATCGCTATTATTTCAGGAAAAATTTAAGGAAAAGTGATGGCGATCGCTGAAGTTAGGGGAAAGTTCTAAGATGTGGGAGCCAGATGTGGG
>NZ_LIUQ01000026.1:17796-45771 GCF_001276715.1 Planktothricoides sp. SR001 | reverse complement strand
ATGTGGGAGCCAGATGTGGGAGTCAGATGTGGGAGTGAGTCGAGTGGTGTGGAAAATCACCGGAAAGACATCCGGGATGCCCTGTTAGGAGCCTACAGAGTGAGTATTTGGAGAACTTGTGAATATGAATACGTCATTTTTTTATAATCCCGTTCCTTTGTACCGGAACGCTTTAGAGCCATTGGTCATTCAGGAAGTTAATCGCCAAGTGGATCGGTTGCCAGCCAAGCTGCTGAAATTTGTGGAAATTGAAAAAATTAAAGCTCAAGCGATCGCCTACGCCTTGAATCGCTTACCGGCGATGTATGCCACTAGCGAACGGGGATGGGAGTTTCAACAGCATAAAGCCCAGGAAAAATATGGACGAAAAATTATGGAAGTGGTTCGTCAAGGATTGGCGGCCATTCAATTGGATCCCTTAATCCCGGTTTGGAATATGTTTGCCCCGGAGAATGCTTGTGTAATTTCTTTGCCTGAAGCTCCAGAGAACCGTCCCGTGAGCCTCTAAGTCAGAGTGTTAATATTTGGTGTTGATTCAACAGTAATCCGACTCACTCAACAGGGTACAAATTGCCAGTGGTCAAAATTCTCTAGCATTTTTCTAGCATCCGGTGGAATATTCGGTGAAATATCCGATTAAATATCCGGTGAAATATCCGGTGAAATATCCGGTGAAATATGAATTGCCGGATCGAATCGATCGATTATCATTGATAATCATAGATGCCGATATGATGATGACTGATAATTCCTGTGAAATTGCGATCTAGCTACTGGCAATTGTTGCCCTATTTACGCCGCCATTGGCAAACCATTACTCAAGCATTGATTTGTACTCTGGCATTTACTTGTTTTTGGCCGATTTTAGCCCAATTAGCAGGGCAAATTGCCGGATTGATTGGTCAGGGAAAAGTCAGCGCGATCGCCCAAGTTGCGGGACTGGCGGCGGTGATTTTTCTGCTGCGCGGTGCTGCACAATATGGTCAAGATGCGTTGATGGCCAAAGCTGCCCTCGATTTGACCTTGGATCTGCGCCAACGAGTTTATGCTCATTTATTGAATTTAAGTCCAGGTTATTTTGCTAGGGCCAAAACTGGCGACTTGTCCTATCGCCTCACGGAGGACATCGATCGCACTGGCGAAGTAGTAAATAAAGTTTTTCATCAGTTTGTTCCTTGTGTGTTGCAGTTGGTGGTGTTGTTGGGATATATGATTTATCTCAATTGGCAGCTAACGATTGCCACATTAATTATTGCCCCAGTGATGGCGGTGTTGATTGGTTGGTTTGGCGATCGCCTGCGGGTATTTTCGCACCACAGTCAAAATCGGATTTCTGACTTATCCGCTTTGGTGACAGAGGTTTTTAGCGGTATTCGGGTTGTCCAAGCTTTTGCCGCTGAAGAATATAGCTTAAGTAAATTTCGGGAAGTGGCTATTCGCAACCGCCAAGCCAAATATGCCGCTGAACGTCTTAAAGCGATTCAATTTCCCGTGATTGGTTTTTTAGAAGCCCTCAGCGTTTTGTTGCTATTTTTGTTGGGGGGTTGGCAAATTTCTCAAGGCAATTTGACCGGGAGTGAATTTGTTAGTTATGCCACAGCGGTGGCGTTATTAATTGATCCGATTTCTATTACTACCAGTAATTATAATGAGTTTAAACAAGGAGAAGCTTCCGTCGATCGCGTGTTTGAACTGTTAGCTATTCAACCAGTAGTAAAGGAAAAATCCCTTACTGCGATCGCTTTACCTCCAGTTAAGGGTCAGGTGGAATATAAAAATGTGACTTTTGCCTATCATCCCGGTTACCCAGTGCTGGAAAATCTGAATTTATTGGTATTACCAGGAGAGGCGATCGCTCTGGTGGGGGCTTCGGGGGCTGGTAAATCTACTTTGGTGAATTTATTACCCCGATTTTATGATGTGCAAGGGGGACAAATTTTAATTGATGGGATTGATATTCGCGATGTAAAAATTCCTAGTTTACGCCGTCAAATTGGCATTGTTCCCCAGGAAACTATGCTCTTTTCTGGCACTATTGCCGAAAATATTGCTTTTGGTCAACACAATTATGATCTAAATGCCGTAGAAGCAGCGGCACATACAGCGAATGCTCATCAATTTATTTGTCAATTACCCGATGGATATTATACTCAGGTAGGGGAAAGAGGCGTTAATTTATCCGGGGGTCAGCGCCAAAGAATTGCGATCGCCCGCGCTGTTTTATTAAATCCGCAAATTTTACTTTTAGATGAAGCAACTTCGGCCTTAGATTCAGAATCAGAAGCCTTGGTACAAGAAGCAATCGAAAGATTGATGCATGAGCGCACCGTATTTATTATTGCCCACCGTCTCGCCACAGTCCGACGATGCGATCGCATTTTAGTCATAGAACAGGGGCGCATCATTGAATCTGGAACCCATCAAGAACTGCTGGAAAAAGGACGGCGTTATGCGCGATTTTATGCCCAACAATTTAGCTAAAATCTGTATAATACCATTTACAAAAATTCATGCAACCGTAGGGTATCGGGGCAACCACCGCCACGGAAAATCCCCTACTAATGCCCAAATGAATTTCGTAATTGTAGCAACAATTTTTCAGGCTTGGTATAACTGTAGGGGCGAAGCATTCGGGCAGTTAACTTGCTTGTTTTAACAGTAGTTGTTACCTGAATGCTTCGCCTTTACCGGCAGTTAATTATCGGTTTTAACCAGAAAGATAATTACCCGAATGCTTCGCCCTTATCGGCAGTTAATTATCGGTTTTAACCAGAAAGATAATTACCTGAATGCTTCGCCCTTATCGGCACTTAATAGACATATTAGACAATTCTGGCTTTCATACCGAAGCGATCCCCCCAACCCCCCTTTTTAACGGGGGCTTTTGATAATTTTGCACTCTTGTCTATTTTAATAATTTTTTAAAATCGTGATCTATAATGGAATGTAATCAGGATTTTTAAGATTCATAAGTAAAATCTCTTACGGAAAATTAATAAAATCTTTGTGGAAATGGCTAATGAAACTCATTGGTCATAAGGACAAAGGTTTTAAAGCAATACCATGATGATTTCTTCAGAACACAAGTAGGCGATCGCTTATGGCATTACTCATAATGACAAGAGGGTAACCAATGAACTACCATCAACAGCGACAAACTGGGAAGGCTGAAGCCCAACTAATAACTCGGAAGACTAAAAATTTGGTCATATTTTATGGAATCCTGGGGGCAATCAATGTAATTTGTGGCATTATGGGCGAAAATGCGATCGCGCAAACCGCACCTATTCCTGCTGCTGACAACACTGGAACCGTAGTCAACCAAACCGGCAACACCTACAACATTACCGGGGGACAACGGTCTGGGGACGGGGCGAACCTCTTCCACTCCTTCCAAGAATTTGGCCTCAACGCGGGACAGACCGCCAACTTTCTCTCCTCTCCAGAAATCAACAACATCCTTGGCAGAGTCACCGGGGGCAACGCCTCTATTATTAACGGCTTAATTCAAGTCACCGGGGGCAACTCCAACCTATTCTTAATGAACCCTGCGGGCATTATTTTTGGCCCCAACGCCAGTCTCAACGTTTTAGGGGACTTCACCGCCACCACCTCCACCAACATTGGCTTTAACTCAGAAGCCTTCAACGCCTTTGGCAGCAACAACTACAGCGCCTTAGTGGGCGAACCCTCCACCTTTGCCTTTTCCCTCTCCCAACCGGGGGCTATTCTCAATGAAGGCAACCTCAGCCTCAACCCCGAACAAAAGCTAACCCTCTTGGGGGGAACAGTCGTCAACTTAGGCACCCTTTCCTCTCCCGGTGGTAATATCACCATTGCTGCCGTACCGGGAGAAAACCTGGTTCGCATCAACCAGGAAAACCATCTCCTCAGCTTAGAAATTCCCACCTCACCCACGGGCAACAATTCCCCTAACCAACCGCCGCAAAACTTTCAGCCCTTAGACTTGCCCAGCTTACTCACTGGGGGTCACATCACCCATGCTTCCAACGTGACGGTTAACAATGACGGCACCATCAGCCTCACAGGTTCAACCCTAAGAATACCCACAGATCCCGGTGTCACCGTGGCTTCCGGTAATATTGATGTCTCAAATACCAGCACGAATGGCAATGGGACTGGGGGCGCGATCGCTGTATTAGGGGACAAAGTTGCCTTAGTCGATGCCCTTATTAACGCCAGTGGGATTGATGATGGCGGTGTGGTCTTAGTCGGAGGAGAATATCGCGGCGAAGGAGAAGTCCCCAACGCTTCAGAAACTTTCGTCAGTAAAGATACGCTGATTTCTGTGGATTCTTTAGAAAATGGCGACGGGGGACAAGTCATTATTTGGGCTGATGAAACTACCCGGTTTCATGGAGAAATTAGCGCCAAAGGTGGCAGTCAAAATGGCAATGGTGGCTTTGTTGAAGTTTCCGGCAAACAAGATTTAATTTTCCGAGGTCAGGTAGACACCAGCGCCCCCCAAGGTAGCACCGGCACTTTATTATTAGACCCAGATAATATTACCATTGTTGATGGCAGTGGTGCGCCTAATGATAACCAATTGAATGCGGGTGAACCTTTTGGCGATCCCGAAGGAGTCATTTTCGATGATACGCTCACCGCAGGCGCAAATTACACTATTTCTGAAACGGCATTAGAAGCGATCGGGGCTAATAGTAGTATTATTTTAGAAGCCGCCGACAATATCACTATTGAAGACTTATCAGACAATACCCTGAGTCTGCAAATGGGTGCTGCTGGATCAGTGAGTTTGATCGCCGATGCTGATTTTAATGGAGTCGGTGATTTTACTATGAATCCTGCGGATGCGATCGTGACACAGGGAGGAGATATCACAATTTCAGCGGGTAATTCTTCCCGCACAGGAAATCAAATTAATCTGGGAAATATCACCACCAATGGGGGAAATTTCATCGCGGAAACTGGCAGCAACAGCACCATTACCGTCAATGGAAATATTGATGCGGGAATTGGTTTTATTGACTTACGCAGAGCAGGAAGGGCTAATAGTCCGCCGACAGTTCAATTTGGCAATTATGTCACCCTTACGGCCAATGATATTAACTTAGATACCAATACTATATCCACCACTCAAACCGGACTAGATTTAGTCATTCAGCAAGGGGACAGCAATCAGGGTATTTATATTAACAATTCTACCGGATGTAGTCCAGGCTTCTTATGTCTGGACAGCAACTCTAGCGGTAATAGCGAGTTCAATTTACTGCAAAATGCGGGATTTAACTCGATTACTATTGGTCGTACTGATGCCACAAACTTTATTGAAATTAGCGGCAACGCTCCTTCTCTCACTTTAAGCACAACTACAATTATTCAGGGTGGAACGGGGTCAATTGAAATAAATGCTCCTTTAATTGTTGGAAATAATGCCCTCACTCTCACAGCAGACGAAATTAATATTAACAATGTAGGTAGTATCTCTGGTACGGGCAGTCTAACTCTGCAACCTACCACCGTGGGGCAAAATATTTCCCTGGGAGGGTCTGGAGGTACTGGAGTAGGGATTTTATATTTAACCGAGTCAGAATTAGCTAATATTCAAAACGGTTTTAATTCTATTACTATTGGACGGGCTGACGGTACGGGTGCCATTACTATCGATGGGCCAACTTCCGGTCTAGGATTTTCAGACCCAGTGACGATTCAGTCTCCCGGTGGTTCGATTACAAACAATTTTCAAATTTTGGGAAATGATAACGCTTCTGTGACTCTCATCGGCCCAACAACATTAAATGCCGATATTACTACTAACAATCAAAACATCGGCATTATCGGCAACACCACTTTAGGGGCTGATGCTACTTTGAATAGTGGATCTGGTACTATTGATTTTCAGGGAACTATAGACGGGAGTTACAATTTAACCCTAAATGCGGGGACTGGCAATGTTAATATTGGTGGCGCCGTTGGTAATAATACCCGTCTGAATAGTCTTAACATATTAGGACAAAACACAAGTATTAATGGCAATGTCACCACTCTTGGCACTCAAGAATATAACGGTAACGTCACCTTTGTTAATTCCAACCCACAAATCACTGCTGGGGAATTAAATATCAATGGGACAATATCCGGTAATGGCAGCTTACTTGTGCAACCAATAATCGATAACTCACCAATTGAAATCGGTGGGATTAACCAGTCACCGGGTTTGAATTTAACCGAAGCAGAACTTCAGTCAATCAGTGGATTTAATGGGGTGACAATTGGTAGCACGGGTGGCACGGGAGCGCTTAATATTGCCAGTCCCGTTAATTTAAGTAACCAGACTTTTGACCTGACCTTACAGGGTGGGGCGGTGTCGTTTAATGACGGCATTACCTTGGGTAATAATCGGACTTTAACTTTAAATACTGGTAGCATTACCAGCCCTTTTACCGGGACAGATATCAGGATCGCCGCTAATGGTACTGTAGTCTTAAATACATCGGGAAGTGTGGGCGATTCGTTGAATTCTTTGGAGACAAATGTTAGCCAAATAAATATTAATAATGTTACAGGAAATTTGTTTGTGAATAACGGCCAAACTCTTAGTTTAGGAACGGCTAACATTTCCGGTAATTTAGAAATTACAGCAAATGGCAATACTACTGGGAATAGCCCGATCGCCATTGGGGGAAATAGCACTTTTACGACTACTGCAATTGGGGCAGATATTACTTTAAGTCAACTAGCAACACCGGGAATAATTACGGTCAATACTAATGGCGCTGGGGCTGATGCTAATATTACCAGTGCTAATGCAGTAAATTTAGGCAGTTCTACGGTGGGCGGTAGTTTAAATGTCACGGCAAATAATGGCGATATTTCTACGGAAATTGTTGAAGCGGGGACAGATATTACCCTCACGGGAAATTCTATCTCTCTCAACAATAACCTAACCAGTGGCGGTCTTTTAAATGTCACGGCAAATAATGGCGGCATTTCTACCACCGGGGCGATTAATGCCGCCAGTAATATCACTTTTACTGGCGATACTATTGCCTTAAATAATACTCTCACCAGTCCAGGCAATTTAATCTTACAACCATTTAATCAAAATACTCCCATTGAAATTGGAGGTGAAACCGGAACCTTTAACATTTCTCTGGCAGAAATCGCGAATTTATCTAATGGATTTAGCAGTATTACTATTGGTCGCAGTGATGGAACTGGGATGGTAAATTTAGGGGCGATTAGCTTTAGCGATCCGGTGACAATTCAATCAGGAACAGGGCAAGTAACGGTCAACGGAACGATTACTGCGATCGATAATGCTACGGTGAATTTTAACACCAGTAATCTGTTCTTAAATGCCGGGATTAGTACCAACAACCAAACGATCGCGATCGCTGGAGATATGATTCTCAACAACGATCTTACTTTGGATACTGGCGCGGGGGCTGGGGATATCATATTTACCGGAACGATTAATGGCAACCGGACGCTGACGTTAAATGCCGGAACTGGTCGCGTTTCTTTTGGGGGAATTCTGGGTAATCTCACCCCTTTAAATCGTTTAACTGTTACCGGCTTGATTAATAGTGGATTACAAGCCACTGCGGATACCATTGAATTAAATGGCGATATCAATTCTGCCGGTGCTAGTGTAATTTTAACCGGCAATAATCAGCTAATTACTAATAACGTCAACATTACAACCAGTGGGGGTTTAATCAGTTTAACCAACCCGGTTGGTGATGTGACGGTGGGCAACTTGGATAGTTCTAATCCTAATGGGACTGGCGGTGCGATCGCTGTAAATAGTCCCAACGGAGTTGTCACCACCGGAAATTTAACCTCTACGGGGATAACCGGGGGCGATATTACCGTTCAGGCATTAACAAGTATTACCACTGAGGATATTGATAGCAGCGGTACGGTAGGAAATGGCGGGAATGTCTTACTCGACCCAGAGGATTTTATTGATGTTGGCTTTATTAATGCTCAAGGGGGTTTACGAGGCAGCGGTGGCAATGTTGAAATTGTCACTGGGGGCGTTTTCCGCGCTAATAATACTTTTACCGACCAAAATGGCCAAGTTGCCAGTATTTCTACTGCCGGGGCTGGGGGAAGTGGCAATGTGAGTCTCAGTCACAACGGGGGCAGTCAAAATACTCCCTTTGTGGTGGGCGATCCCACGACCAACGGCACTGCTGGGGTGATTACCACTGGGGCAAATAATACGATCCCGCTAGGTTCCTCGTTCCCCGGCCCGCTGGAACAAGGGAATATTCGGGTGATTACCGCTGAACCAGAAACCCCCGTGGAAGAACCGCCCGTGGAAGAACCGCCTGCGGAAGAACCGCCTGTGGTGGAAGAACCAGCCGTGGATGAAACCCCAGTGGCACCAGCGTCAGGGGATGATATGCCCTTATCGTTGGAGTTAGACCCAGAACCGGACGGGGGAGCAGAGGAGCCGGGGAGCGGGGGAGCAGAAGAGATCGCGGCTACTCCAGAAGTGGCACCAGAGGCGATCGCGGCTACTCCAGAAGTGGCACCAGAGCCGATCGCGGCTACTCCAGAAGTGGCACCAGAGCCGATCGCGGCTACTCCAGAAGTGGCACCAGAGCCGATCGCGGCTACTCCAGAAGTGGCACCAATCACTTTAGAACCCATATCCGTAGAACTGGAACCGGAAAAAAATTCGCCGATTTCTGTGCCAATTTCAGAAAGAGTACAACCAGAACCGCGATCGATTTTGCCACCAGAAAAAGTAGGGGCGATCGCCACTGAATTAGACTCACCTTCAGAAACCGAAGAAGAGGAAGAAGAAAACGTCCGGCAAATCACACCGGAAAATCTGGCGAGTCCTCAAGAAGTCGCCATTGTCGATCCAGGGGTAGCGGAAATTGAAAATAGCTTTACTCAAGCATTTAGCGACCACATTGGCGAGTCGAAGCAGGTCAATGTTAGCCTGCCACAAGCGCAAAATATTATCCGCAACATTGAAACAGAAACCGGGGTCAAACCTGCTTTGTTATATGTTTATTTTGCCCCCACTTCTTTGGCCGGAAATACAGACAATGACCCCTTGGAATTAATCTTAGTCACCGCTGATGGTCGTCCGGTGAGAAAAGTCTTGTCGGTGACTCGTCGCGAAGTCATGGACAATGCCGATAATTTGATTACTTATATCACCGCGCCCAGATATCGCCGCCAAACCAAATATTTAGAACCAGCCCAAAATCTTTATCAATGGTTAATTGCCCCCTTAACCGAGGAATTAGACGCCAAAGAAATCCAAAATATTGCCTTTATTATGGATGTGGGTTTGCGAACCTTACCGATCGCCGCCCTCTATGATGGGGAAAATTTTTTGGTGCAAAAATATAGTGTGGGCATGATGCCTTCTCTCAGCTTGACGGATACCCGCTATCAAAATATTCAAAATGCATCAGTTTTAGCAATGGGAGCCAGTGAATTTACTAACCTCAATCCCTTGCCTGCGGTGCCCGCCGAAATGAAAATTATTACCCAAGAAATTCGCCAGGGAGCATCTTTCTTGAATCAGGACTTTACCCTGCAAAATATTCAAAAACAACACGCCGAGAAAAAATATCCTATTGTTCATTTGGCCACTCACGGAGAATTTAACCCCGGAGATTTGAGCAATTCATATATTCAACTTTGGGATCAAAAGTTAGGCTTAAATGATATTCGTCAGTTAGGCTTACAAGATCCGGCGGTGGATTTGTTAGTTTTGTCCGCTTGTCAGACTGCGGTGGGCAATGAAGAAGCAGAATTAGGCTTTGCAGGATTGGCAGTCCAAGCAGGAGTGAAAACTGCGATCGCCTCTCTTTGGTATGTCAGTGATGAGGGTACATTTGGCCTAATGACTGAATTTTATAAACAGTTAGGAATTGCCCCAATTAAAGCGGAAGCCATGCGACAAGCACAGTTATCAATGATTAACGGTAATGTGGAAATTGAAGGGGGTCAATTACGCGGTTCTCGCGGCACTTATACCTTACCCGAATCCTTGCAAAGTGCAGAAAACCAAAAGTTAACTCATCCTTATTATTGGGCAGCATTTACCCTAATTGGTAGCCCTTGGTAGACCAGGGACAAGAAACCCCAGGGACAAGAAACCGGGTTTCTATGAAAGTTGTTGGTTGGTGGCAAAGGTTGTTTAAAGAAACCCGGTTTCTCACCTCTCCCTGTTTCTCACCCCCCAGGGACAAGAAACCCCAGGGACAAGAAACCGGGTTTCTATGAAAGTTGTTGGTTGGTGGCAAAGGTTGTCTCAAGAAACCCGGTTTCTGGGCAGAGCAAAGAGGTTTCTCACCCCCAGGGACAAGAAACCGGGTTTCGGCGTCAACTTTTTGCTTTTAGCCAAGATTTAATTAAGCCTGTCCCCGCATTCGCGGGGGAAACCCGGTTTCTGAACCCCAGTCAACCCAATATGTTAAGAAATATTAAGAAATATTGATAGACTTTCTGAGTAATGTTATAATAGCGGCGGTAAAATTTTTCAGAAAAATTTTTTGAGAAACTATTCTCCTTTTTATCAAGTTTACCACAGAATTGTCTAGTTTGAGTCCTGACACATTTTATCGCTTGAACGTCTAGAGAGTGGACTCAGGCAGGCGATCGCAAAGGTCTGAATTTGAAGTACACATTTTTAAACATTTTACTTTTACCTGTTGAGGTAAAAAATGGTTTATCAACCCATATATAAATCTTCCCAAAATCCCTGGACTCCCCAAATCCAGCCGAAATCTTCATTATTGCAATCCCGTGCTTTTGAATTGCCAGTGGAAGATTCGGAATTCATTGATCCAGGGATGGATGCATTAGACATGGAAACGGAATCGAAACCCGGTAAAGAATTGGAGTTTAATATTTTAGCGAATATTCCGATTTCTGCTCCCACCCCACCGCCCGTGGAACCGAACCAACCCCCACTACAAATGAAAGGGTTAACCATTGGTGAACCGGGGGATAAGTATGAGCAAGAAGCCGATCGCGTTGCCCGAAAAGTGGTCAGTGAAATTAATTCTTCATCCCCAGAACTTCAGCAACCCCCGGCATTGAGTCGGAAGTCGATGATTCAAAGAAAGAAACCCGAAAAAGCCAGTGAGGAACTGACCCAGGAAATCCACAGCGTCAAAGGTGAGGATCAACTAGAAGTACCAGATGGAGAATTTACTGTTACTGATCCGCAAGCAATTATTCGACGGCCACCTCCTGATTTGGGTCCAGAAAGCGGAAAACCTTTGATTGCAAAAGGTAAAAAGGTTGAACTTTTAGAAGGTTTTCGCAAAGAGACTAAAGATTATGTCAAAGTTCAAGATAAAATGCCCTCTGGGTTTCAAGGGCTTCTTCAAAATTACGGCTGGACTGCGGCTAGTAATATTGAAGGTCTTTCTCCAATTCTGCTGAAAATGAATCCTAAAACTCAGGTCTCCGATCAAGTTACTTCTACAGGTAGTGAAGCAGATAATGCAGATGTAGCCAAGACAATAGAGAATCTAGAGCCTATCACATTTGATCGTCGCCAATCTCTAAACAATTTGAATAAACAATTAAAAAAATTACAAGAAAAATCACAACACTTAAATAGCAAAGAGAGAACAAAAAAAATAGACAAACAAATCAAAAAAACAGAAAATAAAATCAAGCAAATAGAAAATAAAATATCAGAAGTAGACGCCATTCTAGAGTTAGCTGGTGAAGACCCTGGTATGTGGTTCAAGAATTTTACTAAAATTACATTTCTTGGCCTAAAGATGAATAACCCAATTCATATTGAATTAGCAAAGCATCTTATAAAAGTTGAAAAAAAATTTCTTAAAGAATATGGAAGCATAGAAGAAGCAAAAAAACAATTAGGTGTCAGTGAGATAATTAAAGGGTGTCGAGAATATTCTACAAGTGCTGAGTATTCTATGCATCTCTTTGGATTAGCGATAGATTTAGATTACTGGAAAAATCCTTATGTTGCTTTGGGTACAAAATCTCGTAATAATCTTAATAGAGTTCTGAAAAGAGCAGGCAAGCTTTTAAATAAAGAACTGAAATTTAAGAAGGATTGGAAATCAGATTTAAGTAAGGTTTATGAGCAAAACAGTGAGTTGGATAAATCTCTTGAACAGTATTTCTCTTTCTCTTATGACAAACCATCTAAAAAAACAGAATTGAGTAAATATTTACAACATACAAAAGATCCCGAATGGCTAGGTAAGACAGTTGAAGAAGCTCAAAATATTATTCAACAGGATATTGATAGTTGTGCTGAGTCCTGGTCGCGAAAAGGGCAAAAAGATCAGATTACTGAAAGTGGGATGATGAATCTAAAAAAAGAGCTAGTTCTAGGAATAGACCTTGATTGGGGGGGTCGATATGGAGATTATATGCATTTTGATATGCGTAATAAACCTATCGGACAGAAAATATACCAAGCAATTCAGCGATACAAAAAAACTCAAAAAAAGAAAAATAAACAGTAATACGATCGCACCCTTGTCGGTTAGGTTTAGTGGTGTCAAGTCCTGATTGAAAACCTGGAGATGGATGATCCACGAAACTCAACAACCTCACAGATCAATTTGATCGCCAGCACGCCGATCTTATCGTTTGGTGGTCAGTGCGATCGCCCTTGTCGGTTGGATTTCGTGGAAGCAATTACTGATTAACAACCTTGAGATGAATGCTTCACGTCAATCAAGTCAACAGATGTTGTACATAAAGCGATCGCTTTTTTGCTCTGGCGATCGCTTTTGGTGTTTGGTGAGTTGAATCTTATACCAATTTAAAATAGCTATCGCTTTTTTAGGGGTTGATCGCTGTGGGTGGGCGATCCGCCCTTTAGTAGAAAATCCATTTCCTAAGCTGCAAAAAATTTTAAGCCTCCCCCCAATATTATCCTCTGATTCAATGCATTCATGTTGCCATTTTGTCAGAAAATTTGTGAAGTTTTTCTGCCAAAGATTAAAAGATTCTTAAACTTATCAAAAATTACCTTAAATTGCGGACAAATTCAGGGAAATTACGCATAATAGTAGCATAATTCGCCAGGAGCAACCTGTGATGAAGCGACTAACAGGAAATCATCTCTACATGGAAAGCCTTCTCCTGGGGTCTTTGTCCTTCATTGTTTCTCAGACAATCACCCTAGCAGAACCCATTGTCCCCGCAACGGACGGCACCGGCACCCAAGTAGAAATTAACGGCAATGAATTTAACATTACTGGGGGACAAGTTAGTGGCGATCGGGCTAATTTATTCCACTCTTTCCAGGAATTTGGCCTAAATTCTGGGCAAATCGCCACTTTTCAATCAAATCCAGAGATTATTAATATTTTAAGTCGAGTCACGGGTGGCAACGCCTCGATGATTAATGGCTTAATTCAAGTCACGGGAGGAAATTCTAACTTATTTTTAATCAACCCTGCGGGGATTGTATTTGGGTCAAATGCTACCCTGAATATTCCCGCTGATTTTATCGCTACCACTGCCAGCGGGATAGGATTTAATCAGGGTTGGTTTGATGCTTTTGGCAACAATAACTGGGCTGAGTTAATCGGCAGTCCCTCGGTATTTCGCTTTGATGGCAATGGGGCTATAGTAAATTTTGGCAACTTGAATATTTCCCACAGCCATCAGCTTGGATTATTGGGCAGCAGCGTTTTAAATCTTGGCAGTCTTTCGGCACCGGGAGGAAATATTATTATTACTGCCGTTCCGGGAGAAAGTTTGGTGAAGTTGTCGCAACCGGGACATTTGCTGAGTTTAGAAATTGATCCGAATTCTTTAGACACCATTACTCCTTCTAATTTGCCAGAATTACTCACAGGAGGACAAGTCCATGATGCGACTCAAGTGGTTGTCCATGATGATGGCACCATTCAGTTAACAGGTTCGGGAGTTTCTGTCCCCACTGATACGGGAGTAACAATTCTTTCCGGCAATATTGATGTTTCAAATAATGCAGCAGGAACCGTGGCGGTATTAGGAGAAAGGGTGGCTTTAGTTGATGCCAATATTAACGCCAGTGGCAACAATACCGGAGGAAATGTATTTATTGGGGGCAATTTTCAGGGACAAGGCACTTTGCCTAATGCCGCTCATACTTTTGTGAATAATAATTCCTCTATTTCGGTGAATGCCTTAGAAAATGGAAATGCCGGGAGTGCGATCGTTTGGGCGGATGAAACCACTCGGTTTCATGGGAATATTAGCGCCACAGGTGGTAATTTTGGTGGCAATGGTGGCTTGGTAGAAGTATCGGGAAAACAAAATTTAATTTTCCGAGGTTTTGTTGATGTTACGGCGAATCAGGGAACTCCTGGGACAATTCTTTTTGACCCAAAAAATATTATCATTGACAATGGTGGTACAGATAACGTAGATTTAAATAATGCTTTTAAAGAAAATCCTACCGCTGATGTCACTTTTGATGCGGATAATATCACCGGGTTGAGTGGTGATGTGATTTTAGAAGCAAACAACGATATTACGGTTGATGAACCGATTGAATCTAATTTTATATCCAATTTAGAACTCAGAGCCGGTCGCAGTATTAATATTAATGCAAATATCAGTATTAATCCCTTTCCTATAAGTGGCGTGAGCGGGAATATTATTTTAACCGGAAATTATGATAGTGCTGATGTGAATAACCGGGTTCCTGGTGCAGCGGAGATCAATATGTCCTCTGGCACCGAGTTAAATACTAGCTCCGGGGATATTGCTCCAGGCGGTAATATCGAAATTAGTTTAGGATCTCTGGGAGAAATTGGCGATATTACACTGGCAGCCCTAACCTCTGGAGGAGGCAAGATTAATATTACTAATAACGGCGGTGGTATTAATATTCTCGATTCAGTGTCTTCAACGGGTGATACTATTAGCATTAGTGGGGGTTCAGTTACTCTTATTGCAGATTGGGACATTAACACATTTGACATCTATTCCAATTCTACAGGCGGTGCAGGCGGAAAGATCAATCTAACCAGTAGCAAAGGTGCGATTAATACTGGGTCGCTGAACTCTTCTGCTGGTTACCCTGGCGGTGGCGGTGGTGGTGGTTCAATTACTCTTATTGCTGCGGAGGATATTGGCACAAGTGACATTAATTCTTCTGCTGACAGCTACGGAAATGGGGGAAATATCAACCTGACCAGTGACAACGGTGCTATCAATACGGGGTCATTAAATTCTACTTCTACTTCCTCAAATTCTACTGCCACCAGCGGGAATGGGGGTGCGATCGCGGTAAATGCTGATGGGAATATTAATATAACTGCTATCACATCTTACTCAGACGGCAGCGGACAAGGAGGACAAGTCAAACTGACCAGTGACAACGGTACGATTGATATTCTTGGCAATCTATTTTCTTATTCTAATGGCGGTAATGGAGGTGAAATTATCCTTAGCGCTAAAGGGAATATTTTTCTAGGTAACGTGGATATGTCTGGAAATCATATCCACGGTAATATTAAGACTTATGGCAGCACAACTGGCGGAAATATTAACCTGAACAGCGAAAGTGGGATGATTAATTCCGGGTCGCTGAGTTCTAATTCCGATCAAGGCACTGGGGGCGCGATATCCCTCACGGCTGCTGAAAATATTAGCACAGGATATATCTATTCTTATTCCCAAGAAGCAACAGCAGGAAACATCAACCTGACCAGTGACAACGGTGCAATTGAGACTGGGTGGCTAAACTCTTCTTCTACTTCTGATACAGGGAATGGAGGTGAGGTTAAGCTAATAGCTGAAGAGAATATTGTTTTAGCTGGATTAGATCAGAATGAAAATCTTATCCCTGGTAACGGTAACATTTCTTCTGATTCCGCAGGCAGCGGAACTGGGGGTGACATCAGTCTTCGCAGTAATAGTGGTGTGATAAATCTCGGATCAATTGATGCTTCTTCTAACCAAGGAACTGGAGGCGATATTACGCTTACTGCTGAGGGAAATATTAACACAGGATATATTTCTTCTTATTCCCAAGAAGCAACCGCAGGAACTATCAACGTGACCAGTAACAATGCTGCCATTGAAACTGGGGATCTAAATTCTTCTTCAAATCAGGGCAATGGGAATTCAATTACCCTGAATGCTGATGACGATATTCTGATTACCAGTAACATTTATTCTGATTCCGCAGGCAGCGGAACCGGGGGTGACATTAGCCTAACCAGTGACAACGGTGCCATTAATATAATCGAGGGAAATATTGAATCATCTTCTAATGAAGGTGATGGGGGTAACATCGAGCTTACAGCTAAAGGAGATATTCGCACAAATAATATTGATTCTTATTCTAATGGCAGCGGAACCGCCGGAAATATCAAGCTAACCAGCACGAGTGGACTGATTGATATTTTAGGTTCATTAACTTCTGCTTCCTTAAACGGTATTGGCGGTTCAATTGCTCTGAGCGCTAATGAAATCGACTTAACAACTAATATCAGAAGTTCTAACCCTGGCACTCTTTTACTACAACCCGCCACAAATACCCAATCCATTGAAATTGGGGGAAATACCACCTCTAATAATCTGGATTTAACTGCGACAGAGTTAGGCTATATCCAAGAAGGTTTTAATTCTATTACGATTGGACGTTCAGAGAGTAACGGCACTATTAATATAGATGCCAATGGATTTTCTCCGACTGACCCAATTACTATTCGATCGCCCAACGGTGCAATTATTGTCAACGGGGCAATTACTGGCACTGATAACGCTTCAGTGACGCTGAACGGATTAACCACTCTGAATGCAAACATTTCCACGAATAACCAAACTATTACCATCACTGATAATACGATTCTCGGTGCCGATGTTTCCCTAAATAGTGGAAACGGAAATATTGATTTGCAAGGAACTATCAACGGCGATCGCAACCTCAATTTAAATTCAGGTAATGGCAATCTAAATATTGGTGGATCAGTGGGGAATACCACTCCTTTAGCAAGTCTGACCACCACTGGAACCACCACCTTTAATGGCAATATCACCACCACAGGTGCTCAGACATATAACAGTAATGTCACCTTTAATAATGTCAACCCACAAATAACTGCCGGTGAATTGGATTTATCCGGGACAGTTGTCGGTACGGGCAATCTCGCGATCCAACCAGAAACTACCAGCCAATCCATTGAAATTGGGGGAAATAATGAGTCACCCAGTTTAGATTTAACCACCGCTGAATTAGAGTTAATCGATGGGTTTAATGGGGTGACAATTGGTCGCAGTGGTGACACCGGACTGATTAATATTGCTGGATTGGTTAATTTAAGTAACGAAAATTTTGACCTGACTATTAGCGGTGGTTTGTTAAGTTTTAATAATGGCATTACCATTCGTAATAATGGCATTTTCACCTTGAATACTGGCAGTATTACCAGTCCGTTTGATGCGACAGATATCGCGATCGCAGGTAATGGCACTTTGGTATTAGATGTATCCGGTGACATCGGCGATGCACTTAATCCTTTGGTGACAAATGTTAGCCAAGTGAATATTAATAATGTCTCAGAAAACTTATTCTTAAATAATAGTCAAAACCTAAATTTAGGAGCGGGGAATATCATCGGTGACATAGGAATTACGGTCAAGGGGAATATTACGGATAGTGGCGTGGTATCCGTTGGCGGAAATAGCAGTTTTACTACTATCAAAACCGATGCAGATATTACCCTAGATCAACTTTCTAGTACAGGAACAATTACTGTTAATACAAATGGGGCTGGTGGTGATGCAAATCTTAATAATACCCAAGGAATAAATTTAGCTGATTCTAACGTCGGTGGAAATTTAAATGTTACGGCAACAACTGGGAATATTGCCAATAGTAGCCCCGTAACCGTAGGTGGGAATAGCAGTTTTACCACGGTGGCAAGTGATGCGGATATTACTTTAAATAATTTAGATACAGCCGGAACAATTGCTGTTAATACTAATGGTACTGGGGCTGATGCAAGTATTACGAATGCTACTGCGGTTAATTTAGCCACTTCTAATGTGGGCGGCAGTTTAAATGCTACTGCTAATAATGGCACTATTTCTAATAGTGGAGAAATTAATGCTGGCAGTGATATCACTTTAACCGGAAAGGCGATCGCTCTCAATAATAATGTCACCAGTGGCGGCAGTTTAAATGCTACTGCTAATAATGGCGAAATTTCTAATAGTGGAGAAATTAATGCTGGGAATGATATTACTTTGACCGGGGATACAATTTCTCTGAAAAATTTCCTCACTAGCCCAGGTAATCTCATCTTACAACCACTTAATCCTAACACCACCATTGACATTGGAGGGGAAACAGAAACCTTTAACCTTTCTGCCGCCGAAATCGCTAATTTATCTGATGGATTTAGTAGTATTACCATTGGACGAAGTGATGGCACTGGGATGGTAAATTTAGGGAATATTAGCTTTAGCGATCCGGTGACAATGCGATCGCCTAATGGTGCGATCGCCGTCAATGGCATCATTACTGGCACCGATAATGCCTCAGTGAATTTGAGCAGTAATCATATAACTCTCAATTCTGGGATTATTACCAATAACCAAAACATCCTTATTAATGGCAATACCATTCTCGGTAACGATATTACTTTAGACAGTGGTACGGGGCTGGGAAATATCTTATTCACCGGAACAATTGATGGCAACCAAAAACTAACTTTAAATGCAGGCAATGGCACGATTGCTTTTACAGGTGCCATTGGGAATAACACGACTTTAAATAGCCTGATTACTAATAGTATCATTAACAGTGGATTGCAGGCAACCGCCAACACTATTCAGCTTAATCGTGATATCACCACAACGGGTGCAAATGTAATCTTGAATGCCCAGAATCAGCTAACCACAAATAACATTACAACTAATGGCGGTAAAATTAGTTTAAGCAATCGTCAGGGTGATATTACCGCCGGAAATCTTGATAGTTCTAACCCGGAAGCTGTAGGCGGGGCAATTACAGTTAATAGTCCCACGGGAATTGTCACCACCGGAAATTTAATTTCTACTGGCACAACCGGGGGAGATATTACCGCGATCGCCAAAACCACTATCACGACTGGGGATATAAATAGCAGTGGTATTGTAGGCAATGCGGGGAATGTTTTGCTCGACCCAGAAAACGATATTCAAGTAGGATTTATTAATGCCCAAGGTGGATCAAGTGGTAGTGGTGGCAATGTTGATATTTCCACTGGGCGCTTTTTCCGATCAACAAATAGTTTTACTGACCAAAATGGCCAAATTGCCAGTATTTCTACTGCGGGAGGAAATGGCGGTGGTAGTATCACTATCCGTCACGATGGTGGTAGTCAAAATATCCCGTTTGTGGTGGGAGATCCCAGCACCAATGGCACCGCAGGGGTGATTACCACGAGTGCCGATAATACCATTCCCTTGGGGTCTATTTTGCCTGGTCCAGTGGAACAGGGCGATATTCATATACAAACCCCAACGGTTCCAGTGGCACCAGCCCCAGTGGATGATACTCCAGTATCGCCCCAGCTAGAGCCAGAACCGCAGGCAAAACCGATTCCAGTGGCACCAGCCCCAGTGGATGATACTCCAGTATCGCCCCAGCTAGACTCGGAACCTCCGCCCAGTCCACCAGCACCTCCGGTGAATTCATCATCATCTGTGGTCACTCCAGCAACGGTGGTCACTCCACCAGCAACGGTGGTCACTCCACCAGCAACGGTGGTCACTCCACCAGCAACGGTGGTCACTCCACCAGCAACGGTGGTCACTCCACCAGCAACGGTGGTCACTACACCACCTCCACCACCAAAGGTGGCGATTTTGGATCCGAAAATCGTTGACCCAGAGGAAGCGGCGATCGCTATTGATATACCAAACAATTCAGAAGAAGAGGAGGATCTCCTAGACCCAGAAAAAATATCTCAACCAGATAAAGTGGCGATTTTGGATCCGGGTATGGGGGCGATCGAACAAGCTTTTAGTCAAAGATTTAATGACTATATTGGTGAAGTGAATTCTCCGGCAACCACGACTTTAGCAGAAGCCCAAAATATTATTCAACAAATTGAGTCAGAAACAGGGGTAAAACCGGCTTTAGTTTATGTCTGTTTTGGTTTCACTTCTCGATCGGGTATTTCTGACAATGATCCTCTGGAGTTAATCTTAGTCACCGCAAATGGACATCCGATTAAAAAATCTCTGTCAGCGACTCGCGGTGAAGTGATCGCAACGGCGAATAATTTTATCGATTATATCACGTCGCCGAGATATCGCCGCCAGAAAAAATATTTGCCAGCAGGCCAACAGCTTTATCAATGGTTAATTGCTCCCTTAAAAGAAGAATTAGACCTTCAACAAATTGAAAACATCGCATTTATTATGGATCAGGGTTTGCGGGCTTTGCCAGTGGCAGCGATCCATGACGGGGAACATTTCCTGGTAGAAAAATATAGCCTGGGTCTGATGCCATCTCTTAGCCTCACAGATACCCGGTATCAAAATATTCAAAATGCCTCGGTTTTAGGCATGGGTTCTAGTGAATTTTCTGATTTAAATTCCTTACCGGCAGTTCCCGCAGAATTGCAAACTATTACCCAACAAATTCGTCATGGAGATTCTTTTATGAATCAGGAATTTACCTTAAATAATATTCAAGCACAATATGCGGATAAACAATATCCGATTGTTCACATGGCGACTCATGGAGAATTTGAACCGGGAGAGATTAGCAATTCATATATTCAGCTATGGGATCAAAAGTTGCATCTGGATGATATTCGTCAGTTAGGATTTACTAATCCTCCAGTGGAGTTATTAGTGCTGTCCGCTTGCCGCACCGCAGTCGGTTCCCCAGAAGCAGAATTAGGATTTGCTGGTTTAGCCCTACAAGCAGGAGTGAAAACTGCGATCGCGTCTCTTTGGTATGTGAGTGATGAGGGAACTTTTGGCCTAATGACTGAATTTTATAACCAGCTAAGTTCAGCCCCAATTAAAGCGGAAGCCATGCGACAAGCCCAGTTATCAATGATTAACGGTAACGTCGAAGTAGTAGATGGTCAATTACGCGGTTCTCGCGACACTTATCCGTTACCAGAGGCTTTGCAAAATGCAGAAAACCAAAAGTTAACTCATCCTTATTATTGGTCAGCATTTACCCTAATTGGTAGCCCTTGGTAGACCAGGAACAAGAAACCCCAGGGACAAGAAACCGGGCTTTCCCAGAAACCGGGTTTCTATGAGAGTTGTTGGTTGGTGGCAAAGGTTGTCTCAAGAAACCCGGTTTCTAACCTCTCCCGGTTTCTCACCCCCCAGGGACAAGAAACCGGGTTTCTGGTTAACTTTTTGCCCTCAAGCAGAGATTAAATTAAGAAACCCGGTTTCTGATCAAAAAATCAAAACCTAAATTCATAGTCAATTCTAGCGCGAGTATCTCCTTGAAAATCCGTAGATCCTCGCAATAGAAGGCGATCGTTAAATCGATAACGAATATTATATCGCGTATTTTCATTATCTAGAAAAAGCTTCGGCCAGAGCACGGAAAAAGAAAATTGACGACCTAAATCAACTCCCGCTTCAACTTCTAAAGCCAGACGAGTATTTCCCCCGGACTGCACCATCACCGGCAATAACCTAAATTCACTTAAACCAAAGGCATCACCAATTTCAGTTTGGACATTTTTTAGCACCGTAGAACCGGCTAAATTGGCGATCGCCAATGGACTATCCCCCCGGCCCAAAGTATTCGCAAAACCGCCGCCAATTAACGCCACAATTTCCGCTTCATCTCTCGCGGGATTACTTTTTAATTCCACTGCCGTATTATAAATTTGAGAAGACCGTCCACTAACCACCGCTTCTACCCGAACTGTCCGCAATTCTCCGATGCCAGTATTCACCGCTTCCCGAATTTCTGAAGCCGAAGTTGCGGAAAATTCTCGCCGAGTCACTTCGGGGACAGAAGTCACTAATCGCACTTCAATATTTGGGTCTAAATCTCCGGTAAATTCCGCAAAATGCTCATAGCCATCGATTAATCTAAATTGAGTAGCAAATAAATTCACTTCTCCTTCTTTTAAGCGAATAATTCCGGCAGGTTTTAAATCTTCAAAAAATCCATTCACCAACAAATCTCCGCTGCCGATAAATTCTAATAATGGGGGATTAGCAATGCGAATATTTTCCCCTAAAGTGAGTTGTAAATTTTTATATTGTGGGGTAAAGACTTGGATTTCTTCTAATAACGGAAGATTCGGGGCAATTTCTGAGGAATCCGGTAGTAATACTATGCCATCAGACAAAGTAATTTTACCCCCAATTTGCGGAGAAAATCCCGTGCCTGTAATTTGTAATTGACCCACCACTCCCCCTCGATATAAATCTTTGAAGTTAATTTCAACTCCCTCTAATTCAAGTCTTAAATAATCAAGGATTTCTGGCTGGTTAGCCCTTAATGTTTCATCGCTATTTTCCCCTTGTGCTTGACGCAACATGGCGGCAAATTTACCCGTCCTAAATAAATTAATCTCGTTTCTCGATAAGGGGCGAAAAATCGGCAAAAACCCTTGGGCTAAAATGTTTCCTTGACTAAATTGTCCGTCAATTCCTTCCACAAAAATCAGATTTTCGTTAAAAAATACTCGTCCATTCAGATTGGTTAAAGGTTCCGGTAAGGCTTGGGCATTAATGGTGGCATTAGAGGCGATCGCGCTACCATTGGCAGTGATATCTGTCAGGGTTCCTTGGTCGGAATTTAACTTTCCTTCTACCTGAAGTTTTAGTTCTCCATTGCCATCAACCCAGGTCACTTGTTGCCCGGTTAAAATATTCGCCAAAGTCAGCCCTTCATTTTTAATATTTACATTCAGGCTAAATTGCTCATTTCCGGGAAAAGGAGGGACCGGCAAGTTGGTAAAAATTTGCAAATTATTGGGTTCAATGGTGCTAATTGCTAACCGAGAATTACCATAGTTAAATCCTCCTTTAATATTCGCCAATTTTTCCCCATTTAATCGCACATCAGAAAAACTGATTTCTCCTCTGGCTTGGAGATTTTGCCAATTTCCCGCCAGGTTAGCGGTTAAATCTAATAGACCATCAACCCGGTATCCAGGGACATCAATAAAATTGCGAATATCCTCACCGGATAAATTTCTGATTTGTAACTGTCCTGACTGGTTTTCACCAAAAATTGTCCCCACATAAGAAATCAAGGTTGCTTCTTGTTCTACCCGCAAAGGTTGGGCAATTAAATGGCCATCCTGAAAACTGCCTTGAAAAATTACCCGGTCAATATTAATCACCCGATTATCTAACCGTTCTAACCCCTCTGGGGTAGGCATGGCATAACTGGGTTGCGATCGCCATTCTAAATTATTGGCGACGAGATTTAAGCTGGCATTAATTCCCGCAGCTAAAGACCCTTTAAATCTAATTTCACCATTCACCAATCCGCGAATATCTACCAATTTAGGGAAGGCTGCCTGTTGCCGTTCCATCGCAATTTGCAACAGTTTGGCTTTTATTTCTGCGAATCGGCTTAATTGCTGATATAATGTCGCTTCAGGCAAGCCAGCAGATGCCGTTTTTAGACTGTCTTGATTCCCATAATTGGGAGGTAGTAAACCTCTTTTGAGGTCATCAGTGGTAAACCAGCGCATTGCCGCCAAAGCATCTGAGATATTTCCTTGGTTTATGGTCAGTTGACCGTGAATTTCCGATTTCGGATTGGCGCTAAATTGGGCATCGAGGCGATACTCACTCTGGTTCATTTTTAAAATAGCGTTGGAAATCGCTATTTTGCCGCGATCGCTATAAATTTCCGCTGTAATTTGATCCATGAAAAAATTGCCAACTGCTGGATGGGCGATCGCAATTTTGCCATTGCCCAAAAACGTGGCTAAGTTTAAATTAAAATTACCGTTCAATATGCCCCCAACGGAATTATAATAATAGGCAGGGGCAGGGGCAATATTTAACCGACTTAACGGGAAATTTTCCACAGCAATCGATAGTTGTTGCTGGGCTAAATTTGCGGATAGAATCGTTTCCGCATTATTGACCAATCCGTTGGCTGACCAGGTGGAGATATTTTGATATAGTGGATTATTAATTGCTAAAGCAATTTGAGTGTTATCTCCTTCTAGGTTAACCTGCAAACTCTGATGAGTATCCAGATTAACTTTTCCCGATAAAGAGGAGGCAAATTGCCAATCATTAACCGCTAAATTTTGCACCTGTAAATCCCCAGCGATCCAAATCTGAGAATTTAACAGCAGTTCGGGAATAGTTTGGCTTTCATGGTTAAAAAAACTGGGGTTGATCTGACCTCGCAACCGACCGTTAAAGTCTAATAAACCCGCGATCGCCAATGGCATGAATGGCAAAATCGGGGATATTTTATTTTCTAGATTGCCTGAACTTTCCAGGGTTAAATGTTCCGGTGTTTTGCCCACATTTAGGGGCAAGGGTAAAGCCGCTAAATTAAATTGGTTTACCTGAAGATTCAGGTCAAATTTACTCACCGTGGGGCGTTGGTTTTGCCACTGGACAAATAATTCTCCATCTAGACTTAAACCAGGGGCTTTTGCTTGTTTAATTTGTAAAACTTCTCCATTCCAACCCCACTCACTATATAAAGGAAAGAGTTGAGATAACCCCGAACTTTGGCTATAATTTAAACTAAGTTGATTAACCAGAGTAAATTCGCCCTCTGCTTGAATATCCTGGGGAGAAAAAGAAGTGAGAAACCCCGATAAATTTACTGAACCTGTGGCCGTTACAGGTTCGGGCAAACTCCGGGTTTTTGGGGCTAATGAATTAAGATTTAAGTTTTCTGCATTCAGAGAAACTTGCCAGCGATCGCCCATAAAACTCCCTTGACTGGCGATCGCATTTCCGGCCAGATTTAATTGGACATTGCCCCGACCAGACCAAGTATTTAAACCCCTAAAATTAATGTCACCATTTCCGGCATAAAATTGAGCTAATAAACTATCTATTTTACCGGAAAGTTCCACATTCCCTGCGGTGACACCCAGGGGAACAGGCAAATCCGGTTTCCAGGCATTTAACGATAAAAAGTTATCATAATTTAAAATAGCGCTGAGTTCTAGTTGCCCTTGTTTTAACCGTCCCTTTCCGGTCACTGCTGCCCCAGCAATTAATAGCTGAATAGTGCTATGACCAGACCAACTATTCAATATGTCAGAGACGGGTTTATCCCCAGATAAAATTGGCGCAATTGACCCGGAAAGTTCCAGACTACCCGCTGTTAATTCCAGGGGAACAGGCAAATCCGGTTTCCAGGGGTTTAACGATAAAAGGTTATCAGAATTTAAAATAGCGCTAAGTTCTATTTCACCTTGTTCTAATCGTCCCTTTCCTGTGACTGCTGCCCCAGCAATTAATAGCTGAATAGTGCTATGAAATGACCAAGTATTCAAGATTCTATCGGATAACTTTGCAGGGCTGACTTTTGCAGAAAAAAAATGGTCAAATAACGGATCGATCGCCCCAGAAAGTTCTAAATTTCCCTCAGTTAAACTAACAGAAGCACTGCGTAATGGTGTCCAAAACGATGTCCGAGGGTTTAAAGAAAGCGATCGCCCCTCTGCATTAGTCAGAGTTGCCCTTGCCGTGACTTGACCTTGTTGTAAATTAGCGGAAGCTGTCACTATGCCAGTTTCTGGTAAATTCACCTTTAAAGTACCCTTGGCATCAATCTTTTTTGGGTCAATTTTTTTTGAATCAAATGAGTCTACGGTTCCCGATAATTCCAAAGTGCCACTACCTAATTCCATTGGTATGGGTAAGTCGGGAATTAATTGATTCAATCGCAGGGCTTTTCCGGGTAAAGTTTGCACTCCCAATGATGCCAGCCATTTTCCTTTATCCAAGGTGCCTCTACCCGTGACTTTCGCATCAAGGGTGGTCAGTTCTACTTCTCCTGACCCTTGAATATTTGCCGGAGTTAAGGATGTTAATTTACCAGAAAGTCTTAGCCCACCGGCTAAAATTGCCGGATATGCTGGGGCGGTATTCTCTGGGTTAGGATTTTCTGGGTTAGGATTGTCTGGGTTAGGATTTTCTGGAATATTATTTTCTGGGTTAGGATTTTCTGGGCTATTATTTTCTGGGCTATTATTTTCTGGGCTATTATTTTCTGGGCTATTATTTTCTCCGGGATTTGTAGTAGAAGATGTGAGTTGATTTAGTTCGATATTTTGCGCTCTTAAGAATGCTTGCCAGCGGTCTTTGGTTGGCATGATAGCGCCGATCGCGTTTACGGTTCCTCCCCCTACTTGAAAGACGCTATTATTCAATAAAATTGTGTCTTGAGTAATAGTCAATTCTCCACTGCCCGGATATTTCATTTCCGGCGATCGCCACTTCACCAGTGCCGTAGGTTGATCCGCTTGTCCTAATATTCTAGTATTGCCATGAATTCGACCAATAGCAAACGGTGGTTTTTCCCCCCGATACAGTTGCGCGATCGCATCACCGGGTAAATTTTCCCCTAGCAAATAAAAGCCTAACTGGGGAATTTCGGTTAACTGAATATTGCCTCGACCATAAATAAAACCGCCCAGAATTGGTTTAAGTTGAATATCCGTAATAGCTAACTCTTCTCCCTCCATTCTAAATCTAGCACTAGCTGCCCCGACCTCAATTAAATCCACTTTTCCCGGTTCCGTTGCTACCACCATTCCCGATAAAATAGGATTCAACAAAGGGCCAGTAACTTGTAACTCCGTACTCGCTGCCCCAGTCACCGGAACCGGCAGATTTAACTCCAGAGTATTAATATAATTAGCTAAACTTAAAGAGGGGATACTAATTGCTAAATCATAATCAGATTTGGTGTCAATTGTCCCAGTCACTTTTAGGGGTAATTCCCCATAAATTGCCTCAGTTTTTTGTAAAGCTATCCGTAAATCTGAAAATTTTACCTGACCGGATGCCTGGGAAATGGGCTGATCTAAGGTTCCTAATTGACCGTTGACCTTTTCAAAATTAGCATTACCCCGCCAAGCAGTGACAGTGGTTTCCGCTAAGTTTAATTTCAAATCACAATTTAATTTACCTTGGTCAACTCTGACGGGTAAATTAGCAATTAATGGGATAATATTAGCACCGTCTAAATTTTTGCCTTCAACATCGAGTTTGGTAGCTAAACTGGATAAATTAGAATGACCATTAATGGTTAAATTCCCGCCGCTTTTGGGTTGGGCTGTGACATGATAGCGGGTTTCTTTTTGCTGATTAAAAAAGCGGGCTTTGGCTTGGACATTTTCCAACAGCACAGGAGGCAACACCATTGGTTCTTCCAGGTCAAATAACTGGGCGCGACGGGTGCCATTTGGGGCTAAAATCACCTGACCATTGGTGATTTCAACGGTCTTGATATTAATATTAACCGTCTTTTGAGAAGCCGATGATTTTTTCAGGTTTAAATCTAACCAAGTATTTTTGATATCTTGTTCTATATAAATCGTGGGTTGTAGTAAAGAAATTTTTAAATTCAGAGTGCGTCTAAACAGCAACATTAAAGGGTCAAATCCCACTTTTACCGTCGGAATTTCTACAAAATCCGGGTCAGTTTCCGTGGTGGGAATTGCTGAAGCCCCCACCCGTAAACCCGTGAGATAAAACTCTTCAATTGGGCCAATTTTTACCGGGCGATCGATGAGTTTACCCAGTTCTTTTTCCACTAATGGCCCTAAGTCATTGTTGACAAAAAACCATAACCATGATATTGCGCCCGCAGTTCCAACCACTAGGACGAAGCCCAAACCAATGGCCCCACGGCGCCACAATTTAGGGGATAAAAGAGGGCTTACTTGGGCGCTGGATAATGGATCTAAGGATGAATTTTCAGATTTTGGCGAATCAGTCATAGGGGATGGGGTGTGGGAGGTGTGGGGGAAAGAAAGGGTGTGGGGTGTGGGGTCGCCATCGGTGTGGGGTGTGGGGGGAAGA
>NZ_LIUQ01000026.1:17141-17713 GCF_001276715.1 Planktothricoides sp. SR001 | reverse complement strand
CACCCTCTCTTCCCTACACCCTACACCCTACACCCTACACCCTACACCCTACACCCTACACCCTACACCCCACACCCTTGTAAGATAAAGGCAATAATTCAGGTAAGGAAAATCGTGCTCGATCCATGCGAATCTATGTTTTGCTGTTTAATGCCCGAACTGATAATGAAGGGATCCATACACTTCAGGTGGGCGATCGCAATGTCGTATTAATGTTTGAATCAGAAGATGATGCGACCCGCTATGCGTTAATGCTGGAAGCGCAAGATTTTGGTGCGCCTACCGCCGAAGCGTTTGACTCGGAAGAAATTGAAGAATTCTGTCTTAGTGCGGGTTATGAGTCGAAACTGATTTCTGAAGGTCAGTTGGAACTCCCCCCGCAAACCAATGTGGACAGCCCAGACTGGAGTCCCGATCGCACCCCAGGCAGTGCGGGGAGTGCGGAGTCGGAGGAACGCACTATGTCCGAAAGCGAACTCGATCGCATTCGCCGTCAGTTGGAAGGACTTCTGTAGGTTGGCGGCGGTATGTGGGGTGTAGGGGCGGAGGGGCAGGGGGGCTTCTGGAGCAGG
>NZ_LIUQ01000026.1:2812-17055 GCF_001276715.1 Planktothricoides sp. SR001 | reverse complement strand
GGGGGCTTCTGGAGCAGAGGAGAGAATTCTCATAATTCATCTCTTTTCTCTTTTCTCTTTTCTCTTTTCTCTTTCCTCTTTTCTCTTTTCTCTTTTCTCTTTTCTCTTTCCTCTTTCCTCTTTTCTCTTTTCTCTTTCCTCTTTTCTCCCCTGCACCCCCGCTCCCCACACTCCCCACACCTCCCACACACCCCACCCCTTCCCCATAAACCAATCACGAATAACGAATAACTATCAAGGAAATTTTCTATGAATCGCTTGGAAGACCGAGGATTTTTGCTCACAGAACAAATTAATCCAAAAAGTCAAAATTTAGATCAACTGACTTCTCTGGAGTTGGTGCAGTTATTTAATCAGGAAGATGCCAAGACCCTGGAGGCGATCGCGAATGCCCAAGAACCTTTGGCAGAAGTCATCGATCGCACTGCCACGGCTTTAAGGAAAGGAGGCAGACTATTTTATGTGGGGGCAGGAACCAGCGGGCGTCTGGGGGTCTTAGATGCGGCGGAATGTCCCCCCACTTTTTGCACTCCCCCAGAATTAATCCAAGGAATTATTGCTGGGGGGGCGGGGGCTTTGGTGCGGTCTTCGGAAAACTTAGAGGATAAATATGAGGACGGGGAAGAGGCGATCGCTCATCGTCGTGTCACCGAATTGGATGTCGTGATCGGCATTAGTGCGGGAGGGACGACCCCTTATGTGTTGGGAGCCCTAGACGCGGCTCGGAGTAGGGGCGCCACCACTGCCTTTATGAGTTGCGTGCCCACGGATCAAGTCAGCAGCAACGCGGATATTGAACTACGTCTCGTGGTGGGGCCAGAAATTCTCGCTGGTTCCACTCGTCTGAAAGCGGGCACTGTCACCAAAATGGCCTTAAATATTATTTCTACTGGGGTGATGGTCAAGTTGGGCAAAGTTTATGGCAACCGGATGATTGATGTGGCCGTAACTAATCGCAAACTGCACGATCGCTCATTACGCATTCTCGAAGATTTGACCCATCTCAACCGGACGGAATGCGGCTATCTCCTGGAAAAAAGCGGGCGATCGGTGAAATTGGCCTTATTAATGCATTGGACTGGACTAGATGCCGAAACCGGCAAACAATTTTTAGCCAAACATCAAGGACATCTTAGAAATGCCGTAGACGCTTTTAACAGTCAAAAATAATTGTTATTTGTTGGTGGTTGGTTGTTGGTTGTTGTTGGTTGGTGGTTGATTGTTGGTTGTTGTTGGTTGTTCTTTGTTGGATTTACGCCACCAACAAAGAACAACCAACAGGCAACAGGGAACAGGGAACAGGGAACAGTGGTGCAGGGGTGCAGGGGAGCCGCCAATCGTGCAGGGGTGCAGGGGAGAGAGTGAATAGTGAATAGTGAATAGTGATATTTCGTTTAAGTTTTCACCTTTCCCCTGTCACTTTTCCCCTTTCACCTGTCACTTTTCCTCTTTCCCCTGTCACTTTTCCTCTTTTCCCTTTTCACTTTTCCCCTTTCCCCTGTCACTTTTCCTCTTTCCCCTGTCACTTTTCCCCTTTCCCCTTTCACTTTTCCCCTTTCACCTTTCACTTTTCCCCTTTCCCCTTTCACTTTTCACTTTTCACTTTTCACTTTTCACTTTCCCCGTTCCCCAACCAATAACAACCAACAAACAACCAATAACTAAAAAATATCCGCTGGGTCAGCTTCTTGTAATTTCCGCATGGCGATCGCGCCGGAAACCGCACACATAAAAATCGTTAATCCCAGAACAGTCACCACCCTAGGCAGGGTCATTAAAATCGGTAACATAGTGGCTGACCTTGCCATTTTATACAAAAATAAACTACAAACAATTCCGGGAATATAGCCTAAAATTGCCAATAACAAAGCTTCTTGAATCACTAAACTATAAAAATAAATCTCTTGATATCCCATTGCTTTGAGGGTGGCATACTCCGCCAAATGATCCGCCACATCAGTATAAATAATTTGATAAACAATCACCAAGCCCACAATAAAACCCATAATCACCCCAAAACGAAACACAAAGCCAATGGCGGTGCGTTTTTCCCAATAAGATTTTTCATAATCGAGATAGCCTTGTTTGGTAAAAACTTGCACATCACTGGGTAAATATTGGCGAATTTTCTCCAAGGATACGGTGGGGTTACTATTCGGTTTTAGTCTAATTAAACCGATGTCAATTTCTCCTAAGCGACGGTTAGGAAATAAGCGAATAAAATTTAAATCACTGGTGATTAAATTACCATCAGCGGCAAAAGATGCCCCCAAACTAAATAAACCTTTAACTTCAATTCGCCTAACTCCTACTTCGGTAGTGACAGATTTTCCCTGGTCAATTGCTTGGGCTACTTCCCCAAATTCCCGCCGAGACATCCGGTCAAACAACACCACATATGGGAGTTGAATTAAATGAGAGTTATCGGCCACTTCTGGCATTAAAAAAGCCGGTTTACTCGGTTTCGTGCCAAAAATTAAAATTATCCGATCTTTGCGATTAAAGGGATTTTTCCATTTGAGTTGACCCACATATAAAGGGGCTACTGATTCCACTTCGGAAAAACCCAGAGTTTGGTATAAACGCCGATGAGAAAATTTTTGGATAGAAATCAAAGATTCTGACTTCCGACTAATCATCACTAAATCGGCGTTTAAATTTCGATGCATCCGGGTGTTAGAATTAAACAAAGCTTCGCGGAATCCTAACTGCATAAACATTAAAATATCCGCAAAAACAATCCCCGCTAAAGCGGCGCCTAATCTGCTTTTTTCTCTGGTAAGTTGTAACCAAGCTAAGGGAATTTTACGGAACATTTTTATGCCTCTTCGGGGAAATCCCTTTCTCTGACATCAGTGCCATATTTTTCAACGGCAGAAACGATCTGCTGGCGTAAATTTGCATAGACCTTGACAAAGGGAGGTTGTTTATCAGAAATTCCTAATAAATCATGGGTGACTAGAATCTGTCCATCACAGTGCAGCCCAGCCCCAATCCCAATTGTAGGAATGCTCAAAGTTTGGGTGATATTTTGGGCTAACTCTGGGGGAATATGTTCTAAAACAACTCCAAAAGCCCCAGCGTGTTCTAAAGCCATTGCTTCCGATAAAATCCGTTCGGCAGCTTCTGGGGTCTTGCCTTGTTTTTTGAATCCTAATTGATGTACGGATTGCGGCGTGAGTCCCACATGACCGAGCACGGGAATTCCGGCAGTCACGAGACGGGCAACGGTTTCCGCCATGATGGGATAACCGCCTTCGATTTTTACCGCTTGCGCCCCAGTTTCTTTAATTATTTTACCGGCGGATTTCAGGGCTTGAGTGGGACTTTCTTGATAGGTGAGAAAGGGTAAATCCACCACCATCAGGGCATTTTTCACCCCTCGGCGGACGGCTTTGGCATGGTGAATCATTTCCTCTAAAGTGACCGGAAGGGTGGTGTCATAGCCCAAAACTACCATTCCCAAAGAATCACCGACTAAGATTAAATCGACTCCTCCTTGATCGAGGAGTTGGGCGATCGCATAGTCCGTGGCGGTCAATGCCACAATAGGACGCCCTTGTTCTTTCCATTGAGTTAATTGTTGGATGGTGATTGGCATAGTTTTACGATTTGATAGAAACCGGGTAACTTTTCAGAAACCCGGTTTCTATAATAGCGCTTGTCACCGATAATTCCAGTTAAGATTGCAAAAACGGAAACTGACTGCAAATATTCCACCGTTGGCGATCGTGAATTAATAAAGTCAAATTATGGGCGGTAAACTGAGTCGAAAATGGGCGATCTCTAAATTTTGGCCATGCGGCTTTAAAAGCTGACGGCGTTAAATCTTTAAAAGCCACGGTAATATGGGGAGCAAACGACTGGTTTTTTGACCGTTCATCTACCAGCCCCAAATTACTTGCTAAATAGCCCATCAAATCCCCTTGCAATGTCATTAATTCTGGAGTTTTCAAAGGATGGATAAAAATCACCCTGGGGGCAAACGCCCCAAACCCATCTAACGTCACCGGAATTGGTGCATAGTTAGCGGCAAATTCACAGAGACATTGGTTTAACTGGGGTAAATTTTCCGGCAACCATTTAAACGGGGGATATAGGGTAATATGGGGTGGTGATTTTAGGGCATGAGAACTTTGATATTCTCTAGCAAAATATTGTTTAATTTCCGTGATTTCTGCTTGCAGATCCGTGGGAGGCAACAGGGCAACAAAGAAAAGTTTCCTCGGATCCGATGGCTTTTTAGCAAAATTGTTAGAATTGTTAGACACGATCAGTAGTTTTCCCCTTTAAAATCTGGTTTCCAGGGTAAATTAGCCTTCCCTGGTGGCGAATTATGATTTGAGTTAAAACCGTTGAGGACATTTTCTAACATTGGCAGTAAACGATTTACTTGTTTAAGTCTAATTAGAATATCCCAAATCGGTTCGGCTTTTTTCCAAGCCCCACTGTATAAAAGATGCCGGAAGCGATCGCGCCAATTATCCTTACTCTGTGCCCCTTGCCAAATAGCATCCCAACGATAAAAATCTCGGTAAGATTGCCAATAACCTTGGGCTAAAATTTCTGGGTTCATCAGGGCTGGACGGTAGACCACATGACGGGTATCATACAAATCCCAATTGTCAACAGTTAGGCGATTTTCTGCCACCATTCTGGCATAAAGAGCCGTTCCCGGATAGGGAGTGAGAATATGAAAAGTGGCGGTTTCTACTCCTTCTTGAATTGCCCATTCAACCGTGCGGGAAAATACCGTAGCATCGTCGTTATCCATGCCATAAACAAAACTGGCATTCACCATCACCCCATAATCCCGCAGCCGTTGAATTGCCCGATGATAATCTCGATTTAAATTATGATATTTATGCTGCGATCGCAAATTAGCAACATTAATCGTTTCAAAGCCAATAAACACACTTTTTAAACCGGCATCTACCGCTTTTTCTAACAATCCCGGTTTTAAAATTGATTCCACCGTTGCTGCCCCTTGCCAAACCCGTCCCATGCCCTGCATTCCGGTAAACAACTCAGCAGCAAATGCTTGATTAGCAAACAGATGATCGTCTAAAAAATAGAGATGTTTTCCGGGTAATCGGTCAATTTCCGCCAAAGCATCATCCACAGGTTGAGTATAAAAAGATTTTCCCCCCTGATAGAAATTTTCTTTATAGCAAAAATCGCAATGATGGGGACAACCGCGAGACACCACAATGGAGTTAGGAATTAGATAATGATATCGCTTAATTAAATCCCGACGAACTGGGGGAACTCCGACTAAGCTACGAATTTTTGATTGATAAATTTTCTCTGGATGACCTGCCCGAAAATCGTGCAAAAAATGCGGCCAAGTATCTTCTCCTGGCCCGATAAAAATCGTGTCAGCGTGTGGGGTAGCTTCTTGGGGTAATGAGGTGACATGAAGCCCTCCCAAGACCACATAACATCCTTTTTTTCTATAATGATCTGCTAATTCATACGCCCGATAAGCGGAGGTAATATAGACCTGAATTACCACTAAATCCGGTTCGTCATCCAATTTCAAGACTTCCACGTGCTCATCTTGTAAATCAATCTCGTCATTTTCATCAAAAAAAGCGGCAATTGTGGCCAATCCCAAGGGCGGAAATAGGTGATATTTAATCGATCGCCAAAATGGACTCAAGGCTTCAGTCAAGGCAGGCAAAATCATTTTGACTTTCATATTCTTTGTCCTAGGTAAGAGGGCGATCGCTATAATTATCGGTTTATTTTACTACTAAAAACCATAGCAAAGACGGGTTAAAAATTGGCAACCATTGGCAATCCCAGATAGCATCCTGAAAATAGCGATCTATTTTTATCATAACCTAAAAACTTATAATTTTGGTATTTTTTACTTTTTTTTAATGTTGTGCTATAGAGATTGTGCTATAGAGATATTATCTAGGAATCTATGAGCAAAACCTAGTTATTTATCTTGGTTTTGGATCGCGGGTTTCATTCCCTCTCGGCGGACTTCTGAAACTTGACTAATATCAAAAACTAAAGTAAACCGCTGACCCATTGCCTCAAATAAAAAATCTTCAATCAGTTCTACCTGGTAGGGAGTAATTTTGTCCCGACTCCGCACGGTTAAGCGAACTTCTGGGGGATCGACAAACCAATTAGTTTCGGCATTGACTAAATCTACTCGTTGAAAGGTGATTGTTCGATTCACCAAAGCTTGCTTTAAATTACTTTCTAAGCGATTTTGCCGGACTAAATCAATAAAACTTATACTTAAAGGAATGAGCAGAATACTGGTAAAAATAGTGGCTAAAGTTAAGGCACGATGGGCTTGATTAAATGGAGTATAACCAGAGATGAAAAAAGCCATCATACAAGATAAGGTAATCCCCAACAAGTTAGTCAAATACAGTAATAAAGCCCCGAAACTCAGCACCAAATTTCCATTAGCTAATCCCAAACCAATCACGCAGACTGGAGGCATTAAAGCAACAGCGATCGCGGTTCCGGCTAAACTACTTGATATTTTTGGTTGTACTTTCCCATAGCCACTGATACTGCCAGCAGCGATCGCAATTCCCAAATCTAATAAATTTGGTTTAGAACGAGCTAAAATTTCGCTGCCAAAGGTAGAAAGTCCCACCACAGAACCCAAAAACCAAGCCAGGGCTACGGCTAAACAAGTTCCCACCGTTACGGCAATTAAGCCTCGACGAAAAAGCACTAAATCCCCTTCCAAAGCCCCAAAAGCTAAACTTCTAATGGGCAACATTAAAGGGGCTACAATCATCGCCCCAATAATCACAGCGGTACTGTTTGCCAGTAACCCTAATGTGGCAATAATACAGGAGCTAATAATTAAAATAATATAGGTTGAGTCGAGTGCCGATTCTTCAATTAACTCGCTTCTTATGGCTTCGAGTTTGATTGGATCTGGCTTGTTTTTAAGAAAACGTTTAAAGGATATTTTAAACCTTCTGATTAAAATAGTAATTTGGTTAACGATTACCTGCATAAAAATCTCTTTCGCTTCAAATCACCAGTTCAGGTTGCTCCCCGGATCAACGAGTCGCCCATAAATAAATATATATAGTATATATAATATATTTATAATTTTAGATTATATATTTAAAGGATTTAATTAGGCAAGTCTATATTTCAGCCGTTGACGAGAAAGGTATGGTGGTAGCAAAACCAGGGATAGGGACTCAGTTTATGCAGATGGTAGAGTGCAAATGAGTCAAAACTGAGTCACGGGATATCAGAAATAGGTTAAGTAGAAGCCTATAAGCTTCTATGACCTACAGATTATGAGGATTTAAATCAAATCGGGATGACAGGATTTGAACCTGCGACATCCTGCTCCCAAAGCAGGCGCGCTACCAAGCTGCGCTACATCCCGTAGTCAACTTATCTATATTATCATAGGTGTTCGAGAATTGGCAAGTGATCGCCAAATTTTTTTTAGATCCAGACAACGATCTGGGCAAGGAATTATACAACATATAGGCGATCGCCACATCCAAAGAGAAAGTTTAGCACTCTGGCGGCATTCCAGGGAAAAATAGAATGCATGTTTTGAAAGTTTATCCGATTTAGCCACATTGATGAAATCCTATTTAGCTGCCGCAGTGCAAATGACCAGTGTCCCTGACCTGGAAAAAAACTTAAAAGAAGCGGAAGAACTGATTGACTTGGCCGTGCGTCAGGGCGCCGAGTTGGTCGGCTTGCCAGAGAACTTCTCATTCCTAGGGGAAGAAGAGGAAAAATTGGCCAAAGCGGAACAAATCGCTGCCGAAAGCGAAAAATTCCTGAAAACAATGGCCCAGCGATTTCAAATCACCCTGCTTGGGGGAGGCTTCCCGGTGCCAGTGAATAACGGCAAAGTTTATAACACCGCTTTATTGGTGGATCCGACGGGGAATGAAGTTGCACGTTATCAGAAAGTTCATTTATTTGATGTGAATGTCCCAGACGGCAATACTTATCGGGAGTCCGCCACCATTGAACGGGGTGAGCAGTTGCCGCCAGTATATGCGGATGAAGACTTAGGGAATTTGGGTCTTTCGGTCTGCTATGACGTGAGATTTCCTGAACTCTATCGTCATCTGTCTCAGAACGGGGCGGAAATCTTGTTTGTGCCTGCGGCTTTCACCGCTTATACCGGCAAAGACCACTGGCAAATATTGTTACAAGCGCGAGCGATTGAAAATACTTGTTATGTGATTGCCCCAGCGCAAACGGGTTGTCATTATGGCCGCCGCCAAACTCACGGTCATGCCATAATCGTCGATCCTTGGGGCATGGTGTTGGCGGATGCCCTGGATAAGCCCGGAGTGGCGATCGCAGAAATTAATCCCGCTCGACTCAAACAAGTGCGGCAGCAAATGCCCAGCTTACAACACCGGGCTTTTTTCTAAGCCTAGTTTGACTTAAAGGTAAACCTAAGTAGGCGCCGATCTACTTAGGTTAAAAAATAATCATCGCAATGATAAGAAATTGATCGGTTAGTGATGGGGCAAAATGCTGTTAAGAAAATCGATAAGCCAGGTAAATTAGACAGAATGAGTTCCTGGACAATCAATGACTAACTTCTTGACAGGGGTGAGTGGACTCACCTCAAACTTATACTCAGCAGCCCTAGGCGGTTCAAAATTTTTAATGGATATGCCCATACTGGCAACAACAACTGAAGTGGAAGCCGATGAAGCGATTGTGGTTGCTGGGGTACTTCTGAGTCTGATAGTGATTTACCTCGCCAGCAAAATTGGCGGAGAAATTTGCGTAAAAATCAACTTACCTCCTGTGTTAGGAGATTTAGTTGGCGGTGTGATTGTGGGTGTCTCGGCGCTAAAACTCTTGGCATTTTATGAGCCAGGAGATGAGAGTGCCACCTCTTTAATTATGAATCTGTTGGAAAAAACCACCCGTTTGGAGCCTGAAGCGATCGCCGCTACCTTTCAGGCCCAAAGTGAAGTGATTACGATTTTCTCCGAACTAGGTGTAATTATTTTGCTGTTTGAAATTGGCTTGGAATCAGAATTAAAAGAACTGATTAAATACGGGCCGCAAGCAGCGATCGTCGCCGTTGTAGGAGTGATCGCACCTTTTAGTGCCGGGACATTGGGATTGGTTTACATTTTTCATACTCCCTTAATTCCGGCAATTTTTGCTGGGGCTGCCCTCACCGCCACCAGTATTGGGATTACCGCAAAAGTTTTGGCAGAACTCGGACTTTTAAGTGCCAAAGAAGGTCAGATTATTATTGGGGCGGCGGTACTTGACGATATTTTGGGGATTATCGTCTTGGCTGTGGTTGCTAGTTTGGTCAAAACTGGTGAAGTGGAAGTGACCAATATCATCTATTTGATCGTCAGTTCCGGAGTCTTTCTCGTCGGTGCGATTTTATTAGGTCGCTTTTTGGCTCCGTATTATGTGAACTTAGTAAAAAACCTGAAAACTCGCGGGCCGCTGTTGATTTCTGCTTTGATTATTGCCTTTTTCCTCTCTTATGTGGGCGCAGCGATTCAGCTAGAAGCGATTTTAGGAGCGTTTACCGCAGGCTTGGTGCTAGGGGAAACGGAACTGCAAAAAGAACTTGAAGAGCAGGTGGTTCCCGTGGCGGACTTCTTCGTCCCCATTTTCTTTGTGGTGGTTGGGGCGAGAACTAACCTGGGAGTCCTCAATCCTTCAGTGCCGAGTAATCGAGAAGGGTTGATTATTGCCACGTTTCTGATTACGGTGGCCATTATCGGCAAAGTGGTGGCGGGATTTACGGTCTTGCAAGAACAGACCAATCGCTTGGGTATTGGTGTGGGGATGATTCCGCGAGGGGAAGTGGGGCTGGTCTTTGCGGGAGTGGGTGCTGCCAGTGGCGCTTTGTCAGACTCTTTGCAAGCGGCGATTATTATGATGGTGATTTTAACCACCTTTATCTCTCCACCATTACTCCGAGTGGTATTTCGCGAAGTTGTCTCTGAACCAGAAAAAGTCGAAGGCTGATTTAGGGCGATCAATTGAAGCTAAAGCTAACCTTCAATGGACTCGTTACACTGAAACGCAACTTTCTAATAAGATCCTGAAAAAACTCCACTCAGTCAGTCTCATCAAGCTAAAATACACCCAGAAGAGGGGAGGGACGTTCGCCCGAAAATTTAGGCAGCGGAGGAAGCGCACAATTGAGGCAAGCTTTGACAACAGCGCTTTCTCAACGTTCAGGCTGAATGCCGATGTCTTGATGCTTGGCCTGGAGCCCTTGTCTTAAAATATGAACCGTTTTAAACCATGAAACACACATTATCAGTTTTAGTCGAAGATGAAGCGGGAGTCTTGACCCGTATTGCCGGTTTGTTTGCGCGGCGCGGTTTCAATATTGAAAGTCTGGCGGTTGGACCGGCGGAAAAATTGGGGATTTCCCGAATTACGATGGTAGTTCCTGGGGATGACCGAGTGATTGAACAATTGACCAAACAACTCTATAAGTTGATCAATGTGCTGAAGGTGAACGATATCACTGACGTGCCTTGTGTTGAGCGGGAGTTGATGCTGATGAAAGTTAATGCGACATCGAGTACGCGATCGGAAATTATTGAATTAACCCAAATTTTCCGGGCGCGAGTTGTGGATGTCGGTGAAGATTCTGTCACCATTGAAGTGGTGGGCGACCCAGGCAAAATGGTGGCGATCGTTCAGGTACTAAATAAGTTTGGCATTAGAGAAATTGCTAGAACCGGCAAGATTGCTTTGACTCGTGAATCAGGGGTCAATACTGAGTATCTTAAGTCTTTGGAAGCGAAGATTTAATAAGAATCCGGTTCAAATCTCGCTATCGATAAATCTGCCCACAGGTGGTTGCTATCAGTGACTTTTTCTGACGCACAAACGGCCAGATATCGCGCTTTATTCTAGCTTTATTTTAGCTTTATTCTAAGTTTAAATAAGTTTAAAATAGAGCGCGATCGCCCATAATAACCCGTTTGAATCTGTTTACTTTTTTGGACTAATTGGTCAGACTTTCAAGGCATAGCATAATTTTAGCAATTTCAGCAATTTCAGCAATTTTAGCAATTTTAGCAATTTCAGCAATTTCAGCAATTTGGCTATTTTGGTGGGACTTAAATCATTGATTGATTCGGTGTGTAATCAGCCCACCAAAGATAGCCAAACAGAAATTAGCCAACCAGAGATTAATGATTATCTTATCTTAATATCGCGGCTTAATTACGCAACTGCACCGGCATCAGTAAATGAGTCATTTTCGCCCCACTTAAAGGATTCAAAACCACTGGAGAAGTCGCCGAATTAAGCTGAATTTGAATTTCATTCGATCCCAGATTTTTCAATGACTCCATCGCATATTTCACATTAAATGCAATCTCCATATTTCCCCCAGAAACTTGGGCAGCAATCGACTCTTGGCCACTGCCCACATCTTGAGCTTCTACGGATAAAGAAAGCTGCTGATTGCCACTATCAATCGTAAATTTAACGATATCATTTTTCTGGGATGCTAAAATTGCAATCCGCTCCAATGCCGCGAGTAACTGTTTCCGTTCCACGTTAACCTGACGTTCAAACTGGGTGGGAATCAGTTGTCGATAAGCGGGATATTTGCCTTCTAAAGTCCGGCTGGTCAGCCGTTGATCCGCCAACTCAAACACCACTTGACCGGGATCTAAATAAACCACTAGAGATAAAGCTTCGTCTTGAGATTGTGACTGACGCATAGTAATCATCCGTTCCAATTCCCGCAGGGCTCTAGCAGGAACGGTGACTTCAAAGGGTTCTTCCTCTGATTGATTCGGGTTTTCGGTTTCGACCAACGCCAAGCGATGACCGTCGGTAGCGGCAAATTCCAGGGTTTCTGGTTGCACAATAATATGTAACCCCGTGAGCACTTGCTTGGTTTCATCATTGCTGGTGGCAAACAAAGACCCCCGCAACCCTTCGATTAAAGCTTCCGCCGAAAGATAAACCGCTTCGCGATTGGCAATTTCTGGCAGAGAAGGAAATTCTTCTGCCCCCATACCCCGGACTTGATACTTTCCGGTTTGACTGGTTAATGTCACCATTGCCTGTGCGGTTTGATCGTCAATGGTAATCTCCCCATTTGGTAGACGGGAAACAATATCATTGAGTAATTTCGCGGGCAGGGTGAGTTGACCACCCACTTCGATGTCAGCGGCAAAACTGGTACAAAGTCCCAGACTGAGGTCAAAACCAGTCAGTTGAACTCGCTGATGTTCTTGATCGGCAGTGAGTAGCACATTGGCGAGGATTGGATGACTAGGCCGCGAGGGGACTGCACGACTGACTAATGATAGGTTGCTGTGGAGGTCGCTTTGGTTACAAGTAAATTTCATAGCAGTTAAATAGTCGAGATATCAATCATAAGATAGCCTGAGTCAAAATTTTGGCTTTTTCTGGCTGGAAGTTTTCACAATTCCATTTAACCAGGGAGCGATCGCGCCTGTTGCCGCCGCCAGAAACCTGTGGAAACTGTGGAAAACTTTCCAGGTGATTCCCTTATCTTTTGGGTTGGCTGGGGACAAACCTGTGGAAAACCTGTGGAAAACCTGGGGAAATTTTGGGGAAAATTTGGGGAAAATTTGCCAGGTTAATGGACGGGAATTTGTCATCTATAATACAAATAATGGTTCTCTGTGGTGACGCTCGGAGGAGATTTGAGGAAAACCCATCGGTTTGGCTTGCAAGTTTTCCACAGAATTTCCGGAAGTTTTCCACAGAAAATTTCTATAAAGGATGGTTAGCGATCGCGATAGCGGTGCGGAGCACTTTCGCTCCCTTGACGATTGGCTAAATGAATGCGATCGTTTAACTGGCGTAAAATATTGGCTAAATCCGGGTCTTGCTGGATTCGCTGGGCAATTTTTTCACAACTATACAGTACCGTAGTATGGTCTTTGCCGCCAAATTCTTCGCCAATTTTCGGCAAGCTTAAGTCGGTATGTTGCCGCATCAAATACATGGCAATTTGACGAGCTTGACTAATTTCTCGACGGCGGGAATTTCCTTTTAACTCTTCCATAGAAACCCCAAATATAGAAATCACCGCATTCATTACCGCTTCTGGAGTCGCTTCTAGCTTTTCGGTTTGGGGATTTAAAATCGGAGCAATATTCTGCACGGTCATAGGTAATCCAGAAATGGAAATATAAGCCACGGTGCGAATTAATGCTCCTTCTAATTCCCGAATATTGGAAGTGAACTGTCTGGCAATATATTCAATCACATCCCGGGGCAATCGCATATTTTCATATTCGGCTTTTTTTTGCAAAATTGCCATGCGAGTTTCTAAATCCGGGGGCTGAATATCCGCAATTAATCCCATAGAAAATCGGGAGCATAAACGTTCTTGTAATCGGGGAATTTGATTGGGAGGGCGATCGGCAGCTAACACCACTTGCTTACCCGCTTCATGTAAGGTATTAAAGGTGTGAAAAAATTCTTCTTGGGTATATTCTTTTCCTTCAATAAACTGAATATCATCGACTAATAACACATCCGCTGCCCGATAATGTTCGCGGAAACTTTGCATACTATCTTTGCGGATAGCCACAATTAAATCATTGGTAAATTGTTCTGTGGAAACATAAAATATGCGGGTGTTGGGAGCAATTTCTAAGCGATAATGCCCGATCGCCTGCATTAAATGAGTTTTGCCCAAACCCACTCCCCCACAGAGAAATAGGGGATTAAACTCCCGTCCCGGAGACTCAGCCACGGCCAAAGATGCCGCATGAGCCATACGATTATTAGAACCGACCACAAAACTAGAAAAATTATATTTAAGATTCAGTTCTGACGGGCGGGGTCGAGGCCCAAGACTGGTTTCTATCCCTCCTCCGGGAGTTGGTGAAGGCCAAATATATTCGGCAGCTTCTGTGCCACAAACAATTTCCGCTTGATCCGTTGTAATATAAATTTCCACTGGATGTTGCAAAATCTCCTGAACTACCTCAGCAATGGTTTTGACATAGTATTTCTGCAACCAATTTCGCGCAAAGGGGTTCGGGGTTCTAATCACTAAACAGTAGTTTTCTAATTGCTCCGCCTTTGCTGTTTTAATCCAGGTTTCAAAGGTCGGACGACTCAATTGTAGTTGTAAGCGTTCGAGCACTTGATTCCAAAGATGTTCCAGGGGAGTTGCCACCTATTACCTCGCTATGTTTCTTGAGTGATAAACCGTTCTGATTTTAGCTTATAGCCACTAGAAGTCTTGCCCACCTGTAAGGGCG
>NZ_LIUQ01000026.1:552-2548 GCF_001276715.1 Planktothricoides sp. SR001 | reverse complement strand
TTGCCCACCTGTAGGGGCGAACCGCCGTTCGCCCCTACTCTTTTCTTTTCTCTCTGATTCACGTTGCGGATGCCATATCGCTGGCTTCTCCCACTTGGGTTAACTCTTGCATCCCAAAAATCGCCGCATCGTGAAAATAATATTTGAACTCCAGCAAATTGTAAAACGGGTCTTGCAAAAAGAAAGTCCGATGTTCCAAGGGTTCGCCAGGAAACCGATGTTTTGGCTGCTGATAAAACGTAAGTTGTTGCTGTTTCGCCCGGTTCAGCAATGCTTCCCAGTCCTGTTCCTGGCTAAAAACTAGGCCAAAATGTCGCGGATAAATGCCCTTTTGGGGCGTGAGTGGTTCTTTAGTCACATGAGCCACGAGTTGATGGCCGTATAAGTTCAGAATCATGGAGTTGGGGGTCTGACGACCCACGGCACAACCCAAACCATCGACGTAAAATTCTGCGGTTTTGGCTAAATCAGCGACGGGAAAGGCAAAATGGAAGATAACTTGATTCATCGAATGTAAAAATGTCAGAGTTTCTCTCTTATTATCCGGTTTTGCTTAATCCTTGGGTGGTGGCGATTCTACTAAATACGGTTTTAATTGGCGGCGCTTCACCTTTTTTGAAAAAATTACTCACCCCAGGGGGAATTTTCCATGCTTGGATTTTGGGGGTGTTGATTTGGGGCAGTTTAAATTGGCCCGGATATCTGGTGGTGGTGTTTTATTTTCTGGTTGGTTCTGGTGTGACCCGCATTGGTATCGCGGAAAAAGAAGCGGCAGGCATTGCGGAAAAACGCCAGGGGGCTAGAGGCCCAGAAAATGTTTGGGGTTCGGCGTTGACGGCGACGGTTTGTGCTTTGGGAGTGGCGATGCCCTTTAGCGGATCCGGAAAGGGAATCGCCGCCTTATTAATGCTGGCTTATGTGGCCAGTTTTAGCACTAAACTGGCGGATACTTGTGCCAGCGAAGTGGGCAAAGTTTACGGCCAACGGACATTTTTAATTACCACCTTCCAGCCTGTTCCCAAAGGTACTGAAGGCGCCGTTAGTTTAGAGGGCACTCTCGCCGGAATTCTCGCTTCAGGAGCGATCGCTTTGGTTGGTTGGGCTGTGGGTTTAATTAGTCTGCCCGGCATATTCCTTTGTATGATTGCGGCTTTTATTGCTACCAATTTAGAAAGTGTGATTGGGGCAACTTTGCAATCCCGTTACACCTGGTTAACCAATGAAATCGTTAATATCATTAACACCACTATTGGCGCGATCGCCGTGATTCTATTGGCCTTAGTTTTACCTATTTGATACCAAATTTATCCCGTGAGCGATGGCATTCAATCTCTGCAATACAATGCAATACGGCGATCGCACTACAGGTGAGAAGCGCGTTACACAGAACGTAGTACACAGAATATTTATATTCGGCTTGGGGTGGTGCGTTCCCAAATAAGATGCCATGAGATGCCATGCCCAATTCACAAAAGTTTCAGGGAAGGCAGGGCGCAAGTGCGAAGAGGTAGCAACCCGCCCTCCCTGGCAGATAGGTAAAAAAAATGTAAAATTTTAATAACTTTAATAACAATTTTTTAATAATCTTGCCGCTCGCCAAAAACGAGGTTAAATTGATACTAATACCTGAAGTATCTACCCCAGTACCATTAACCCGCGTCTAGGATTAATCGCTTTACTCACTTTATTAACCAGTTTAACCTTAACAATTCCCTCTCCACTCCTATTGGGGAAAAAATTTGAGATGGGTAATGGAGTATTCGCCCAAACAGTTACAGAACGAAAAGCCGAAGCAGACCGATTATTAGAGCAGGGAAGACAACAATATACAACTAGCCAATACCAAGCCGCAATTCAGTCTTTAGAAACTGCATTAAACATTTATCGTGAAATCGGCGATCGCAATGAAGAAGGACTTGCTCTCAATAATTTGGGTAATGCTTACTATAGCTTAGGACAATATCAAATAGCAATAGAGTTTTATCAACAGTCTTTA
>NZ_LIUQ01000026.1:0-492 GCF_001276715.1 Planktothricoides sp. SR001 | reverse complement strand
GCGATCGCAATATAGAAGGAAATGCTCTCGGTAATTTGGGTAATGCTTACGATAGCTTAGGACAATATCAAAAAGCAATAGAGTTTTTTCAACAGTCTTTAACTATTAAACGTGAAATCGGCGATCGCAATATAGAAGGAAATCCTCTCAATAATTTGGGTATTGCTTACAATAGCTTAGGACAATATCAAAAAGCAATTGAGTTTTATCAACAGTCTTTAACTATTAAACGTGAAATCGGCGATCGCAATGGAGAAGGAGGTGCTCTCAATAATTTGGGTAATGCTTACGATAGCTTAGGACAATATCAAAAAGCAATTGAGTTTTATCAACAGTCTTTAACTCTTGCCCGTGAAATCGGCGATCGCTATGGAGAAGGAGGTGATCTCAATAATTTGGGTAATGCTTACGATAGCTTAGGACAATATCAAAAAGCAATTGAGTTTTATCAACAGTCTTTAACTCTTGCCCGTGAAATCGGCGATCGCAATG
>NZ_LIUQ01000127.1 GCF_001276715.1 Planktothricoides sp. SR001 | reverse complement strand
GTCGGCTGGGGATTAATCCCCAGCTACCCTTTTATATTACCAGTTTTGCTTAAAATCTTGATTGCTTTAACCTCTTTTTTTCTAGGAAAAGTTTGATGATTGTCGGTTTTCGCAGCTTAGGCTAAGTTGAATCCCTAAACAAAAAGGTTAATTTATGGGAGATAAAAATATTGATTTTACGATTAGCAAACGCTCCTACAATCAAGCTGTAAAAACTTGGATTGAGCTAGATTACGCAGGCCGTATTAACGGCAATTGGGTTGATTGGCTGTTAGACGCGACGACTTTTGGCTTAGGAAGTCTTTCGGACGATTCTTCCATTGAAAAAGCACAAGTCGTCAATCAACTTGCTGTGGATTGTGTCGAGGACGGTTTTGAATCTATTGATTGTTATTTTGATGCACGAATACGCGGATAACATTATGCTTTTTTGTCTGGGTAATTTGAGGTAATTTTAGGCTAATTAACATTGAATTTTTAAAAAATTTAATTGTTTTTTTATTTTTAATTGGCATCTTTACGCATTTTTAACCATTTGACAATTTTAGCATAGCTTAAGATTGGGAAAATTCAAGTCATGCTAAAATTTATTTTTAATTTTAAAAAATATTAGTTAAATATTTTCAAAAAAATAAAAAATTATTTATTCAATTTTTTAGGAAAATTATCCATTAGTTATCCAAAAAAAACAAAGAGTAAAAATGTTACAATTTACTGGCAATCAACCAGTCAGCAACAACACCAAAACTTACAGCAATAGCGCTCATGCTACCATTGCTGTGTCTGTGACGGCTGTCGATGCGATCGCCGCACGTAGTGACAGAAAGCGATTAATCATGATCAATCGTTCTGTTAATACTTTGTATGTGGCAACAGGTACGGTGGCCAGCAAACCAGCTACTGCCGCAAATGCTGAAATTGAAATTCCCGGCCAGTACGCTTATGAATTTTCTGCTGTGCCTACAACTGCAATCAATTTCCTTTGGGCAAGCAACTCGACACCTGATTCACGCGCCGAAGCTTTGATTACTGAAAACTGGTAATTATGATTCCTTTACGACCAATCATTGAGACTTCTGAGACCCACGCCCCAAACCACGCAATCGAGGGCACTGACCCGCTTACCCCAGAGGCGATCGGTGCAGCCGCCGCATCGCATACTCAGACCGGCGCTCAAATTTCTGGGAATATTTCCGGGAGTGCCGCCAATATTACTGGGATAGCTGCGATCGCGAATGGGGGCACCGGGCTTAGTACCGTATCAGCGGCAAGAACTAATCTACAAGTAGGAATGTCCGATATTCCGTACACTTTTAGTGAAGGATAGAGTTTATATAGTACATTTAAAATAACTAAATTCTCAAGTTTAGTTATTATTAGTGGAGAAGTGAAGAGGTCATCTGGGAATAATAATATTTTAGTATTGCCTCAAAATTGTCGTCCGATAAGCCGTGTTTATTTACAATGCTGGATGTACATTGACAGATATTATTTATGCACTGCGTTTTGTGCAGAAGCCATAACTTTAGAAACTGCTTCCATACCAATTCCGTCAGTAATTCCTTGGATCCAAATCAACGTTACCTTTTTGACTGCTAATCCTTAGATAAAATAAGTCCTAGCAAGGAATAGGATCCTATTGTTGGCTAGGGATTCCTGTCGCATTAAGGTTCCTTGCAATTTATCCACACCCGTAGGCTCTGGGAGGCGATCGCCGTTTGGCTTTAATAAGTTTGTGAAGTTTTATTAAGAATTTTAAGCAATTATTGCCTTTGGCGTTATAAAAACTTCATAATCAATCTCAGAATTTTATCGATCTTCTAGCCAGATATCACAAAGAGAGATACATAGAAGAGAGATGCATAGAAGAGAGAATTTTCCTCTTTCCTCTCTCCTCTTTCCTCAGAAGTGGTATAACGTGGCGATTACCGAAACGGATCCAACTAAAGCGGCATCCGCCCTAAACCAGATAATCCCATATCCACGAAAACACAGACAACACAACAGGAGTCAGGCATCATGGCACTAAAAAACTTATTTGGCAAAAAATCTGAATATTTCTTAGAATTGGACGAAGCCAAAGGCACTGGGTCAGCGACAACTGCACCAAAAGCTGAACCGGCTGCACCAAAAGCTGAACCCGCTGCCGCCAAAGTAGAAGCGCCGAAGACTGAGAAAGCCCCGGCACCGAAAGCCCCGGCACCGAAAGCGAAAAAATCTGAACCCGCCCCGGCCCCAGCAGCAGCCCCAGCCCCAGCCAAGCCAGCCCCAGCACCGGCAAAAGCTGCGGAACCCGTGGGTGGATTTGCGACCCAATATTTAATGCCCAGCACAGGCCCCCGTCGTCGTCCTGGTCCTAATATGAAAACTTTCTTAGATATGGCCAGCCAAATGGGAAATAAGTAAAACAATTAATTAGAAATATATAGATCGGAAACCGGGTTTCTTTGGTGAATATCAACAGTTATCTGTGGAATTCTAAAAAAAACCCGGTTTTTTGTCTGGGGATTTGTGGTCTGGGAGAAAATATCTATTTGAAAATAGTTCTTTGATTTTAAATTATCGATTTCAAAGGGCTGAAAAACCGTCGGGGGTTAAAACCCCCGCCTCATAGCTAAAGTCGGATAAATCCGACTAAAATTATACCAAATTCAAAAATTATTGCTACAATTAAGCTGTTAATTTGGGCGCCAGCATTGCGCCCATAATGTGGCATTTTTAGTTAAAAACGTTATAATTTGAGTTCAAATTATAGCACTTTTCGGAGTTATGAAGTACAAAAAAACTGTCATTCCAGCAATTCTCATTTTGGCAAA
>NZ_LIUQ01000019.1:114432-114658 GCF_001276715.1 Planktothricoides sp. SR001 | reverse complement strand
TGACCAAAGCAGCGATCGCTGTTTCATTGCTTTGTGCGATTTCCCCTAAACAATAGGCAGCCTGCCAACGGGTATTTTCATTATCAGTAGTTGCGATAACTTTGACCAAAGCCGCGAGCGCTGTTTCATTGCCTTGTCCGATTTCCCCTAAACAATAGGCAGCCTGCCAACGGGTATCTTCATTATCAGTAGTTTCGAGAATTCTGACCAAAGCCGCGATCGCTGT
>NZ_LIUQ01000019.1:24440-114405 GCF_001276715.1 Planktothricoides sp. SR001 | reverse complement strand
GCAGCGATCGCTGTTTCATTGCCTTGTCCAATTTCCCCTAAACTCTTGGCAGCCTGGTAACGGGTATATTCATTTTTAGTGGTTTCGATAACTTTGACCAAAGCAGCGATCGCCGTTTGATTGCCTGGGTCGATTTTCCCTAAACAATCGGCAGCTTGCCAACGGGTATCTTCATCTTTAGTGGTTTCGAGAACTTTACCCAAAGCAGCGATCGCCGTTTGATTGCCTGGGTCGATTTTCCCTAAACAATCGGCAGCTTGCCAACGGGTATCTTCATCCCATTGAGGATGTTCAAGAATTTGACAAAGTTCTTGAATAGTGCGTTTACGGTCAGTTTGGGGCAGAATTTCCCTCGCACCGAATTTGATTGGCTTGAGAAAGGTGCGCCATTGTTGTTTTTCCTGGTGGTAATAGCCAAAACCCCACTGGACTATCTGCTTGACAATGGTATCACAGCGAGAACAGGTTTTAAACTCATTAATTCCTGCTGCGGCTAAGAAATAGGCGCGATATTCATAAAATCCTCGATCAGCTTTCTTAAAATTCCATTCTCCACACCCATCATCAAATTTCACTAACTTTTCTATAAAAGCCTCTTTCTTCTCATCTGCAACATCCCGACGACCTAACCAGAATAAAATTACCTGCTTCCACTGCGGTTGAAAAATTCGGTATTGAGGTTTTCTCTCCGGGATAGTGGATTCCCGCCTGCGCGGGAATGACAGGTTTTCGCTGTATTCTTTCCCTGGCACTGGAAAATTTACATGATTGCGAGGTAAAAAATCATCCCAATCATCCACCGCTAAGGCGGCAAAATATTCTTGAAAAGTGGCATGATAAAACACATAAATTGCTTCTGGCAAGCGTTCTATCCGATTCAACCATCCCAACTTTTCCAATGCTTTAAAAATTTTGCGACTTTCCAAAACTTTCACTATCCAACTTTCTGACAACTGGAACCGGGAAACCTCATCTTTTTGTTTCATTGCTGCCAATGCTAACTGGGCTAAAGCTTGATCTATTTCTGAACGTTGATTTAAAATTTCCTCATCGGCTTTCCAGCGATAAACCCAATCAACAAATTGACGATATAACTCGGCTTGCGTATCCGGCAACCCGCCCCCGGTCTGCCAAATTTGGCACAACATCCACAACCGCAAAGGATTCTGAATTAACCGATTGAAAGCCAAATTTTCTGATTTGGCCAACTCTTTCTCTAAACTTTCTCCTGTGGCAGCATCTCCTATTTCCTGAAACCAATTGCCAATATACTGATTGACCTGTTCCCGGCTAAATTCCAAATTTTTAAATACATCAAACCCGGAAAAAGCATTTTTATCCGCTTCCCAAACATTCACCCGACAAGTCATCACCACTCGCGCATCTTGCAGCCATCCTCCCAACAGGGCAGAAACATGGCGGCTTTCTATTTTCGAGGTCATTTCATCGACCCCATCCAACAATAACCAAATCCGCTTTTTCTCTTGTTTCAGCGCGTCAATGGTCAGGTTTTCACCTGTTTGTTTCAGCCATGTTTCTTCAAGATATTGATAAACAGTTGCTTGGCTTAAATCTGCTAAAGATACCCAAATCGGCAATCCCAAATCTTTCTCTAAAATCCAATCGGCAATTTTTTGTAATCGCGTTGTTTTCCCCGAACCCGGTTCGCCAATAATGGCAATTTTGCGCCCTTGACTAATTTCGCTTTTCCCTTGTCGCAATACTTCCTCAAAAAAGCGGTTTTTTGTAATAAAAATCAGTGTTTCTTGTTCCTGTTCTTCTGGCTGATTTTCTGATTTAGGTTTAGGCGGTTTGCGTTCAACAATGGCCAAAGGAACATAAACTTTGTCCAGTTTTGGCGCTATCCCATAGGCATTGGTGAAGGGGTTGGTGGTGAGTTCTTTTTGTTGGGCGAGGTTTCGTTGGCAAATTTCGCGCCAGTCGATCGGTTTTTTTGTAGGTGTCTCTAGTTTCCAGTCAGGAACCTGACCAATTTCATCCTTCCATTTCTCTTGAATAAGCTTTAAATTTTCTTTTCTTTTGGTCTGATGCTTTAGTTTGAGGTGAAATTTCCAATAGCCGCTTTTATCATTTTTGCCATGCGGTCTTTTATCTTCTAACAATTTCAAGTCTGTTAAGCAGTCGAGAACATCCTGGACTGCCTGTTTCTTTTTCTCAGGCGAATCTTTTTTCGTTCCATCTAAAGATGGAGATATTTCTAATGTCTTTCCAATCCATTCTGTCAATGTCCATAAATCATCTTTAGTGATGCCTTTCTCGCTGGTTTGAATTTTGTTTCTCCGTTTTTCTTCAACCTTTCCCGATACCTGCAATTCATCTTCTTTCACCCATTCCAGCTTAAACGTGGCTTTTAGCTTATCCCCCGGAATGCTAATTTCCTCGTCAGCAAGGGTCAGTAACGCCTCAACTACTTTTAAGACGTTGCCTAATGTAATTTTATCTTTGCGGTATTTGCCCATTGCGACATTTTTGCTAAAAATCAGAGTCGTTTGGGCAAATTCGCCCAAACGCGAGGCTTGCCCAAACGCCTAAACCCAATTGTATCATGGGTTTCAGAATTGTCCCCATCGATTTGATTAGGCCAAAACCTAAAGTAACAATTGATCTCGAACAGTCAAACACGAGATGAATTGAGGAAGAAATCAATGAGTGAAATACAACTTGGACTATGGGCAGGATACGAACAAGTCATCGATCGCTCTGGTAAGCCAAAACGCAAGCCTAGCCAACGTTACGAACCTGTTATCAGAGACATTTCTACGAATACAGCCCAAACGGAAAATTTTCGCACTCTAAAAGAACTGCAAATTACCCAGCAAATTTTAGCGGATAGCAGGGCAATTTTAGACAATCACGGCGTTGAAACTTTACAACTAATTTTAAACTCCCTGCCCCATGCTGCCAATTTGCCCAAATCAGAACCTAACTCAGAAGCTAATCAACTCTCAAGTTTACCTTTTGACAACTCACTAGAACAGGAGATTTACTATGTCCTTAGCAACCGTTAAAGCCGTTAAACCTATTTGGAAAATATTGCCCAAACATCATGTTTCTCGTGGCGTGGGTTACAGCCAAGAAACTGACTTTATCGTAATTACTGAAACCTGTGTGGTGGTGATTGAAGCGAAAAGCTATCGGGGTAAAATTATCACCGATCGCGATGCGATGAATAACCAATGGTTTTGCCAAACGGGTAATCACCTAGTCCCGATTAAAAGTTGTTGGGGGAAAAATCCTTTTCAACAATGCGATCGCTATACCAAAAGCGTCTTAACAATTTTACAAGATTATCCCCAGACCTTTCCCCTTTGGCGAGAATTCAAAGACGCCATTCAGTTGCCAACAGTCAAAAGTCTGTTAAATGACCATTTAACATTCCTTGATTTTAATGGCGAAACATTTACTATTGGCTTAAGCAGTCCTGCATTAGCGAAAATTGCCAATGAAACCCCGAAAAAAGCCGAGTTAATCAAAGCGGCAAACTCTCTCTATCCCCACCAAACTATGCAAGTTGCGATCGCCCATATTCCCAGAATTCCCCAAATCCCAAAAATTCCCGTTTATGGGGCGATCGTCTTTCCTAAAAATAGCGATATTTCCCAAATTGGTCATGGAAATCATCCGCATATTCGAGAAATTGGCACATTTTATCGAGTCACCACCGTGGACTATTTGCCATCGCTGATAGACTGTCTGGAATTAGAGGCTGCCCAGCATACCAATTACTATCGGTTTTCTCCCTTAAAAATCGAAAATTTATTGTGCGATCGTCCGATTAATTCCAGAAACCTAGAAACTGGGTTTCTTAATGAAATCTTTGATATTCAGCCACAATTGTCGCAGAAACCCGGTTTCTCAAGCTTATCCTTCTTGCCCAAACAAATCGCGAAACCTTTGATATAATTAGCTTTAACCCTTGAATCAACCCAGTGGCTTTGGGCGAACTCACCCAAAGCCACTGCAACTTTTACTGAAAATATCAGAATGCCACGAAAATACGCTAAAAACGAAATTACAAATTACAAGGAGCAATGTTCTAAGATTTGTTGAGTCATTACTTGCCCTGACTTATGGGGATAAAATTAGTATTCCAGAAGATAAGCTGGAGAATAAATTTAAAATTGAATGGACAGGAAAAGACCCGAATCAGTTGTTCATATCCGGTGATAATTCGATTGTCACCAGCAAAAGAACTGTACGTAAAGAAAAGCGTGAATTAGGCACCACAAAAAAGGATTTATGGATCTTAATTAAAGCATATTGCCAGGACGATCAAGCCTTAAGGCTGCCGAAAAATATAAATAATACTCCCGCCAATTATCAAAAGTTAGCGGCAGAATAACGCACCAATACAATGCGGAGTAGCTGCGTAAGTCCTTTTTTGTAAATAAATATTGCCGCCGCCTAACACAAAGCAAAAGAAACCGGGTTTCTAAGAAAAATGTCTGCCGACCCACCAGACCCTACAGAGAAACCCGGTTTCTGAGTTACAAAGAAGTCAGCATTTCTGCGGGCAAACGCTTAAAGGCTAAACGCTCATCTTCTACATCTACAAAAATGAGATCGCCCGTGAGGAAATCTCCCCGCAAAATCGACTTAGCGATCGCTGTTTCTAGGTAGCGCTGAATTGCCCGTTTTAACGGTCGCGCCCCATAAACCGGATCGTAGCCAATATCGGCAATAAAATCTAAAGCCGATTCTGATAGTTTCAGGGATAATTTCCGTTCTGCTAAACGTTCTTTCAGCCGTTCCACTTGCAGCTTAATAATTTCCCGCAACTGTTCTTTCACCAAACTGTGGAAAATAATCATATCATCCACCCGGTTAAGAAATTCGGGACGGAAACTATTCCGCATGGCTTCCATCACCCGACTCCGCATTTCTTCATAGCGGGAATCATCCCCAGCAATATCTAATATATATTGTGAACCGATATTGCTAGTCATAATAATGATGCTATTTTTAAAGTCCACCGTATGACCTTGGGCATCGGTTAATCGCCCATCATCCAAAATTTGCAGCATAATGTTAAACACATCTGCATGGGCTTTTTCGATTTCATCAAACAAAATTACCGCATAAGGACGACGGCGAATTGCCTCACTGAGTTGCCCCCCTTCGTCAAATCCCACATATCCAGGAGGGGCACCCAGGAGACGAGAAACGGTGTGTTTCTCCATATATTCCGACATATCAATTCGCACTAAAGCTTCTTCGGTATCAAATAAATTTGCCGCCAAAGCTTTGGCTAATTCAGTTTTACCGACCCCCGTCGGCCCAAGGAAAATAAAGCTGGCAATGGGACGATTTGGATCGGATAAACCGGCCCGCGATCGCTGAATTGCTTCTGCCACAACTTGCACCGCTGCGTGTTGTCCCACCACCCGTTGATGCAGTTCATCTTCTAAATGTAGCAGCTTTTCTTTTTCCGATTCGACTAATTTACTCAGGGGAATTCCCGTCCATTTAGAAATAATTTCCGCAATATCAGACTCGGTGACTTCTTCCCGCAATAAAGAACTGCCCTTAGTTTGCATTTCCCCTAGATTCTTTTCCGCTTGTTGCAATTGCCGCTGCAAATCAGTCAGCTTGCCATATTGCAATTCTGCCGCCCGATTATAATCATAATCTCGTTGCGCTTGTTGAATTTCCAAATTCACCCGATCGATGCTTTCTTTAATCGACCGAATATGGTCAATCACATTTTTTTCTGATTGCCATTGAGCATTAAGAGTCTGCTGAACTGCTTTCAGTTCCCCTAATTCTACTTCTAGCTTATTCAACCGTTCTTTAGATAAAGCGTCCTCCTCTTTTTTCAGGGATAAACGCTCCATTTCTAACTGGAGAATCTTGCGGTCAACTTCATCAATTTCTTCCGGTTTGGAAGTAATCTCCATTTTTAATTTTGCCGCCGATTCATCGATTAAATCAATGGCTTTATCCGGGAGGAAGCGATCGCTAATATACCGATTCGACAACATTGCTGCTGCCACCACTGCGGTATCGGCAATTTTTACCCCGTGATGCACTTCATAGCGTTCTTTTAAACCCCGCAAAATCGAGATCGTATCTTGTACCGTAGGTTCATCCACATACACCGATTGAAACCGCCGTTCTAAAGCGGCATCTTTTTCTATATACTTGCGATATTCATCCAAAGTTGTTGCCCCAATACAACGCAATTCACCCCGCGCTAACATAGGTTTCAACAAGTTCCCCGCATCCATTGCCCCTTGGGTCGCCCCAGCCCCAACCACCGTATGAATTTCATCGATAAACATAATAATTTGTCCCTGAGAGTCGGTCACTTCTTTAAGCACCGCTTTCAGGCGTTCTTCAAATTCCCCGCGATATTTTGCCCCGGCAATTAATGCCCCCATATCTAACGCAATTAATTTGCGATCGCGCAAAGATTCTGGCACATCTCGGCTAATAATTCGCTGGGCTAAACCCTCAACAATGGCGGTTTTTCCTACCCCAGGTTCGCCAATTAAAACCGGATTATTTTTCGTCCGACGGGAGAGAATTTGAATCGTCCGCCGCACTTCTTCATCGCGACCAATCACCGGATCGAGTTTACCTTCGCGGGCTAATTGGGTCAGGTCGCGACCATATTTTTCTAAAGATTCATACTTGCCTTCAGGATTTTGATCGGTCACTTTATGGGTTCCTCTAATTTGTTGAATAACGTCCTTTATTTTACTTTCGGTTAAATTAAATTCTCTGAAAATTCCTTGACCAAAGCGGCTATCTTTGGCAAAACCCAGCAGCAAATGCTCGATAGAAATAAATTCATCTTTGTACTGCTGGCGATATTCTTCTGCCCGATCCAGTAACGTATCTAAACTGCGACCTAAGTAAATCGAAGAACTACTGCCAGAAACTTTCGGCTGATTCCGCATAAACTCTTCGGTGCGATCGCGCAACTTAGAAAGCGAGACTCCGGCTTTACTAAAAATATTACTAGCCATCCCCTCTTGTTCCAAGAGAGATTTCATCAAATGCTCGCTTTCGATTTGTTGATGCTGGTTTTGTTTCGCAATATCTGGGGTTCTCACCAAACATTGCCAAGCTTTTTCCGTAAACTTATTTGGGTCGGTAGGTTGCATGATTAACTCTCCTGGATAGAATCAAATAGAATAACTTTAAATGTGCTGATATTACTGGAAACTTGAATAAAAGTTATCCGGTTAAAATTTAAACGCCGAGCGAAAAACAGAAACAAAAACTACATAATTCGCGTCTCAGAAGATGTCTAAAGGGAATTTCATCTCTCTACTGGTGATTTCTCAAAGCAGAAATCACCAGTAGAGAAAGGCACTCTCTGTCTTATATATATTAATCCGTAGTGATGCACCGATGATTGGGAAAACCAACCCCACCAAGTAGGGTTTCCCGGTTGAAGCGATCCCTAGGCTATTATTAAAGTAGAACTTAAGCCTAAAAGCGATCGAGGGCAGCGCGATCGCTTTTAGCTGAAGTCACTTCCTCTGTCTTGTGGTCATGTTGGGTTCTAAATCCTGTTTCCGAATCAATCAGTTAAGGCAGATTTAGGATCGTCAAATCTGGAATCTGCGGATTAACCACTGTAGATCCGATTAAGTTTTACTCAAATACTATCCCTTGGATTAACAACTATGCGTGGTTCAAAGTCTTCTATTTCTGGGTTACAACTAGGCAGTTATCTTCTCACCTTCGTTTTAGGCGTGGGGTTAGCCTTTAGCACTTTGCGGGTGCTATCTTCCGAAGCATCTCCCCCAGCAACCGCCTCAAATTCTCCGGTATCCAGCAGTTTGGTCGCTCTTCAGCCCTCACCTGCCCCGATTCAAGCTGGTAGTTTTGTGGCCTCAGCAGTGGAACAAGTCGGCCCAGCGGTGGTGAGAATTGATACCGAACGCACAGTCACTCGGCAAATGGATCCGTTGTTTGAAGACCCATTTTTCCGCCGCTTTTTTGGCGACCAAATGATTCCACAGGTCCCCCAACAAGAACTGCAACGCGGTCAAGGATCTGGCTTTATCATCGATCGCGAGGGCATCGTCCTCACCAATGCCCACGTGGTGAGTCAAGCGGATAAAGTCACCGTCACCCTCAAAGACGGACGCACTTTTGAAGGAGAGGTGGCGGGAATTGACGAGGTGATTGATTTAGCAGTGGTCAAAATTAATCCGCGTGGGGAAAATTTACCCTTAGCTAAATTAGGAGATTCTTCTAATATTCGAGTGGGGGATTGGGCGATCGCCGTGGGCAACCCCTTGGGATTAAATAATACTGTCACCCTGGGAATCATCAGCACCTTATCTCGGTCTTCGGCGGAAGCGGGAATCCCTGATAAACGAATCGACTTTATTCAAACTGATGCGGCCATTAATCCCGGTAACTCTGGCGGTCCATTGCTCAACGAACGCGGCGAAGTGATTGGGATTAATACCGCAATTCGGGCTGATGCCAATGGGATTGGTTTTGCGATTCCGATTAACCAAGCCAAAGATGTGAAAGATATCCTAGCCAAAGGTGGAGAAGTTCCCCATCCTTATGTTGGCATTCAGATGGTGACATTAACTCCTGAACTGGCCAAACAAAATAATAATGACCCGAATTCTACGATTTTCCTCCCAGAAACCAATGGCGTATTAGTCATGCGAGTGATGCCCAATACTCCTGCGGAAGCGGCGGGCATTCGTCGGGGAGACGTGATTACCAAGGTAGAAAATAAAGCCGTCTCCACTGCCGCTCAATTACAAGAAATTGTGGCCAGAAGTAATGTGAATCAAAGTTTACGCTTTGAAATTCAGCGGGGTTCACAGTCTCTTACCTTGACCGTGCGGACGGCGCAACTGCGAAACGCCTCATAAACAGACATGGGTGGCACCGATCGCCCCAAACCCCCCTAAACCTAGCTTGAGGGGTTTGGGGCGATTGATTAGAGCCGATAATCGCCATATCATCGCCATATCATCGAGTAAGACTGTTGCTACATCGAAGATAAATCAGGAAATAGGGGTAAACGCGCTGGTCGCGAACCCTATGTTATTTCTCTTTTTCATCACGTTACAGGGTTTTGCCGATTATCCGATTAACAGAACCGCCTACAAACCCCTACAAAGATTTGTACTTCAGTGATTTGTGCTTCAGTCAGCCTAAAATTCCTGTAGGGCGGGTAGATTTGTGTCAAGCTGACTCTGGGTAAATCAGGGGATAAATTTACCCAGATTGGGTCAGTAGTAACTTCCTCCAGAAAATGTATGATTAAATGGATTGATCTACACTGACGGACTAATTAATGATGTATTCTTCTAACTTGGCAAAAGAGCATAAAAATTCCCTGAATCTGGAGGAAAGTTCTACTCTGCCCCAAATCCGAGGGGTGATTTTTGATATGGATGGGGTGATTACAGATACCATCGAATATCATTATCAAACTTGGCAACAATTAGCGGATGAAGAAGGCATTCCTTTTAACCGAGAAGCTAATGAGGAATTACGGGGATTATCTCGGCGAGATTCTTTAATAAAAATGCTCGGCGATCGGGAAATTTCTGAGGAAAAAATTCAAGAACTCTTAGATCGCAAAAATCGCTATTATTTAGAATTTATTCAAACAATGAATTCTGACCAGTTATTGCCCGGAGTCGAGAATTTATTAAATGAATTACGCGCCGCAAATATCAAAACCGGAATTGCTTCAGCCAGTCAAAATGTTCACCGGGTGGTGGACAGGTTGGGCATCCGCGATCGCATTGATGTGATTACAAATGTTTACAATGTGAATCGCCCTAAACCCGCCCCGGATGTCTTTGTTTACGCTGCGGAAGAGTTGGGTTTATTGCCCAGAGAATGTTTAGTCATCGAAGATGCCGAATCTGGCATAGAAGCGGCTTTAGCTGCGGGGATGTGGGTGGTGGGTCTCGGTCCTGGGGATCGCGTAGGACAAGCGCATATTGTGTTACCAAACCTGGAAGGAGTTCACTGGTCAGATTTGCTTTTGGCTATTCAAAGTCTGCGGTGAAAAATACAAGAAAATGTAATATATGTCTCTGGGCGGCAATTTAGCATTAGCTGGCGATCGTGCCTTTTACTTGCCCTCATTCCGCTTGAATAAATTGCCCACAGAAGATATTAAATTATTGGACAAAAAAATTATTGGGCAATCTCTGAAAATATTGGCAATATTAGCTCATATATTTTATAATATTTTTGGAGATTGTCCAATTTGTATTTAAGTGTGATTAATTAAATGACATCTAGCATCAAACTACCAGAAAATCGCGCGCCACATCGCTTACTGGTCACGGGAGGCGCCGGGTTTATTGCTTCAAACTTTGTCCATTACTGGTGCCAACATTACCCTAGCGATCGAGTGGTAGTGTTGGACGCTTTAACCTATGCGGGAAATCGTCAGAATTTAGCGGCGTTAGAAGAAAAACCAGAGTTTCGGTTTGTAGAGGGAAATATCTGCGATCGCGCCCTGGTCAGTCGCCTTTTAGCCGAAGAAGCCATTGATACTGTAGCCCACTTTGCCGCCGAATCCCACGTCGATCGCTCCATCCTTGGCCCCGATGCATTTATTCAAACCAATGTGGTAGGAACTTTCACCCTTTTAGAAGCATTCCGGCAGCATTTTGGCAATCTCAATTCACCGGAAAATCTGCGTTTTCTCCACGTTTCCACCGACGAAGTTTACGGCAGTCTTGGCCCAGACGATCCGGCTTTTACGGAAACCACTCCCTACGCCCCAAATAGTCCTTATTCTGCCTCTAAAGCCGGTAGCGATCACCTAGCCCGCGCCTACTATCACACTTACAAACTGCCCACCTTAATTACTAATTGTTCCAATAATTATGGGCCTTATCACTTCCCCGAAAAGCTGATTCCTTTAATGTGTATCAACATTTTACTAGGCAAACCGTTGCCCGTTTATGGCGATGGGCAAAATGTAAGGGATTGGCTGTATGTGGAAGACCATTGTAGTGCTTTAGATCATGTGATTCACCTCGGTAAACCAGGGGAAACTTACAACATTGGCGGCAACAATGAGGTAAAAAATTTAGACTTAGTAAAAATGCTCTGTAAACTGATGGATGAAACGGCAGAAAATTTGCCTGTTAAGCCCAGCGATCAGTTAATTACTTTTGTCACGGATAGACCAGGACATGACCGGCGTTATGCCATGAATGCCACCAAGATTAAAACTGAATTAGGCTGGAGTCCTTCTGTCACCGTTGAAGAAGGTTTACGCAAAACCGTTCAGTGGTTTTTAACCAATCAAGATTGGTGGCAACCCTTGTTATCGGATAAATATCAAGACTATTACAAGCAGGTTTACGATCAATCCTGGACAGCCAAATCAGAGAAATAGGATAGTTGATGGTTGATAATTGATAATTGATAGTGCGATTCGTTCACGCGGAAAGCGGAAGGCCAAAGGCTGAAACGTCGGCGTGGTCTAGGTTAGGCCATCTTAAAGAAGGATAACTTTCAGGATGTGTAGGACAGTGCGTAAGACCTGGATTCCAGAGAAGGTAAAACTTCTCTAGGTCAGAGGCACCGCGCCCCACGGGTGAGACTCATTATCTTCCCTTGTGAAGCCGGCCGGAAAGCTAGGTGAGGGTTAGTAGTAGGATTGCCCGGTAAGCAGGCACAGCCAGGAGCTACGTGCCGTGAAAGTGGCACGCTCCGTTCTGAATGGGAGGGGGAGGTTGTGAAGCCTCCTTCGACCCCTACCATTATCAATTATTTTCCGCCGTTGCCCGTTGCCTGTGCAGCGTTGCCTGTGCAGCGTTGCCTGTGCAGCGTTGCCTGTGCAGCGTTGCCCGTTGCCTGTGCAGCGTTGCCCGACACCCGATACCCGACACCCGATACCCGATCGCAGAATTTGGGTCTGTCTCCCTTTTCCGATAAACTGGGGATTACTTTATTGTTGTCTTGTTAATCTGAATTTAACGTCTGTGAGAAAAATTATTCTGGCCGGTAACTGGAAAATGTATAAGACTCAGGCAGAGTCTCTGGAGTTTGTGGACGGATTTATGCCTGAGCTAGAGAATACTCCAACAGAGCGGGAAGTGGTGTTATGTGTTCCTTTCACAAATTTGAGTGTAATGGCGGCGAATTTGCAGGGAACTCGCGTGAAACTGGGGGCCCAAAATGTTCACTGGGAAAATGAAGGCGCTTATACCGGAGAAATTTCGGCTCCAATGCTGACGGAAATTGGCGTGAATTATGTGGTGATTGGTCACAGTGAACGCCGTCAGTATTTTGGTGAAACTGATGAGACGGTGAATCGGCGCATTTTAGCGGCGCAAAAACATGGCCTGACCCCGATTCTCTGTGTGGGTGAAACCAAGCAACAGCGGGATGCTGGAGAAACGGAATCTCATATTTTCAGCCAGTTGAAGCAAGATTTGGTCGGGGTTGACCAAAGTAATTTGGTGATTGCCTACGAACCGATTTGGGCGATCGGCACTGGAGATACTTGTGCCTCCGAGGAAGCTAATCGCGTGATTGGTTTGATTCGCTCCAAGCTGATTAATTCTGATGTACCGATTCAATATGGCGGTTCTGTGAAGCCAGAAAATATTGATGAAATTATGGCTCAGTCAGAAATCGATGGCGTATTGGTCGGGGGTGCCAGCCTGACGCCGAAGAGTTGGTCACGCATTGTGAATTATCAATAAAATTTGTGGTTGGTTATTTGTTATTCGTTATTTGTTCGCAAATTACTCCAATAACGAATAACGAATAACAAGGCAAAAATAGCAAAGAATTATGCACAATAAAAATTCATTTCCTTGGGGCGATCGCACCTATATTATGGGTGTGTTAAATGTCACCCCAGATAGTTTTAGTGATGGGGGTCAATTTAATACCAAATCAGCGGCGATCGCACAGGCAAAATCCCTGATTGCCGGTGGAGCCGATATAATTGATATCGGTGGGCAATCCACTCGACCCGGTGCAGAAATTATCTCCCTTGATGAAGAATTAAACCGGGTTGTGCCCATTGTCCAAGCCTTACGTTGCGGCGACGATGAGAATCCCCCAATTCCCGATCGCATTTTAATTTCTGTGGATACATTTCGCTCTGAAGTAGCCGCCGCTGGGATCAACGCTGGGGCAAATATTGTTAATGATATTACGGGTGGTATAGCCGATCCGCAAATGTTACCGTTAGTCGCAGAATTGGGAGTGCCAGTAATCTTAATGCATACGAGGGGAACCCCGCAAAATATGCAACAGATGACGGATTATCAAGATTTAATTGGAGAAATTTATCAGTTTTTTCAAGCAAGAATTGAATCCGCGATCGCCCGGAGGATAAATCGGGAGCAAATTATCATTGATCCGGGCATTGGTTTTGCCAAAAATTATGAACAAAATTTAGAAATACTCAGACGATTAAGTGAGTTTAAATCCCTGGGATTACCGATTTTAATTGGCGCTTCTCGGAAAAGCTTTATTGGCAAAATATTAGACCAACCTGAACCAAAAAAACGAGTCTGGGGAACCGCTGCCGCTTGTTGTGCCGCGATCGCCAATGGAGCGAATATTGTCCGGGTTCACGACTTACCAGAAATGTGGGATGTTTGTCGGGTGGCTGATGCGATTTGGAAAGAAAAATCACTATAAAATAAATTAAACTAAATTCAACTAAATTATTAGTCTCGATTAATCATAGACCGATAGAAAAGATCGAGCCAGAAATAGGACAGAAATAGGACAGGGTTTAGAAACCGCTGACCTCTGTCTTTAAAAATGGTTACATAAATTTCCCAACACTTACGGGGTGAAAATGATACTTCCATGAACTGATGCCCAGAATTGATGCCCAAGTAAATGACAAACTATAACAAACTATGACAATTTTACCCCGAAGGATAGCCATCCGCGAATTTTGAGGATAAAATTGAACCAGCTTTGATTATTTGCTGGTGTCGGTTAATGGTGGGTAAAACCCCCTAATCTATATTATCGATAAATTTTCGCTTGTTTTCAGTAGTTTTCCAGTAGGTTTTTCAGTAGTTTTACGTAAATCCCCGATCAGTATTACGGATGGCGCCTGTTTATTTTACTTTTCGGTAAACACATCATTCGTAAATTTGCCGAAATTTGCCGATCGCGGTGACAGACCCAGGAACATGGGACAAAAGATCGGGTTCTTTACCTTCTGGACTAAGGAAAGCCGCTGATTGTCCAGCAAAGCAAACCGCTTTCCCGCCCTGACAACAGCAACCGTGGATCCATTCAGGGGCAATTATCTAACGGCATCGGTACATCGTGATTTTTACTGAGAAAAGTCTCAGGTTTTTAAAGCTTTTATAAAGCTGAAACAACTTAATCCAGTAAAACACGGAAAAAACTTAAAGCTTTTGTAAAGATATTCAGCTTTGGGGTGGATTTGTTTTCAATTTAGCTAAAATTAAAGCAATTGAAGATTAAGATAGCCAAATAATCCGTATTTTTTTGGAGTATAACCACCAAATCATCATCCCAAAAAATATCTCCGAATATCTCCGAGTCACTCAGTGGACAAAAAACATCTATTTACCTAAGGAAACCAAGGAATTTAAGGAGGTTTTTTTATGAATAAAGTTAAGATTCTTAATGTATCATTTGACAATTTTTCTAAGATAGAACTTTTAGAAAAGCTCAAGCAGGGTGGATTTGTGATCACTCCGAATGTAGACCACTTAATGAAGCTACAAAAAGATCCGGATTTTTATCACATTTATCAAGAGGCTGATTACTTAGTTTGTGATAGCAAGATTTTAATGTATGCCTCAAAACTATTAGGCAGACCCCTGAAAGAAAAAGTGTCTGGTTCAGATTTATTTCCAGCTTTTTACCAATACTATAAGCATGATGAATCAATCAAAATTTTTCTGTTAGGTGGGGCGGAAGGGGTTGCCCAAAAAGCCCAGGAAAATATTAATAAACGAGTCGGCAGAAAGATGGTGATTGGCGCTTATTCACCATCTTTTGGGTTTGAAAAAAACGATGAAGAATGTGAATATATTATTGATTTAATCAATAAATCCAAAGCCACGGTTTTAGGGATCGGCGTGGGGGCGCCTAAACAAGAAAAGTGGATTGCTAAGTATAAGCATCGACTGCCTCATATTAAAGTGTTTTTGGCCATTGGTGCGACCATTGATTTTGAAGCGGGTTATCGGGCGCGATCGCCTAAATGGATGAGTGAACTCGGCATAGAATGGCTGCATCGGTTGATGTCTGAACCCCAGAGATTGGCCAAACGTTACCTAGTCGAAGATATGCCCTTTTTCTGGCTATTATTGCAGCAAAAACTCAATTGTTATAATTACAAAGTTCCCCTAGGGGTGTATTTGCGACAGGCGGGCTTAATCTCGGATGCACAATTAGAAATCATTATAGAACAGCAACGTAAACGGCCAAATTTGCGTTTAGGAGATTTTTTGACGATGTATGGGTGGCTGAAGCCGGAAACTGTTGATTTCTTTGCCGAACAATTCCCTCAATTACCCCGAATGAACCCACAACCCTTGGGTCAATATCTCAAAGCCGCAGCCTTGTTAGATGATGTACAAATCAGCAGAATTTTAGAAGAACAAAACCAAGTCAATTTACGATTTGGCGAACTGGCAGTCCGCAAAGGATGGGTGAGACAGGAAACTATAGACTTATTCCTTTCATCTTTGAATGCTGAACAAAAATCTTACTCTTCCATCACGGCGGGCGATCGCGATTCGTCCTGGCAGAATCCAGTCCCAAAAAAGGTTAAATTATCCTAGGTAAATCCGTCTCGATAAAAATTAATCAGTTCAGTCCAGTTCAGTCCAAGGAGTGTTGAAGCAAAGAATCAACCTCCTTGTGTCTTTTTAGGGTGGTTTACTGGAACAAAAAAGTGGCCATATGCTGCCTAGAATTCGCCCCACTCACCAGAATGGGAGGCTTGATTGTCAAAAAAACTTGAAGATCGCCGCAATCAAGCGTATATAAGCTGTTTCATCTCCGATGCGAGGGTGCATTTTTCAGCCAAACCCCAGAACGGTCGGCGATCGAGTGGTCAACGGATTAAAAGCCTACAATAATAGTATCAAGGGCTTAAACCTGACTCCACTAGATCAAAATGCCCAGCTTGGATCTGGCTTTTGTCTAGTGCTTATCGCAGTGGCTGACCAACACAGAGGTGACAATGGAAACAAAACAATACAGTGAAAATAAAATCGAACCAGCACAGGATTTTGAGCAACTGTCACCGCTTCAGCCGGTAGCGCCGCAGTTGCCGCCACCATTGCCATATACAGACGATGAGGTGGATGAAGAAAACGCACCCAAGCAGAAAAAAGCCAATATCATCCTCCCACTGATCAGAGTTTTATTAAGAAAAGGGTGGCTAAGTCTGATTCCCACCATCTTATTTGGTGGGCTGGCATTCAAGTTCGTTCCCTCATCCCCTCTGGGATTCACCGGGTCTTTTCAGTTATTAGTGGAACCTTTAACTTCTGAAGGCGCTAAGGCTGAACCCGGTGCCTTAACGGGAACTAATAGAATTGCCGGAGCCACTGGGCTGGATTATGTGACTCAGCTACAAATTTTACAAAGTCCTCAAATATTAGAAGCAATTCTGAAACAAGTTCAAACTAAGTATCCAGATTTTCAAAAATTTCAACTCAGACAAGGTCTGATAGTTCGGCAGGTTGTTGTCGGCAAGAATGCCAGAGAGGGGGCGACAAAATTAATCGAAGTCGTATATCAAGATACACAATTGCCTACGGAAGGTCAGGAAAAAACCCAAGAAAGAGTTTTATTTGTTTTAGATGCTATTGCTGATAAATACTTACAATATAGCTTAGATGAACGCCGCAGTCGCATTAGTGAAGGGGTGAAATTTATTGATGAACAACTGCCCGGATTAGAGGAAGAAATGAATCGGATTCAAAACCAAATCCAAGAACTTCAGCAAAAATATAATTTGACGGATTTAAGTGTTTTAGCCACTGAGTTAGCGGGTCAAAGAAGCACTTTAAATGCTCAACTGTTTGAAGTGAATCAGTTACTCGCGGAACAAAGAACCCTCTATCTAAACTTAAAACAATCCCTGGGAATCACCACCAACAATGAAGCCGTAGAAGAGTTTACCATGCTCCAAAGAACTCGCTATCAAGACCTGTTGGCGCGGTTACAAGCGGTAGAAACTCAGATTTCCACGGAGTTAGTGCGTTTTAAAGAGGAGAACCCGGTGATTTCTGTTCTCAGGGAGGAGCAACAAAATATTTTAGCCGCCCTGAGAGCGGAGGCACAGACGGCTTTGGGAGAAAACCTCACAGATACAGAAAATAATCCACAGTTGCTGGGATTGCCGAACGAGATTCGTCAGGGTCGGATTGTTCAGATCGTGGATACATTAACTCAAATTGATATCTTGGAAGTCCGTAAAAGAGTATTAGAGCAAGAACAACTTGTTTTACAACAAAGAACTCGTGACTTTCCCGAAATTTCCCGTCGATATAATCAATTGCAAAATAAATTACAAATTAGCAACCAAACGTTTTATCAACTTTTGGACAATCGTCAGAAACTACTGATTGAGGCAGCCCAAAAAGAAGTTCCTTGGCAAGTAGTTTCTAAACCAGATTTACCTCGATACCCCGATGGTTCGGTGATTCCGGTTTATGGAGAATCTCGAAAAAAACTCTTGATGATGGCAGCGATCGCCGGTCTAGGATTAGGGTTGGGGGTGGTTTTGCTGATCGATATCGCTCGGAATATCTTTTTTACCCCTCAAGATATCGACGATCTGGTTCCATTTCCCATGTTGGGAATTATTCCCCGCGATCGCGGCGTCACAAAATTGACGATATCCTCAGAAGATACCAGTTCTTTATCCTTGACCAATTCGGGCGCCGCATCGGATGCCAATCAACCCGTGGGGGGCTATTCTGACAATCCTGAGTTCCTGGAAGCCTTTAGTTTGCTATTTGCGAAACTGCGGTTTCTCGCGGCGGATTTCCCCATCCGTTCTTTGACCATTGCATCCGCGCAAGTGGGGGATGGTAAGTCTACCGTTGCTTTGCATTTGGCCCAAACTGCCGCCCTGATGGGTCAACGAGTGTTATTAGTCGATGCGAATTTACGCCGACCAGCCCTGCACCAGATGTTAGATATTCCTAACTTCAAAGGACTGAGTGATGTGTTGATTAATAAAATGTCACCCAAAGAGATCATTTCGCGATCGCCTCTAGCGGATAACTTATTTGTGCTGACTGCCGGTGCGCCCACCCCGGTTGCCCCCAAATTACTGGCGTCTCCGCAAATGCGTTATTTAATGGAAGAATTAGAATCAATGTTTGACTTGATCGTCTATGATACTGCTCACCTGCTGGAGTTAGTGGACACGAATTTTCTGGCTGAACATACCGATGGCATTTTAATGGTAGTGGCAGTGAAGAAAACCAAACTTTTGGCGGTGAACCAAGTCATCAATGACCTGAAGAATTTTAATTTGTCGATTTTAGGGACTATTGCCAACGATCTAAGATAAAAACGATCAAAAAATCAGTTATGTTCAAAATTAAAAGCATATGAATAGGCAATTTTCCGTTGATAATCGAATGAGAATCGAAACAGGGTGCTGGCAACAAATACCGCAATAAATTAATTTAGCAAAGGCGATTTATGGCTTGTAAAAAATTTCTTTTTCTGTCGCTACAAAAGAGGGGGCTGGGAATAGGGGTTTGCTCTTTTTTCCCCACAAAGCATCGATACTATCGATGCTTTGGAGACCAACCGCCTACTTCCGTAACGCTATATTTATAAATAGTTGGTAATCAGTAATATTAAAACGTCAAATCCGCAAGTAATTTTCAGCGATCGCACCCCAGAACCCTAAACAAAACCCCGGAAAACTCTAGATATAGAGGGTAAAAATCCATCGCTTGCCTAAATCTGCACCGTAGGTGACAAGCGCTACAATTTTTTTTCGGGAAATGCTCTAGTCATGGATGACAATCCTGCCTAAAATTTGGAAAAAAACCTACCAATTTTGGCAATCACGGATTAGCATATAAGCGTGAGCAATCTTAATTCTCCTTTGAACTCATTGAAACAAGGCCATTGGTTTAAACTGATTTGTGGTGCAAGTTATCAACACCTGCCATCGGTGCGAAATCTGACTTTGGCCTACGCCCTCGCAGGCGCTGACTGTATTGATGTCGCAGCAGATCCGGCGGTGATTGCCTCTGCAAAAGCAGCCCTACAAGTTGCAGAGCAAATTGAGGCGCAAATTGTGGCGCAAATTGTGGCGCAAGGAATTTTCCCCCATGCTGAAGATATTTCCCAGAAAAGAGCGAAATTTTTTGGCCGCACTCCCCTGCTGATGGTGAGCTTAAATGATGGAGAAGACCCTCATTTTAGAAAAGCGGAATTCGATCCAGCATTTTGTCCGCCAAGTTGTCCCCGTCCTTGTGAAAAAATTTGTCCCGCAGAAGCGATCGCCTTCCCCAAATCTCCGACCGATGCCGCCTTTGCTGGGGTGATCGACGCCAAATGCTATGGTTGCGGGCGTTGTGTCCCGGTTTGTCCTCTGGGACTAATTCAAACTCGTTCTTATGTCTCCACCCCCCAAGCGGTGGCGGAATTAGTTTTACCTTGCGGGGTGGATGCGGTAGAAATCCATACCCAAGTTGGTCGCTTAGAAGATTTTAAACGGCTATGGAGTGCGATCGCTCCTTGGGTACATGGACAAGGCGATCGCCCACCCCTCAAACTCATAGCCATCAGTTGTCCCGACGGAGAAAACTTAATTGACTACCTATGGTCAATCCATCAAGTCATCTCTCCCCTCCCCTGTGCCCTGGTTTGGCAAACCGACGGTCGTCCCATGAGTGGCGATATCGGCGCAGGCACTACCCATGCCAGCATCAAACTCGGCCAGAAAGTTCTCAGGGCGGGACTTCCGGGGTACGTTCAACTAGCTGGTGGCACCAATCACCACACAGTTAGCAAACTGCGATCGGTCAACTTGCTGAAAAGCAGCCATCCAGGAAATCACACTGAACCAAAAGATCAAGCAACGGAGGAACCAACCATCGCCGGAATTGCCTATGGCAGCTATGCCCGCGTCTTGTTATCTCCGTTATTAGATCGCCTGGAACAACTCAGTAGCCAAGAACTCCAGAGCAACATTTATCTGGAAAATTACCCCAATTTGCTGGTAGAGGCAGTTAATTTAGCCAACTCCCTTGTTTCTCAACTCAAAATGGGTTTAGAATTACAATGTAGTACACATAATACAAAGCCATGACCAAACCACCACTCACAACCCCTGATTAACCAAAACCTTCTCTCGTTGTCTTTTATTTACTGCCCACTTCTCGACACGACTTATATATGGTGAATTCCAACGGTATGCAAATCGTCCACAAGCAAAATAATCGGCCAGCATCAATGGTTGGGTCGGAAAACGTCGATCTCGGGCGGACTCAGATGACCGACGATCTGGACATTTTGCTGGAGATTTTTCCTGATTCCATTCGGAAACACTTAGAAAAGCATCCGCAGCTTGGCAACTTAGTAGAAGTAGTCATGGATTTGGGACGACTGCCGGAAGCTCGTTTCCCTGGTGGAGCCGAATATCTGTCCCAGACCCCCATCTCCAAAGCGGATTTAGAATACTCGATTTCTCGCGTTGGTAGCTTCAGTGGAGATAACCGAGCCGGAATAGAGAAAACCCTGCATCGGATTAGTGGAATGCGGAATCGCAAAGGCGAGGTAATTGGTTTAACTTGCCGGGTCGGTCGGGCAATTTTTGGCACCATTAACATGATCCAGGACTTAGTGGAAAGTGGCCAATCGATTCTGATGTTGGGCCGTCCTGGGGTTGGCAAAACCACCGCTTTACGGGAAATTGCGCGGGTATTAGCAGATGATTTGCACAAACGGGTGGTGATTATTGACACCTCCAATGAAATTGCCGGAGATGGGGATATTCCACATCCAGCCATTGGTCGAGCCCGTCGGATGCAAGTGGCAACCCCGGAACTTCAGCATAAGGTGATGATTGAAGCGGTGGAAAACCATATGCCAGAAGTCATCGTGATTGATGAAATTGGCACCGAACTGGAAGCCCAGGCCGCCCGAACCATTGCCGAACGGGGGGTACAGTTGGTGGGCACCGCTCACGGGAATCAGATTGAAAACTTGATTAAAAACCCCACCCTGTCCGATTTAGTCGGGGGAATTCAGTCTGTCACCCTGGGAGATGATGAAGCCCGTCGCCGAGGTTGTCAAAAAACCGTGTTAGAACGCAAGGCGCCGCCGACCTTTGCCATTGCGGTGGAGATGTTGGAACGCCAACGGTGGGTCGTCCACGAACAGGTCAGCGAAACCATTGATGCCCTGCTGCGGGGCCGCGAACCTGTGCTGCAAGTGAGAACGGTCAGCGATACGGGTGAGGTGACGATTAGTCAGCAGGGAGGTGCTGAATCCTCTGGGAAAATTCCCGTGCAACCTTTTGGGGTGAGTGGTTGGCGGTCTTCGGGGAAGATGAAGCCATTGCCCAATCAAATGGACTTGAATGTGGGCCGTCAGACTCGTGCCGACCGAGGGAGTGAACCCAAGTCTTTTGAGCAATTGCTGAATGAATCTTTGCCCCCCTCAGACCATCTATTTAATCGGGCTGATTTTGATTACGATTCGGTAGAAAATTATGCCGGTCCAAATGGGGAAGATTTGCCGATTCATGTCTATTCTTATGGGATTAGTCATCAAAATTTAGAGCAAGTGGTGAAATCTCTGAATTTACCGATCGCGATTACCAAGGATATTGATAGCGCTGATACGGTTTTAGCGTTGCGATCGCACGTCAAAAACCACTCTAAACTGCGACAAATGGCCAAAAATCGGCAAGTTCCCATCTATACGATTAACTCCAGCAGTATTCCCAAAATCGCTCATTCTTTGCGGCGAATGCTGCACATGGATGACGCAGAACTGACGGAATTAACTGACCTTCAGTTATTCAGTGAAAGTGGCAGCGAACATGAGTTAGAAGCCCTGGAAGAAGCCCGGTTAGCAGTAGAACAAATCGTCATTCCCAAAGGGCAGCCCGTGGAATTATTGCCGCGATCGCCCAAAGTGCGGAAAATGCAGCATGAGTTAGTGGAACATTATCGGTTAAAATCTGCCAGTTTTGGCGATGAACCTAACCGCCGTCTGCGGATTTATCCGGCTTAATTTATTACTTTACTCACTTTACTCACTTTACTCAAAAAAACCCGGTTTCTTGTTTCTTGGTTCCCTGCCAAGTCGTAGGGTGCGTTAGGCGGCCATAATATTTGAGCCAAAACCAGTTATATTTATCCGCCGTAACGCACCTTTATTTAAGCAACTAAGAAACCCGGTTTCTGAGATGAGAATAATATATAACTATCCGTGCAGAATTTGTGAAATTTTCAGATTCCCCTCTCCCATGATCCGCCCCCCGCGAGGCGGCAGGCGTCGGTTAGGGGTGAGGGCAAATTTTAGATTTTGTTTTAGGATTGCTATATATGCGGTCATGTTTCGCCCGTGCAGTATTCTATTAACATGAAACCCGCTGTCACCCCTGTAAATAGAATTATGATATATGATAATATTTCAAGCAACATAATTAATTTGAAGCGTGATTTGAAGCGTGATTTGAAGCTTGAATATACGTGATTCCAGAATTTGATGAAAACGGCAATCTACCACCAGGAGTTCATTTTTGCGAATGGGAGGAGTTTAAAGACCGATTTGCCACAAATTTGACTAGCCAGCGGATGATCGATGGTTTAGAATTGGCAATGACCCAGTTAAAAGCAGCAGGCTGTAGAACTATTTATATCAATGGTAGTTTTGTCACCAGTAAAGAAAAACCTGGTGATTTTGATGCTTCCTGGGACGACAATGGGGTTGATCTTAATTATTTGAAAGCGATCGCTCCTACTTTATATAAGTTTGCTGGACGACGTGCCGAACAAAAAAGCAAATACAGGGGAGAGTTTTTTCCCGCTAACTATCCAGCTAATGAAGACGGGATAACCTACATAGACTTTGTCAATTGGATACAAGAACAAATAACCGCAAAGGAATTATTGCCATAGATTTATCGAGGTGGAACCCATGATTATTAAAAATGAGCAATAATATCAGAAATATCAGAACACTTTAGATTGCTTGAGACGATTTGAAAAGTCTGTAGCGGAATTGGCAGTTAATGAAAGTTTAAAAGCCGAGCCTGTGCGTTGGCAACTTTACCGAGATGCCTATCAAAGTAAAGTTGAAGAATTAAAAGCAGAAATTGCTGAATATGAAATGCTGATTAATTGTCACCAAAATCAGCCGATTTATATTCAAGTTGAAAGCATGAATAAGCTGCCTGATGCTTTAATTAAAGCCAGAATAGCCGCCCAAATGACTCAGCAAGAACTGGCTGATATTTTAGGGATTTCTGAACAGCAAGTTAGGCAGTATGAGGAAACAGATTATCAATGTGCCAGCTTTGGGGAAATTCTGGAAGTGAGTACGGTTTTGGGGGTAGAATTTAAAAGCGCGATCGTGCGGGTAGATTTTGAGGAAATAGCAGCGGTTAAACAAAGTGCAGCTAAATGGCGTCAGGAAAAAGTTAGGATGATGGCTAAACTTTGATAAATTAAACCACTTGCAAAAATTTTTGCTAAAATTACGCGATTAATTTGGGCGTATGTAGGGGCGCTTCGGCTTGCGATCGCGGTGGTCGGTCCTCTTATAGTAGGGTGTGTTAGGCGGCAAACATTGACAGATTTTCACCAAAATTTTATTAACCAAGCTGCCGTAACGCTTAGTTTAATAATTTAATAATTTAATATCTTGAGGTTTTGGTGCGTTACGGCGCTGAATTGAACTTAATTATATTCATGCAGAAATTACTCCAGCGCAAAGACATACCCTACTTTTTCTTTCTTTGTGTCTTTGTGGTAAAAAAATATTGTTTGGTGCGTTACGGCGCTGAATTAAAATTAATTGTTTGAGGCAAAAATCACTCCAGCGCAAAGACACACCCTACTGCTGCGTATATGCTTTTAATGCCGCAGCTTTCACCGCGTCCTGGACAATGGGAAAAGTATTCATAATATGTTGAAATTCCGTTTCGGTGAGTTGATAAAAATGGGCAATCATGCCATCAAGTTCTGCCCGCAGTTTTGCCCGTTCCATTTCATCAGTCACACCGTTTTTATGGGAACCTAAACCCACTTCTGCCGCTAAATCATCAAATTCTGGGGTGGTACAGATCAGTTTGGCTGCCCGTTCCACAATTTCGGTAAAATAAGGGTCTCCTTCCGTGAGTCGAGGGACGGGTAGTTGGTAAATGTAGAACATATTAATATTTGCAGATACCATCGATCTTAGGTAAGCATCTATGACAAATGAGTTTCCCAAACTTAGCATTGCTAACATTTCAAATCCTGAAAGATTTAAATTACAAGTTGATAATACTGAATTACCACAAAAAATATTTGACGGCATCATACTAATAATTAATGTTCGGATATCTGTGTTGCGAGCAATGGCTCTAAATCCTAAACGATAATTTTGATAATCTAATTTTTCACCGATATCTGTACCTTTTTTCCCAATAATTGCTTGTCGTCCTTCTTTTTCATCCACCCAATATCTCGGTTCAGCAAACTGGTGAGTAAACTGATGAATCATCTTCCCTTCATAAAGTGGCAAACGACCTGGCTTCGGTTCCGTTTTAAACAGATGACTATCAGTGGTCATATTAAACTCTTGCTTTAACTTCAAATTCCACTTACCGGGAATTTGTTCGCCCAAGAGGGGAAAACGAGTCATTTTTTCAGCAATTTGAATATCCAACGGATTCTGAAACTCCATCACTGAAATAGAATCCGGTGATAGTTTACGAATTAGCGGCACAGAAATTTCTACTTTTTCACTTTCATCTTTTAAAAAAATATCTAACTGTTCTTTGCGGATGGCTTCGCGTGGATCGATCCGAAAAGCTGCGTTAAATGATTCAGTCTGACCCCCTTTTTCAAAATTCAGTAGGCAAAACTTGAAGCGATGATCCACTTCTTCAAAAATAAACCTTTCATTAGATAAACCAAATAATGTACCAAGGCGACATTGGGAAAACAACATTTACCTTAGCTGCTTGCTGCCTAAATCTGTATAAATTCCACTGGGAATCACCATCCCACATTGCCCACGGGGATGCAGCAAATTAAAACATTGTTCCACAAATAGAGAATATAAATTAATTTTTCTGGCTACAGTCTTGCCATTCATAACAGAATTTTGATTTTTGTACTGTTCGGCTTGTTTAAAATAAGCACTCACATGAGGATATCCACTGCAATAATCTAACCAAGCTTGGGCTATATCTGGATCTTCTAAAAGTTGTTTTTGCTTTTTTTTCCAAGCGTGTATATCCAGTTTTGTCTTTTCAATTAAATTGTCATACTGCTGAAAAAACTCTTTTTCATCAGTTTGAAACACTTCCCAGGGTGGATTAGCAATAATCACATGAAAGCCGCCTTTTTACTGAATAATTTTATCGAAGTGATAAACCCAGTGAAACGGCTTTAACTGTTCCATATCTGCAATGGATAAAACTCGCTTTTTCCCCTTGCTTTTTAACTGGGCTGCTTCATACTTAATCCCCAACTTAAAACTAAACTCATCTAACAATAACTGATTTAATTTAGCCATTGACTCGCGGTTCACATCTTCTATATGATTTCGCAAGATTTGCAGCCGGTTTTCCTGAGAATTTCACCCAACTTTTTCCAACTGAAAAGCGTGTTGTTTATATAACTCAATACTGCGATTTTTTTCCGCTAAAATAGCTTGATAATCACTCGCAACCAAACCCTGTAGTATATCTAGATTGCCAGCCGTATCAAAACTTTTATCGTCAACCCGAATCAAACCAATCAAAGAATTCCCCGCCATAATATTAAAATTAATATTCGGCAACGGTTCCAAATCTGCCACGGACTGCGCGGAAGAAACCAACGCTAAAAATAACCGTAACTTTGCAATTTTTCTGGCTTTTTTTATAATATTTACCCCATAAAAATTATGGGTAATAATCCGCTTTTTGATAAAATAAATTAAGGACGAATGCTGCTTTTCCGTTTCCTTTAACCACTGCTTTAACTCGCGGCTACCTTTTAGCTGAATTGTGCCAATTACTGCACTATAAATCCCGATCAGAGTCTTCATTGCTGCCACCAAAAACGCCCCCGAACCACAAGCGGGATCTAATATTGATAAATGGGGCAATATTTCCTGAAGTAGCAATTGACAGCGATCGCTATCTAAATTTAGCAATAGGTGATTAATATCTTTAAATAAGAAACTGTGATTATGGGCATTTAACCGATCCAAAATCCAATGATAAATCGTCTTTTCACATAAATATTCGGTAATTTACGGGCGAGTATAATACGCCCCAAATGCTTTCTGGTTAATATATTTTTCAAAAATATAACCCAATACATATGGGTTAATTTCATCATCCCGTTTCCCTGGGGTGTCATTCAGGTTCCAAGAATACCGAGAAAATAAGTCTAAAATGTGCTCAAATGCCGCATCCGCAATATTAATTTGAGGATAATCTTGTTCTATTTTATGCTTGAGAAATAATCCCCCATCCAGATATGTCACCTCACCGACTAAGGCTTTCACCTGTTCATCCCGGTGTTTCTCCGGTTTGGCAAAAGCTTCAAAAAATAGGGTGTGTAAAAATTCTCGATAAAATAAGTCTTTGCCCCGCTGCTGACTGGCTTTTAACTGATTTTGCAGATAGTCCAAATTGCCGCGATCCAAAAATCCCTTACGCTGCAAGAAATAGACAAACATCAAGCGGTTTAACATGACCGAAGTGTACCAACGGCGATCGCTTTCTCGGTCAATTCCCTGGATATAGGCTAAAAAATTATAGTGTTCTTATTTAAACTCTTGATAAAATTTCTTGGTGACTCGTTCAACATCAAAGCCAGTTTTTAACTTATCGGCAATTTCGATAACTGACGGTTCTCCCAGTTCCCAGTCAGACAACTCAACCACCAGAGAACTTAACTTACTTAAAAATAAATCTCCGGGCTGCCCCTTAATATATAGATGGTCGCGAATATATCGTTTTGTCCCGTCCCGCTTCACCCAATACCATAAACTCCGACTGCGATCGCGATCGACAAAAATCAGCAAATTTTCCCGATAAAGCTGTTCAATTTCCTGATAAATTGCCTTGCATAATTTTCCATCAGCAATTTGCTCATTCTCTGCGTTAACTTGAAACACTAACACCCCGGAAAATTGGGCAATTATCGAATAAGCATAAGTCTGAGATTCTATTTTTAAAGTTATAGTTTTTGTGGTTGCAGGTTGCGACCAGCCTAATTCTTGAATAAATAGATCGTCAAAGCGAAAATCATTTAGTAAATCGCGGCTTTTTGGGAAAAAGTTTTCACCTAGGGACATAACTTATTGCTTGAATTGGGGTTATGGTTGTTATTATACAATAATATAGTATAAAATCTTATAACATAAGATTATAGTTATCGTAGGGTGCGTTAGGCGGCACAAATTAACAAATTTTCCCCAAAATTTTATTAAAACAGCCGGCGTAACGCTTAATTTAATCGAGAATGAGAAAAATTTGTCGGTGGTTATCTATCGGTGTTTGGTGCGTTACGGCGCTGAATTAAGATTAATTATTTGAGGCAAAAATAACTCCAGCGCAAAGACACACCATACTTTTCTCTTTATTTCTCTTAAATAAAAGTAAATCACATCCGTCGGGGGTTAAAACCCCCGCCTCATAGCGAAAGTCGGTTAAAACCGACTACAAGCATTATATTAAAAGCATTTCAGTCGGTTAAAACCGACTTTCGCTCTCTAGCGGCGGGAAGACGATTCCCAGGCGGTTAAGGTAGTTTATTAACCTAAAAACCGCTATAATATAGTATAAAATATTATAGGGTGCGTTACGCCTAACACACCCTACGGCTATTATTTCATCGGGGTAAATAATCCCAGGGAACAGATAATTTGTGATTGTTGAACTGCGGCATCTTGGTTAATTAAACAGAGGCGATCGCTTTGAAAAAGGCAAATGTTCGATCGCATTTAGCCATTCATCCATTTCAGAGCCTTGAGCAATTATCTCTAAATCTCTGACATACTATCCAATTGTTCCTCCCATTTGATGTCCAAAAATAAAACCAGCAAATTCTCGACCTTGACGTTGCCAATTTTCAGCGAGGGCTTTAAACAGAATATCTTGGGTAAAAATAACTCTACCAAGTGTTCTAACTCGTTCCAGTAATTCTTCATCGGTTAACGTCGCTGATTCATCATCGAGCGCCGTTAAAACATCAACCCCACGACGACGCAACTGATCGGTAATTGCCTGGGGAACATGAACATCCATATAAAGTTTTAGAGAAATTTATCGTAATCCTTTGGCTTGTATCCGAACAAAAAAGGGCGATCGCAGCAACTGGGATTTTGCTTGTTCTGCTTGTTCCCATTCTGTGCGAATTTCTTGGTTAATTTCTTGTTGATGCTCGAAATAGTAGGTCATTGCTGCATGAGCTTCTGATAATTTTAAATATGGATGTTGACGGCAAATTTCCTCAACTGACCATCCATAAGCTAGATAGTCCATCACAATTTGAGCTACAAGCACGCGGGGAATTCTTTGCAATTTTGCGGGTTCGCCAGAAACTTTCTCAATATGAGGATAAGTTACAGTAGAGGTCATAGGATTTTCTCAATAGACCTTATAATAGCGATTTTTCAACCATTGGTGGGGCTATGGATATAACTGGAGCGGATTTTTATCAGACTTCTGGCACAATGCCGGAGCGATCGCCCCAACCCCCCTTAAAAACCTCACTTGGCTTTTCTTTCTTTGTGTTTCTTTGTGTCTTTGTGGTAAAAAAATATTGTTTGGTGCGTTACGGCGCTGAATTAAAGTTAATTATTTCATGTAAAAATAACTCCAGCGCAAAGACACACCCTACTGCCAGAAATCGATTGGAGTCTAGATGAAATAAAAGACATTCTTGCTTTAAAGGATGGGCGATCGCTCACCTGTCAGGCGGTTTGGTTTATGAGCGTCTCAGCAAAAAAGTTATCCCATTTACAAAAATTCATCCCACAGCCCCTAACATTCTTCGGGTGGGTATTTTGCCCACCCTACCATATATGATGGTGGAATGCCTGCCCACCCTACAATATAAATACTCATAAAAAGCCCCAACCAGGGAATCAGGGCATTTAACGTTTGAGTTCAGCAGCGGTAGAGAAACTTGTGTATCCCCTCAATAATCTGTATTCTGCCGCTGCAACAATTTTTTGGGCTGCTGACAGCGATCGCGACCCCCGATCGCTGGCTTCGCAGTGCCAGGGATCTAAGAACCATAGAGCAAAACTTATGCAAACAGAATTTTTTTCTAATTGCTAAATCAATATAACTAATCAGAGTAGTGTAAAGTTAACAACATCCAAATGATTTAACTATCATTACTTAGTTTTTGAAAGCTTGAAGTCGTTAGGCAATCATACTCAATAGTTTGTTGTTGAGTATTTTTTGAGTGCGCGATCGATCGCTGATGCCAGATTCATTTCCCCGCCGATATTTATCGATAGCGGCTCCCGTTTACAGTTCATTGATTATTGCAATATTCCTCATCAGAGGAGACACAAGGAGGTAGGTATTCGTGGATTTTTTCTCCCTTTTCGTGAAGGACTTCATTGCCCAATTGCAGTCCCCAACCCTCGCCTTTTTGATTGGTGGGATGATCATTGCCGCCCTTGGTAGCGAATTGGTAATTCCAGAGTCGATTTGTACGATCATCGTCTTCATGCTGCTCACCAAAATCGGTCTAACTGGTGGAATTGCGATCCGCAATTCTAATCTGGCGGATATGGTGTTACCTGCATTGTTTGCTGTGGTAACAGGGATTGCGGTTGTATTCATCGCCCGCTATACATTAGCCAATCTGCCGAAGGTCAGAACCGTGGATGCGATCGCGACCGGGGGTTTGTTTGGTGCCGTGAGTGGTTCTACTATGGCTGCTGGTCTGACGGTACTGGAAGAACAGAAGATTTCATACGAAGCATGGGCTGGCGCACTTTATCCCTTCATGGATATCCCAGCGCTCGTCACTGCGATCGTTGTGGCCAATATTTATCTCAACAAGAAGAAACTTAAAGAAGCAGCCCACTCTCCCATGCAGGAGTCTTTGACCAAGCAGCCCGTTGCGGCAGGGGATTATCCCAGCACTCGGCAGGAGTATCTCAGCCAGCAGAAGGATCCTGATGATAACAAAGTCAAGATATGGCCGATTATCGAGGAAAGCCTCCGGGGTCCTGCTTTATCCGCAATGTTGTTAGGTCTCGCTCTTGGATTGTTCACCCAGCCGGAAAGTGTCTATAAAAGCTTCTACGATCCCGCCTTTCGTGGCTTGCTTTCGATCTTGATGTTGGTCATGGGGATGGAGGCTTGGTCAAGAGTTGGCGAACTGCGTAAGGTGGCCCAATGGTACGTCGTTTATAGTGTAATCGCACCGTTTGTACATGGGTTAGTCGCCTTCGGTCTTGGCATGATTGCCCACTACACCATGAACTTCAGCATGGGCGGCGTCGTGATCCTGGCCGTGATCGCTTCCTCTAGTTCAGATATCTCAGGTCCGCCCACATTGCGAGCCGGTATCCCATCGGCCAATCCCTCCGCCTATATCGGCGCGTCCACAGCCATTGGTACGCCAGTGGCGATCGGCTTGTGTATCCCGTTCTTCATCGGTCTTGCCCAAGCGATCGGCGGACTCTAATCCCAGACGGGTCGCGGTCTGTCGGCGCTCCCTTGATCCGGCAGATCAAGTAGATTAATGTACATATTTAAGGAGATAACCAATATGGCCAAGAAAGCCAACAAGCTCGTCATCGTCACAGAAAAGGTTTTAATGAAAAAGGTCGCCAAGATCATTGATGAATGCGGGGCGACTGGTTATACGGTGGTAGATACTGGCGGTAAAGGCAGTCGCAACGTGCGTTCTACGGGTAAACCCAGCACAGCCGACACTGATTCTAATGTGAAGTTCGAGGTACTCACCGAAAATCGGGAGATGGCTGAGGATATTGCGGATAAGGTCGCAATAAAGTTTTTCACCGATTATGCGGGCATTATCTATATCTGTGAAGCAGAGGTACTGTACGGGAGACATTTCTGTGGACCAGAGGGCTGTTGAATCGAGACGACGATGGCGGTTCGCCCGCGTCACTCATTGACGGCTAGGCTCGTCTCAATCCAGGCAACCGCATCCAAAGCATGACCTTGCTTGATCGGTTGCCTTTTTCATAACTGCCCGCAGTTTTATGACTTCCTCAGACCCTTAATCTTCATCGTTTTAAACTTATGATTTTGTCCCACATTCTGCCTCCTTTTAGTGAGGGGATAGCCGCTCTCATGGCCCCGATGCCATTCCTGGCGACCGCTGTTGCTGAGGATTCGCCCATTATTCTGTCTGGGGTATTGCTGACCCTGGTGGTGATTTATCTGGCCAGCAAGTTCGGCGCAGAGGTCGCCAGACGATTGGATTTTCCGCCCGTCCTGGGGGAACTGGTCGCTGGTGTGATTGTCGGCGTTTCGGCGTTGCACCTGGTGATCTTTCCCGAAGGGGGGCTGTCTGCCTCTGACTCGGTGATTATGACGGCGCTGCAAAGATTGAATCAGCTTGCGCCAGAAGCACTGAATCGGATCTTTGAGTCCCAAAGTGAAGTGATTTCGGTGCTGGCTGAAATCGGCGTGATTATTCTGCTGTTTGAAATTGGACTGGAATCCGATCTGCGGCAACTGAAGCAAGTGGGAATTCAAGCCACGGTTGTCGCCTGTGTCGGAGTCGCGGCACCTTTTGCCGCCGGTACAGCCGGATTGATGTTGGTGTTTCATGTCGCGGCAATTCCAGCAATTTTTGCGGGGGCGGCGTTAACGGCAACGAGTATCGGCATTACTTCTAAAGTGTTGTCAGAGCTAGGTCAACTCAAATCCAAAGAAGGGCAAATCATTGTGGGCGCGGCGGTGATTGATGATGTCCTCGGCATTATTGTCTTGGCAGTGGTGGCAAGTTTAGCCAAAACTGGTGAAATTGATGTCGTCAATGTCATTTACTTGATTGTCAGTGCTACGGCATTTTTGATTGGCTCAATTTTGTTGGGTGGTGTCTTTAACAAGACTTTTGTGGCGATCGTGGATCGGCTCAAAACCCGTGGGAATATCGTTATTCCAGCATTCATCTTCGCTTTCTTTATGGCATTTTTAGGCAACGCCATTCATCTCGAAGCGATTTTGGGTGCCTTTGCAGCGGGTTTGGTGCTGGATGAAACCGATGCCCGGAAAGAGTTAGACGAATTAATCAAACCCATCGCCGATTTGCTAGTACCCATCTTCTTTGTGACGGTGGGAGCGCGTGCCGACCTCGGTGTTTTGAACCCGGCAGTACCGGAGAATCGGGCGGGACTATTGATTGCTGTCTTTTTGGTAGCAGTGGCGATCGCTGGCAAACTGATAACCGGCTGGGCAGCATTTGGCATCCCCGACATCAATCGCCTCGCGATCGGGGTTGGCATGATCCCTCGCGGTGAGGTGGGTCTAGTGTTTGCGGGGATTGGTTCGGCGAGCGGCATTTTGGATAAGCCCTTGGAGGTGTCGATTATTATCATGGTGATCTTGACCACTTTTCTGGCTCCACCTTTTTTACGGGTTGCCTTTGGTTCATCCACGAATCCCACCCCAGAATCTAGCACTGCTGAATAAACAGCGAGTGAGTAACGGTTTTGCCACGGTTCTCACCATTAGACATCTCCATAAATCAGATATAAAGCCTTGATATGGCTTTGTGACGGGCAATTATTGGAGATGTCTATTGTGCTGGGGCGAAGCATTAGCGCCGATAATTTTTGGGTTGATAGTGAAGATTTATCCGCGAATGCTTCGCCCTTATTGGCATATTTACTAAGTAATTTTTTTTATAAAATTTGATAATTTTACTGGCAATATTTTGCGCTAAAAAAAATTTTTTAGTTGATTTTTAATTAAATTAAAGAGTGACAAATGCAAAGACCGATCGCGATCGATTTATGCTCAGGCTGTGGGGGACAGACGCGATCGCAGCAGAAGGACACAATATCTTCATCAACCTCTTGAAAAATTGCTTTTACAGCAATTTTCTCCGCGAGTAAACCACAAATACCTGTAGGGGCGCGATCTTTCCGGCAGTGTAGGGGCGTGATCTTTCCGCTAGTGTAGGGGCGAATGGCCATTCGCCCCAGAAGATGCTTAAAATATTAAATGGACTGCCGGAAAGATCGCGCCCCTACTACTGAAAATATTAAATTAAATACCGCTTGGGCTTCGCCCTAGCGTGGTTCAGTAATCTGAAAACCGCTGCAAAGTAGTTATATTTGCGTAAATAAGTGTGGCAGAAACTTAATCAAATTTCTGCTAAAACACTAATAAGTGAGGATCGCCTCTATGGGGTTATACTGCATAAGCTGGTTGAAACCAAAAAACCATTTGGTTGCAGCTATTTTATAATGAAAATAGCGAAAATAGGTTAAAATTTTCTCTAAATACACATTGCTCAGAGTTTGTCATACTAAGTATAGAATTGGATAAAGAAAAGGTTGGGGGGACATCCCGAACATTTGCTATAGCAATCCGTGCAGGGGTTGTGGTAATTGTAGGGGCAGTCCCCCCGGTTTCCCCTACAAAAATATTACGATTGAAATAGGATTGCTATAGAAGATGCGCCACCTGATTTGTCAGAACGGGCAAATCGGAAAAAAGCTATTGCTAATTATTTACGGAATATTGCCAGTCATATCAAGTTCGGGGGCATCGAAGCGTGTTTTTTCTGGCAACAAGCGAGTCCTATTTCCAGAATCTCCCCATCTCCCTTGCCTCCTTGCCCCTCTGCTTGATTGGGGATGTGAAAATGAGAGGCAGGTCTAAACCCCTGGAAAACCTTGTTTCACGGTCAGGCGTAATTTTAATAATCAAACCCATAACTAAATTAAACATTCAACAGGTAAAAAATAACCACCCTTTGAATTATGCTCAAATTATCACATTCTCAAGGTTACATCCATGCAAAATTTCCTAGATAATCCAGCCTCCAAATCTTACGCCTGGTTAAATCGCACCAAGATTGTGCGATTTTTAGAAACCATCCAAGACTTGATCGTTATTTCTTTGTGTCTTGGCTTATTCTGTTTCATGGTGTTGGAGTTGCGAGAAATGTTTTTCTCCCTCTTGCCTCCCATCGAATTTCAAGAGGTAACGGCTGATATTCTGTTTTTATTAATCTTAGTTGAATTATTCCGCCTGCTGATTATTTACTTACAAGAACAGCGGGTTTCAATTGGCGTTGCGGTGGAAGTTTCTATTGTTTCGGTTTTGCGAGAAGTGATTGTGCGAGGAGTGTTAGAAACCCCTTGGGTGCAAATTCTGGCTACAGGATCATTTTTAATAGTTTTAGCCGGATTGCTCTTAGTGCGTGCCTGGATTCCGCCAACTTTTGAAGGGATTGATCCAGAAAAAATGATTACTAATCGTTACAAAAAATCCGGCAAAAGCTCCATGATGGCAGCAGAATAATTCCCCCAAGACTTAGATTAATTTGAATCCATGCAGAGATAACAGGCATCCGGTTTTTCCTAAAAATCGGGTGCTGATTTTTTTTGGCAAAACTGGGAACTCGAAAAATTGCGATCGGGTTCTTGCCAAAGTGCTTTTAGATCCGCCAGAATTGCTTAAAGATGTGTGGCAGGGACTTAATCATATTTCTGATGAGGCACTGATGAGTAAAGGGCGCGTGTATGGGGGGTGGATCACGCGAATCATTGACGTAAATTAAAACATTTGTGTCAACGGCGTTCATATAGCATATCTCTTGTAAACTGCGGAGCGTTAGAGGGAATGGGGTTTTGTTGCATTCGCTCAACAAGTAAGGTTAAAAATTTCTGCCTAGTTGCAATATCAGTAATCTTGGGGGGAATGACTTGAGGTGCTTTGACAAAAAGCTCAACCTCAACACCGTAGAGGCAAATCACAGGCTGTTTGAAGGGTAAACGTACCACTATGGTAAATCGCTTTCAGGGCTTGGGGCATAGGGAAATCTCCATCATAAGAATTAGGGGTGAAATAGTTAATTGCTTACAGTGTAGCATCTGTAAAACAATTTCTGTGACGAACAATGACGAACAATACACATTATTTTGATATAAATTACAAGCGATCGCGATTTTTTTCCCTATTAGTTAGGATGAAAGATCGCCAATAACTTCTCGGAGTTTATCAGCGAAAACGACCATTTTTACTTGCCCAATCTCGATCGACTAGAAACAGAGAACATTAATGGTTTTAAAGGCAACGACTACCAGTGTTTATTTCATGTTGTATCCTAAACTTGATCTTGCCAAAGTGCTTGTAGATAAACCAGAATTGCTGAAAGAAGTGTGGCAGGCACTTAATCATATTTCTGATGAGGCACTGATGATTCAATGGCGCGTGTATAGGGGTGGATTGCATACTTATTGGCATATTTACAAAATTATATTTTTTATGTGAAAATTAATATATTTTCCGGCAAAATTTTGTGATAATATCAAAAGTATTGATTAAATTAAAGGATGACAAATGCAAAGACCGATCGCGATCGATTTATTCTCAGGCTGTGGGGGAATGTCTCTGGGACTTGAGGCGGCTGGATTTGATATTGCTGCCGCCGTAGAACTGGATCCAATTCATACTCTAGTTCATCATGTTAACTTTCCCTATAGTGTCAGTATTTGCCAAGATATTAATCACTTAAAAACCCAAAAGTTAATGGCTCAAATCAAACAGCAAGGGTTTAGCGGTGAAGTGGACTTAATTGCCGGTGGGCCACCGTGCCAAGGGTTTTCTCATATTGGCAAACGGCAGTTAGATGACCCCAGAAATTCGCTGGTATTTCAATATGTCAGAATTATCAAAGACATCAAACCCAAATATTTTATTTTCGAGAATGTCCCCGGTATCGCCTCTGGTGAACATCGGCAATTTTTGGATGAATTAATCAGCGAATTTAAGCGAATTGGTTACGTCATTGCTCAACCAATTAAAATTTTGGATGCCTCCCGGTTTGGCGCTCCCCAAAAAAGAAAACGCTTAATTCTGATTGGCAGTCGTAAAGATGTAAAGCCAGCCCATTATCCTCTAGAAACCCATCAGGAAACCGAGGCAAATATTAATCCGGTTAATACGGTCGGGGATGCTATTGCCGATTTAGCTAATATACCGGCTTTTGTGAATCAAGATAGAGGCATTGATGCCAGAAAACTAGATTATTCTGGCTTTAGAAAAAGCTTTGCTTTGCATCCATCGGCAGCTTATCATCTTTGTCATAAACGGAAAACCGATGGCCAAGTATGGGGGCATATTGGCTCTAATCATACCGCCAACTCTATCAGCAGATTTTTATTAACTGAACCGGGAACTGTAGAAAAAACCAGTAGATTTTTTAAGCTTTCACCTTCAGGACTTTGTAATACCCTCCGGGCAGGTACAAGCAGCGATCGAGGGGCGCATACTGCCCCTAGACCGATTCATTATCGCGAACCGAGATGTATTACAATTCGAGAAGCTGCGAGACTGCATACATTTCCCGATTGGTTTCAATTTCATCGCACGATTTGGCATGGCTTTAGAGAAATTGGCAATGCGGTAATCCCGATGCTATCTAAATGTTTGGGCGATGAAATTATTGAATGTCTCAATATTGATGTAAATACCCTAGAAATTCGCGAATTGCCAGAAATTGATAGTCAATATTTGACCTATAATATGGGGCAGGCTTCAGCTTATTGGGATGTCCCCTATGATGTAATTGCTAAAAGAAAAAGAGTGATAAAAAATGTCGCATAAATTAATGCTGCTTTTCACCCATTAAATTTATCAAATTTATCGAAATAATCAATAAGATTAACCAAAAAAAATAATTACTACTAATCCACCACCTAAACCGCATTAAAAAGCAGAAATTTGGATTTATTGCGGAATTTATTGCGGAATTTGTTGCGGAATTTGTTGCGGAATTTGTTGCGGAATTTACGAAAATTGGTATAACATCAGTCAGGGATGACGAGAATTGCCTGAAAAATCAGCGACGATCGCTCGCGATCGCCCAATAATTGATCCATGAGATAGGATATAAAAAAACCTCATTGTCTTTCACCCTTTGACAAATTTAATTGACTATGACTGAGAGCAAAACTGCAAAAAACCAGCCTGCAAAAAACCAGCCCGGTTGGACTTTAGACCTGCGCGATGAGCGGGTGATTTTAGATTGGATGCCGATTTGGGAATGGTTTTATCGCTACTATTTTCGGGTGGAAAGCGATGGTTGGCATCATATTCCCAGGACGGGTCAATGTTTATTTGTGGGTTCCCATAATGGCGGACTGGCTTCCCCAGATACCTCGATGGTGATGTATGACTGGTTTCGGCGGTTTGGGACGAAGCGTCTGGTGTATGGTTTGATGCACCGGAATGCTTGGAAAGTCGATTCTCGGTTGACGACATTGGCGGCCCAAATGGGGGCTGTAATTGCTCATCCGAAAATGGCGATCGCGGCTTTCGAGAAAGGGGCAAGTGTGTTTGTTTATCCCGGTGGGGCGCAAGATGTGTTTCGGCCCCATCATAATCGCGATCGCATTCACTTAGCCGGACGCAAAGGCTTTATTAAACTAGCCCTGCGGCAGGAAGTGCCCATTGTCCCGGTGATTTCCAAAGGGGCTCACGACACTTTAATTGTCTTAGGGGACTTCTACGAACAAATACGGCAACTTCATCAATGGGGGATGCCGTGGTTATTTGATGTTGACCCAGAAGTATTTCCCATTTACTTAGGTTTGCCTTGGATTATTGGCATTGGCCCCCTACCAAATTTCCCCTTACCGATGCAAATTAAAACTCGCATTTGTCGGCCTATTGAATTTGAATATTATGGGGCAGAAATGGCCAAAGACCGGGATTATGTCGATATTTGTTATGAAAAAGTCCGCTATCATATGCAGTTAGAATTAGACCGTTTAATGGTGGATCGACCTGGTTTGTAATTTAAGCTTTAAATAAACCTTAAATACCAGCAGTCAGCGGTCAGTAGCCACGGCTTAAACCCGTGGCGAATTTTTTTTACCTTTAAGCCAGTAAGTCATCATTTCACGTTTACCTTTGACTGGAGTTAAACCTCTGGGTTCAAACTCATAAAATGCTTTTAGCTGTTCATAGATGCTTTCTGTTACTTGAATTTAACCAGTAATTCCCATATATTCCATCCGAGAAGCCACATTTACTGTGTCGCCCCATAAGTCGTAAATAAATTTATTCGACCCAATTACCCCGGCAACCACCAGCCCAGAATTAATGCAAATTCTAATTTGAAAAGGTTCTCCTTGGGGAGTTTGAAATTGAGCGATCGCCTGCTGCATATCCAGGGCCATATCCGCGATCGCGATCAGATGATTCTCGTTGGGAATTGATAAACCTCCGACCACCATATAAGCATCGCCAATGGTTGGCTCTTTAGGACTTACGGTGGTAAGTTTATCTAATCAAGTTATCAAATTTTTAATGTTTTTGAGTGGCTAAATCTGTAATTTATAAGGAGTCTCATCAAAAAGCTGATAAAAGACGTAACCGAAAGTTTTCAAAATTTTTAAATCCATAGCTTTGGCGTTTTATCAGCTTTATCTTGTTCTTAATCCATTCCATAGTTACACTGTTAGAATGACTAATAAAGTAATTACAAATAGTTGGCATATCTTCGGTTATAGTTTGAATAACTTTGCCATAAATTTTTCGAGCTTTTTGTAACCATTCTTGAAAGCGCTTTTGGCCTGACAAAACGGTTTGACTGGTTTCATAAATCTGGCGAAATTCTTCTTTATATTCATAGGCGGCTTTTCACCGCTTAGATTTAGATGAGGATAAGAGGTTTTCCAGTTCCGTGAGTTCTCCATTATCCAAATCAATTTTGTTTCTCAAAATTAGAGACAGGTTTTCATGTTTTTTAACTCCTAAAGATTTAGCGATTTTTTTTAATTCTTCAATGAGAGGTCTCATCACATGAAATCGGTCTGTCACAATTTGAGCATTGGGGAAAATTTCTTAAATAACTTTTGGAAAGCCATGCCACATATCAACACTAACTTCTTTTACCGCTTTTCTGACTTGGAGCGGAAGTTCTGAAAGCTTTGATATCAAACAATCTTGGGTTCGTCCATCAATGACTTTTATAAGCTTATTTTTATCTAAATCGCAGACCACCGCTTTATAATTTTTATGCCCTTTACGCATAGCAATTTCATCAAGACTTATCCGACTAACTTCGAGCCACTGCTCCTCGGCTATGTTAGAAGTCCGGTGATTAAATATTCCTTGAACTTCATCAAAAGATAGCCCATCAACTAATGAAACTTTAGATATATTTAATGACTTTACGCGCTCAAAAATATTTTTTTCATATCGCAAAGTATGGCGCCGATTCCCCTCTATCCAAGGCAGTTTTTCGGTGAAATACTTTTGACAATGACGAGAATAAAATTGCCGACGGGGGACATGTAAATAATTGACCTTATCAAAACAAGGAAGGTCTCGGACTAGGATGGGACGATTTTGATTGATTTCGGTGGTATAACTTTGACATAAAGGACAGTGTGTTCCTTGGTCAATTTAATCTTTAGGCAAATCCCATCTTCTAGCATGGTAAATTCTCTAACGGTCACTTCAGGTAAGCCCAGTATTACATTGAGATGATTTTCCATAAACCTAAGCTCAAAAATTTTTAGGGTGAAAGGGTGAGTTTCACAAAACAGCTAAATTTTATCAGTTTAGGGCTTAACTTTGAGCCTGGCAACTAAATTTAATGATTTTTTCAGGATTTGGCGGACTTATAAGACTCTTTTTTTTCAACATGAGAAGCTAGAAGCGTTCATGTATATGAATTTCACCTTTTAATTTTATGCAAATACTCATGTTAAATTAGAGAAACTTATCACCATAAGTCCTAAAGAGCCGCACAATAGTCAGATTACTCATGCTATCACCAGTAGCGATTCTCAGTATAATAATTTAACGGTGAATTTAACCGCTAATGTGAGCGACAATGATGATTTAGGAGAGGTTTTTCAAGGTGACGATCGCCCAAATTTGGCCGGAACTAATTTGAACGATCGCCTCCTTGTAACTGTGGAAATGAATATTCTACATGGACGAGAAAGCAATGATTTTATTGATGCTCAAGGGGGGAGCGATCGCCTATATGGTCGGGAGAATGATGACTATATTTTAGGAGGGGATGGCGATGATAAAATTTGGGGCGGTCAGGGCAATGATTATATTGAAGGTAGTGCAGGCAATGATTTAATGTTTGGGGAAAGTGGCAGCGATCGCCTGTTAGGAGGAGATGGCAGCGATCGGCTATTGGGTCATAAAGATAATGACTATTTATCGGGGGATTTAGGTGCAGATACCCTCACGGGAGGGCAAGGACGGGGGATGTATTTGCGATCGGTTTAGGCATGGACGGATTGACATTAGAAGCAGCAGATGTTATTACTGATTTTAATGTGCAGGAAGATTTTATCGATTTAATGGATTCTGCCACCGCAGGGGGCTTAACTTCTGAATCCTTAAATATTACCCAAGGAACGGGAAATTATACTAACGATCTAATCATTCAGCATCAAGCAACCGGGGAATATATAGCCATTTTATTAGGAATTCAGCCAAGTGAAATTAGCTTAATTCAGTTTATTTAAGATATTAACCACAGAGACACAGAGGACACAAGAGAAGAGAAATGAAAAGAAGAATTACTAATTTTGATGGGCGATCGCCCTTTTATCCCTTATTCTTCTTAGTCCTTTTCCTGACCCTAGGAGTTAATAAGGGTCTAGTCTTTGCCCAAACAATTACCCCAGCAACAGACGGGACGGGAACCGTTGTCACTACTGAGGGAAATCAGATTAACATTACCGGGGGTAAAACCTCTGGAGATGGGGCAAATTTATTTCACAATTTCCAAGAATTTGGACTGAGTGATGGACAAATTGCCAACTTTTTATCCCGTCCAGAAATTGTCAATATTCTCGGACAAATTTCTGGGGGTAATCCATCGTTAATTAATGGTTTAATTCAAGTTAATGGTGGAAATTCTAACCTCTTTTTGCTCAATCCGGCAGGCATAGTATTTGGTCAAAATGCTGCCTTAAATGTCCTCGGTGATTTTACCGCCACCACTGCCACCAGTTTAGGCTTTGATGCCGGAATATTGCAAGTATTCGGCAATAATAATTATACCACATTAGTCGGGAATCCGATTTATTTTTCTTTTGACAATATTCAGCCAGGGAGTCTGATTAATTTTGCCGATTTAGCGGTGCGATCAGGACAATCTTTATCTTTGATTGGCGGAACCATACTCAGTACCGGGTCTCTCGCTGCACCCCAAGGGAATCTGATTATTACTGCGGTTCCAGGGGAAAGTATTTTGCGGATTAGTCAGCCCGGACATTTACTGAGTTTAGAAGTGAGTTTATCCAATTTAAAAACCGAGGCTTTTAATCCACTTTCTCTCCCTGAATTATTAACCGGGGGTGGCAATATTATTGATGCCAACCAGGTGACATTCAATGAAGCGGGACAAGTAGTTTTATCCGGTTCTGCCTTGGGGATAGGCAATGGGGATGTGGTGATTCAACCCACGAATCAATCAAATCAATCGGCAACAATTATCTCAGGAAATGCTACTTTATCCGCTGCTAATAATTTAAGTTTATTCGGGAGTGAAATCCAAACTAGCCAAGATTTAAATTTATTGGCGAAAAATACGCTGATTGTTCGGGATAGTCAAAACCCATTTTCCGCGATCGCAGGCGGAAATATGAATCTAACTGGACTGCAAAAAATTGATATTTTCGCCCTGAATTCTGTCAACCAAGGCGCAACTTTTCAGGCAGGGGGTGATATTACCTTAATTAGTGGGGGAAATATTGCCACCGATGCTCATTTTGCCACGGAGGGCAATTTCTTTATTCGTACTGTAGCTGGCGATTTCGGTGATTTTATCAGTTATTATGACCCAATTATTAGTGCTGATGGTAATGTGAGTTTTGATGAATATACTGGGGTTTCCTTAAAAGTAGAAGCCACGGGAGGAATTGATGCCGGGAATATCACTATTACTAACCCAGATGTGACTTTATCCGGTTTGCCGGATCCTGATGCGGAAATCTTGGCCAACTCCCCAGCATTAATTTTAAGATCCGGCGTTTCTAGTCTGACTAATCCGGCGAATATTCCCCCGGATTTGACCGTGATAAACACCGCGTTTCTCTCTGACTCCGAGCAACTTAATCGGGATATTTCTGTGAGTCAGATTTCCACTCCAGGGGGGCCGGTGATTATTAACTCAGGCGGCCAATTAATCATTGACCGAATCGTCACCCAAGGAGGAGATATTAATCTTTTTGCCCAGGGTAATATGCAAATTATGGGCTTGTTAAATTCTAGTGCTGATAATGGCGGCAATGTGACGATTAATGGATTAACAAATGTTGACATATTTGCGATCGATGCTCAAGGACTCGCGAGTGATGGAACTGGCGGCAATGTTAATATTAATGCAGGCAATTTTTTCCAAGCCCGTGGCAGTTTTGTAGATCAAAATAATCGCACCGCCAGCATTTCTACTGCGGGTACAGTCAGTGGTGGGTCAATTAGCATCAGACACCCAGGAGGCAGCGAAACACCATTTATTGTCGGAAATGCCACCACCAATGGCACCGCAGCCGCATTAACTACGGGTTCGGAAACCATTTCACCCACCTTTGAGGTGCCTGTTGATGATGATGGGATTTACACTCAAGGCAATATCACAATTATCACAACGTCTAATCCAGTTTCAGAACCACCAGAAGAAGATATAGCAGTCCCCATTGATTCAGAAACCACAGAAGAAACTCCTACAGAGGAAACCACCGTAGAAACTCCTACAGAGGAAACCACCGTAGAAACTCTGATAGAAGAAACTCCGATAGAAGAAACTCCGATAGAAGAAACTCCGATAGAAGAAACTCCGATAGAAGAAACTCCGATAGAAGAAACTCCTACCCAAGAAATAACATCTCAGGCAGAAGAACCAGAAATAACCACCGTTAATGCGATCGCAGAACCATCGGTCTCAACCGTCCCAGAGAGTACAAATTCACCAACTATCGTAGAGTCAAACCCTGCGATCGAACAAAATAATTCTCAATCTGTCATCTCATCAGATTCATCCACTGAAATTGCTAATGTATTGACTGGAAGTGAAAGTACAGAGAATAGCAGTCAGACGGTTTTAAACTCTAGCAGCGATACCACAGTAGGGGAAATATTGCCGGACAATTCAATCAAAGTTGGACTAAGGAATATTCCTCTAGGGATCAAAACTGAAATCGCTAACCGAATTGATGCCGGTGAAATATCGGAAGCTGTTCCCTTTATCGATCGCGTATTTACGGAAGAAGTCATCGCAGGAAGTCAGGTTGAAACCAGCCAACCTCAGTTAAACTCTTTTGAGTCAATTCAAGAGGAATTAAAAAATATTTCCGTAGCGACTCAGAAAAAATTTGCGCTGGTTTATACGGTGATCCGGGATGAACAACTTGATGTAATTTTAGTACCTATTAATGGCGCTCCCATCTATCGACCAATCAGAGATGCTGGACGAAAGAATATGTTGCCAGTAGTCAAAGATTTTATGGAGAAAATAACCAGCCCTCGATACAGAAAAAACAATCGATATCTAGCATCAGCGCAGCAACTTTATCAATGGATGATTGAACCAATTGAACCTGACCTAGAACAACTCAATATTGACACTTTAGTATTTGTCATGGATGCTCAGTTACGCAGCATTCCTTTAGCAGCTTTACATGATGGAGAAAAGTTTTTAATTGAAAAGTATAGTCTGGGATTAATTCCTAGTGTAAATTTAACAGATACTAGCTATCAAAGTTTAGCCAATGCCAAACTTTTAGCAATGGGTTCTTCTACATTTAAAGAACATAATCTGGCTGATTTGCCCGGAGTTCCTTTGGAAGTTTCTACTATTACCCAAGCATGGTCTGGTGACTCGTTTCTGAATGAAGCTTTTACCTGGGAAAATCTCCACCACCAAATTAGTCAACATAATTATGGGATTGTCCACTTAGCGACTCATGCGGAATTTGTCCCAGACGCCCCCAGTGATTCTTATATTCAGTTATGGGATCGCAAGTTAAGTTTGAGTGAACTGCGAGAGTTTCTGTTAGAGAGATCATCCCCGATTAATTTAATGATTTTGTCGGCTTGCCATTCTGCTCTTGGTAATGAAACATCAGAATTAGGATTTGCTGGTTTGGCAGTGCAGGCTAAAGTTAAATCCGCCATTGGCAGTATTTGGTATGTGGACGATCGCGCTACCTTGGGATTAATGAGTGAATTGTATCGGCAGATTCGGCTGGCATTTCAAGACAGCGAAAATCCTGGAGAAACTGACAAAAAATCCAAGCTAAAAGCAGAAATATTGCGCGAAGCCCAAATCGCCATGCTGCGGGGAGATGTGCGGATTGAAAATGGTCATTTAATTGCTCTAAATTCTGATGATGATATTCTTTTACCCCCGGAAATTACCGTAGACCAAGAAACTTTTCAGCATCCTTATTATTGGGCTGGATTTACCTTAGTGGGGAGTCCTTGGTAAAAAGATTGATTTCTGAAAAAACCACAATTAACGACAAAAGTGTTCTTGTCTTACAGCATAGTTAACCCATACTGCCCAATAATTGCGATCGCCAAAGCATTAATTGATACCAATTTCAAAAATTATTGCTACGATTTTGAGGTTAATTTGGGCGCAAGCATTGCGCCCCTAATGTTACATCTTTCATTAGAAATAGTACGAGTATAATTACTCAACAATAATTCGCCGATCGCACAAGTCTGAAACAGCATCTAAACGCATCTAATCGTAACAATTCTTAATGTAACCGTAAAGTCAGGATTTAGCCATCAGCAAGCAGGAAAAATCTCAACTTTACCGGATCTCCCAGAATGGGTGAAGTATAATTAGAACTGAGTGCATACTTATAAGTGCATAGTCATAAGTGCATAGTCATAAGTGCATAGTCATAAGTGCATAATCAATGCTCATAGCTAATCGCTGACCACACTCATCAAATAGGATTTAAACTCAAACCATGAGTTCATCAATAGTTCAACTGGTAGATCAACTCCCGCAAGATAATATTACCGTTAAAGTGCTCAAAGCCCTAGACTTTGTTGCCCCTGGAGAATGGCAAAATACCGTTGGTTTTGACCAAACAATTCGGGTTGTCACCGGGGAAAATGACCCCAAGAAGGTACAGCGGATTAAAGAACGTGCCTTGGTACTCTATGAAGACAACAAAACCGGGTATAAATCAGCGATTTCTCTATATCAACTTATTGACAAAGCCGATACAGCAATGGCAACAGCAGCCTTAGCGAATAAAATCGGGGAAAAAATTGAATTTCTCTCATTTCTCAATCGAGTCACTCCTAAAGCTGATGTCGCTCAAACCATTGATTTAGTCTTAAAAATTGTCGTTGAAATTATCGCCTTTTGTAAAATAAATGGCATTCCTCAACCCAATCCCCAACTCTTTGTGGAATCTTTAACTAACAACTATACTGACGCATCTTTAATGCGGATGGCAGCTTTAGTTTGCCTAGATGGGATTCTGCCTTTAGGTCCAGATTTCTTACAGAAAATTCACTCGATTATTGATGGTGGGGATGCGGCCATCGTTAAAGATAATCCGGTTTTTGGCTCAATTAGTAACTCATTACCAGGAGATAGTCCGGCGTCTAAATTCGGTTTTATTACCCAAAGTTTCAACGCCGTTCAAGGTTGGATGAATAGTTTAATTAGTAAAACGGGTGTCACCCCAGACACGATTTTACAAAGTATTGGCAGCTTTATCCAAATTGCCGATGATAAGTTAGATTTTGTGGCGGCTTTCCTTGACCAAACGACTAACTATTATGAACATACCGGGATTCAAACTGTAGCCCGCAGCTTAATTTTAGCCGCATACGAATCCGTAAAAAATGAATCAGAAGCATCTACCCCAGATTCCAGTTCTCAAGCTTCTGGTTCTCAAGCTTCTGGTAATGGGGAATTTAAAGTCGGACAATTAGTGGATGTTCTCAGTGAAGATTATTGGTATGCAGGGACGGTTCGGGAACTGCAAGGAAATCTCTGTTTAATCCGTTATCTTTATAATAACGATCCGAGTGATGATGAATGGATCGCACAAACCAATCTTGCTCCCGCTGGCAGTAACTATGAAGTGGGAGATGAAATTGAGGTTCTTTACAGTGATGGGGAATGGTATGAAGCAGAAATCAAAAAAATCAAAGGGGATACCTATTTAGTTGAATATACCGATGAAAATTTTTATGACGATGAGGATGATGAGGAAGAAACTGAATGGGTGGCTTGGCAACGGATTTGTTGCGAAGCTTAAGAAGCTTAATTAAGTAGACGGGCAGAAATAAATGCACCACATACCCCATGAGAAAAAAACTGTCATTCCCGCGAAGGCGGGAATCCACAGCCTATCGGCGGGGAACGAAAAGTGCAGTTAATTATGTTCACCTACTTAGTTAATTAACTAATTAATTTTTACGGGGATATGTTATTAGTTAAAAACCCTAACTTATTCCCGTAATTTTTCGGTTTTTATTAAAAATTGTAGAATATAATCCTGTAGGGGCGAAGCATTGCGGCAGATATTTTATGGATAAAAAGCCAATATTTGTTACCGCAATGCTTCGCCCTTATAGCGGTTTTTATTGAATGAAGTACAGAGTTTTTTGGATTCCCGCCTGCGCGGGAATGACAGGTTTTTTTGTACTTTCTAAGTATGACAATTTCTATATAATCCTGTAGGGGCGAAGCATTGCGGCAGATATTTTATGGATGAAAAGCCAAGATTTGTTACCGCAATGCTTCGCCCTTATTCCGTTATGGATGAAAAGCCCAGATTTGTCACCGGAATGCTTCGCCCTTATTCCGTTATGGATGAAAAGCCAAGATTTGTTATCTAAATGCGAAAGCCCTTACTCAATGATTATGCGGCTTTGGGGAAAAAATGGGTATTCCGGGGTTTGACAAATACTTTTTGACCCACTTCTAAATTTAGCGGGGCAAATTTTTCTCGACTCAGGTGGGAAATGACTTCAAGGCGATCGCTTAACATTAACTCCACTTGAATTTCCCAACCTAAATGGGTAATTCGCCGGACAACGGCCATTGTGCTATTTCCATTCTCAACCCGATGAATTTCTAGTTCGTGGGGACGAATAAAAGCGTAAGTATTGGGGTTTGAATTATGGATATTTACTAAATTAGTATGACTGGGTAAAACATTCACTTCTCCGACAAAACTCATCACAAACGGGGAGGCGGGATGATCGTAAATTTCGGTCGAGGTGCCCACTTGTTCAATTTTGCCTTGATTCATTACCACGATCTGATCGGCAACTTCCATTGCTTCTTCTTGGTCATGGGTGACAAAAACACTGGTGACATGAACCTCATCATGTAAGCGTCGCAACCAAGCCCGTAATTCTTTCCGCACTTTGGCATCCAAAGCGCCAAAGGGTTCATCGAGGAGTAAAACTTGAGGACGAACCGCTAGAGCTCTTGCGAGGGCAACTCGTTGCCGTTGTCCTCCAGAGAGTTGGTTGGGGTAGCGATTTCCTAATCCTTGGAGTTGAATTAATTCTAATAACTCTTCAGTGCGTTCTTTAATTAACTTAGCCGGAGTTTTGCGAATTTCTAATCCAAAGGCAATATTTTGCCGGACGGTGAGATGTTTAAATAGGGCGTAATGTTGGAAAACAAAGCCAATATTCCGTTCTTTGACATCTAAATAAGTGGTGTCTTGACCGTTGATCCAAATGGAGCCAGTGTCAGGAGTTTCTAACCCAGCGATCGCCCGTAATAAGGTAGATTTTCCCGAACCTGATGGCCCTAATAAAGCCACTAATGACCCGTCTTTAATCTCTAAATTAATATTATCTAAGGCTTGAAAGTCACCAAAGAGTTTAGAAACTTGTTGAATGTTAATACTCATGTTAGTTGTTCTCCAATTTATATAGGGTGTAGGGTGTAGGGTGTAGGGTTTGGGGTGTAGGGTGTAGGGTGTCGGGTTTGGGTGTAGGGGCGAAGCATTCGCGTATAAATTTGATTATGTAAACCGAAATATTTATGCGCGAATGCTTCGCCCTATTCCCGTAGACATAAGATTGTTTAAACCGAAATTTAAACCGAAATATTTATGCGCGAATGCTTCGCCCTGATTATTCGCGTAGACATTAGACAAGAATGCTTTCATACTGATCTCTATCACCCCAACCCCCCTTAAAAAGGGGGGGCTTTACCGAAATGTCTACGCGAGTGCTTTGCCCTTACCAGTTAAGAGTTAAGATTCCAGCTTATGTCCAGTCTTTCGTTCTAAAATTTCTTTTAAAACCAAAGTCACTACGGCAAGTAAACCCAAAATTACGGCGGCACTAAAAGCGGCTTCGGTTTGATAATTTTTATAGGCTTGTTCCACAAAAAGCGGCAGGGTTGAAGTCTGACCAATAATGCTCCCGGATACCACAGAAACCGCCCCAAATTCTCCCATTGCCCGTGCATTAGTTAATAGCACTCCGTATAGTAATCCCCAGCGGATATTCGGGAGAGTAACTCGCCAAAAAACTTGCCAATCTTTTGCCCCTAGAGTCCGGGCGGCTTCTTCTTCTTCTTCTCCCATTTCTTCCATCACGGGAATGACTTCTCTAGCGACAAAAGGTAGGGTGACAAATAGGGTGGCTAAGACCATTCCCGGTAGGGCAAAAATAATTTTGATGCCCATTGCGTCGAATATTCCGCCGAGCCAGCCGTTCTTACCATATAATAGGACTAACATTAACCCGGCAACCACTGGAGATATAGAAAATGGCAGGTCAATAATACTCATTAATAAGGTACGACCGGGAAATTGATGGCGGGCGATCGCCCATGCGGTACAAAGGCCAAAAACTGTATTCAGAGGAACCGCGATCGCGGTAATAATAATAGTTAAAAAAACAGCGGATTGAAAAGCTCGACTGGCGATCGCTTCTCCTAGGGCATTAAATCCTTGATGAAAGGCTTCATAAAACACAGTGACAGCGGGAATAAACAGAATCAGCGCTAGATAGCCTACAGCTAAGAAAATAAGGATTAATTTATAATATTGATTTGAAGGTTTAGCGGACTGCATAACGACGCCCCCACTGTTGCAAGAAATTAATCACCAATAGCAGCACCAGTGACACAATTAAGAGTACCGCACCGATCACCGTTGCCCCGGCATAGTCATATTGTTCTAGTCTTTGAAACACTAAAACTGGGGCAATTAAATCGCGGAAAGGGATATTAGACGAGACAATTACTACAGAGCCATATTCTCCCACAGCGCGGGAAAAACCTAGGGCAATTCCGGTTAAAATTGGCGGAATTAATGGGGGCAGAATCACCCGGCGAAAGGTTTGCCATTGCGAGGCACCTAACGACCAGGCGGCTTCTTCGATTTCCTGTTCCATTTCCTGTAACACCGGCTGTAAGGTGCGAACCACAAAGGGCAAGGAAATAAACAGCATGGCCACAAATACCCCTAAGCGGGTAAAGGCGATTTTGATGCCAAAGGGGGCAAAGATTTGTCCAATCCAACCGCGATCGCTGTACACTGTTGCTAACACTAAACCGGCCACAGAAGTGGGTAAGGCAAAGGGTAAATCAACTGCCGCATCAATAATTTTTTTGCCGGGAAAATTATAGCGGACTAATACCCAAGCCACCAGGGTGCCCATGAACCCATTAATGATGCCTGCCGCTAATGCAGTAATAAATGTTACTTCATAAGCAGATAAGGCGATCGGCTGGGTGGCAATGCGCCAAAATTCACCGATTCCTAATGTTAGTGATTTGGTGACTAAAGCGGCGATCGGTAGCAACAGCATCAGCACTAAATAACTCAGCATAACTACCCAAGGTAGGGAAATTTTGGGCAGTTTACCGAAAATTCGCTTTAATCCATTGAATAAATTATCGTACACGGGGTAATTCAATTTTTCTATCATTTTTTGACTTTGTAGACATAAAATCTCTACTTACTCCTTGACTACCAACCGTCAGTTTCGCGATCGCTGCGACTGAGAATCTCAACATTCAAATCAGAAAGATAAATCAAAGCACTATCAATTTGGGCGGATTTCCCACTTAATTGCAGATCAAACCAGCCATCTCCCTGGGCTTGAGCGCCTAACATTGCGCCTAAAATGTTCACATCTAAACGATACTGAGACGCCAAATTACTAATCACCGGATCGTGATGATAATCTTTAGGTATTCTCACGATTAATCTAACTTGAGTAGAGCGAGGTGCAGAAGCCACATCATGGGTTACAGAATTGGTTTTATCCATGTTTATATCCTTTCCGTAAAGGTAATAAATGATTCACTGATTGATTGTTGCAGTCCAATCGGACATCACGGATCAAATCAAGGGATTAAGGTATTTAGTAATTAAGATTTGCCTGCTTGGGTTAAGATTTTGTCAAAAGTTGCCCCATCATCAAAAAATTGCTTTTGGACTGCATCCCAACCGCCTAAATCTTTTACCGTAAATAACTTATCAATTTTGGGATATAGGCTGGTAAATTCTGTGGCCACATTAGGATCTACGGGACGAAATCCCACTTGAGCAAATTCCCTCTGGGCTTCGGGAGTAAAGAGAAATGCCACAAACGCTTCAGCGGCTTTTCTGGTGCCATGTTTGTCAACATTTTTATCGACAACTGCCACCGGACTATCAATAGAAATATTGTAATCTGTTGGCACAAAATAAGGTTGTTTTTCTCCTTTTTGTTGGGCTAAAATTAACTCATTTTCATAATTAATCAGGATATTCCCTTGTCCTTGTTTGTAGAAAACATCGCTGGCTTCCCGGGCATCTTTCGGTAACAGGGGCACGTTTTTAAAGACGGTTTCTACAAAGGTTTCCGCTTCTTGGGCAGTTCCTCCCGCTTGGGTCACAGCACCCCAAAGGGCGAGAAAGTTCCACCGGGCGCCCCCAGAGGTTTTGGGGTTGGCGGTAATCACTTGGATCTGGTCGCTGGCTAAATCAGACCACTTGCTGACTTGGACGTTTTCATCCCGTTTGACGATCGCCGCTACAGATTTATGCACAATCGACTCATTGGGGAATTCTTGCTCCCATCCGGGGTCAATCAGTCCGGCTTTTTCAATTTTCTGCGTATCCATAGCTAACGCGAGAGCCACCACATCCGCTTCTAAGCCATCAATCACTGCCCTAGTTTGAGAACCGGATCCGCCGTAGCTTTGATTAAACTCAACTTTCTGTCCGGTTTCCGCTTCCCACTTTTGGGCGAATTTGGGAATGATTTTTTCATAAGCACTTTGAGTCACCGCGTAGGAAACCAGGGTGATGGTCACGGGTTTGGCGGTATTGCCGGTGTCTTGGGTGGCTTGTTGCCCGGAGTTACTGCAAGCAGCGATCGCACCACTAGCCAATAACCCGACTAAGACCCAACTGGTAAAGCGTAAGTATTTCTGCATGGTTGTTTCTCTGCTGACAGGTCACGGATGTTTGTCCGTAGGGGTTTGCTTGCCAAATCCCTAGCTTATATTTAAATTATATATCAAGTTCAAATGTTTTGCAATACATTTTGAAAGTGATTTAAGAAATTTTTAAGAAAAAATGTAATGGATCGGGCTTTATGCCATGATGGAAGGGAGATTCAGCAAGGTTGCAGGGATGGCAAAACGAGCCAAACAGCAAGAACCCAATCTGTTGGAGCAGATGATCCAGCACAACTTTTTATTTCGAGGCTTAGATGAAGCGTGGCTGAGAGACTATCTGCCGCCGGAAAGCCTGAAAATCGAGAAATTATTTTCTAACCGTCCGGTTTACACGGCTTACTTGCCCGATGAATATCTGGATGTGTTGTATGTGATTCTGGATGAGGGGCTGGTGATTACCCGCAGCACCCCGCTTGACCGGATTATTGCCATTAGCTATCCGGGGGGATGCTTTGGCATGAGAAATTTACCCTTTAGTTATGGGATGGCGTACCGGGCTTTTCCCAGTCTGGTGGAAGCGTACAAAACCACTCAAGTGATCAAAATTCCCCTGGAGACTGTGCAGCGGATTTATCAGGAAAGCGAGACTTTCCGCGATCGCTACCATCTGCTTTTTGAACTGCGGACGAAATTTCAGTATCATATGCTCAACTGTAGTAGCTACCCCCCGCAAGCAGTAGCGGCCCTCCTGCGTGGCCTGATTTACCAAGAACGAGAACTGGGCAACCAACCCACCCCCAATCAGACATATACTTTTGATCTGCCGGTGGATGTGATCGCCCGCGCTTGTCAACTGAATCAGCGGACCGTGGAACAAGTGTTAAAAGGGATGCAGCAGATTGGTCTATTAAAAGCGATCAAAGATAGTGATGCATCCGGGGATTTAGTCGAAGTGATGGATCCAGAAGCGTTAAAAGCCGTCTATAGTGCCACGAGAGATAAAGTTTCCTGGTGGCCATTAAAATAGCCATTAAAATAATTTCTCGTGACGGCAAAAAGCTAAGTAGGTGGGCAGAAATAAATGCACTACAGACCCCACGAGAAGAAAGGCTGTCATTCCCGCGAAGGCGGGAATCCAAAGCCTATTGGCGGGGAACGAAAAGTGCAATTAATTATGTTCACCTACTTAGAATAAATCTATTAAATCTTTAGCCGGAAATAACCATGACCGCAGGTGCTAGGGCGAATCAATCGGGTAATGTATTAGAAAATACTGTCGCTGCCGTGCTCGACGGTCATGGTTATGTCCCCATTTGTCCTAATCTGCCCAAAAAACAGCGATTAACTTGGTTGCTGAATAGCCATGAAAACCCCAAACGATATGCCCAGCAGGTTTATATCGGATTGGGCATTTATCACACGGATATTTTTGTGGATTTTTATCTGATTGATGCAGAGAAATACCCGAAAGGATTGATTATTGAATGTAAGTGGCAGCAAAGTGGCGGATCGGTGGATGAAAAGCTGCCTTATGTGAATTTAAATATTGAAAAATGTTATTCAGCCCCAGCCATAGTTTTGATTGATGGGGGCGGGATGAAACCAGGGGCGATCGCCTGGTTAAAAGAACAAGTTCCCTCCAACCCCAATCTCTTCGCGGTCTATGACCTGTCATCATTTATGGTTTGGGCGAATAATCATCTTTAATAGGGTGTAGGGTGTAGGGTGTAGGGTGTAGGGGAAGAGGATGCATAGGAAAGAGGATGCATAGGAAAGAGGATGCATAGGATGCATAGGAAAATTCTCTATTCTCTTTTCTCTATTCTCTTTTCTCTCTTCCCCCTACACCCTACACCCCGTTTCCCGTTCCCTTAAGCAACAACAAACATTAATAAGAAGTAATTAAAACTTCTGAGATTTTACCGCGTTTTTTGCCATGAGAATTAATCGCCCTAGATGCGGATATTTTATGAATTTTAAATTCAGCATAAATTTCTCTAATCAAGTCACAGTCAGAATTTGATAGCATTACTTTGACCCCGGTTTCTGCTAATTGTTTAAAGGTATCTCGCAGTTGAATTTGTTCTGGTTCATTGAAGGCATAACGACTATAAGCGGTGAAATTACTGGTGGTGCTGATGGGATGATAAGGTGGGTCAAAATAGACAAAATCATCGGCGATCGCTCTTGCCAAAACTGCCGTAAATGGGGCAACTTCCAGGGTAGCATTCTGCAATCTATCCGATACGGCTATTAATGCTTCGCGATCGCAGATTTTCGGATTTTTATAGCGACCCATTGGCACATTAAACTTTCCCTGAGAATTCACCCGATATAACCCATTAAAGCAAGTTTTATTCAGATAAATAAATTGAGCAGCGCGTTTCAAATTATCCCTCGGATGAGATTCGCGGATTTTATAATAATACTCATGGGAGCATTTTTCATGCTTTTCCTGATGATTTGACAACAGATAAATTAACTCCTCTACATTATCCCGTACACAACAATAAGTATTAATCAATTCTTCATTAATATCCGTTAAAACCGCTGGATGTGGTAATAAATGAAAAAACATCGCTCCTCCACCCAAAAAAGGCTCATAATAGGTGCCAAAAGTTTGGGGGATGTAGCGCTCATATTGGGGAATCAACTGTCTTTTACCCCCAGCCCATTTGAGAAAAGGACGGGCAGAAACGCGATCGGACGTGCGAGTAACCATGTATCCTAAGAAAAAGTAATTCAGGCATTGTGAATCATCAGAATAGCACGATCGCTTCCTGATTGCCGTAGCTAATTGTGGATATTTATAGTTGTTTAAATTAAAATTAATACAATTATCTAGGGCCGCAAGCATTGGCAGAAGCGCAAGCATTGCCAGGGGCGCAATCCTTGCGCCCCTACAATATATGTTGATTTGCTGTAGGGGCGCAATCCTTGCGCCCCTACATAATTGTACTAATCTTAATTGAAATAACTACATTTTTATGTTATTTGCGTCTTTTAGGGTGAAAAAAACAAATAAAAATATCAAAATTTTACTCGTTTTCCCAAACAATACCTTCATACAAAAGCTCAATGGGCAAATCTAATTTACAACAGGATAAATTCATCACATCCCCCGGCAGATAATGATAATAAAGCCACATTCTCCCTTCCCCGCGAGAGTAACCCTCAACGGAGACTTTTTCCGAATCAATTAAAAGATAATCTTGTAAACTGGTAATTGTCAAGTAATTGGTGAATTTTTCTCCCCGATCTCTGGCGCTGGTACTTTCAGAAAGCACTTCCGCAATCAGTTTAGGGTATTGAATAAATTCACGATCACTTTGGTCTTGGGACGCACAACTAACCACCACATCAGGATAATAATAACGGCCTTGATCATTGACTTGTACTTTCACGTCGAACACATTTGCCCGACAACCCCGCGATCGCATATGAGGGGGCAACGCACTATATAAATTTAAGGCAATATCATTATGAGGAATTGTCCCTCCAGTCATCGCAAAGACTTCGCCATTAACATATTCATAGCGCTGGTATTGTTGGGTTTCCCACTGGAAATATTCCTCGACGGTCATTTTTGCCGGTTGTTGGGGAATAGCGATCATAATTAACTTCTCATAATAACTTCACTTTAATTATAGTTAATTATAGCATTTATCTGCTGTATTCTATGTCATTCCCGCATATAGCGCTGACGCGCATGCTTCGCTAACGCGGGAATGACAGGTTTTTTGTACTTCATAACTCTGACAAGTGCTATATAACCATAGACTGATTTATTTACGGTGATATCATATAAAAATAGTTGATTTTTTTCTACTCAACAATCACAAATAAATGGTAGAATACCTAGTAAATTTAAATATCGGAAATATCTGAAATATTGCACCAGTCGCCACAACCGGCGGGGATTAAAATCAATTCCTAACACATCAAGTCGGTTGAAACCGACTAAAATGCTTTTAATATCAGCTTCCTAGTCGGTTTTAACCGCCTGTAGGGGTCAACGGCCGTTGACCCCTACGGGGATTTTAATCCCCGCCGGATCGCGGGGATTTCAAAGGCTGGTTGAGCTATCTGTAGGGTGTTGTTCCCAGCAGTAACGCACCAATACCCCAGATATAGAGTCGTTGCCTAAATCCTATTGTAGAATTTATCCATAGAATTTGCTAACTTAATAGATTAATAGCATTTATGTCACTTTTTATGAGAACATAGCTATGGATGGGTTTAGTCATTTGGATCCGGGAACTAACTGAAAAATCGAGTAAATCAACGCAAAATATAGGCTTTCATCCGGTAAGACTTGCTAAAAGCCCGGTTTCTATGGTCTGTTTGCCAGTCAGCAGTAAGAATAGCCTAGATACAGCTTTACTAATACTTTCTCTGCTCCTAATATTCCCTTGCATAAGCTCTCAAAGGCTTTATAAAAATGGCTATCTATCAACAACGATAACGAAAAATTTATTGCTCTGATAGATACCAGTAGTTTTGGGTTTACAGGAGGAATTGCATTTACTGATGACAGAATTATCTGGAACAATAAATCTATTAATATTAATTACCAGTATTTAGCCACATTTGTCAAGACATAAAAACAATTAGGTGTTCTGTTTGCTGACAAAAAAAACAAGAATAATTATCTCATTTGAGCCAGGTAATTGACATTTGATATGACGATAAGTACAAAAGTAATTTACGGAAGCTCCAAAAATTAGTCAAGATTACCGATGCTCAACCGAAGTTAGGCGATTTGGTTTCCGATCAAATCAACAAAGGTCAATTGTCTAAGCTAAAAGATGCTCTAGTTGTTTTAACTAACAATCAGTCAATTCAGAAATTTCCCCAATTAAAGAATCTCCTGGAACTATGGTCTAATAATCCTGATTTAGTCCGTTTTTTCCCAGAAAAATTAGTGTCACAGCTATCTGATGAGCAATTTAAGCAGGACTTATTCAAGATGGCAGATTTAGTCAAAATGTTAAGCAATGAATCAGAGCAGGATAGTCTGACTAAATTACTGCGAGAACTGGGTCAACAATATTCCCCAGCTTAAGCATCCATTCATTTCCATATTTAACAACAGAGAAGACACAAAGGAAATCTCCCTTTGTGTCCTCTGTGTCTCTGTGGTAAATTTTCTCGGTAACTTTTCTCATAGTTTCCCGGTTCATACCTACCAAAAAAATAAGGAGCGATCGCCCATGTCCGCTCCCTAGTTTAGGAATCCATTAGTTTCGATATTTAACCACAAAGGACAAAGAGTAAAATCTTTCTTTGTGTCCGACAGAGTTCTGTGGTAAATAAATTTTATGCTGATTATTTTCCGACTGAGTGAGGCGAGATCGCCCTCATGCTTAATTACTGAATTACGCTCGGAAAAAATTAAGCGCCAGTTAGGAAAAAATTACTGGGATAAAGGGGTTTAATCAGTAGATAGGTGGTCATTTATCCTTTGCCTTTCACATGAATTATACCCCGCTTTTTAAATAATAATTTATCTTTTAAAATATCATAAGTTTCCTGGGTGACTTGAATCGATCCTGGGATGCCATGAGATTCCATACGACTGGCAATATTTACGGTATCTCCCCATAAATCGTAAGTAAACTTTTTTAAGCCAATGACTCCGGCAACCACAGGCCAACTATTGATGCCAATTCTAATGCTAAAGGGTTCGCCCGGCGCTAAATTGGTTAATTTCTTGCTGCATATCTAAAGCCATGAGCGCGATATCCTCCGGATGATCCGAGCGATGTACCGGCAGCCCCCCAACCACCATATAAGCATCGCCAATGGTTTTAATTTTCTCGATGCCATGTCTTTCTTTTTAAGGGGGGGAGCAATTTCAAGCCCCCCCTTTTTAAGCTTATCCTTACTCACATATTTCTGAACATAATTATGCTTGACATCCGCAGTTAGACCACCCGCTTGACACTTATCGCTGGCAGTGTGACATAATCGGCTTCCCCGTCAAACACCATGACTTTGGGAACTAAACTGACCCCCCGATTCATTGGGGGACTGGGGGGATGCGGAACCCCAGTGGCTTCTATAATCTGGCTGTCACCTGGTCAGAGAAAGGAGAGCATCGCAGGCAACTTTGACGCCATCTTCTGCCCTGGCTTCGTGACTTAATTGCGCCGCACGCGCTGCATAGCTGGGGTCAGACAAGAGCCGATGGATTTCGGCTGCCACAGTTGCCGCACTGTAGCGATCGCGTGAGAGCGTGCGCCCTACACCCAAACGCACAACGCGCTCGGCATTGTCGGGCTGGTCGTAGTTGTGGGGGACGACGAGCATGGGGCGACCCGATCGCAGGGCTTGCCCAGTGGTTCCTACGCCGCCGTGATGCACTATGGCGGCAGCGCGGGGAAAGATTTGGCCGTGGGGGGCGTACTCAAAGGCGGCTACCCCCTCTGGCAGCAGGTTGGGCGGGATGTGGCGCGCTCCCTCTCCCATAAGCAAGACGGCGCGGTAGCCAAGCTGTTGGGCGGCTGTAGCTCCTTCTGCATAAAAGTTCCCCGGCGTCCACACCACTGTCGAGCCGAGGGTGAACACAATTGGGGGCGGTCCGGAATTCAAAAAGTTCTCCAGTTCGGGAGGGAGCCGCTCATCTGTAAGGGAGGTGCCGGTGTTTAGCTCTGGGAAGGGAAAGCCCGTGACCAGCGTCTGGGGCGGCCAATCAGGTTGAGGAGCCGCCAGGGTGCGGGAAAACAAAGCTAGGAGCAAGTTGGGGGAGTGCTGGCTTTCAAACAGCGGGTCACCACTGGGCTTCATGCCGAGTTTGGCCCGCAGTTGCCGCACGGGAGCGCTCCACAAGCGTGCCTGCCAGCGGAAGTTGCGCAAGGCGGTATCTTTTGCCACGGCGGCGATCGCCCGTTCGTAAAAGGAGGCGGCAGCGGCAGCGGAAGGCAAATCGTAGGCGGACACCAACGAAGCCGGTGAGAGGACGCTCGACACCCAAGGAATGCCGGTTTTCTCGGCGACGAGGGCTGCCACAAAGGTGAGCGGGTGCGTCAGCAGCAGGTCTGCGCCTTCACAGGCGGCCATCAGGTCGCTGTAGCTAGCGTGCAGGTGCGGCATCAACAGGTAGCTAATCAGGTATTCCATACCCCTCTGGCTGTCGGAAAGCATTGTGAAAAACTCCCAGTCCTGTTGGAGTTTGGCGACACTCTCCGGTCTGACGGGATGGAATTCAACCCCCCTGGCTTCAATGTAGCGGCGGTGGCAGGAGCAGGTGGCGATCGTCGCTCGATGACCCCGCGCCTGCAATTCCTGCGCGATCGTCATGTAGGGTAACAAGTCACCCAGGGAGCCAAATGTTGTCAATACAATGTGTTTGCCTTTACTGTTAAGGGTTTCGATTTCGGTGGTGGCATTTGCTTTGCCTGCGATTTGATTTTCCATCTCACCTCGCGCTCAATCAACCTTTCTTGGATTTCCACAATATTACCAGACTTCCCCCAGATATCTGCTCAATTTTTGGCGTTGCACATTCGTAGTATGCTAAGGATTAACATTAAAACAAAAAATGGCGATGATTTGTCCTGTATGCCAATCTACAAACATTAAGAAAAACGGCCATAAAAGAGGAAAACAAAATCATTATTGTAAATTGTAAGGATTGTGGGCGTCAATTTATTGATAGCTATTCTCCGAAAGGCTATCCAGATCATGTCAAGGAACATTGCCTTCATCTTTATGCTGAGGGAAATGGTCTTCGTCCCATAGAACGATTAACAGGTGTTTGTCATAACACAGTTATTAATTGGATAAAAGCCGCCGCATTAAGCTTGCCAGAACAACCCGATTATCAGGAAATTTCCGAAGTGACTCAAATAGATGAATTACAGACTTATATAGGTAAAAAAAATCAAATATGGCTGAGGAATGCGGTAAACAAAGGGTTGGCCGTAATTTTAGCTTATGTAATAGGCGATCGTTCGGCGGCAACATTTAAACCATTGTGGAAAATTATTAAAGGATGGCAATCATTTTTTGATGTGACATAATATGGTTATGTTGTTTATCCCCAATTTATTGACGAGACCGCTCATATTATTAGTAAAACATACATGAATCGTGTGGAAGGAGAAAATACAAGACTAAGACATTACAAGCGATCGGTTACATAGAAAAACCCTTTGTTATTCTAAATCTCTCTTAATGTTGCAACTATCAGTCAGATTAGTGATTTATTATTTAAGGCATAAAAATGTACCTATTCCATTGACTTACTCTGGAGAGCCATTGCCAACCCTGTCTCTATAGCATACCACCAGTGTGCAACGCCCAATTTTTAACTTTTGTCAATTCGTCGGGCAATAGCCCGTCCTGATTTTATCAATACCAGTAGGGGCTCGCCGGACATCTCTGCCACACAACGCCGGACGTAAATCAATCCGCATCAACGGCATTTTATTCAATTTTTGAGGGATTTTTTTATTGACAACCTGTTGAGATAGCGCTATATTTGCCATCGGTGACAAACCCTGCGGCCCGAATACAGCATCTCAGCAGGACATTCATATAAATGGTAGTAATCCCCGCACCGTGGAATACGCCAAGAGACAGAAGAGTTATAGGGACAGGCAAGATCTGGTCTATAAAATTTCTTGTGTGCCTCTGGACTAAGTTATCTTGAGTAAGAGCCAAAATATTTCAGGGTAGTAAACATCGCAAATTCTCAACTTAAAGTCTGGAATTGGGTGCAGGCAGAATGGGCAGGGATTTAGGTGTTGCCAATGACAGACCCGGTGCGTTGGGGATAGCCAAAAGTATGACCGAACCAGCCAAAAGCCGACAGGAAACTGGTCTCCAACTCCTGTTTGTGTTGTCGGGAGAGCTTCGGGAAAAATCCCAGGGCAAACAGACATAGCAGATAACTAACAACTGAAGGAAAACCAAAGCCTATGACAGCATTAGATGGCCAAATTCAAGTTCCCGGTACGTCGGAAGCTGGCATCGAATTTACCAACACCCAAACCACAGAAGTCGCTTACACATTTACTCCGAGCGGCAATTGGACGCCAAACGTCAACAATCCCAGTCTGTCAGGATGTACGGCTGCCGGTGTCAAAGGTTATCCTCCGGAAATTCAGCAAGGGATTCTGGATGTTGTCCCGGGCGGGCTGGGACAGTACATGAGATATGCTAACCATACCCCCTTTGCCCTGCTGGCAATCAATAAAGCAACGGGTGCTGTGGTGGGGGAAGTGTCGCAAGCCACAACCATTCCTGTCAAACCGGGTGAAACTTTAGTTTTTGTCCTCAATGATATGTGGGGGGGCTACTCGGATAACAGCGGTTCCATCACAGTCAACTGGTCGGGGGTGAGCGCCTCCGCTCTAAAAATTCAATCCGGCACCACCTACAACGGCGCCTATCAAGATAGCACTTGGAAGCTGCACGAAGAGCCAGTGGGAGAGCGGGTTTTCAACCGACCCGTACAATTTGAGTCCAAATTCACAAAACCTCCCAAGATTTTCCTGGATCTGAGCGGACTGGATGTGAATGAAAGCAAAAATACTCGCGTGCAAGTGACGGCTAAAAACATCACCGAATCCGGCTTCGATCTGGAATACAAAACCTGGTATGATACGATTCTTTACTCGGTCTGGACTAACTGGATGGCATTCGGAGAATAGACCGCAAAACATCATCGCTTTCTGCCGCCCCAAATGTATCGTTATAACCAGTTTTTGGTGATGATTGGGGCATATGTATGATTTTCACAAACCAAGAGGTATTAAACTATGAAGCTGCAATCCGGCAACACCTACAACGGCTCCTATCAAGATAATACTTGGAAGCTCAATCAAGGGCCTGTGGGAGAGCGAATTTTCACGCGGGCTGTGACCTTTGAGTCGAAATTCGCGCAGCCGCCCAAAGTTGTGATTGGACTGAGTGGGCTAGATGTGGATGGAACTAAGAATAATCGCGTGCAAGTGACGGCTAAGAATATAACGGAAAGCGGGTTTGTAGTGGAATACAAAACCTGGTATGATACGGTTCTGTATTCGGTCTGGACTAATTGGGTAGCTTACGGAGAGTAGGATACCTTTTCGCCAAGTAGAGCGATCGGCCAAGGTTCAAAATATTTGAGTAGCCAAATATTTTGAACGAGCCAGCCCAACGCCTACAGGAAACCTTTCTGCAACATCTGCTTTGGCCGTCGGGATGGCTTCGGGAAAAATCCCAGGGAAAGAAGAGAAAGACCGCCAGGGATTAAAATCCCTGGCGAATAGCGCAAGTCGGTTAAAACCGACTGTTATGAAGCATGAAAAATCGAATTTTCAGTCGGTTTCAACCGACTTTAGCTATGAGGCCGCCAACGTTTAAACCCCCGCCTTCTATTGGGCGGCGTTTACTTTAATTGGTGAAGCGAAATAAGGAGGATGGGGAGTATAGGGAGGATGGGGGAATGTTTGATGAATTGGGTATTATGTTTTGGTAATTTTTTGTCAGTGAAACCTTAACAGTTTACTGTTGACGGTTCACAGTAAACTGTTAAGGTTTCACTGTTAACAGTTTACTGTGAACCGTCAACAGTAAACTAAATCATCTTAATGATTAGGATTCTGTTTTAGGCAGTTTGATATTTTTGGCTAGACCTACTAAACTCAGCAACTGAATGGTCATCCAGGTGATGTCAATTTCCCACCACGCCATGCCATGACGGGCAGAATATTGAAAAGCATGGTGATTGTTATGCCAGCCTTCGCCATAAGTGGTCAAAGCTACCCACCAGCAATTGGTGGACAAATCCCCAGCATCATAAGTTTGATAACCAAATTTATGGGTGGCGCTATTGACAAACCAGGTGCAGTGGTAAACTAACACCAAACGCACGAAAACGCCCCAAATCACAAAAGACCATCCGAGTCCTGGTGAAACAGCTTCGCCTACAAAGTAGAGCAGCACACCTAAGACAATTTGAATCGGTAACATATAGGATTGGCAAAATTGATAAAAACGGTCATCGGCAATATCTTTGGTGAACCGAGGGATATCTTTTGAACTGGGATTTTCATACATGAGCCAACCGATATGACTCCACCAAAATCCTTTGTTGGCATCATGGGGATCGTTGGCTTGGTCTGAATATAAATGGTGGATGCGGTGCAGTCCTACCCAATCAATTGGCCCCCCTTGACAGGTGAGGGTGCCGCACAAAACCAGAAAATACTCCAACCACTTGGGAGATTCAAAACTGCGGTGAGTAACTAGGCGATGAAATCCCAGGGTAATCCCCAAACCGCCTGTTACCCAGTGCAGAAATAAAGCTACCCCAACTCCAGCCCAGCTAAAAGTGCCGGGAATCAAAGCCAATAGGACACCGGCATGAACGATCAGCATAAAAATGATGATCGGCCAGTTGTAGTCTAATGGTTCAGGGGCAGTCTGTTTTTCTGCGTTTGTTGCAGGAGCAATTGTCATTAAATTAACCTTTCCACGAATAACTAGAAGAGAATCAACCAGGGAAGACCTAGAGATTTCACTTCGGACTGTCACTATCTCGTGTAAAATCCTTTTTGATCGTTTCCAAGGAAGAATTATCAACTGAAATGAATAGCTCCGAAAAGCTGCGAGAAGCAGAGAAAGAGCTCTTACCTATTTTCTCTAGAATTGATGCTCAGGTCAAGCAAAATCTTAAACGAGTGCTGGATGCCTTGCGGCGTTATCGTGTGGGAGTCCATCATTTTGCTAGTGTTTCCGGCTATGGCCATGATGATTTGGGCCGCGATACGTTAGACCAAGTGTTTGCTGAGGTGATGGGGGCGGAAGCGGCAGCAGTCCGGATCCAGTTTGTGTCCGGTACTCATGCGATCGCCTCTGCTTTGTTTGGGGTGTTGCGTCCTGGGGATGAAATGCTGGCGGTAGCTGGTGCGCCCTACGATACTTTAGAGGAAGTGATTGGTTTGCGGGAACAAGGCCAAGGTTCCCTGATGGAATTTGGGATTCAATATCGACAACTGGAGTTAACGGATACGGGAGAAATTGACTGGGAAGGGTTGAAAACCGCCGTCCGGTCAAATACTCGTTTGGTGTTGATTCAACGGTCTTGCGGTTATTCTTGGCGCAGTTCTTTGTCGATCGCAGATATTGAAAAAATTGTCCAAATTGTCAAAGCCCAAAATTCCCAGACTATTTGTTTTGTGGATAACTGCTATGGGGAATTTATTGAAGACCGGGAACCGCCCGCAGTGGGTGCGGATTTAATTGCCGGTTCTTTGATTAAAAATCCCGGTGGGACAATTGTTACTGCTGGGGGCTATGTGGCAGGACGGGCTGAGTTAGTCGAAGCTGCGGCTTGTCGGTTGACGGCGCCGGGAATTGGCAGTAGTGGGGGCGCAACTTTGGATCAAAATCGGCTATTGTTTCAAGGCTTATTTTTAGCCCCCCAAATGGTGGGAGAAGCTATGAAAGGTACTCATTTAACTGCTTATGTGTTTGACCAGTTAGGCTATCCGGTAAAACCCGATCCTTTTGCCCCTCGGCGTGATGTGATTCAGGCGATTAAATTAGGTTCTCCAGATAAGTTAATTGCTTTTTGTCGGGCGATTCAAAAGTATTCGCCGATTGGGTCATATTTAGATCCAATTCCCGCCCCCATGCCCGGATATGAGAGTGAGTTGGTGATGGCTGGAGGGACGTTTATTGATGGCAGTACGTCGGAGTTTTCGGCGGATGGACCCTTGCGTGAACCTTATGTGGTGTTTTGCCAAGGGGGTACTCATTGGACTCACGTCGCGATCGCTCTGGAAGCGGCGATAGAGGCGATCGGTTTTGCGTAACAAAACCTAGAAATCGGGTTTCTTTTTCTCATGCCACAGTAGGGGCGAATGGCCATATAGCCTGACGGCATGGGCTCCGCAAGGACGCCCCTACATATTCACAGCAGAAACCCGGTTTCTTTTCTTAGGATAGGTTATTGAATTATTTAGAAAAGGTTAGTTCTGTAACCCCAGTAAAATCAGTGACAAATCCTCCTTGAAGTTCGCCCAAGTATCCTAAAGCGGCGGCAAATGCTTCGGCATTTTGGTGGCGATCGATCTGCGCGGATCTAGGATTACCCAAATCGTCCTCATAAACTAAAGCGATCGCCCCTTCTGCTTTCCATTCTAAGGCACGAATTTTATCTTTATCAATTTGAATTAAATCGTCCCCATTCTTGACTAATATTGCATCCAAAATCAGCTTAGGGTCTTCGGAAGCGATCGCAATTTCTCCCCATTCTCCGATCAGGTGATATGTGCCATCATCAGCGAGAAAAAATTCATCGATATTGCCCCAATCAATGCTACCATCTGCATTGGGAATAGGATTCATCGGATTAGGAATTAAATGATAGCGTTGCGATCGGGGAAATTGGATTTTCATCCGTCGATAACAATAGACTTCCCCTGGTAATGGTTGACTATATAACGGATGATTTTCCGTAATCACCGCTTCAATAAAGATTTCTACCGAGGCTTTTTTCGCCTTACAACCGAGAACATAGCTATCTTATAAATAAATATTTTCAAATCCCGGAAACTGCCAATAATTTAAGTGTTGCATGGTTAAATATCCCAATTAATCGGAGTATGATTAGCTATAGTCTGGAAACAAGATTTGCTTGTGGATCGATGCGCTGATTTTTAGCATTTCTTAGTTCAACATGGGGATGATGGCTTCCAGGTGTTCGCTGACTTCCTTGTTTTAAAGTTAATCTGGTGATTCCATTTTTATCAACATATTTTAACGGCCCGTTCGGGGTTTGAGTTGGCTGCCAGCCTTTTTGCGCTTCAGCCCAAATGATAAAGTCACTGGCTTTTGGCTGACTACCTATAATCACAGCTTGTATGATGCGTTCCCATGCTTGCCTCCCGGCTAAACTTGCCATATCCAAATATTAATGTCAATATTATATCCCCAATTATATCCCCAAAATTTTACCATTAGCGATCGCCTGTGAATGAACCTAGAAACCGGGTTTTTTTTCATCCCACAGATAACTGTTGATATTCACAGAAGAAACCCGGTTTATTTTTTGGGGCCAGAACGAGATTTTAGAAATAGTTCCACCGCCCAGAGAATTAAAGAAATAACCTGAACCAGTAGCCACACCCCTTGAACTACCACTTCCCATACCGCCCTTAACATCACCTGCAATTGCCACAAAAACATCTTAATTTTTTTCTTTTTCACCTCTTTTTTTAGGACAATTAATCCGGATTTAATTCTAGTTTTAATTTCAGATATCGCCCAAATTAATAGTTCTAAAAAGTTATAAACTTTGGATGATTAACCAAAAGGTTAAAACCAGCATTTATTTTGTCCTAATAATAGCCATTGGAGAACATTAACAAATGCAGAAAAATTTGCTTTGACGAAAAAATGAAAAAATTTTAACTTGATGCTTCAAGGTGACTTTTGAACTTGACTAATGAAAGTGACTAAAAATTTTACGGTTGAATCTGACGCAAACTTTGTTGGGCGGGTTGATAATTAGGATTAATTTTCAAGGCTTGCTGAAATTCCGCGATGGCCTGAGATAATTGCCCTTGTTTTTGGTACAATAAACCCAAACCATAATGGGCTAAAGTATGAGAACTAGCCGGGATTCCCATCATATCTGGTAAATTTAGTGCCAGTTGATAGGCAGAAATTGCTTCTTCAACTCTGTCGAGTTTTCTGAGGACATCACCCACATTTGTATAAGGGGCTGCTAAGTTAGGATTTAGCTTAATTCCTTCCATATAAATAGCCCCAGCATCATTCAATTTTCCCTGTTGAGCCAGTGCTAAACCTAAGTTATTATAGGCGGCTACTAGGGTGCGATCGCGCTGAATGGCTTGAGTAAATGAGGCGATCGCCTGATCCAATTTCCCTTGATTCATTAACGCCAAACCTAAATTATTATAAACCCCTGGATCCGTGGGACGACTTTGACCAATTTGACGCCAAATCAATTCCGCTTGAGCGTAATTTTGGGCATTAGCAGCTTCCAAACCCATTTGCCACAGTTGATCGAGAGATTGAGCACCGACCACAGAAGGGGTCAAGGTGAGGGATAAAGTTAGCAAAAATCGGTAGAGTTGTCGCATGATGAAAATTTTAACTTAATTTTAACTTAATTTTAACTTAATTTTAACTTGTTCAGGAGTTACCTATTGATTCTATATTGGGGGATATTGGGGGCAGGGGATGTTTGGGGCAACCACGGACGGATGTTTGGGGCAACCGGGGATGTTTGGGGCAACCACCGCCTTTAGGAATTGCCCCTACTTTTCTACTGAATATAGAATAGATACTTTATTTTATAGCAAAATTTTGCCCACCCTACTACTTCCATGAATACTGACGATTACTGAAGACTACTGAAGAGTACGAAGGTTTCTTTGGGCTGATTGAAAGTTCGGATCGATTTCTAAAGCTTGCTCAAACTGTGCCCTCGCTGCCGATAATTTACCTTGCAATTTCAGGGTTTCTCCCAAATCATTGTAAGCTTGAGGTAAGTTGGGTCTGAGCAAAATTAGCTCTCGAAATGCCGCTTCTGCTTCCGCAAGATTGCCCTGTTTTCGCAGCAGCAAACCGAGATTTCCATAAGCACCGGCATTATTGGGATTGATTTGGATGGCTTGACGATAAGCTGCGATCGCCTCGGTAATTTTTCCCTGTTCATTGTAAGCAATTCCTAAATGATAATAGGCTAAACCTTCCTGGGGATCTAACTCAATTGCCCGTTGATAAGCGGCGATCGCCTCATTCAATTGCCCCTGATGTTTGAAAGTAATCCCCAACCCCACATAAGCTTGAGGTAAATCAGGATTCATCGCCAACATTTGCCGATAAGCGGTGATCGCTTCCGCAAAGTTCCCCTGGTGTCGTAAAGCATTGCCCAAATTATAATAAGCAGAGGTATGATTGGGGTCTAGTTTCAATCCTTCCTGGTAAGCCACAATTGCTTCTCTCATCCGATTGAGATTATAAAGGGCATTCCCCAAATTAAAATAAGCTGGGGCATTATTCGGTTCAAATTCTAAAGCTTTCTGGTAAGCAGCGATCGCCTCTTCAATTTTGGTTTGATTGTAAAGAGCATTGCCCAGATTATAGTAAGCAGCAGCATAATTGGGCAGGCGTTCAATGGCTTGGCGATAAGTTGCGATCGCCTGATCTAATTCACCATTTTTTCTCAGGGCATTGCCTAAATTATTATAGGCTTGAGCATAATTTGCATCTTGGGAAATCGCTTGACGATAATTGGCGATCGCCTCATCGAACTCACCCAAATTATGCAGTGCATTGGCCAAATTATAATAACCTGGGGCATAATTAGGGTCTAATTTAATCGTTTCTCGATAAGCCGCGATCGCCTCATCTAATTTATTTTGGGCATAAAGACTATTGCCCAAATTATAATAAGCGATCGCATTATCTTGATCCAGGAAAATTGCTTTACGCCACAAAGACTCTGCCTGCTCATAATTACCTGCTTCTTGAGCCAACTTACCCGCTTCAAGCAAACTTTCCAGGGATAAAACTTCCCTGTAATTTTCAACGGATTGAGCCGTCACTATTTGGGGGGTTGCCCCCAAAGATAGGGTTAATAACAGAATTAAACATCGACGAAACATAACAATATTTTTGATTTATGTGTGAGAGAGGAACATATAAACGTAATCGGTGAAAAAACAGCGCGATCTGCTGCCTAATCTTTAGCATCTAATCTTTAGCATCTAACCTTTACCATCTAATCTTTAGAATAATCTACACCTGCTCCCCGTCAGATCGGGAAATCCTCTCGTCAAGTGTAGGGAAGGATCGGGGAACGGGGAACGGGGGCCAGCCAATAGGGACGCAAATAAAGTCCCCCAACCCCCCCTTCGCCTTTGAAGGAGGGGTTGGGGGATCGAGATGTATAGCAGAGTAAACTGCTGTCTTAAAATAAATCAACTCCTTCAAACTTTTTCTGGGCTTGAGCATTAGCAGACTCCCCACAAGTGCGCGGAGTGGGGAACATTTTCCCTGGATTAGCCAAACCTTTGGGATTAAAAACTTCTCGCACCCATTGCATCGTTTCTAAATCCGTCTCCGTAAACATATTCGGCATATAGCATTTTTTATCAGCCCCAATGCCATGTTCACCAGACAGACTGCCGCCAACTTTGACGCAAATTTTCAGAATTTCGCCCCCCACTTCTTCCACTTCTGCCAAAGCACCCGGCACGGAATTATCGTAAAGAATTAACGGATGCAAGTTGCCATCACCGGCATGAAACACATTGGCAATTTTATAACCGGATTTTTCGCTGAGAGCTTCAATTTCTTTGAGGACATAAGACAGTTGCGTCCGAGGAATTACCCCATCTTGCACATAATAATCTGGACTGATATGCCCCGCCGCCGCAAAAGCCGCTTTCCTTCCTTTCCATAGTTTTAAGCGTTGTTCCGGGTCGCTGGCAGTGGTGACATTACGCGCCCCATTTTTTTGACAAATTTCCGTAATCAGCTTTTTATTTGCATCTACTTCTACTTGCAAACCGTCCACTTCTACTAATAAAATACTGACCGCATCACGGGGATAACAGCCAGTGGCTACTACGTCTTCTACGGCATTAATGCTCAGGTTATCCATGATTTCCATACCACCAGGAATAATGCCCGCACTAATAATATCAGAAACCGTCGCCCCCGCCGCTTCCATACTGGTAAAATCCGCTAATAAAACACAGATTGATTCTTGGGTTTTTAGGATGCGTAAAGTGATTTCTGTGGCAATACCGAGGGTGCCTTCGGAACCGACAAATAAACCCGTTAGATCGTATCCGGGCATTTCGGGAATTTCGCCGCCCACATCGACAATTGAACCATCGGGGAGGACTAATTTTAACCCTAAAACATGATTGGTGGTGACGCCGTATTTTAAACAGTGAACTCCACCAGAATTTTCGGCAATGTTGCCGCCAATGGAGCAAATAATTTGACTGGACGGGTCGGGAGCAAAATAAAATCCGGCACCGCTGACTGCTTGTGTGACCCAGTTGTTAATTACTCCCGGTTGTACCACCACCCGCTGGTTTTCTAGGTCAACGGAAAGGATTTTCCGCATGAGGGCGGTGACAATAAGGACGCAGTTTTCTACGGGTAAGGCGCCTCCAGATAGTCCTGTTCCTGCCCCTCGCGCTACCCAGGGGATTTCGTAGCGATCGCAGATTTTCACTGCTGCGGCGACTTGTTCCGTAGTCCGGGGTAGGACTACCAGGGCTGGACGTTGCCGATAGCTGGTTAACCCATCACATTCATAAGTCAGCAATTCTTCTTTCCGCTGGATCACCCCATCTTTACCGATCGCCCGTTCAAATTCTTGGATGATGGGTTTCCAGTTCCTTGGTGTCATCGTGGCTGTGGTTGTTTCTGAAGTCAGCATGGTCAGGTATTTGAGAGGATATGATTTAATTTAATAGTACATCTAGTGTCCGCCGTCCGTCGTCCGTCGTCCGTCGTCCGTCGTCTGTTGTCCGTCGTCTGTTGTCCGTCGTTTGTCCAGCCTTAGCAACCGTGGATAAATAAAAATTAAATAATCGCCTTTAAATTACTCGCCACCTTTTCCAACTGCTCCATTTCTTTTTTCGCCTCACTCATACCCGCAGCACTTGCTTGGGCAGCGCGATTAATTTCTTGAATCGCGGCCAAGGCTTCTTGGACAATTGCCCCTTGCTGTCGGGCGATCGCGGTAATTTCTTCACTATTAAGAAACACTGCATTCATTGCCTCAACAATTTGCTCAAATTCATTGAGCATTTTCCTCGTTATCTTAAGTTTTTGCTGAAAAATTTGCCGACTATTATCGGTGAAACTCACCGTAGACTTAATATTTTGTTTAACTTGGGCAATCAATAAGTAAATTTTTTCTCCAGCTTTTTGACTTTGATTGCTTAACTGACGAATTTCTTTAGCTACCAAGGCAAATTCTTTCCCCTTTTCCCCGGCACGAGTGGCTTCCATTGAAGCATTTAAAGCCAGCATATTCGTATGATTTGCCAGTTCACTGACTAACTCAGATATGGTGGCAATTTGTTTCGTTTGCTCCCGTATATCGACAATTTCCGTGTAAAATTTTTCTATGTTATCGCTTAAAACAACCAGATCAGCCAAAATTTTTTCTTCTGTTTTATGACTATGTTCAACTAAATTTTTTACTTCCTCCGCCCTATAATTTACTTGAATTACCTGCTCAATTGAATCTTGAGAAAAATGATTCAGCTTCCCCATGATTATTTTAGTTTGGTCAACCGCGATCGCCTGTTTTTGGGTTAGCAATTCTTGGCCTATAATCGTGCTGGCAATTTCCGTAGAATAATTGGCCAAAGTCTTCAGGTTATTTTTTAAGTTATTTTGCAGATGAAAAATTATCCCGACCAGGGCGGATGCAACCACTAAGTTAAGGGCAAATATAATTAAGATATTGACTTGATACCGGAAAAGTTTAGTGCTAGAATAATTTTCTACTGCCGTCACCCCGTCATTAGTAATCTCCCAATAATTCTCACTGTAATTTATCAAACTATCTTTGGCAGTGGGATTGGTGCGGAAATCAGCAATAAATCGTTTCAGGTTATGCCAAGATTTCGCGATCGCCTGGTATTGCTGCAAAACCTCTGGATCCTGAACCCGAGGCAACCCCAAACTGACATCCCCGTTAATCAGTCCAGCAGTCAGGCGATCGATTTCCGCAATTAACTCATCAGACCGTTGCCCAGCTAACTCTAACTTAACCAGTCGCTGCGTCCTACCTCTGACAATTCCCGCTGTATTCACCCCTCGGACAACATTTCTGATCTGATTAAGAAAATAATACACAGAACCCAAACTGATCGTCGAAGAAATAAACAAAGCTGCGGCAGCTAATCTTAACTGAGCAGTGGTTTTCATTGCCTGTCTCGCTTATGGATCAAAGAAAATTAATGGTTAAAATACTGGTTAAAATTACTTGTTAGACTTTGCTGAAGCATCCGCTTTTTCATCAGGGTTTGGTGTAATGGTTCGCTGTTCGCTGGTAATAGTCCGCTGATTTATAACCCAGCCCCCGTCAAGGTCGGTTTCTAGGGGCGTATTGCATACGCCCCTAAACAACCATTTTTCTTGATAGAACTTGCCACCAAGACCCGGATTGCTTCTGTATCATTCATATAGTCCCTCTCTGGTTGATGACGGACAATTCCCTATTGCCTTGTCCCTAATTCCCTCAATGTTTCCATCAAAGATTCAATTTTGTTCCTCAGTCAATTGAGAATCTTCTTCAATTGCCCCTGGAGTATCTCAATTGTGTGATTAACCAAAAACACTAATAAAATCCCCACTCTTGCCACCCCCCCCCACCCTTCGCTACCCTGACTGTTCCCTAGTATTTTTGCTTTCTATGAGATGAAGTCATTCTCCTGACCTAAATGGATCAAAGGAAAAAATCACAAAATTTCCGTAAGTCCTAAGATCGACATATGATCGACAGATGGACAACGGGATCTAATTCCCAACACCAATAGAGGTACTGTTTGTACCTCTATTGGTGCTTATGTGGATATTATGTTTAGACTTTTGAGTGATTTAGGAATCCGCATTCTCTGTTTACCTGTAGGCCATCGTCGAGTATTGGCCAAGAATAGTCCAGAAAATCCTTAAAACGCAACAAACCATGACAACGGACTGAAAACACCTACAGGTATAACAGGCGATCGCAGCTTAAAAAACGGGAATCCCAGTTTAACAATTATTTAGCGCCACAACTAAATTATTTACTGTCTGAGGATGGCTCAACTTGTTTCAAGTGAATATGCTTACGTCCGACGGTAATTTCAAACTCATCTCCTGGGGTGAGATTCATCTGTTTGGTGTAAGCAGAGCCAATTAACAAGTTCCCATTGGACTGGACTGTAATCCGATAGCTGGCTTGACGGCCTCCCCGACGGCCTTCTCCAGTGCCGGTACTATCTAAAGTAATGCCCTCAGCATCAATTAGAGCATTCAGAAACGCCATCATATTCACCCGTTCCAGACCATTCTTGGTGACAGTGTAGTACCCGGCTGCTTTGGCTTTTTCCTCTTTGCTGGCTTTTTCTAACTCTTTAACTTTTTTGAGCAGTTCTTCTCCAGTAAGCGGGGTTGGTTGATTAGACATTTTTTGATTTCCTATTCGACAACTGAAAGTATTGTATCATTAATTCTGTAAAAATTTATCCAATTTATCCATCAATATTTTTTTGGAACAATTTAGCCCGGATGGAGTAAACCACCGAATCAGGCGAAACAACCCAGACGTGGAAAGCTAAAGAGAATCTGGGCAAAATCAGTCCAACGATCCAGTGATGGTTGGGCAATTCCCTGTCCGAGAGGTTCCAGTAGAGAAAAATAGCGATAGAAAGATATTTTCAGCGGCGGCATTTGAGGTGCGATCGCCTAGAAGGAGGCGTTACGCAGTTCCACATCATCCCCTGATTCAGTGGCAATGGTCAAGGGGCTGATTCAGTCGCAATCATCAAATCCCCGCAGAGAATTGTCCCATGCAAACCCAGGGGAGGAGGCTAATAAATCTCCGAGTAATGATGGTCAGCCCTAAAACTTTTGCCGATGCAGACTGATGGGATCCAACCAAGACGACGGGCAAAACTATCGTCACAAACTGCTGACATTAACCGATAAGATTTGAGGGGTTCGTCCTATAACGATCGCCCCTGGGCTGGATGATGATTGGGGAAAAATCAGACAGTTTCCTGGGTCAACCAAGATTTATGGTCTGGCGATCCATTTAATCACATCGGGTTAATCCGGTCGGCGCGATCGCATAACCCGGTTTATCATCGACAGTTGTTGCTAACTCAGTAAAAATACGGAAAAAACTTATCCAGGCTTCAACAACAAACGCCACATATATATCATATATATAGATTGGTAGATAGATTGATAGATTGATCTGGTTTTGACCATGACTCAGGGAGTGGACTTTTCATGGTGGGTTTAATCGGGGGGTGCGATCGCGCGTTGCTCAGGCGAGGGAATCGCGCGTTGCTCAGGCGAGGGAATCGCCCACTGGACTTTTACCTTGTTGCCGCACAATTCATCCCCTGACTCACGGGTCTTAGAAGATTTCACCACACAGAACTGCTGGAAAATCCTATTTGTTCGATCCATTTCACTTTTGGTTCAAACCTACCAAATGCCCCAACGTTCTTTCTCAGGAGTCAACCCCCACTGCTGCTTAAGAAAGAGGTGTCCCCTCCCTCCCCTAACTCCTCCCCTAACTCCTCTCCTAACTCCTCTCCTAACTGCTCTCCTAACTCCTCCCCTGCTAAGACCCGGAAAAATCAATCGATATAGGGAGGAGACATCACAAATTTATCCAGCGCCTTTACCCGGCTGGTTTGACCGTATTTAGTCTAATCAATTTGGGATTATTACTGATAGTATTTTTACGAATTAATTCGTGATTTTTATTGTTTTATTTAAATTTAATTGGTAAACATAACTTGTTTTTATCGGTAGATAAATATAATTATTATATCTATTTAATTTTTTAATAAAGTCTGGTAAATTAAGGTAAAAAAAAGAGAAAATACGTTCAATTAATATTGAATCAAAAAAAAGGATTAACCCAGCCAAATTGAGTTAGGGCGAATTCAGTAAAATTGACCAAATCCAGTGAAACCCCAAAAATGCCCTAAATCACAACATCCAATCATCATCGATCTTCCATAATTCCCCAGAATTAAAAGTCAGGGGGAGTGAGGGACGATCAAAATGCCAGTAAGGGGTTGATCCCGGAGGACACTATGTTAACAAATTCCAGCAAAATTTCTATTTATTCTGACTATGTATTGACTGATTTTGACCGCCAAAAAGATTATGACTCAATCAAAATTTTATTGTTTGAAGATATTCCCATAAATCGAAAATTAACCCGAAATCAACTTAAACAACTAGGATAAGTAGATGTAATAAATTCACCACAGACCCCATCAGAGGAAAGAGGAAAGAGGATGCATAGGAAAGAGGAAATATATTCTCTACTCTCTCTTCTCTATTCTCTCTCCTTCCTACAGGCGGGAATCCAAGGATTTACGCCAGGGAGCGAAAAGTGCAATTAATTATGTTCACCTGCTTATGAAGTGGATGATGTGGAAAATGGACAAGCAGCCCTGGATCGGTTAGCTTTACAAGCTTATGATCTGGTATTGATGGATTGTCATATGCCGGTGTTGGACGGATATGAAGCGACTCGGTTGCTGCGGCAACGGGAAGGAGAAAATGCCCCTAGGGTGGTGGTGGGTTTTACGGCTTATGCGATGAAAGGCGATCGCGAAAAATGCCTGGATGCGGGAATGGATGATTATCTGACTAAACCTGTGACAACTCAAGAGCTTGGCTTTTGCAAAAATGGATTCCCCAACAATACCGGGAGAAAAATTAGCTTTGATTAATCCCCATCGTTGGGCAGAAATTAGCGGCGGGGATAAAGCTTTTGAAATCAAATTACTGGCAATTTATCTGGAACAAACTGAAGGATATTTGGCGGATTTAAAGAAAGGTTTGATAAATTATTATGCGGTATTGGTGGCTAAACTGGCGCATCAAATTAAAGGGGCTAGTGCGAATGTTGGCATCGAAGATATTGCAGAAATTGCCAGAAGTTTGCAAGCAAATGCTAAATCCCATCACATCAAAGTTGCCGATGGGTTAATCGGTGAGTTAAATCAGTTAAATAGTCTTTTACAGCAGTTAAAGAATTATGTGGCTGATTTAAAGTTACGGAATGGTTCATCGGCAGAATATAGGGAGCATTTAGGGAAAATTTCTCGGTGGCAAACAACCTAACCCCCAGGCGCTCGCTCGACAACGGCAACGGCTGATGATTTAATCCTTGACAAAGTTACAGACAGCATTACAGACAACATTATAGACAGCGATCGCCTACAACAAATTAGCTTTGGAGATCGACAGTTCCTAGAAAAATTGCTGGGGGCATTTATCAGCAATACAGAAATGTATCTGGAACAAGCGATCGCCGCCTTTGCCAGTAACGATATGGAAACCTTAGCCCTTCGTACACACCAAATCAAGGGCAGTTCATCTACGGTCGGGGTGCGTTTCATGCCAGAAATTGCTGCCAAGGTACAAAAGTATGCTCAACAAAATAAACCGCAAGAGATTCCGCAATTACTCCAGCAATTAAAGGAACTACTGGCACGGGTTAAACATTGGCAAAGGAATAACTTTTAAGAATCATAAGGATTCTTCGGTTTGGGGATGGGTGTAATCGAATTGGCTTGGATAGTTAATTGTCGGCGATCGCCAAATTTCTCGGTAATCATCACCCCTTTGACTTCTAACCAAGTATCTGGGGGATAAGCACTGCGATTTTCCTTCAGTTTCACCGGCAAACCGACGGGATAAACATCGGCGGCACAACAAGTAATAATAAATCGGGACAATAAAATATATCTTTCGGGCAGTTCCGGGGCATGAATCACAAACCCTTGAACATTCACCGGCTGACCCGTATAAGCATCGGGTTCGGGATAAACCGTCAGTGTCCTAACCCAGCCAATGAGCGATCGCTCTTCCGGCTTATTATTCCCATTAAAAGCTTGGGGTCTGAGTTTGGTAAGCGCCGTCAAATCACCACTGACAGTCTGACCCGCCAAAGGCACGAAATCCGTCACCTGTCGTTGCAGAGCTTTATCACTGGCAAAAACCGTCGGTTTGATCATAAAACCCACCAAAGCCGACACCAAAAACACCGCACCACTCCAACCCAAGGCTTTTGAACTGAGATGTGGCATCGGACTTGGGGTGTTTAAACTCTGAGTCTTCTGCTTACGGCGACCCATAAGTACAAATTGCCATGCTTTGAAGCCAGCAATAGCGATTAACCCCAGACCCCCACACACCGTCAGGCCAAAGTAATTGGGATGGATCAGCATCGCTAACTCCCCAGTCACCCAGAGTTTAATCAGTAACACTCCCCAAGCGAAAATAGCTACAACGTCTAACCAAGGTTGGACTTGTTTCCAGAGAGCAGAGTTTGATTCATTAAATATAGCCATGATGAAATTTGTTCTAGGGATTGTCTTACGGAGAGTTAGCTAATTTAGCTAATATTCAGGTTATAGGCCAGACAGACCACAAAGGTGAGTTGCGCGGCGATAATCATTAAATAAGCCACGGTTTTCGGCTGGAAAATCCACAACAGCAAACCAATCGCTTTGATATCAATCATCGGCCCAAAAACCAAAAAGGCCAGTAAGGAACCAGTGGTAAAAGTAGAGGCAAATGATAGAGCAAAAAACGCATCAACCGTTGAACAAATGGACACCACTGTGGCCAAAATCAACATGGCAATAATCGAACTGACGGGGCCTTGTCCCAAATTGATAATAATTTCACGGGGGACGAAAATCTGAACGATCGCCGCGATCGCGCTACCCAGAATCAACACCCCGCCCAGTTCCCGCAGTTCCAGCACCATATTATCCACCACCATCGGCAACTGCTGCACCCAACGGGGCCGACGAGACAATTTAGACCCGAAATTTTGACCGCTATCGTTCACCGCAGTCCAGCCACTCTGCAAAATATTCGTTTCTAACCTTTGAGGACCGCCGGTTTCCCCCAGCAAAAAACTGCCAGACTGTAACAGAGGAGAAATCGGCTCGTCCTGAGATTCCTGAGATGCGCCACTGTCCGATTTAGCCCCGAATAAATCCGCCGGACTCATCGACTTTGGCATCGCCCGAATCACCGCTGGTTGGAGAAATGGTCGTAAATCTTGCTGCACACTAAACAACCAGCCCAACAGAGTGGCAATAGCCAAAGAAAAGCCCAACCGCAACACCACCATTTCCGGCAACTCCCGAAACGCAGTCCAAGTAGACCAAACCACAATCGGATTTACCGTCGGCGCCGCAAACAAAAACCCAATCGCCACCGGGGGTGGGACGCCCTGAACCAACAATCGACGGGCCACGGGTACATTCCCACATTCACACACCGGAAAGATACAGCCAATCAAGCTGCCCACAAACGCACCGAGGATCGGGTTGCGCGGCAACTTCGCGATCAGCTTGCGCTCTTCCACAAACAACAAAAGCACACTGGAGAAGATTACCCCCAGCAGCAAGAAAGGAATTGCTTCGACTAAAAGACTCATCCACAGAGTAAAGGCGTAGTTTAATTGATTCATCCGTTTGCCGTAATTTACCAATCTCCCCCAACAGGGTTTGCTTAGATATTCTATCGCCTGTAATTGTTTTGTTAAATATAATCCTATGAATAACCCCCTGAGAATTGCTATCCTAGAGTCTGCTACATTCAGCAATTTAGGATCTGAAAAGCATGAGAATATTAGTCACGGGTGGGGCGGGGTTTATTGGTTCCCACTTGATCGACCGATTAATGGAGCAAGGACACGATGTTATTTGCCTAGATAACTTTTTTACCGGCAATAAGCGGAATATCCTCAAGTGGATGGATAATCCTTACTTTGAACTGATTCGCCATGATGTCACCGAACCGATTCGCCTGGAAGTAGATCAGATTTATCATCTCGCTTGTCCCGCTTCCCCAGTTCACTATCAATACAATCCCGTCAAAACGATTAAAACCAACGTAATCGGGACGATGCATATGCTGGGGTTAGCCAAGCGGATTAAGGCGCGATTTCTCCTAGCGTCTACCTCTGAGGTCTATGGCGACCCGGATGTGCATCCCCAGACCGAAGAGTATCGGGGCAATGTGAACTGTATTGGACCGAGATCATGTTACGACTCAAAAACCGAAATTTTAACAGAGGAAGGCTGGGTAGCTTTCCCGGATTTAAAACCGGGGGTTCGCGTAGCCACCCTAGATCCAAATAACCAAGTCGAATACCATATCCCGGACGAATATATCGAGCAGCCTTATATTGGCGAATTGCTACATTTTGCCAATGCCAAATTCGATTTTTGCGTCACCCCCAATCACTGGATGTACGTCCGTAGTAAAACCGGCGTTCTGAAGTTTGTCCGCGCTGATGAAGACAAACACTGGCATTCGTGGCGCGTGCTTACAGGTGGGGAGTTTGTCGGAGAAGAACCAGAATGGTTTGAGCTAGGTCAGCCTCCTCGAAATGCCAAAGTCAGCGTAGAACGCATTGCGATGGATGACTGGCTGGAATTCTTCGGTTACTACATTTCTGAAGGATGCGTCCATGTCCGCCAACGGGGGCGCGTCGTCAATGGATCCGACTACGATGTGGCTGACTACAACATCTTGATTGCTCAAGAAAACCCAGAAGGACGGGCAAAAATAGCGGCTTGTCTCAGTCGTCTGGGCTTCAAATTTTTCCAATCCGACGACCACCAGTTTAGAATTTGCAGCAAGCAACTGGCGGAAATTCTCTTGCCATTTGGCAAGTCAGGAGACAAATACATTCCGCGAGAACTGCTTCAGCTATCACCGCGACAGTCCTGGATTTTGCTAAAAGCGCTGATTCTCGGAGATGGCTCCCAAAGAGGCAATTGTTACACTTATTACACCAAGTCAAAGCAGCTTGCTGACGATGTGCAAGAGTTAGCGTTGCGTTGCGGATATGCGGCATCAGTAGTTTCCCACGCCGCAGGACGGGATATTTATCACGTTAATATTCGACCGGCTGTTGACGCTCACCTGGTTTCCCCCGACCGCGTTCGCTATGTGGGCAAAGTGTATTGCGTGAATGTCCGTAATCATGTGATCTGCGTGCGTCGCAACGGACGGGCTGCTTGGTGCGGTAACTGTTATGACGAAGGGAAGCGAGTCGCAGAAACCCTGGCTTTTGACTATCATCATCAAAATAATGTGGATATTCGGGTAGCGCGAATCTTCAACACTTATGGCCCTCGAATGTTGGAAAATGACGGACGAGTGGTGAGTAATTTCGTGGTGCAAGCTTTGCAGGGAATTCCTCTGACGGTGTATGGGGATGGTTCCCAAACCCGCAGTTTCTGCTATGTGTCGGATTTAGTCGAAGGACTGATTCGGTTGATGAATGGGGATTATATTGGGCCGGTGAATCTGGGAAATCCGGGCGAATATACTATTTTAGAGTTGGCCGAGAAGATTCAAAAGATGATTAATCCCGATGCCCAAATTGAGTTTAAGCCCCTGCCCCAAGACGATCCTCGTCAGCGCCAACCGGATATTACTAAGGCCAAGCATTACCTAGGGTGGCAGCCGACGGTGCCTTTGGATCAAGGGTTAGAGTTGATGATTCAAGATTTCCGCGATCGCCTTTCCTCGACTTAATTTAACAATTGCTTTTTACGGCATCCTGAGTCATATAATAGCGACCAGTAAAGATGGTTTCTGGCAAAAAGTCACGATCCCTTCGCGAAGCGTCCCGGAAGGAATCGCTCATCTTCGGGAACTGCCCGGGAAACACCCTTGAAAATCAATAATTCGAGGGCTTGAGAATCACAGAAATACAGGTGCATCGTTTTTTTCCACTTCATCAATCGTCAATAATCGGAAATCAGGCTTCTTTTCGCTTAAGAACCGCTCACTGATAATAAATGAGGAGTTACCCATATATGCGCGTTTGCGTCATTGGTACAGGATATGTTGGTTTAGTCACAGGTGTTTGCTTGGCTCATACAGGGCATCATGTGATCTGTGTGGATAACAACGAAGAAAAAGTCAAGATGATGAAATCTGGACTGTCCCCGATTTATGAACCGGGACTTTCAGAACTGATGCAGTCATCTACCAGTGCGGGAAGGCTGGAATTTACCAGTGATTTAGCCGCTGGGGTAAATCACGGAGAAATTTTATTTATTGCCGTGGGAACTCCACCCTTACCCACGGGAGAAAGCGATACTCGCTATGTGGAAGCGGTAGCCCGTGGGATTGGTAGTCACCTGCAAAAAGGCTACAAGGTGATTGTGAATAAATCCACGGTGCCGATTGGTTCTGGGGACTGGGTGCGGATGATTGTCCTCGATGGACTGGCCGAACGCGAAAAATCTGGCGCTAACGGGGATGAAATCGCCGCTAAATTGGGAATTGAATTTGATGTGGTGAGCAACCCCGAATTTTTGCGCGAAGGTTCAGCGATTTACGATACGTTTAATCCGGATCGAATTGTCCTCGGTGGCAATAGCCAGCGGGCGCTGAATCTGATGGAAGAACTTTATCAACCCCTAATTCAGCGGGAGTTTGGCGAAGATCCTTCGTTGCCTCCAGTGCCGGTGGTGAAAACAGACCTGAGTTCGGCGGAGATGATTAAATACGCGGCGAATTCCTTCCTGGCTACGAAGATTAGCTTTATTAATGAGATTGCCAATATTTGCGATCGCGTAGGCGCCGATGTGGTACAAGTCTCCAAAGGCATTGGCTTAGATTCTCGGATTGGCCCGAAATTCTTACAAGCGGGCATTGGTTGGGGTGGTTCCTGCTTCCCCAAAGATGTCTCGGCGATGATTCACACTGCTGACGACTATGGCTATGATGCCAAGCTACTCAAGTCCGCTGTGGAAGTCAACAAACACCAGCGAGTGATTGCGATCGAAAAACTTCAGCATGAACTGAAAATCCTCAAAGGCAAAACTGTTGGTTTGTTAGGCTTGACCTTTAAACCCGATACCGATGATATGCGCGATGCCCCCGCGTTGAATATTATTGAACAACTCAACCGCTTAGGGGCAAAAGTCAAAGCTTATGACCCAATTGTCTCTCAAAGTGGGATTGGTCAAGGACTTTCTGGGGTACTTGTGGAAACCAACGCCGAACAACTGGCTTTTGGCTGTGATGCCCTAGTTTTAATTACTGACTGGAACCAGTTCCGGCATTTAGACTATGGGTCGATGGCTAAATCGATGAATAATCCGGTGATGATTGATGGCCGGAACTTCCTCGATCGCAAGGCCATTGAAGCCGCCGGTTTCCGTTATGTCGGTATTGGTCGATCATAACTTTTCTATCCTAGTTGTGCGTATAGTTGTGAGTACATTTCATCCTAACCTAGAAATATCCAACTAAGAAAAAATGCGGTTAATTCATGTAATTTAATATGCATAAATTAACCGCATTTTTATGCTACAATGTTTTCAGAATGATTTGTATGTTCAAAAAGCCATAGGACTTACGGCATAGGAATTACGACATATCGAACAATTAATTTATAGGGGTTATTTATCAAGTATTTGTTAAGTTTATTTTAAAAAAATAAATATGTTTGAGTTAATAAAAAAAAACCATTCAATTATTTAAATTGAATTTAATTAAACAGGCAAAAATTAACGGGTAAATATTGACTTAACTTTACCTGGAAACATAAGCAAAATCACCAATCATGTCAAAAATTAACAATTAACAATTAACAATTAACAATTAATAATTAACACTCGATTTTAGAACCAACGAACTTGTCAAAGCCTATAGGATCGGGCGATCGCTCTCGCGGCGCGGATGCGCTTTCGCCCCAGAAAAGAATCCGGTGGCAGACGCAATCAGGCAAAACTAGGTTACACTGGCTTCAGGAAAATTTTGATCACCTGTCAGGCAGACACTATCTCCACGGCAAGCAATGGATTACTGGGAATTTCTCATACAAAAAGAGGGCGATCGCTCCTGGCTACCTCTAGAAACCGCTGATGTGGAAATTTTAGAAGGTAGATATCGGCTGGTTGCGCGATCGAGTCGGCACAACGTGCCCGTAGAAATTAGGATTACCCATCAAACTCCCCCGGAAGAATTCCCGCCAAAACGTCGAGTCCAAAAACGAACCAATCGCACCAGTCCCGAAGGATTAATGGTGGTCATTCCATTTATGCGCTTCAAACCGGGCATTTGGGAACTGCGCTGTGTCGGTGACGTAAACCCCGATGGCCAGGAAGAAACCTGGCAAGAATCCGTGCGTTTACAGGTCTTACCCATTGATGAAGATGCAGAACTGGACGTTCGCGGAGCGGTGCGGAAGCACTTAGATTTAGAACCAACACAGCCCCCCACCTTCTTATCTGAACCGGCTCCCACCCAGGGGACAAATCAAACTATCCATCAGCCAGAAACAGCCCCAAGCAGCAACGGTGAAGACTCATCCTTTGATTCCACTGCCGATCCAGAACCCAGCCCATCATCTGGGAAACCTCCCGCGCCCCAAGTTCAAAATTTTTTGGCAGCCCCAGGAGTCAAATTGACCCTAGCGCGTCAGTCCTATATCGTCAATTGCGGCGAACGGTTTACCCTCTCTGGTCGAATTGAGGCCGATACCACCGAGCAAGGCGAGTTTGTGGTTACAGGTCAACTGCACATTGGTTTACGCAATCCGGAAACCGGCAAATGGTTAGCCGAAGTACAGCAACCCTTATTTGCCCAAAAGCTACCAGTACCCTTTTCCTGTGACGTGGATATTCCCTTAAAGTGCAACACCAGTTTACTTTTAGGAGAAGTCAACCTCTATGCACCCGCAGAATCAAATCAACAGGATGCCCCTGTGTCCTTAGCCAGTGCATCGTTTTCCATTACAGCCGATGTCAATCAGTTGATGGAAGAAATTTCTGATAATTTAATCGAGGAAGAACTCTTAGACTTATCCAGAGAATCGACCATTAAACATAATTTAACGAGGATTGATGAAGCTTTTTTAAATATCGTAGAAACCCTGAAAAATCCTGAACCCATATCATTTCAACGGGTGAAAAAACCGGCAATTCCCCCCAAAATAGACCTACCATTGCCGCCGGATCAACCTTCACCATTTAAATCGATTGAATTTCCGGTGTTTGCTCGTCAACCACAGTTTCCGGTGAAAAATCAGAATCCTCCAGAGGATCCGGCTCAGTCTCCTGACCCAGAACCGGAGCCGGAATTGCCCGCAGAGAAAACTGCCGAGGCGACCAATGTGATTGACTTTACGAAAAAAATTCAGCAAAAAGCCAAACAAAAAGATCAATCTCTTGAGTCTTTTTCGTCAGATAGTCTGACAATTTCCCCGGAACCTTCTACCCCAGAACCTCGCAAACCTTCTTTGTTAGAAACAGCTTTTCAAAAGCTAAATTTACAACAAAGATTTTTCTCTCGCCTCAATGCTTTGGCGAGTGATGATGAGTTATCTGAATGGTTAAAGAGTCATTTTTCTGAGCTAGAAAGTCCCCAAGCTGAGGAACATCCGGTGGCCGATCGAATGGGGGTGGAAAATCCGCCAGAAGAGGAGATCGACTCTGAAGTTGAAGAGGAGGAGATCGACTCTGAAGATCAAGAGATTGTGGTGGATGATGAACTGGAAACGGAAGTCACTAGCCAAACTCAGCTTTCCGTGGGCGACAAGAAAGCCAATCTGTCGAGTGTGGGATTACTTTTGCCCGAAGATGAACCCGTACCCAACCCACACCTGGAGTTGCCACCAGGGGAATTAATCGCCGGTCGTCCGGTAAAGTTGCTGGTGCTATTGCCAGAACTGGAACCCCGCATTTATGTGAAATTATGGCTGCATGACCGGCAAACTCGCACTCTGCTGGATGGCCCGCACTGGATTACGGATTTTTGGGCTACGGGAATGGGGGATATGGAGGCAACGATGCAGTTGCTGATTCCTTATGGGACAGTAGAAATTGAGCTTACGGCGATCGCGGTGGAAATGCAGACGGAACGAGAAAGCCATAAAGTCACATTATCTTGTCCCGTGGCCCCGCCAACTCCTCCGTCTTTACCATTGGATAATCCTCAGAATTAACCGTTCGCGGAGCGCTATCGCGGCGCGGATGCGCTTAGGATTACGGCAATTCCAAACAATATGGCGAGATTGCTACGCAACGCGCTCGCGATCGCTCCACATGGGCGATCGCTCTAAACAAATTTGCTCCCGGTAGATTTTAAAATATTGCTTTAGATCGCCCCATGCAACTGCAAAGTTTGGTGCAATTCCACTAACCGACGCCATTGGTCTTGTCTGAGCACTTCCCAATTATTGCCAAAACCGGATGCCTCGAGAACTCCGGTTTCGGGGTTAACAAAACTCATCACACGAGCTTCTAACACGGCATTAATTCCTTGATTACCCCTGGCGCGAGCCTTTTTTAAATTCTCCACATAGCTCATCCCCGCTGCCGGTGCTTGGTTCAACAAATCCGCACCCGCAACCAACTCCAGGGCGGAAAGCTTAACATTCTGCTCTTGAGCTTGACCCAGGATCGTTTCCACCTGCCTCTGCAATCGTCTAAGCTGACGCCAATCAGCCTGTCTCGGTGTAGGTGCTCCATGTTGGTAACTGAAAGTCCCCAAATTATTTGCGCCATTCCCCGGATCTGTATGACCCCAATAGCTTGAATTTAACTGACCGCTGGCCGTGACTGTTCCTTCGGCTGTCCCAATCGCCAGCACCCCAGGAGCATCAGGAGTCGCAAATAACTCAAACAGCACATTATTTTCCGACCAATCTGTCGGAATAATTTTATGGTAATTTGTTTCTGAAGTGGCTTGTGGCTGCGGCATCGGAGGCAGTTCCCGATATGGAACCACAACAGGTGTGGTTTGTGGCTGCGGCATCGGAGGCAGTTCCCGATAGGGAACCACAACCGGGCTGCTTGCTGGTTTCTGGCTATCCAGAGAATTAGTTTCTGGTTGAGAATCTGAAACTGTATGGGGTTTTTCCACCGACCCAGATGGATTTGGGGACTCAGACTGCGGAGATTTTAGCGGGGTAGATTTTGGGGCATCTTTTTCTGGTAGAGGGTTTTTACCCGGTGTTAATTCCGGGAGTTCTGGTTTGGATCTATCGGCAACCGGGGTTGTTGCTGATGGAACTGCGGATAACTTTTGTCCGGGGTTCGTTGAACTCGTGGCACTGTTTTTTCCCGCCGATATCTCTGCCGAGGATAATTCTTGTTTTTGCTCAACTTTTGGCTCGACAGAATTATTTTTTTCCGCCGCAATTTTCACTGATGGTTGAATAATTGCCGATTCGGTTTGAGATTTATCCGAACCACGAGCAGTGGTCAAACTACTGAATACTTTAGTTTTTTCAACATTAGGCTGGCTGGCAGTCTGCCCATGTCCATCGGCTGATAAAGTTGTCAACCCTTGAGCCGTAGCCACAAGGGTGACGATCGCGATCGCTGGAATTAGACCAAATTTAAGTATATGACTTTGACTCATTCGACTCAATTTAAATCTCCATTTCTTTTTTCTATATAAAAGCAATTAGCTATTACTTAAGATTTAGAAAAATACATTCCGAATCCTCTCATTATGACTACGGAGAAAAACCATAAGGTTTCCTCAACCGCCAATCCGGTATAGATAGTTAGGGCGAATTATTTTTTAATTGTTGATGGTTTTTCTGCTCCTGATGTTTCTGTTCCTGATTTTTTGGCGCCGGATGGTTCTGAGGCTGGTGTTTCGGCATCAGTCACCGGATTGATAAATTTTTGTGCCGAGGATTCTTGGGGTGATGGATTCGAGATCGCACTCAAAGCACTGACTGCGGCAATCAACAGGGCAATATAACTCAGGTATAAATGAAAACGGGTGAAGTAAAATCCCTGAAATGTCCAGAAATGGTTCCGTTGTGACACAGGGGCGATCGCCTCATCTGGAGGTAAAGAATCCGCCAGTTTAGCCCCATCGAAGCCCAGGTAATCGCCAATCCGCCGTACAAACCCTTGGACGTAGATTTTCTCCGGCAATCGCTTGAAGTCCCCTTTTTCCAAAGCTTGGATTGTATGCAATGGCACGAGGGTTTGGGCATGAAGCTGATAGACAGAAATTCCCTGGGCTGTGCGGATTTCCGCGAATTCTCGACCAATTTCACGGAGGCGATCTTCCCAGGTCATTGGTCCCCTGTGCCGAGGAATTTCCGTTTGACGATCATTGGTAGAATATACTTCAGTTTCCTCGGAGATGCTAGTTTGATTGACCGATGAGTCAACAAACGTTGTATCTGATAAGGAATTGGGTAATAAACTGAATCGGATATTTGCTTCTGACATAACTGGTCTATATATATTTTTAGATGACAGCGTTGCATGAAGTTATGTTAACTGTCAAGGGTGTAATCACTGATAACAAACAGCCAACTTTTTTCAGCAAACCTTGACAGACATCAACAGATTTGCACAGATTTGCGTGGCTGGACTTAAGGTTCTTCAGGATCGCAAATCGTCAGAGATTGGAACGACCTCCAAGATTTAGTCATTTTTTTTGCTTGATTGTTGATCAGAAATTAGTTATTACGAATTAGTTATTGGTTGTTTCGCTCCCATAACCACGAATCCATAACCAATCAAAGCGGATATATCGAATTTGCATCTCGATCGCCCACCGACGGCTGAGTCGCATCCCTGATTCATGCTCTATTGAAATATAACACTCTGGTTATCTTCATTATGCAACTGATTTGTATGCAAAAATCATAAAATATTCTGAAATTTATCTTGACTCTAAAACCGACTATTTTGCCTTATGACTCAATTTAACAAGTCTGAAACTTTCATTTGGTTTTGCTGGTTTGGTTGTTTACTGCTGATTACCCTGTTTGTTTGGGTGCTTCGGGGGTTACAAATTCTGCCTTTCCTCTCATCAGGGGTGATTTGGGTGTTGTTGCTGTTATCAATGGGTCTGGGAGCGATCGCTCTTTTTTCGGCCACCAAACGCTATTAATATTTTTGGTTAATATTTTTTCCTGGGACTCATTCTTGGCTCTAAAATTGAGAAAATCATGGCACAAATAATGTGCATGATTGTTGATTGTTGATTGTTATTGGTTATTTGTTGATTGAAAAAATATTAATTATTAAATGTTGGCAATCAACAATCAACAATCAACAATCAACAATCAACCATTACTAATTTTCCATTCGTCTTTAAAGCGGTAAAATCTTTCTAAAAGCTCTTTAAACTCTTAAATTTCCCCGGTTATGAGTCAGGATATCGCCCAATGGTTAGCGGAAATTAAATCTTTACAACAACAAGTTGCTCAACTACAACAAGAGTATGAGGAGGCGCAATCGCGAATTGATCGCTGGAGAGAATTGTATAACCAAGAAGCGGAACAGCGGCGGAAAGAAACTAAGGTCTACCAAGACAGGATCGATACTTTACAATCAGAAATCCAATTGTTGAAACAGGGGGGAAAATCTCCAGAGGAGCGAGCAGCCACTGAGCGGCAGCTTTGGCAGGAGTTAAACCGTCTGGAAACTGACGAAATTAAACAGAAACTCTTGGAGGCGATCGCCCAAATCGACCAAGGCAAAGCAGAAGCGGAGCGACTGCGGGAAGCCCTCAGGCAAGAGCAAATCGCTCACGAGCAAACCCGCAAAAGTCTAACCACAGCCTTGGGTGATACGGTAGAACTGTTGACCCAAGCCACTGTTGCCGCAAAGAAGAAACGTCCAGAACCAACGCTCCCCGGATCTTCTGTTCCTGCCAGCGATCGGCCTGCCACTGCTTTGGAGTCGGTTAAAAGCCCATTGCTTCAGCTACCGCCTTTAGATTAGGTTCAATACCTTGTTTAAAGGAATTGTTATTGCTGTGCTTGATGGCGGTATCAGGATCTTTGAGTCCGTTGCCCGTCAGGACACAAACAATGGTCGCCCCTTGAGGCACTTGGTCTTTGACTTTGAGTAAGCCAGCCACCGATGCCGCCGATGCGGGTTCGCAAAAGACTCCTTCTTGGCAAGCCAAGAGGCGATAAGCTTCTAAAATTTCGGCGTCCGTGACGATGTTAAATTCACCTTTGCTTGATTGTTGCGCCGCCACAGCCTGTTGCCAACTGGCGGGGTTGCCAATCCGAATCGCCGTGGCGATGGTTTCTGGATGTGCTACGGGAGCCCCGTTGACAATGGGCGCTGCTCCTGCCGCTTGAAATCCCATCATTCGCGGGAGGCGATCGCTTTTCCCTAGTTGATGATATTGACAAAAACCCATCCAGTAGGCGGTGATGTTGCCTGCATTGCCCACGGGAATGCAAAGCCAGTCGGGAGCATCACCCAAAGCGTCCACCAATTCAAAAGCCCCTGTTTTCTGACCTTCCAGGCGATAGGGATTGACGGAATTAACCAGGGTGACTGGGTAATCATTGGCCATATCCCGCACAAATTGTAATGCTTGGTCAAAATTTCCTTTAATCGCGAGCACTTCAGCGCCATAAAGTAGAGCTTGGGCTAATTTTCCTAAAGCCACATAGCCATCGGGAATCACCACAAAAGCCCGCATTCCACCCCGTCGGGCGTAAGCGGCTGCGGCTGCGGAAGTATTGCCGGTACTGGCGCAGATGACTGCTTTGGCTCCGGCTTCTTTGGCTTTGGAAATGGCCATCGTCATGCCTCGGTCTTTGAAGCTGCCGGTGGGATTGAGGCCATCATATTTGACAAACACTTTTACTTGCTTGCCAATGATTTCGGCAATCGTTGGCACGGGAATCAGTGGGGTGTTGCCTTCTTTTAAGGTGACTACCGGCGTGTTTTCACTCACCGGCAGATACGGGCGATAGGCTTCAATTAAACCTGGCCATGCGGAATGCGCTGATGTGGCACCAGCGCCGGATTTAGAAGTAGATACGTTAGATTCAGTCGTAGATAAACTCAGGGTCACTGTAGTTCATGTTGGGGGTCGAATTCACATAGACTTGGATACAATCGAAGTCTATTTTTAGTGTACCGCGATCGCGGGCGTTCTCCCTTGGATCAGGCGTAAAAATTAGGATAAATTTTATAATTTACATTTTTGCAACATTTATTTTATATTTTTTTGCCCGGTTTCCCCTGAAGCCTGGGGCAAAGAATTTGGCAAAATGACAAATTTGTTGCACAATGTTTCGCGGATCGCTGTAGAATATTTAACTATTGTAAATAAGTAAAAATTACTATTAAAACGCAAATGTCTACCGTTGTCTTATCAAGCCGAGAAACTTCACCCACCGTTAGCACACCGCAGCATCGTCACGGTTCTGGTCATGGCGCAGAGGGCGATCGCCTCATTCACTTGATGAGATCCGTTTACCAAGCCGATCATCAGGTTAAGTTGCTGCATCTCCACGTCGAAGCCGACACTTTGTTGCACCAGCTACAAGCGGCTCTAAAGCAACGGCAAAATTGAATCATATTTTAAATGGGGAGCTTTCGGAGCTTTCGGGGCAGAGGTGCAGAGGGGCGGAGGGGATGAGGAGCTTCAGGAGCTTCAGG
>NZ_LIUQ01000019.1:0-24364 GCF_001276715.1 Planktothricoides sp. SR001 | reverse complement strand
TACGACTTTTCACTTTCCCCTGCCCCCCCGCTCCTCCGCTCCCCCGCTCCCCCGCTCCGGGGCAACCACCGCCTAGGGAAAAGCCCCTACTTGCCTTCAAAAGAAAAAAAATAAATTACCCGCTGGTTATCAAGTTATGGTATAAAAGTTAAACCTTGATAAACTGTTTCACTTTAGTTAAAAAACTTAAGTGAGTAAACTTGCCCAACCAATTTCTGAACCAAGCATAAAAGGCTAAATCTATGATCTGTATTGCCTGCAACTAATTTTAATCTACAGAAAATTAAGGCAAATTGCCTAGTTTAAGTGAGATAAAACCAGCGGATTTGGCAGAATATAGATAGACTTAACCTTGGACTAATTTACAATTCTTAAGGAGAAGATTCCTTTATCCATGACAGCATCAACGTTAAAACCTCAGAATCTGGAATCATCCGCAAATCAGTTTAATTGGCGGATGCGAGATGTGATCAAAAGCTTGCCCCGCGAGGTTTTTATTAAAGATTCCCGGAAAGCCTGGACAACCGTAGCCGTGAATGTGCTGATGGTGGGCTTAGGTTACTGGGGTTTAGCAATTTCACCCTGGTTTTTATTACCCGTCTTCTGGATTTTTACCGGCACAGCGTTGACCGGATTTTTTGTGATTGGCCATGACTGCGGTCATCGTTCATTTGCTAATCGCAAATGGGTTAACGATTTGGTCGGGCATTTAGCGATGCTGCCGTTAATTTATCCGTTCCATGCTTGGCGAGTTGGCCATAATATTCACCACAAGCACACCAATAAGCTTGGGGTGGATAATGCCTGGGAACCTTGGCTACCAGAAATCTATGGCGAGTTAAAAAATCCTTTGTTGGCCTGGTTTTATCGTCGTCTGCGCGGACGGTTTTGGTGGTTAGGTTCGATTACCCACTGGGCTGCGGTGCATTTTACTTGGTGGAATTTTGAGAAAAGATACCAAGCAAAGGTACGGTTATCGGTGATCGTGGTATTGGTGGGAGCGGCGATCGGTTTTCCCGTTCTGATTGCCACTACCGGCATCTGGGGTTTTGTCAAGTTTTGGCTTTTGCCCTGGCTGGTTTACCACTTCTGGATGAGTACCTTTACTATTGTTCACCACACTGACCCAGACATTCCTTTTCATTCCCCGGAAAATTGGAATGAAGCCGAATCACAGTTGACTGGAACCGTTCATTGTGATTATCCTCGGTGGGTGGAATTTCTCTGTCACGATATTAATGTTCACGTCCCCCATCATATTTCGGCGGCAATTCCTCACTACAATCTCCGCAAAGCTCATCAAAGTCTGAAAGACAACTGGGGTGGTTATATCAAGGAAAGCAAATTCTCCTGGTCTTTGATGAAGAAGATTACCGATCTGTGCCATTTGTATGACGATCGCAAATACTATCAAAGCTTCCAAGAGTTCCACGGTCAAAATAAAGTCTAAAAGGCTTGATTAGTAGAGACTAGATTGTTTTGCCAATTCCCGGCTATTTTTTAGCTGGGATTTTTTTTTGATGATTGATGATGATTGATATTTGGCGAGCGATAACTAGGGTGCGTGTTTCCTGGCGATTAAATTGGGGTGAAAAAAAACCATCCAATTCCCGCCGTAATGCACATAATTTGATATTTTGCACTAGGTTTTTTCCCCATCAATAATATGAATATCAACGCCTTTTAAATATTTCAATAGCTGGTTGATGAGCGATCCTTTTAAAATCAGTTCCCAGCGAGATTTTCGAGTATGGCCTAGGACAATCTGAGTAATATGATATTGCTGAGAAATTTCCGCGATGCCCTCGGCAACATTATGGGTTTTAATTCTAATAAATTCGCCGCCAAACTCTTGAATTAAATGTTGACAGGTTTCTAAAACTAAACTTTCTTCTTTGGTTAAAAAACGTTCGGGATTTTCTACATATAATCCATATAACCGAGCTTTCATAAAATTAGCTAATCGCAATCCTCGCCTGACGAGTCTTGGGGAGTTTTGATAGGTAGAAAAACAGACTAACACTCGCTCATGGACATTACAAAATAAGGTTTTTTCTCGATTTTCTGCTGATTCTTCAATGTTATTCGCCACTTCTCGTAAGGCTAACTCTCGCAAGGCCACTAAATGACGACGTTGAAAGAAATTTTGTAAGGATTTTTCAATTTTGTCAGGGGTATAGATTTTTCCTTCTTTTAGGCGTTCTTGTAAGGTTTCTGGGGTTACATCAATGACTACAACTTGGGTGGCTTCATCCAAGATGCGGTCAGGAATTCTTTCTCTAACAACCACCTTGGTAATTTTAGCCACGATATCATTCAAGCTTTCTAAATGTTGAATGTTGACGGTGGAATAGACATTAATCCCATGATTTAAAATCACTTCCACATCTTGATAACGTTTTTCTCGGCTAGAACCCGGTACATTCGTATGCGCTAATTCATCAACTAATACTAATTGGGGTTTCCGGGATAAAATTGCGTCGGTATGCATTTCCCATAAGGTGATTCCTTGATGGACTATTGTTTGTTTAGGAATCTCTTCTAAACCTACGGCTTTTTTGGCGGTTTCTTCCCGTCCATGAGTTTCTAATAAGCCAATGACTACATCAATTCCTTCTTCTTTTAATTGATGAGCTTCTTCTAACATTTGATAAGTTTTACCGACCCCAGGACACATTCCAACAAAAATTTTATGTTTGCCCCGATCGCGAGATGAGGCAGGATAATCTCCTGGTAATGAAAAATTGCGATCGGTAATTTCAGTTTTACTAATCATTGGTTTAGAAAAATTATTTAGGATAAATTATCTAAAGCTAAATTAAGTTTTAGCACATTAACACCCGGTTCTCCAAAAATTTCTAAAAATCGATGTTCAGTATTTTTCTCAACTAATGCTTTTACTTGAGCAGCACTTAAACCCCGAACATTGGCAACGCGGGAAATTTGAGCATTAGCTGCGGCAATACTAATGTGAGGATCTAACCCTGACCCGGAAGCATAAATTAAATCGGCTGTGGGAGTAATTTGAGCCAGTTGGCTAATCCGGTTTTGCACATTTTCTAATAATTGAGGATTACTGGGTGCTAAGTTACTCGCACCAGAAATTCCGGTTTTTACGCCCAACTCAATGGGGCTATAATCTACGCTACTGGGACGGGATAAAAAATAACGCTCGGAGGTAAAATTTTGACCAATTAAGGCAGAACCGACTACCTCACCTTGAAGATTTTTGATGAAGCTGCCATTGGCTTGAAAGGGAAAAACAGTTTGACCGATCGCCAGAATAATTATTGGGTATAAAATGGCGGTAATTAGCCATAAAATTAGGGTGTTTTTTAGGGCGATCGCTATTTCTTTAAACATTATGATTGACCAAGGGTAAAGTTGCAAGAAGTTAAAATCGTTCTGGTTGTAAGATGACAATCAATAAGTAGATTGCCATCGCGATCGTCACTAACAATAAAAGTCCGATCGCCCCAGCGGTTGTCCGGGCGATCACTTGTCCGGTGGCGGCATAAATCATCGGGGACAATAGCAAGTTTGAAGATAGCCACAAAAACAAAGAAAGGGGAAGTAAATGTTTTTTGCCTTGTTTTTGCATGAAAGCGATCGCGTTTTTCCAGGAATTTTCTAAGGGCAAAGCATTCCGGCAGATATGTGATTGATTAAAAGCCGAAAATTTCTCCCGTAATGCTTTGCCCCTACATCTGAAAAATGCTGTAAGTTTTAAAGGTGAACTTAAATAAAAATCGTTGATATTTTTCATCGGATTTTTCCAAAAATTAAACTAAATTAATCAAAGCGATCAGGCTATCAATAACTTTAATGCCAATAAACGGGGCAATTACTCCTCCTAATCCATAAATTAAAATATTTTCTTGGAGTAGTTGATTGGCACTAACTGGACGAAAGGCTACGCCTTTTAACGCTAAAGGAATTAACGCCGGAATAATTAAAGCGTTATAAATCAATGCGGATAAAATGGCTGATTGACTACTCGCCAAACCCATGATATTTAAACTGCCAATTCCCGCTGCGAAAAACATCGCTGGGATAATGGCAAAATACTTGGCAATATCATTGGAAATGGAAAAGGTGGTTAAAGCTCCACGAGTAATCAACAATTGTTTACCAATGGTGATTAAATCAATCAACTTTGTCGGGTCTGAATCTAAGTCCACCATATTCGCTGCTTCTTTTGCCGCTTGAGTTCCAGAGTTCATCGCTAATCCTACATTCGCTTGGGCTAAAGCAGGAGCATCATTGGTGCCATCTCCGGTCATGGCTACTAATTTACCCTGGGCTTGTTCCCGTTGAATCACAGCAATTTTTTCCTCTGGAGTGGCTTCAGCAATAAAGTCATCAACCCCAGCTTCTTGGGCAATAACTTCAGCGGTAATTCGATTATCTCCGGTTAACATCACGGTGCGGACTCCCATGCGTCGGAGTTGGTCAAAGCGATCGCGAATTCCGGGTTTAATAATATCTTTGAGGTAAATAATCCCATACAATTCACCATCTTTACAAACTCCTAAAGGAGTTCCACCTAACCGAGAAACTTGGTGATAAGCAATATCCAAATCATCGGTTAATTGGCCGCCACGAGAACGCACAAATCCCTTAATCGCATTCACAGCCCCTTTTCTAACTTCACTGTTATTCGGTAAATTTGTGCCACTCATCCGAGTGCGAGCGGAAAACTCAACTCCTGTGGCTAATTCCGGGTTAAAATTTAGGGCAGCGCCCATTTTTTCCGCCAGTCGAGCAATTGATTTTCCTTCCGGTGTCTCATCAAAAATACTGGCTTCTAGTGCTACTTGAGCCACGTCTTTAGGGCTATAATTATTCACCGGAATAAATTCTTCCGCGAGGCGATTTCCTAGGGTAATAGTTCCGGTTTTATCTAAAACCAATGTATTGATATCACCACAAGCTTCCACAGCGCGTCCTGATGTCGCTACGACATTAAATTGAGCCACTCGATCCATTCCGGCAATCCCAATTGCACTTAATAAACCGCCAATAGTGGTGGGAATTAATGCAACTAAAAGAGCAACTAAAATGACAATACTGACGGGAGTTTGGACAAAGTTAGCTAGGGGAGGAATGGTCGCTACGACAATGAGAAAAACCTCGGTTAATACTGCTAGTAAAACCGTTAAGGCAATTTCATTCGGGGTTTTAGTCCGTTCAGCCCCTTCCACTAAAGCAATCATGCGGTCTAAAAATCCTTTTCCCGGTTCCGCTGTCACCCGCAAGATTAATTCATCAGAAATAATGCGAGTTCCCCCTGTGACAGAACTGGCAACATCGCTACCGGGTTCTTTTAAAACTGGGGCTGATTCTCCAGTAATGGCTGATTCATCGACGGAAGCGACCCCAGAAATTGCTTCCGCATCAACGGGAATAATATCCCCAGCGATTACCTTAATAAGGTCGCCTTTTTTTAAGGTGGTAGAATTAATTTCTTCTATGGAACCATCGGGTAATAATTTGCGGGCGGTGGTGTCTTTTTTGGTAGACCGTAAAGAATCAGCTTGGGCTTTTCCTCTTCCTTCGGCGATCGCTTCAGCAAAATTTGCGAAAAGAAGAGTCAAAAATAAAGTCACTGTCACCAGAAAGTTAAATAAGCGATCGTTTTTATCGGCAACAGGGCCAAATAAGTTGGGATCCAGGACTAATAAAGCCGTAATCAGGGTTCCGATCGCCACCACAAACATCACAGGATTTTTTATCAAATATCTGGGATCAAGTTTGCGGAAAGCATCCCAAAATGCTCTTTGATAAAGTCCTTTAGTTTTGACTTTATTTTGCTTTTTTTGCTGACGTTTATTTAGTCTATTTTTGCAGATCATATTCAATAATAAAGTGATAGGTTTGTTAAAGGTGTAAAGGTTATTGCTGCAATCAGAACGCTGCCGTTATTTCTGACTAGCAATCTGGAAAGCTTCGGCGATTGGCCCTAATGCTAAAACAGGTAAAAAGGTTAAAGCCCCTAAAATCAGAATGACTCCGGCTGTGATACTGGTGAACAAAATAGAATTGGTTTTTAAGGTGCCTGGATTTTCGGGAACGGGTTGTTTATTTAACATATTTTCTGCCAGAAACAATAAAGCCAAAATCGGGATATAACGTCCGGCTAACAGCACCACACTGGTAGACAGATTCCACCAGAGAGTATTATCATTCAAGCCTTCAAAACCAGAGCCATTATTTGCCGCTGCCGAAGCATATTCATAAATCACTTGAGAAATGCCATGAAATCCTGGGTTAGAAACCCCAGAAAGCTGGGGATAGGCAAGGCTAATTGCCCCAGGAATTAAAATCCCCAGGGGGTGAACCAGTAAAATAACACTGGCGAGAATAATTTCTCGTTTTTCAATTTTTCGCCCTAAAAATTCTGGAGTTCTGCCGACCATTAATCCCGTTAAAAACACGGTTAAAATTAGAAAAATAAATAAATATGCGGTTCCGGTTCCTTGTCCTCCCCAAACAATTTGTAAAAATAGATTAAATAAGGTAGCAAATCCGCCATTGGGCATTAAGGAATCATGCATTCCATTGACTGCTCCGCACATGGTTGCGGTTGTGGTGACTGCCCATAAAGCGGTTTCTGCCCAACCAAATCGCACTTCTTTTCCTTCTAAGTTTGGTACAGTTTGACCGAGTAAATGGTTAACTATGTCATTGCCTTGAAATTCACCGATCGCGGTGAGGATGATCGAAAACAAGTAAATCAAAAATACTAAGCAAAATAGAAGCAATGCTTGTTTTTTATCCTGGGTAAAAATGCCAAAGGTATAAATCAATGACGCGGGAATAGAAACCATTAATAAGGTTTCCAGTAAATTAGAAAATCCATTGGGGTTTTCATAGGGGTGAGCCGAATTTATGCCAAAAAATCCGCCGCCATTTTCTCCCAATTGTTTTATCACTTCAAAATGAGCCACAGGCCCTAGGGCAATAATTTGTTTGCCTCCATCTAGGGTATTGACAATTTGTGGCCCAGCTAGGGTTTCTGGAACACCGAGTGCTAATAAAATAATCGCACCGATTAAGGAAATAGGGAGTAAAATTCTAGCGATCGCCCGAGTTAAGTCAACATAAAAGTTGCCTAATAGTCGTCCGGTTAATCCTCGAATAAAGGCGATCGCAACAGCTAATCCGGTGGCTGCTGAAGTAAACATTAAAAAGCCTAAACCTAGGGTTTGACTGGCATAACTGAGGGTGGTTTCACCGGCATAATGTTGTTGATCGGTATTGGTTAAAAATGAAATAGTTGTATGGAGGGTTAAATCCCAACTGGGTGCAGTTAATCCCGTAGGATTTAAGGGTAAAAAACCCTGAAATGCGATCGATAAAAAGATCAAAATTCCCATGACTAAGTTGCTGAAAAGCACCGCTCGACCATATTGCCAACCTGTCATGGTTAGTTGGTAACGAACCCCACTGAGTTGATAAATGATGCCTTCAATGGGTTGAAGTAAGGGATCGAGAAAAGTCTTGTTTCCCAAGAAAACATCGGCGATATAGGTGCCTAAAATCGGCACAATTCCCACTAGGATGACTAGGGCGATCGCAATTTGAAATAATCCTTGCACCATAAAGATAATGAATTTATCAAAGGTTAATTATATTGTCTGATGGTTTACCGAAAACAACATCTAACGTTGAGTATATTTTTGGCAAAAAATGCTATATTTAATTTATTTAAATTTGTTTATATCTTTGGATATAGGCTGATAATTTTAAGCATATACCTGAAGATATAGATCGCTCTAAACGTTTATAAACAAATCAACAATTATTGGGGGATAGGAAAATGAAGAGAGAGTTACTACACCCTTTAAAAAACCCGGTCAATATTATTGAGCAGCCTAAACATATTTTTTGGTTGATTTTTGCTGTTTTTGGGTTTTTGATTTTCTGGGAATATACCACCCCTGTAGAGTATGTTTTTGGTTATCTCTACATTATCCCTATTTTATTAGCTCATCCCCGGTTAAATCATCGGATGACATTGGGGGTGACGGCAGCAGCTTGTTTATTAACTTTATGTAATGTAGTGCTGCCTAATCTTAAACTGATTGATTCAGCAACCATTGCTAATCGAATTATTGTTGTTTTCGCTTTGGTCGTTACGGGTTGGTTAAGCGATCGCAATCGTCGTTATGAAGAAGCGATTTCCCAACAGCAAGCTCAACTCCAGTCTCAGGCTAAAATTGCTAGTGTTCGCGAGGACTTTACCTGGACTTTAACCCATGATTTAAAAACTCCACTGTTAGGAGCGATTGAAACGTTAAAATTTTTTCAAAATGGACAATTTGGTGAGATTACTTCTCCGCAAGCTAAAGCGATCGAGATGATGTTGCGTTCTCACCAAAGAAGTTTACAATTGGTGCAGACTTTGTTAGATATTTATCGCAATGATACGGAGGGATTAAGGCTAAATTGGCAACCGATTAATTTAGTTCAGGTTGCCGAGGAAGCGATCGCCACCTTAACGGATTTAGCCTTAACCAGGCGAATTTATTTAGGGTTAAGTTATGGTAATTCAAATTTTCGGCAATTTTTCTGGGTAAAAGGGGATCAACTGCAACTTCAGCGGGTTTTTAGCAATTTATTGATTAATGGGATTAATCATTCACCTCGTGGGGGTCGAGTTCAAGTTATCTTGGAATCTAATTCTAATTTTCAAACGGTGAAAGTTGGCGACCAGGGTTTAGGGATTCCCCCCGGAGAACTCCAGAATTTATTTGAGCGGTTTTATCAGGTAAACAGCGAGCGCCAAGCGCAAGGATCTGGATTAGGATTGTATTTAACTCGACAAATTATTGAAGCTCATGGCGGGATAATTTGGGCAGAAAATCGCTCTCCTAATGGAGCGATATTTTGTTTTCGGCTTCCCGCTTTGACTCAACAAGAGATCCAAGAGTAAAACTTAAAATTATTTTAATTGATTGGTGAATCTATGAAATCAGCCGAATTAAGAGTGTTATTAGTCGAAGATGATGAATTATTCCGTCTGGGACTGAATATTCGTTTACAGCAAGAAGCAGGAATTAAAATTATTGGGGAAGCCAGTGACGGAGAAACTGCCGTTGAATTAACTAATCAATATTTACCAGATGTGGTTTTATTAGATATCGGATTACCGGGAATTGGGGGGGTAGAAGCTTGTCGTCAAATCAAACAAAATCATCCAGATATGCCTATTTTAGTGTTAACTTCCCATTCTCAACCTAGTCTAATCCAGCGATTAATTGCGGCTGGAGCATCGGGATATTGCTTAAAAGGCATTGAAGCAAATTTATTAATTTTAGCTTTACGTTCGGTTGTCGCGGGGGCTTCTTGGTGGGATCAAACGGTGACATCAGAAATTCGCACGGTCTTTGAAGACGTTGGAGAATCTGTGACGAAACCCCCAATTTTGGAAAATAGTTTAACTGAACGAGAACAAGAAATTTTATGTTTAATTGCTGATGGTAAAAATAATCAAGAAATCGCTGATTTACTCCATATTACAGCCGGAACCGTTCGGGTTCATGTTCACGCAATTCTGCAAAAATTAGAAGTGCGCGATCGCACCCAAGCCGCAATTTTAGCCCTGCAAAAAGGATTAATATCCCGACCAGATTAATAGACTTATGGCAAAAATCTCAAAATTTGAGAATTTTGCCAGAATTGTCTAAGATAGATTTTTTCTGGAGATTGATTGCTTTGAGCAAACAGCAAAGGGACAGTATATCCTTTCCGCAGATGAAATGCCGGTTTTTGTCAGAAGCGGAAGCATCGCCCCAGCAGATCAATGATTTGATCGACGATTTGATCTACCGACAAAAAGGTCAGTCCGGCTAAGGTTCGGCATCATCTAAGTCATGTTCTGTGTAAATTAGGCGCAGGCAACCGCACAGAGGCGGCAGGCAATGATGGCGGTGCGATCGGATTTATTAAATAACCTGGGCAATTGGGCAAAATTAGTTATATTAGGGACGAACGACGAACGCGGTCAAAAATATCCGTTATCCCATTTATCAAATCGATTCTTTTTTTTTTCAATGAAACTTTATCCCAATTTATTTGCTTATCTCAACGATGCTCCGGTGGCTTCCCTGGATTTACCTGTGAAAGCCAAGAATCGTCCCGTGGTGATTGATGATGGCAAATCCCATCGTGTTGTTGGTTTAATTCATCGATCCGCCCAAGTTTATGAGATTGGCTTTCCCTATCTTTTGCCAGAGGATATTGATAGTCATGCTACCCCCGGAGATGCTTTAGTCAAAAAGTGGCAGTTATCCTTGCATTCTCAAGATTCATCATCCCTTGGCCGCTTGTTGGTGGCTGATGAAGTGTTTGATGGAGCCGCATTAGAAGAGGAAAAACAGTGGCAGGAAAGCTGGAATCAGAAGTTAGGCGATCGCCTCGATGAAGGGGTTTCTCTGATGCTGAAAACCTTGGTGGGGTTATTTAACAGTTTGGGACAAAACTGCACCAGTCATCTCACCAGTCATCAGTTTGACATTGATTTATCCCAACTGAATCAGCACCTTGATAATATTGATATTCGGGAAGCTACGTTACCCCTGGTGGTAAGCCTGAATCGTCGGTATAATTTGCATAAGAAATTACAGAAAATTACCCCAAATTTGCGCCATCAACTGAGACGACGCACGGAAACTATGCGAGTAAGCGATATTCAAGAAATGGATGCTTATTCTATGAGAGATTATATTCGCCGTCCGGGGAGAAGCGCGGCGGAAAAAGCTGGGGTAAAACAAGAGTTAACCGGGGTGAATCGCTATGCGGATTATAATACGGCGGAAAATAAATTTTTGCTGTATTTTGCCGGACGCTTGCTGCATGGGGAGTGCGATCGCTATGAAAAAAGTAATGCCCAGCAATATCGCTCGGAAGTTGTGCAGTTGCGAGCTTTAATCGCTCGCTTAAAACAACAATGCCGTCAAGAAAATACGCGAGTGTTTACGGAGAAAACATACCAATTTACTCAACCCAATCACGTTTTACTCAAAGATCCGATTTATCGCAGCTTTTACAAAGCTTATTTAGACTATATTAGCCATAAGCAAGAAAAAGAACAAGTTTGGCCATTTAGAAACCAAATATTAGCCGACGCGTTTTATTTATTTATGACAGCGGCATTGCTCCGTTTTCCCGAAAATCAGATAGACTCGACCGTGATTGCTTGTCGGAGGAATCCCGATCTCGGCCATTACTTAATTCTGGATAAATCCGTGCCGACTATTCGCGCTGCGATCGATCATCAACCTTATTTGATTCGGTTACACCGACCAGAAAAACATCACCCTCAATGTGATTGGATGTTGACAGTTAAATCAGCCAAAGACACCGCCGAATTCGGGAAATTTCATTTACCGATTTGGGTCTTTTGGTATGCCCCAGATGAATCGGCGATCGCCCACGCGGAAAAATATCTGAATCAATTTAATGATTCATCCATTGGCTTAATCTTTTATTTGCAAAGAACCGCCAAAAAATATTCTGCCAAAGGAGATGTGGGATATTCACCCACCGGCAAAATTTGGATGTTTCAACTGCCCGCTGCCATTGAATCATTCGGTTTTTCCACTTCCGTCGATTTCCTCACGGAATTTTTACAGCGGTTATTATTTTTGTCGATGAGATAAATTAACTATGTGATTGTTGATTGTTGCCTGTTGTTGTTGATTGTTGATTGTTGATTGTTGATTGTTGATTGTTGATTGGGGAAAGGGGAACAGTTATCAGGAGCCACTGCGATCTTGGGGTCTCCCCAAGTCTAGCAAGTGGCGTGGAACGGGGAAAGTGAAAAGTGAAAAGTGAAAAGTGAAAAGTGAAAAGTGAAACTAAATATCACTATTCACTATTAACTATTCACTATTCACTATTCACTCTCTCCTGAAGCTCCTCTGCTTCCCTGTTCCCTCTGTTCCCTGTTCCCTGTTCCCTGTTCCCTGTTGCCTGTTGTTGTTGATTGTTGATTGTTGATTGTTTATTTCTCCGCAGCCTGCCCCCGCGAAAGCGGGGTTTTTTGTCCGCTCATCTCTAACCAATAACAAATAACCAATAACTAACAAAAAACCAAAAATAAGACAGAACAAAGGACAAAGGACAAAGGACAAAGGACAAAGAACAAAGGACAAAGAACAACCAATTGGCCATTAAGTATGGTAATCTCTAAATCATTCCAGAAAATCGAGCAAAAACGCCACAATATTTGAGAAAGGGGGCATTCATGGACGGTATAGCAATACTTAGAGATCAACAAGCTGACTTTATTAAAAGACTCAGTTCAAATGCAGCGGTCTTGCATCAAATGAAAGATTATAAACTCACCGGCTATCATAGTGAGTTAATGGTTATTTCGGGTAGTTTGTTAAATCGATTACAAAAATTTTATACTCGACAAAAAGCAGAAAACTTACCCGATAATTACCAAAAATATATCGAAAAAGATGATTTTAAGCAAAAGCTGAAAAGTAGTTTTAGTAAATTAATTGTTAAACAGTATTTAGATGATTTGATCCAAATTATTGATAAAAATAACAATTTATATTCTGAATATCCGGGAGATTTTTGTCTAACCTATCGACCTAATTATCCAATTATTGTCAAGGGAAATTTTGGCAATAGAAACACTGTATCATGGTCATTAATTCCCGATGAAGTTGAACGAGATGGCGTGGTAGTGTTTGTGTTAATTGAAGAAGATTTCGAGCGAGATAAGTATCAATATAATTTGATTTTAGCCGGTTTTTTGCCGACGGAAATGCTCGAAGGTGCTCCGCACCCCGGCGCAGGCCGCGATCGCACTCAGCCAATCATTAGAGTAACAATTCAGGATCTTCTTTATGGCGGTGGGTTGAAAAGTTATTTAACATCTTATGTAACATCTGGTGCAGGGGTGATGCCGAAAGTACCTTCCCTCAGCCTACCAAATGACCTAGAGAGTTCAACTTCACCAACCAAATGGATTTGCACCCAAACCCTGAGTGATGAAAAATCTCTATTGTGTCTGGCAATTACCGGCGAAGGTGCTCCGCACTGCGGCATAGGCCGCGATCGCCTAGGGTCGGGGCAGTCACCAAAACTCGCTTGTGCGGGGTTAGATCAATGGTTGAAAATTTGGGATTTATCCACGGGACAAGTGGAACAAACGATTTCGGAACACCGTTATCCGGTTTTTTCCTTAGATTTTAGTCCTGACGGCCAAACCTTAGCCGTTGCTTCAATGCACGAAACCATTGAACTGTGGGATTTAGGCAATGGCGATCGCCCTCCCACTTTGCAAAATATTCTCGAAGGTCATTCTCTGGGTGTATTTTCTCTGCATTTCACCCCTGATGGAGAAATGCTGATTAGTCGGTCTTTGGAAGAAAGCATCAAAATTTGGGATCTGAAAACCGGCGAACTAATTCAAACCCTGGATAGCCATGCGGGTCCAGTATGGTCGGAAGCCATTAGTCCTGATGGCAAACTGTTGGCCACGGGAAATTTAGATGAAAGTATTAAAATCTGGCATCTAGAAAAGAATTCCGGAAAATTAAACGTTTCTGAAGTTTGCGTTCTTAATGGTCATTCAGATGTGGTGCGTTGTCTGGCTTTTAGTCCCAATGGAAAGTTCTTAGCCAGTGGCAGTGCCGATCACACAATTAATCTTTGGCGTCTGGATCAATCCCCCGAAAATCCTTCTATCTTTGCCACCCTGAAAGGTCATACGAATATCGTTTATTGTTTAGCTTTTAGTCCTGATGGCAAATTTCTCGCCAGTGGCAGTGAGGATCGCACGATTAATATTTGGCGTCTGGGCGAACGCACTAACAATTATGTCACCGCTTTAGAAGCCACTTTAACCGAACATTCTGGATTAGTTTGGGGCTTACAATTTACCCCAAATAGCAAAACTCTGGTCAGTGGTTCTCAGGACGGAACGATTAAAATTTGGGATCAGTGTTAAATCAGTGTTAAAATATTAACCAATAGAGAATAACCAAAAATAATTATGTCTGAGCGCGAAACTGGCCGGATGGCATTAGAAAAACCACTAAATCCTTGGCATTATAAACCGTGGTGGTGTCAGCCCTGGTCGATTTTATTAACCGGCATTACCATTATTGCAGGCAGTTGGTTACTATTTCATCGCGTCTGGGTGAGTGCGATCGTGGCAGTGCCCATATTAATTTGGATGGGTTTTTTCCTCCTGATTTGGCCAAAACTGATGATTCAAAGTGGCATTTTGGAGCAGTATAAAGCCAATTTAAAATAATTATTTATTGGTTGTTAGTTGTTGGTTGTTAGTTGTTGGTTATTTGTTATTGGTTATTTCTTTGGTTGTTTTACTCAGAATAACGAATAATCAATAGACAATTCTGGCAAAATTCTTAAAAGCCGATCGCGGTTGATCCGCCATATTGCATCCGCAACGCTTTTCGCGAACGGTTGGGGGGATCGAGATATTTATTTTGCCAGAATTGTCTAATAACTAAGAACAACAAATAACCACATCCAGAAAACTTATTTTCGCCTGGAAAGTCTTTAATAGAAGAAGAATAAAAGGTGACGGTTATGAAACCTATTTTTTGGCATTCTTTAATAATTGGGCTGAGTTTACTCCTGTCGCCGACTTTGCCTCCCTGGTTGGCTTCTGCTGCGGAGAACGTTACGGAAACAACCTCTAATGTAGAAGTTGAGGCAGAAGTTGAGGCAGAAGTTGAGGCTAATCCGCAGAATCAGGATTCATCGGTGACAGAGGAAAAACAGGAGGAGAGTGAATCCATTGACGAAACGTGCCAGATGGTGACAACAGAGGATGTTTCCCAGGAAGCTGAGACAGAAGTTGAAGATGCAGAAGACGCGGCAGCAAAAGCGGCAGCCGTTAGCGAAGCGTGCCGGATGGCATTACAACGACGGCAGGTTTTGATTGCGGCAGATAAATTATATTTGGCGGGAGATTATGCAGGGGCTAAGGCATTGTATCAACAAGTGAAACCGCCTTTTTCTGGAAATACTTTGTCCGATGAGTTTGCCGATCGCCCTGAACCGATTTATGACCCGGAACTTTTAGCCCCTGCGGGACAAGTGTATTGGCGGGAAGGCAATGCGGGAATTGAGCAAAAATTAGAAACGCGAATTTTTATCCCCTTGGAGTTATTGGTAGAAAAATATCCCGAATTTATTCCCGGTCATTTACTATTAGCCCAGGCTTTGCAGGACTATGACAAATTGCCACAAGCGGTGGAAGTGTTGAATCGTGCCACTACTCTTTATCCCCAACAAACGGATCTGTTGCGATCGCAAATTGATGTTTTGGTGAAAAGCAGACAGTGGTTAGAAGCGTCGATCGCCGCCCGTCAATTTGCGTTACTTAACCCAGACCACCCAGAGGCGAAAGAATTCGCAATTTTGGCCGAAGAAAATTATGATAAGTTCCGGTCTTATCTGAAAAAAATGATTACCGGAAATGCGATCGCTAATGTGATTACTGGGGCGGCTACTGTCGCCCTCACCGGCAATCCTTTGGGTGCTCTTTCGGCGGTAGAAACTTTGATGCTATTAGCCCAAGGTGAATCCGGTCTGGGCGATCGCATCGCTAACAATGCGATCGAAAATCTGGAAATGGTCGAAGATGAAGAAATCGTTGCCTATATTAATGAACTAGGCCAAAAACTCGCCAAAGTATCGGGGCGCGATGATTTTGAGTATGAATTTCATGTGGTCTTAGATCCCAACTTAAACGCCTTTGCCCTGCCCGGTGGCAAAGTCTTTGTCAATGCTGGGGCGATTTACCACACCGAGTCAGAAGCCGAACTCGCCGGTTTACTCACCCATGAATTAGCCCACGCGATTTTATCCCACGGATTTCAAATGGTGACTCATGGCAACTTGGTGGAAAGTATGACCCGCTTTGTACCCTTTGGCGGCACCATTGGCAATTTATTAGTCTTAGACTATAGCCGAGATATGGAACAGCAGGCGGATCTTTTGGGGACTCGAATGCTGGCAGCAGCAGACTATGCGGCGGATGGCTTACGCAACCTGATGGTGACATTAAATGAGCAATATGACGACAACAGCCCGGTTTTGAAAGCCTTATCCTCTCACCCGCCGACGAAAGAACGAATTGCTTATTTGGAAAGTTTGATTACTCGCGGTGGCTATAATCGTTATGCTTACGAGGGAGTAGAACGCCATCAACAAATCCGCCAGCGGGTTGCCAAATTACTCAAAGAAAAAAAGACCGATGATGAGGATATCCTCGAAATTGAATAATTTTGGTTATTTGTTGTTTGTTGTTGGTTGTTTGTTGATGGTTGTTGGTTGTTTGTTGATGGTTGTTAGTGGTTGTTAGTTATTGGTTGTTAGTTACTGGTTGTTAGTTATTGATTATTCAATCCGGAATCCCCCAAACAACTTGCCAACAACAAACCAACAACAACCAAAGAATCCCTACCCCACAACCAACAAACAACAAAAGAATCCCTACCCAACAACCAACAAACAACAAACAACAAAATTAATTAAGATTTGCTTGAATCATTTTCTGACATTCGGCCACGGAAGCCCGTTGTTCCATTGCGGTGACAAGGGCTTCATAAGCTTTTAAGTTAGCTTCAATTAGGGTACGCGCTTGTAAAGCCGCCCAACGCGCTTTTAATTGAGCATTTATCGGGGTGTTAATTTGACTTAAAACTGCTTGCAATTTCAGCCGGTCTTCAGCCCCTCCAGTGGCGTTATCATAGGCGATGGTTTCGGCGGCAATGCCAGCCATCCAAACGGTGCAATAGCGATCGAGCATCTGCGCCGTGATTTGCCCTTTTTGCAGTTGTTCGTTGAGTTGGCGATCGTCAAATTGTACCCCGCCTTGGGCTGCCTGTCCTTGTTGGAAAGCTTCCCAAGCATTCAGGGCATAGCTACTAATGGGAATATCTAATAAGTAAGCGACCAAAAAGTGACCGGCTTCGTGCTTGATAATGCGTTCGCGATGTTCTGCCGAAGTCATTCTTGCCAACCAATCTAAGATTAAAGTTCCCCCTTGACCTTGCCAAGTAAAGCTGTCTACGGTGGCAAGTCCCAACAGGGTAAAAGTAGCAACTGCCGGAATTGTGGGAGATAAATTGACCAGTGGGCCCAGCAGGACAGAAAAAGTAGTCACAAAGACAGCGATCGCCGCTAAATTTATTGAAAGTTGGCTCATTTTTGGATAATTTCAGAGTATTTGTTAACTTTTATAACATTTGCGCCTTTCCCCGACAAGGCTGAATGGCGATTAGTCTCCTTGTATCTTTGTATTTTTGTATCTTTGTCCTGATGGGCAGTTGGCTGCCAGCGCTTCTGAAGATGGCACGGTGCGTCTGTGGAATGTACAAGGACAATTGTTGCAAGAATTTCAAGACCCTCAAGCAATAAACCCGGTTTCTCCAACAAACCGGGTTTCTGTGAGTCCAGCGTATAGTGTGGACTTTAGCGCTGACGGTCAGACTTTGGTTGCCGCTTATATGAATGGAAGCTTAAAACTTTGGCAGCTTGATGGCAAATTGATTAAAACGGTTAAGGGAGATCAAGGGACGATTTATCGAGTGCGTTTTAGCCCGGACGGTCAGACGATCGCTACAGGAAATTACCTGAATACAGTGACGCTTTGGAGTGCAACGGGGGAAAAATTGCATCTTCTAACGGGACATAAAGAATCGATTTATAGTATTCAGTTTAGTGCCGATAGTTAGTCCCTTGTTTCTGCCAGTAAAGATGGCACGATTAAAATTTGGACTCGTGACGGGGAAGAACGACAAACTCTGATTGGCCATAGCACGATTACTTGGGATGCTACTTTTAGTCCTTATGGCCAAATTATTGCTTTCGGGGATGATAACAATTTAATTAAACTGTGGAATCAAAACGGGGAAGAATTACAAAATTGGGACATACCGCTAAAGTTAATGGGGTTCAATTTAGTGCCGATGGTCAGAAGATTATTTCTGCGAGTGCCGATAAATCAATTATTATTTGGACTTTAGATTTAGACAAATTAGCCATTTTGCAAAGATTAAATATTAATGACCTGATGGGGCAGGCTTGTGATTGGGTGGCGGATTATCTCAATTATAATCCATTCGTGACGGAGCGCGATCGCCAAATTTGTGAAGGAATCACCACGGATGGTTAGCCCTTCGCGAAGCGTGCCGGATGGCATTAGAAATCCGGCGATATTTAGCTATTTTAATTTAGTTGCAGAAACCACTAACTAGCGATGTCTTGCGTTAACCTTTACTGCCAACCAACAACTGTCATAGAAACCAGGTTTTTTGGCGGCGATCGGTTCAATAGACAAGAATGCAAAATTCTGGCTTCCAAGCCTCTTTTTTAAGGGTGGTTGGGGGGATCAATATGGTATTTTGCAATAAATCTATTACGGTAAATCGTACAAAACTTTAAACCAATTTACGAATAGTTGAGCTTTGGGATGTTGTGGATTTAAAATCTTTTGCTTAACTCCTTGATGAAGCTGTCTTCCCGGAGGATCTTGCCAAGCTAACCAAGGATATTAGCTTTATCTCGATGAGTTGCTTTAAATTTTGCTCCTTTTGCGATCGCATCTTTTGTCACCTCCTGAGCAAATTGCCACAGCCCTTGATTTTCATCAGGAATCATATAAGCCAAATTTCTAACATTCCCCGCATTTGATTATCCGGCATCATCCAAATGCCAAAATTAATCTGATTAGTAGTCCGATGAATTAATCCCGTTTTTGGCACATTATTTGGTAAATTTGGAATACTTTTTAAGCAAGAATTTTTTATACTTTGCCATCGAGATAATGGTTCTTTATCAGGATTAACGATAATTCCTAATGCCGATACTTAAGATGCTTTTAATTGAGTAAAAATCAGACCGATTTTAATTAAATTTTCTTACCCTTCACAATCTTCAATATAAACGATCTGATTTTTCTTATTTCCCCAGGGAATCCCATTCGCTTCCATTAATTGGGGAATCACTCTTAGGTCTTCGCTGCCTTCCACTAATAGCACATTTTTATGAACTGATGCTATCTTTAACGCACCTCAATATCTCGTTCAGCAGCAATCATCATTTCTTGTTCCTCGAAAATAATACTCGCTGGTTTGCCTTTTTCGATGCGATGAATGGTGATGCCATTTTCTAAAGAATTATCTGAATTTGCCACAGCCGCAAAACTTTTCCAACAATCACTATTATGCGTGGTAGCAAAAACTTGCACATTCAATCTTTTGGCGACTTGACAAATAATCGTCCACATATCTACCATCACACTATAATGGAGTCCAGTGTCAATTTCATCGACTAATAAAACCCCATCTTTTACATTCACAATTGCTAATATTAAACCTAATATGCGCCAAATACCATCGCCCATGCTACCAATGGGAACACGCTGTTGACCAATCCGAACCACAAACCCACTTCTAGACCCTGAGTAATAAGATTGCTTAGAAGCGATCGGGGCAATGCGATCAATGCCCGGTTCAATTTTCCGAAGTGCTTCTATAATCACATCTTCTTCTGGAGTTAAAACAACTTGATCAAATAACTCCATCATCTTGTTTGCTGTCAAAGAATACGATTTCACAAATTCGGTTTTGATTCTAAATTCTCGATGGTTTTTAATAATTTCATTATAGGGTGCGGATATCAATTTTTGATTTTCAGATAAATCAATGATTAATTTTTATATTCTGGATCTGTCTTCAAACCATTCTAGAAATAATTAAAAATTTGATGATGTTTTTTCGTGTTTTGTTTATGATAAAATCGCTTAGATTGCTTGACAAAAACAACTAGCTTATTCTTAGGGTTGTTTTTAGAGGCAACTACAGATATTTTTGATTTTTCGTTAATTTCGTGATTATAAAATAAATGACGAATATCTATTGTTTTATGTTTTTCGTTTGGGTTGATTATCTGATCGTTTAAATTATATTCGCCTCTGTCTATCATTAGTTCACATAAAATCTCTAAGTCATCACGAGAATAAAATAGCTGAATAGCTTATAAAATTGAGGTTTTTCCGCTATTGTTGGATCCAACTAATAAATTAACTTGACCCAGTTGCTCTAGGCGGAAAGATTCAAAACATCGAAAATTTTTGATTTCTAGGGACTTTAACATAATCGATCGAGAAGAGAACTAGAAAAAATGATAGCATTGATTAGGCGTAGCAGTAAAATGACGACTTGATTGGCGCGGTAAGCGAAGCTATTCCGAAGGAAATCGCCCATAAAACATCTACAAAAATCTTAACAAAATATTATCTTTTGAAATCTCCAGAATCAAATTATATGTTTTCAGCTAAAATAAAAGATTGCCGAAATCAATAATTAGCATTATGAGCAAGGGAACACTTTTCGACAAAGTTTGGGATCTACATACCGTTGGCACATTGCCCTCTGGACAAACTCAACTATTAATTGGCTTACACCTGATCCACGAAGTCACCAGCCCGCAAGCCTTTGCCATGTTGCGGGAACGGGGACTCAAAGTGATGTTTCCAGAGCGAACCGTTGCCACTGTAGACCATATTGTACCCACAGAAAACCAGGCCCGTCCTTTTGCCGATACCTTGGCAGAAGAGATGATGCAGGCATTAGAGAATAGCGCCAAAGAACATGGGATCACTTTTTATAATGTCGGTTCTGGTCATCAAGGAATTGTCCATGTGATCGCCCCGGAACAGGGCAGAACCCAACCGGGGATGACGATCGCCTGTGGAGATAGTCACACTTCCACCCACGGGGCTTTTGGCGCGATCGCCTTTGGCATTGGCACCAGCCAAGTGCGGGATGTCCTCGCCTCCCAAACCCTAGCCTTAGATAAACTCAAAGTGCGGAAAATCGAAGTTAACGGCAACTTGCGACCGGGAGTTTATGCCAAAGATGTCATCCTGCACATTATCCGCAAACTCGGAGTAAAAGGCGGAGTCGGATACGCTTATGAATACGCGGGCAGCACATTTGAGCAAATGTCGATGGAAGAACGGATGACCGTTTGCAATATGTCCATCGAAGGGGGTGCTCGCTGTGGCTACATCAACCCGGATCAAGTCACCTTTGACTATTTGCAAGGGCGACAATTTGCTCCCAAAGGGGCAGACTGGGATAAAGCCGTAGCCTGGTGGCAGAGTATTCGCTCTGACGCCGATGCGGAATATGATGATGTAGTAGTCTTCAATGCTGAAGAAATTTCCCCCACCATCACCTGGGGCATCACTCCCGGACAAGGCATTGGCGTTGATGAAACCATCCCCACCCCCGACAGCTTGCCGGAAGACGAACGCTTAGTCGCCCAAGAAGCTTATGAATATATGAAACTGCAACCAGGGCAACCCATCAAAGGCACTCCTGTAGATGTCTGCTTTATTGGCAGTTGCACCAATGGACGGATTAGCGACTTGCGCGAAGCCGCCAAATATGCCCAAGGTCATAAAGTCGCCCCAGGAGTTAAAGCCTTTATTGTCCCCGGTTCTGAAGAAGTGAAACAGCAAGCGGAAGCGGAAGGACTGGATCGCATCTTTGAAGAAGCTGGGTTTGAATGGCGCAATGCCGGATGTTCCATGTGTCTAGCCATGAACCCAGATAAACTTCAGGGGGATCAACTCAGTGCTTCTTCTTCTAACCGCAATTTCAAAGGTCGTCAGGGGTCATCGTCAGGACGGACATTATTAATGAGTCCGGCAATGGTCGTGGCAGCAGCAGTTAATGGCAAGGTTTCTGATGTGCGCGAGTTGTTGAATTAGCGTTGAATTAGCATTAAGTTAATGGGTAATGGGTCTAAAATGCCATTACCCATCAATAAACTGCAATCATCAGCACAATTGAGGAATATCCCATGACCCAAACTCCCCTAAAAATTGACAAACCTAGGGCTTTTCCCGACCATACTCAACTACCCGATGAAGATGGTACATTTCGGCAAAATTTTCAAGAACATCCTCAAAGTATAATTCTCACTGATTCCATTGGCCCAGTCTTACAAACAGTCCACCCCGAAGGAGACTATTGCATCGGACAAGACTGTGGTATTTATTGGCGAGAAACTGACCCGCCACGTTCAAAATTTTTTGTGGGGGGTGCCATTGCCCCGGACTGGTTTTATGTGGGTAATGTCCCTGCGTTATTAGATGGACAAATCCGCCGTTCTTATGTACTCTGGCGTGAGTTAATGGCACCGTTAATTGTCCTAGAATTTGCCAGTGGAGATGGGGCAGAAGAAAGAGATAAAACTCCTTTATCTCTTTCTAATACTGAAACCGTGACCAATCCGGGAAAATTTTGGGTTTACGAGCGGATTATTCGAGTTCCTTACTATGGAATTTATGAAATAAAAACTGGTCGTTTGGAAGTTTATCATCTGAGAGATTTAACTTACCAAAAATTAGCCCCCAACGATCGCGGACATTATCCTATTTACCCCCTGGGTATAGAACTAGGACTCTGGCAAGGTTCTTATCAAAATCAAGAACAACTTTGGTTGCGTTGGTGGGACAACGAAGGCAATTTGTTATTAACAGGTCACGAACGCGCTGATTTAGCAGAATACCGGGCTGAACAGGAAAAACAACGGGCTGAACAGGAAAAACAACGGGCCGAATTAGCGGAACAAAAAGCCGCTAAACTTGCGGAACGTCTCCGAGAAATGGGCATTGACCCAGATATGGTTTAAAGTAAACTTTGGACTTGCCCAAAACATCCATATTAATTTGTAGGGGCAATCCGATGGCGGTGGTTGCCCCGATCCCCCCTAGTTTGAGTCCACGGGTAGGGTGGGCAAAATTTTGCCCACCCTACTACCAACAAACAACCAACAACAAACAACCAACAACGAACAACCAAGAACAAAGAACAACTAAAAAAAGGACAGAAAATTATGAGTAGTGAAGTAATCAAAATTTCCGGTCGGGGAATTCCCTTGGTGGGCAATGATATTGATACAGACCGGATTATTCCTGCCCGGTTTTTACGCTGTGTCACCTTTGATGGATTAGGGGAACAAGTGTTTAAAGACGATCGCACCCAAACTCAGGGAAACCATTCATTTGACCAACCCCAATATCAAGGGGCAAATCTATTAGTGGTTAACGGTAATTTTGGCTGTGGTTCTAGTCGGGAACACGCCCCACAAGCGATCGCGCGTTGGGGAATTCAAGCCTTAATTGGCGAAAGTTTTGCGGAAATTTTCTTTGGTAATTGTGTAGCAATGGGGATTCCTTGTGTCACCGCTGAACCAGCAATTGTCAAAGCATTACAAGAGGCGATCGCGGCTAACCCCCAAACTCCCATGACCTTGGATTTAGACACATTAGAAGTCACATTAGGCGATAAAAAATATCCCGTTTCCTTAGCTGCTGGCCCCCGGCAAATGTTTATCAGTGGCACATGGGACAGTTGCGGACAACTGATCCAATCAGCAGATAAAATCCGGGAAACTGCGGCTAAATTGCCATACTTATCTTTTGCTTAAACAAAAGAAACCGGGTTTCTGGGTTTTCTAGGGAATAAGATCCCCCCAACCCCCCTTAAAAAGGGGGGATTAAGAAATTAAAGAAACCCGGTTTCTGGGTTGTCTAGCGATCGCCCCTGTATAATATATATATGTGTTATAATATATTCCGATCGCCTGTAGGAAATAATTATGCTTAATATTGAACAAATCCAAAAAGATATTAATGAATTACCGGAAGAAGCGCAAACATTACTCATCGATTTTATTGATGTATTAAAAAAACGCTATTCTTTAGCTGAAAAACAAGAGGTTAAATCTCACCCAACTCTTAGCGATCGATCTAGTACCTTAGACATTCTCAAAGAATCTGGATTAATCGGTTGTATTAGTGCAGAATCAGAAATTTATACGAATTATAAATCTGTAATCCGAGAAGGATTAAAATGTAAATATGATCATCGTTGATACAGGATTTTGGGTTGCTTTGTTTAATAATAAAGACCAATATCATCAAAGCGCCCAAGACAGTTTAGCACAATATCCCCATGAACCTTTAATCACAACTTGGTGTGTTTTAACAGAAACTTGTCATTTACTTTTACAACGTTCTTCAAATACATACCAAGGAGTCCAAAAACAGATTAAATTAATCAATATTTTTAAACAATATCCCCAGCTTCGCTAACACAATCAACCTGTTAGACAATGGTAGGGTGCGTTAGGCGGCTGGTTTTTTCAGTAATTTTGATTAGACATTTAACGCCGCCGTAACGCACCTATTTTGATTGAATTATTTCCCAATATTATCCCAATAATTTAAATCTATTTCGGTGCGTTACGGTGAGCCAGTGCGGTCTTGGGGAGCCACTGC
>NZ_LIUQ01000106.1 GCF_001276715.1 Planktothricoides sp. SR001 | reverse complement strand
GTTGTTCATTATTAATCGCCCCGGAAAATATTTCACCTGACCTAAAAAAACTAGGACACAGAGAGAGTAAATCTCTGGGTTTTTCCGGGAATTATTTTATCAATATGTTTGATTTTTATAAGATTATTAATATCGCCAATGCTCGGAAAAATTAAGATTTTCTCAAAATATGTTCGTTGGTTGATTTTCGGAGCCGGATTATTTTTTTTAATAATTACTTTTAAGCAACACGCTTTAGAAGTGGGTTCTCTGAAAATTACAGCCCTAGGTTGGGTTGATTTAGGATTATCTTTAATCGTCACATTATTGGCACATATTTGGTCAGGGTGGGTCTGGACTTGGATTTTGCGGGAATTTAATCAACCTGTCCCCGTGTTTTGGGCATTGCGAATCTATTTAACCACCAATATGGCCAAGTATATTCCGGGAAATGTCTGGCATTTTTATGGCCGCATTTTGACAATTAATCAAATCGGAGTTCCCGGAAATGTGGCCACCGTCAGCGTCTTATTAGAACCGCTGTTAATGGCTGCCGCCGCTTTAATCATGGCCTTACTGGGGAGTTTTGCCCCTTTACAAAATACCTCCGCCCACGGATTAGAAATTGGTGCCTATAAATTTTCTCAGACAGTGATACAAATTGGCAAAATATTGGGGTTAACTGGGGTACTTCTAGGAGTTCATCCGGTGATTTTAAATCCTTTGGTGAAATTTCTGGGTAAGGGGAAATTGAAAAATCAACGGAAAAAGCATCATCCAGCCCCAAAATTCACCAGAAAAATTACCGCAGAATCTGATAAAGATTCCCTAAATTCTCTGCGGTTAGAACCGGGACAACTCCAACGCTATCCCTTAGTTCCTTTAATCGGCGAACTGGGTTTTCTGTGGCTGCGAGGTAGTGGTTTTTTATTGGCAATGTTGGCCATGCTTCAACCCCTCGATTCATTCAATTTATCCACCCTGATGAAATCAGGATTTTTAGTATTGAGTGCTTTTAGTTTTGCCTGGTTACTCGGTTTAGTGCTTCCCGGCGCCCCGGGGGGAATTGGCATTTTTGAAGCTACGGCGATCGCCTTATTGCAAAATAATTTCCCCCCAGGCATTTTGCTTGGTGCGATCGCCTTTTATCGGCTGATTAGTTTGGCCGCCGAAGCCATTGGCGGGGCAAGCGCCTGGTTGATAGAAAAATATCCCAGAGATTAAAATTTTTTTCCCGACTATGGCGAATAATTTCCGCTAAAACATCGCGATCGCGCAACCCTGGATCTGGATCAATTTTACTGCCAACCACATTGTCAGCCCCTTGACTCGGATACAGAGTATAACCCCAATTCCAAACCGTCGGATCAACCGTATTAAAATTCAAATCCGCCAGACGAGCGATCGCCGCTGCCACATTTTCCGAAGCAAATAATACCTCACTATCAATATTAGTCAACCACACCCCACGAATTTCCCCATTTGTGATTGCCTGACTGGGACTTCTTGTCGGCGGCTGATTCTGTGAAGTTGGCGGATTATTTCCTACCGGAGTTTCGGTCTGATTACTTCCTGAATTTGGCGGATTATTCGCTACTGGAGTTTGGGGATTACCCGTTGCCAAGGGAATCAAGCCCGTTGGATATCCCAAATTCAAGCGTGCTTCCCGATCAGTTGAATATAAAACTCAGCGTGGTCAGTAAGTAATTGTACTTGGGATTTGGTTTCTTAGCTGTTTTATAAATAAATTTTTCTACTGCGGCACAAAAACTTTTCGCCTTCTATAGCTGTTGCCAGTTTCCCAAGACTATGTAACGTAAGACTTTACAGTAGGCAAAATATTCTTTAACCGTCGCTAGTAGGTGTCGTTTAACCTCGTCATCTGCTTGAAGAAGCCATTTGTTTCTGCGTACAATGGTTTTGATCATTTGAGATTCTCCCCCTTGCTTTAGCAAGGGGGAGAATCTCAAATCCTGTTATAGGTACTTCAGGGGTGAAGAGTACGTCAAAAAACATCAAGTTGCACGCTGTTCAACTAACCCTTGATAAGCATGATTAAAATCATCCGTTGTAATCCGAATCTCAGCCGGGTCAGTCATTCCCTGATGTCGATAACGACGAATTGCCACCAGTGCGGCTTGGTTACATAATAATGCTAAATCTGCCCCATTCCAGCCTTCCGTTGCTTCGGCCCAATAGCCTAAATCCACATCCTGTAAAGGACGTTCATCGTTATGGACTTGTAAAATCGCTAAACGACTTGAAGCATTCGGTAAATCCACTTTTAACTGTAAATCCAAGCGTCCAGCCCGGAGTAAAGCTGGGTCTAACGCATCTGGGCGGTTAGTGGCTCCAATCACTAAAATCGTTGCCCCCGTTTGCAACCCATCTAACTCCGTTAAGATTTGTCCCACAACCCGGTCACTCACCCCAGAATCCCCACTGTAACGGCCTCTTGCAGGAGCTAAGGTATCAATTTCATCAATAAACACCACACAAGGGGCGGCTTGACGAGCTTTGGCAAATAACTCCCGTACCGCTTGTTCACTGGCTCCCACCCATTTACTCAACAGTTCCGGGCCATTAATACTAATAAAATTGGCTCGCGCCTGAGATGCAACGGCTTTCGCCAATAAGGTTTTTCCCGTTCCCGGAGGCCCCCAAAGCAAAATGCCTTTGGGTGCTTGGGCTTTAGTTTGCAAATATAATTGAGGATGGAGTAATGCCCCTTCCACAGACTCCTGTAGGGTTTGTTTAATTTGTTCCAGTCCGCCAATATTATCCCAAGCCACATGGGGAGATTCCACTTCCACAGACCGTAACACGGCGGGTTTAACTTCTTTAAGGGCTTGCAAAAAGTCGGCTTGGATGACCGTCATGACTTCTGGAATTTGGGCATCCAGGGTGGGAACCTGACGGCGCAACGCACTATAGGCGGCTTTCTGACAAACGGCTTTTAAATCAGCCCCCACAAATCCCACCGCGTTATCTGCAATTAATTCTAAGGAAACTGATTTATCTAAAGGCATCGAACGGGTGAGAATTTGCAGGATTTCTAAACGTCCATTGCGGTCAGGAACCCGAAAGAGGACTTCTCGGTCAAACCGTCCGGGGCGACGTAAGGCGGGGTCAAGATGGTCGGGGCGGTTCGTCGCAGCTAGAACAATCACCCCTTGAGTTTGGGCAAAACCATCCATTAAACTCAGCAATTGGGCAACCAGTCGTTTTTCCACTTCCCCTTCAACTTTGCTGCGGTCGGGAGCCATGCTGTCAATTTCGTCAATAAAAACAATACAAGGGGCATTTTTACTGGCTTTCTCAAAAATTCCCCGCAGTCGTTGCTCGGCTTCCCCATAATATTTGCTCATCACTTCTGGCCCGACTAACGCAATATAGTTAACGCCGAGTTCTTCAGCCAGGGCGCGGGCGGTTAAGGTTTTACCTGTTCCTGGTGGGCCGACTAAGAGAACGCCGCGAGTGGGTTCAAGCCCTAATTTTGCTAACAAGTCCGGGCGTTTTAGAGGAATGGCAATCAGTTCTTTGAGTTCTTTTAGAACTTCTGTCAATCCACCAACATCTTTAAGGGAAGCGGTCGTTGGTTCTTCTGGCGGTGTCATAGAGTCTTCAAATCCTGAATCTGAGGGAGAAGATGAGCGATTACGATTAACCTCAAAATCACCCCCACCAGAATTGCTCGGACGGGAAATGCCCCCTGGACGGGGAATCCCACCAGCACGGGGAATACTACTCAAGGGACGAGAACTAAACTGCACTTCAGTTTTAATTTCTCCTTTTTCAAGTTTTTCTTCTAAGGTTTTAGCCAGTTCGACTAATTGCTCAAAACCTTTGAATAACTCTGTCATAAAATTTCTCCTGAATCAATTGAAGGATAGGGACTGGGGGATGGATGGGGTTGAGGAGTCTAACGTTTAAGACTAAGATACCTTTAAAACAACAGATCTGCCGCGCCTTTTACCCGTGCTAGAGGTTCTACTGACCGAGGTAAACTGGGTAAGCGGATCAGAGTTTGATCTGGGAATAAATCCCGATCAATTTCCTCATCAGCGTGATAACGGTTCTGCACGACATAACGCTGATAGACTCCCATTTTTTTCAAAGAGGCTGTTAATCGAAGTTGTTCGGCAATAATGGCATCTTGGGCTTGCAGAACCCCAATAAATTCGGTATGTTGGGGGTCTTTTAATTTTTTCTGGGCTTGCATCACTTGCTGCCTTAAGGTTCGCAATCGTCCCATTAAATCTAAACGCCCTAATACATTTTGATACTTCATCCACAGCTTAAAAATCCAAGTTAACCAATCCCCTAAAGCCGTTGGCATTTCTAAAAATCGCAGGAGATGACCTGTAGGTGCCGTATCTAAAATAATCAAATCTTGTTGTTTTTGGTCTAATAAATCCATCACCGTTACTAACGATAACATTTCATCAATTCCCGGTAAGGATTGAGCCACAATTTGTCGCCAAGCTTCAGGAGTATAAGCCAGTTTTATGCCTCCGTCTTCTTTGCCTTCGCCACTAATCATTTCTGCCAGTTCCCACAAATAATCATCCCGAAATTTTTCTAAAACGATATCTGCATCAACTTCTTGACCACTTAAGTTTCCTATTAAAGGACTCGGTTGATGTCCTAATTTCTCTCCAAAAGCGTCTCCTAAAGAATGGGCTGGATCAATAGAAATAATTCTAATGTTTTGGTCGGGATGACGATTCGCTAACGCCCAACCAATGGCAGCGGCAACGGTTGTTTTTCCGACACCTCCCTTGCCACCAATGATAATGAGTTGGCGTTTGTCGTCGATAAAATCACTAAAACTAGGAATAATTTTTTGCGGCCATTGAATGGGGGGTGGGGGAATAAATTCTACGGTTTCGAGGGTTTGAATTTGACTTATGATGCGATCTAATGCTTCACCTCCCAGGGGTTCTGTTGATTGTTGGGGAAGGGTAAAAATTGTGTCTTGACCTGGAATTTTCAGAAATTTATCGAGGAGTTGCTGTTGCTCACTATAGCGATCTAAATTTTGATTGGGATTAGTTAAAATGCGATTAATAAATAAGTTGCCGCAGGGAATATTTAAGTGATGCAAGCTATTGAGTAATCGTTCGGTTTCTAATAAACTCATCGGTTCAGCAATTGCCACAACTAAACAAAGGGTGAAATCGCTATCTTGCAGGAGTTGTTTGCCTTCAGTTAACTCGGATTTCATTTTGACTAAGAAGTCATCCACATCATCGGCATTGTAGGTTTTTGAGAAGGTTTGGGAAATAACGCGATGTTTTTCTTGAAATAATTCTAAAGAATTTAAAATAATCTCTAAAAAGTCTTTAATTCCTAATAGATTTAAGGTATGACCGGAGGGAGCCATATCAACGACAATTCGATCTACAATATTTTCGTTGAGTAATCGTTGAATTTCTAATAGACCCATAATTTCATCTAAACCAGGCCAGTCTAAATCCCAAACAGGGGTTAAATCTTCCCCTTCAACAAAACTGCCTCGTTCTACTAAGAGTTCTAAAAATTTTCCGTATTTTGCTTTAAATTCTAAGAGTAATTTTCCTGCATCTAATGCCCTAACTTGTAAATTAGGTAAGTCGTCTAAGGGTAATGCTATATCGCTGACTTCTGTTTGTAATACATCCCCTAAAGAATGGGCAGGATCAGTTGAGATTAATAGGATGTGTTCATCGGGAAATAATTTAGCCCAACGGCGGGCAAATCCACAGGAAAGGGTAGTTTTTCCCACTCCTCCTTTGCCACTAAACATAACTAAATGTCGGGTGTCATAACGACTAAGAAAGTTGTTTACCAAGTTAAGGTTAGTCATAGAGAAATTAAGTTAAGTAAAGTGATAGGGTGGAGAAACTTGCCCTAATTGTAATTCCCACCTGGGGCAAGCTTTTTGCCAATGCAAGACTTGCTCGATTAGTAAAGGTTCTTCTTGAAAATTGACTAAAAGATAAATTCGTGATTCAGTCCCCGGAGAAGGAATAATAATCGTTGATGGATAGCTTTGGGTAACTAAATGAACGAAATTTTGCCATTCTGAACCTTGCAGAATATAAAAGTCTTGTTGGGCTTCATAGTGCTGTTTTTTAGCTAAAAAATATTGTCTTCCCCGGCTCTCAGAAGAGAGTACAGGCTCCTCTAGCTTACGCGGAATACATTTTAAAAGATATTCCCCTTTTCCCTCAAGTTGTTCAATTTTTTCTTGATATTCTTGGGCATTAGAACTAAGATGGTTCAGTAAATTGTCTGCCTCTAAAAAAGATGTGCCAAAACGTAAGGGTAAAATAGTCGTTTGCTGAAATAATTCGCAGATGACGCGATCGTGACATAAAACGGCTTGAATCA
>NZ_LIUQ01000022.1:86718-108940 GCF_001276715.1 Planktothricoides sp. SR001 | reverse complement strand
AAATGGGCTACTTGTTGCTCAAAGTTGGTAACTTGTTGCTCCAAGTCCTGAATGCGGTTAGCTTGTGCTGCCGAATCTTGCTGTAAAGCTTGGTATTGCTCAGGGGAAACAGAAGAAGTGTTTTGAGTCCCTTGTTGTTGTAACTGTTGCTCTAATTCAGCAATTTTGTGTTTTAAATCGACAATAAAACTGGCTTGTTCCTGAGAATCTTGTGCCTCAGCCATCTCAGGATGCTGCTGTTCTGAGGATAGTTTTTCTGAAAGGCGATGGTTCGGTGTTGCCGTCACTTGAACCACTTGTTTTTTCTGTGTGGACTTGTGACTCGCCGAAGTGTCACTTTCACTGCTATCAACTAGGTTAGTTTTTAAGGTGATCGTGATCTCCGATCCATCACTAGATATATCGATATTCCCTCTGGATAGTTGCTCAAAAAACTGAGTCCGAGACATCTTCACGGCTTCAGCCATTGTAGTGAAAGACTGACTACCAGTGCGGCTAATTGATACTTGCATTTTCATTTGTCCATCTGGATTTGCTTTAATCATATCGCGCTTTTTTTTTGCCATTGACACCCTCCTATGGCTGCCTCTTAATTTCGTCAAATTGAATGATTTCCCCGATGCGTTTTGGTCAGGCGTCCTAATTTGAGGCTCGCCAGAATGAAAACACTATCATTGCTTGAATAATGTTTAGCGTTTTCTTTTTATTTTATGCCCAGATAATTTGCTATAAAATACAGCATTATTTTTTGACTTTTTGCCCGGTTACAAACGCAAAATCAGGGGGGTTTTATGGTTGCGGTTAATTTTAAACTGATTCCTACTATCCTGAAAAAAATTAGCATTCATTATAAAAATGTACTGGTCTTTTGAGCGAATTGTTGTTGAGACAAGTCTGTTAAGACCGATTAAGCTACAGGAAGTAAAAATCCATAAAAGCACCGCTCAATGTTCACATCGTATCATTGAAGGGGTTAGTTTGAATCATATCTTTTGTCCCCGGTTCACTTTTTCCCTTTGCTCAGGATCGGATGATGGGATCGCCCCTGGAGAGATCCCCTGGAGATGAATCAACTCATTGGTTTATCACCGTATGCCATTTGCCGACTGACGGTTACTTAATTGCCAAAATTGTTAAAAAACGTTACAAAAATTAATATTTTTCCTCGTTCGGTCAAATTTGACCAAAAAATCAACTTAGATCCCGCTTAAAGTCTAAAAAAGTCTAAAAAAGTCTAAAAATTTCTGCGGACGAAAAAGAGTATGGACAAATATGGATAAATTTGGCACAAGGACACAAGATCCGGGAAGTAATCCGGGAAGTAATCCGGGAAGTAATCCGGGAAGTAATCCGGGAAGTAATTGACTAAATATCTGAGTTATGCCCATTGAAGGACTTCGTGCATTTCAGAGCTTTCAATGTCGTTAAGGAATTTTCTTGGCGAACTGACTGCAATTGATCGACTTGGGTCATAACCCAGATACCAAATTTGTCCCATTAGAGAACTTTTTGCTCAACCCCAAATCCGACTAATACCACTTGTTCTAAAGGCTGGTCATTGAAGGGACGCTGATAGTTGAGGATTTTGCGAATGCGTAAATTTGGGTTAATCAAGGTAATTGAATCAACGGAAATCACCCGAGTGTAGTTGGTGGTCATTAGTAGTTCCCGGGTGTCCCGATCGAACCGAAAATGGGAGATCATGGGTTTGGCTTCTTCATAAGCCCGATCGCGCAAATAGTCTCCTTCTAAAATAGACCCGTGAGAACTGGTGGGGACAAAAAGCAAATTAAGCTGCTGGGAGACTTGTTCGCCCTTTTCGGAAATGGTTTCAAATTCGAGATGAAATCCGGGCAAAGTATCTAAGTCAGAATGGGGGGGTCGCCCATTGTCTGCTAGAACCTGAGTTTTTTGGGTGGTCGTCAAAGGACTCACCACAAATTCAGTCCGCGATCGCTCCACTTCCTGATAAGTCAAGTAATGATAAGTGCGTTCAGTTTTCCATTGACCGACACAACAGTCAAAAAAGTAGTGAAATTTAGATGTGTCCATGTTTGATCGGTTCCTCATAGTCAAGCTATCATCTGACTATTTTAGGGCTTGAATTATTAGCGATCGCAATTTTTCGGCAAATAAGGCAAATAACTGGGGATCAAAGGAAATGAAACGGGAGAATCAATCGGGAGAATCAACGGGAGAATCAACGGGAGAATCAACGGGAGAATCAACGGGAAATCGGCCTCTCTATCCTAGAGGATATCTTGCTCTTGAGGATATCTGGTTCAAGATTCTGGTTCAGGATCGCCATCTGGCATCAAAGGCGCAAAGGCGATCCGAATTTGAGCGTTAAACGGTAAGCTGAAAAAGCAGCTAGAGATTACTAGGTTGTTTTAGATGGTTTTCAGATAGAACTGACCCATCGACTCTAGATGCAGCGTCCGTGCGTTACCGCACAGAACAACAACGGACCAATTGCGTTCCATGCATCAGTCCGATCTAAATCCAATCATCGCCATCAATCACAATCAAAAGTGGAAAACCAAGCCAACGTCACACCGCTGGAATGTTTACCCTATAGCGTGGGTTATGAAGATGAGGGAGTTTGTTTACTCCTGCGAATCGGTCCGTACCGAGTTCTACTTGACTGTGGTTTAAAAAATATTGCCCCATTGTCAGAGGCCATATCTGACAATGGGCTACCGGCAGATTTGGTGTTTTGTTCTCATGCCCATCCGGATCATGCCCAAGGTTTATTAGCGTTGCATCAGGCATTTAATCAATTACCGATTTATGCCAGTGAAGTGACCACGCAACTATTACCACTGAATTGGCCGGATCTTTGTATGAGCAATCCCCCAGGGGTGACACCGTTTTTTCAAGCCCTGCCGTGGCGCACCCCGATTGAATTACTGGATGGTTTAACGGCTCAACTATTTCCCTCTGGTCATTTACCTGGGGCTGCCGCTATCTTGTTGAGTTATCTTGACCCCCAAGAATCAAAAAGGTCATCTCATACTTATACCGTCCTGTACACAGGAGATTTTCTGCTGTCCAATTCGCGATTAGTAGAAGGGTTGCCCCTGGAGGAGTTACGAGGATTGCGTCCTGATGTTTTAATTCTCGAAGGCACTTATGGCACTTCTCGGATCCGAAAACGACGCACCCTGGAAAATCAACTGGCAGAACGGATCAATCGGGCGATCGCCCAAGGACAATCGGTAATTCTGCCCTCACCGGCCTTGGGTTTAGGTCAAGAACTCTTGATGTTGCTGCGATCGCACCACCACTTCACCGGGAAAGACTTAGATATCTGGGTGGATGGACAAGTTGCCCTGGGTTGTGATGCCTATTTAAACATACTCTCGGACTTGCCGACCACCGTTCAGAATTTTGCTCAACATCAACCCCTGTTTTGGGATGACCGAGTAAGACCTCGGACGCGGCGATTACTTCCCGAACAAAGACAACTTTTAGGGGGTTCTCCTTGTATCGTCCTCACCGATGAAACTGCGGATTTACAACAGTATTGCCAAACCGCTTCGACCCCTTGGCTAGTCTTAACCCCAGAAAGTCCTGGACAGCCTCGTATCCGACCGTCTGTCCCCCCTGAGAACCCGCAATTATTCGTGGAAACTTACTTACTGGCGGAACATTGCGATGTTTCTGGCACCACCCAACTGATTCACAATATTCGCCCTCAGCACGTTCTATTTTTTCACAGTTCCGCCAACTATTTGGCCGATTTGACCAATTTGGAAGAATTACGCAATCGTTACCAACTGCATTTACCCCAGGGGATGCAACTGGTAGAATTACCCATCGGTGAAACCTTTATCCAACCGGAAAATACCCCAACCACTTATGAAGGGGAATTAACGGAAGAAGATGACTGGGTGACTATTGGGCTACCGGGGGCGATCTCCACGGATCCCCGCTGGCAAACCTTTGCGGACACGGGATTAGTCGAAATCCGTTGGCAAGGGGATGAATTGGTATTACGCGGTTTATCCCAAAGAGAACTACTCAACCAAGGGAATGCCGCCAGAGTCCCCCCAGAAATTGACTGTTGCGGTAACTGCTGGCACTACCGGGGGCAACGTTGCTGGAATCAAAACTCACCGTTGTTCAGTTTTAAGGTGACACCCACGGGATACTGTCCAGCTTTTGAAGCCACTGGAACCCAATCTTAACTTAATTCATTGGTTATTTGTTGTTGGTTATTTGTTGTTGGTTATTGTTTATTAGTTATTTATTAAAGTGAGCCACAAATAACAAATAACCAACAAACAACAACAAATAACCAATAAATAACCAATAAATAACCAATAAATAACCAATAAAAAAATTAGTCAGACAGGCGATCGCTGACTGACTAATTAATATCTCAAAATATTGCTAGACCACATCCTAGAATCAAGGGATTATATCGGTCTAGAACTTTAGTCTGAATTAGAGTCTGGAGACGACTTTGGCAATTGTTCAGCTTCGGGACAATCGTCAGAAATCGGTAGATCAAAATTACCTGTTGGCACCGATGCTAACTTTTGACTAATCGAGCCAATACTTTCTAAGCGAACGATTTCTTCCCAAGAACAAATCTCATCGTCTTCATCAGTTTCATAGCGCAGGGTGACTAAATCTCCTTCAATATCTAAAATGTGAGCACGTTCAATCCAACGTTGCTGATCCCGCAAGAAAACATAAACTTCACGACCATCACAACAAAGTTGATATATCTTGCGGTGTAGCATGGGTAGTTTCTCCTCGACGGTTAAATTTTTCAAGGTCTATTATTGACTGATTTTCTGTCAAATTATCAACAGTTTATGCTTTGGTGAATGTCAAATCGGTGAGGGAATCACTCACCTATTCACTTCGCTCAATTTAGGATTGATTAGGATTGATTTGGATTGAGAAATCATGTATTGATTGTTACATTCTAGGGGCGGGATCGACCTCTTAGACTGAGTTAGTTGAATAGTTTAACTCGAAAAGTGAGCATTTGGCTGCGTTGATTGCTGAAAAAGCCATCAAAAGCAATCCGCCAATCGAATTTTGCAACAAATGTCCAGAGAAAAATTGTCGCCATTGGTTTGAGAACAATTGAATGCATTTGTTTTGATGAACGATTGTCATCTGTGTGAACTATTTTAACGCTTGTTTGGCGTTTCCAGGCAATGGGGTCAGTTTAAATTTTTGACAAATTCCGGACGTTCCTGGGCGGTGCGTGCGAGTTTTTCTTGGATCCCCGGCCAATTTTCGGCCTCGATCTGGGAAATCAAATCATTGAGAGTGTTTCGATAAACATATAGAGATCGCAGCAATTCCGAGCGATTGTATTGAGCCATCATCAGTCCCAGTTCAGGATTACCCCCACCGACCCGACTGGTATCCCGAAACCCAGAAGAAGCCAATTGTTTCGCCAATTCCAGCACCGTCGGATCCGTTTCACCCTGGGTACAAGCATCCAATAAGCTGGCACTTACCATCACCGGCAGGTGAGAAATCCAAGCCACGGCGCGATCGTGGGATTGGGGGCTACATTGATAAACCTGGGATCCTAGGGAAGCCGCAAGTTGGGCGATCATTGCCACCGCATTCAAAGGAGTGGTGGCGATCGGGGTCAGCACATAAGGTCGCCCGACAAACAAATTGCGTAATGCCGCATCTACACCTGTTTCTGCCGTACCAGCCATCGGATGTCCGGGGACAAAATTCGGCCACAGGGGAGAAACTGCTTCGACGATTGGCATTTTTACTGACCCGACATCCGTTATGATGGCATCAGCAGCCAGATAAGGAATAAGCTGTTTTACCGTCGGCGCAATCAAAGCGATCGGCGTGCAAATAAACACCACCTCTGCGGATGCCATCAGCTTGAGATCCACATCAGATTCATCAACAATGCCGCGTTCTTTGGCAACTCGGCAAGTCGTTTGGCGACGAGAAACCCCTAAAACTTGGTGCCCCTGTGAGCGCAAATCCAACCCTAATGAACCACCAATTAGTCCCAGTCCAACAATCCCAATATTCATTTGCTATCCAAAAAACTGACAATCGGTCATCATAGTGAACTAAGCACATCCTGTGAGTGGTTCAAAGAACCTAGTTTCAAGCGGAGCCATCATAGACCGTGAGATATATTGCTTCACGAGTTTTTATGACGGACTTTGGATGCACCTATAACCTTACCATTGCCATGAGTAGATTTCCGCAGCCAGCGGGAATCTACTCTCACGCAGCCCCCTGAGTCCTCTGGCGAAATCACCCGCCTCGCCCATGCTGTCTGCCCTTATGCTGTCTGCCCAGGAGTCTTTATTGGCCATGTTGACGCGGCAACCCTCTGTCAAAATAAAATATTGGAGCTTTTGTAGATTAGTGTTTTGTTTGGATTCTGGCTAAAAATCTCGAATTCAATCAAATAATTTTTTCAGATTTTTTTCTCTAGCCCCATGAAAGTGATTCGCTAGAGAATTAAAACGCTCGAAAATATTAATCAACCAGACAATTTAATTTATTAACTTTTCTATATGATATATTTAATTTTGAGCTAAAATTAGCTAAAAGTTAAATATATCACATCGGAATTTTTCAGGGTAGGGCGATGGAAGCTGAAGAACTGATCAAAAAATATGCTTTGGGCGAAAGAAATTTTGCTGGTAGTAACCTGACTGAAGTCAATCTTTCCCAGTTAGATTTACGAGATATCGATTTAAGTGGAGCCAACTTGAGTATTGCGAATCTCAGTGGGACGAATCTCTCTGGGGCGAATCTTTCTCATGCAAAAATGAATGTGGCTAAACTGAATAGCGCTCATTTGACAGGGGCGAATCTGTCGAGTGCGGATCTCAATGTTGCTAATTTAATTAGAGCGGATCTGAGTGATGCACAACTAATCAAAGCGGCTTTAATTAGAGCGGAGTTGATGCGAGCAGAATTAAGTGGAGCTAATTTAGCACAAGCGAATTTAAATGGCGCCAATTTACGCGAAGCTAAACTCAGACAAGCCAACTTAGTCAATGCCAATTTAACGGAGGCAGATTTTCGCGGAACTTCTCTGATTGGGGCTAATCTTGAATTATCAAATTTGCGAGAAACGAATTTTAGTGAAGCGGATCTCACCGCCACTAATTTGAGAAATACAGAGTTGAGACAAGCGGATCTCTCTAGTGCCAAATTGATTGGCTCCGACTTGAGTGGGGCGAATTTGCGCTGGGCAGACTTAAGTGAGGCAAATTTGAGTGGGGCTGACCTGACGGGAGCGAAATTGAGTGGGGCGAATTTACGAGGCGCGAATTTGCATCAGGCGAATTTAATTGATGCGAGTTTAGTTTATGCGGATTTACGCCAAGCTAATCTCAGCGAGGTGGATTGGATGGGGGCGGATCTTTCTGGGGCGACCTTAACCGGCGCCAAACTTTATGCGGTGTCTCGTTTTGGTCTGAAGACTGAAGGGTTAACTTGTGAGTGGGTTGATCTGAGTCAAAATGGCGATCGCACACAAGTTTACCGATTTACCGGCCAAGGAGCGGAAAGCTTTTTTCATAATACGTTGCCAACGGTGCAAATTATTATTGATGCTCCCTTGGATGCCGATGCTCATTTAGCGGTTGCCCTGACCTATCATCAAATTGCTCAGAGGTATTCCGCCATGACGATTCCGCCAAATATTGAACTCAGTCAACGGAGAACCAAACTCACTTTTACAATGGACAGTGACCAGAGTTTATTTGCGATCGCCTTCGCCGCTATCCTGCCTTTTGCTGATGCTAAAGTTACCCAAGAAAATCTGATTCATGTGGTGCAAATGATTCAATCTCCTGAAATCTTAAATCGACTGAATCAAGCGATAGAAAGTGTTAAAGAAATCCATAATTCACCAACCTTTACTCGCACAGTCCAAAGAGAAAAATTTTTTCAGGCTCATACCCAAACCCTATTAACCAATTCAGGAAATCGAACCTTGGATGTATATCATAATCCTAACTTTGGCAAACGTTTGTTAATCTCTTTAATTGCTGAAATCTCAGAATTCGTCATTTCTGTCCCCAATTTAAAATTGCCCCCTGTCAATATTATTGTTAACTTTATCAAAGGTTTAGATGGTGGTAATTATCGTCCAGGCAATTACCGATAAATCGGCCATAAACTCAATTTATGGTTAGATTATCTTAGATGATAACTCAACCGCATATCTGCGGGAAATGTAACCAAAGATATCATCAATAACCGGGATTTACGCAAAGTTGCCAAACCAAATTTTTACCTGGTCAATTTGACAAAACCTTCAGGTTTGATTAATTGTCATATGGGGATTTTTTGATTGAGGAATGAGCCAATTTTTAATCCCTTAGACAAAGACAAGCCTTAGACAAAACATACCCCTTTAATGCCCCTTTACTTTAATGCCCCTTTACTTTAATCTTTTGTAGTTTAATCCTTCTTTAGTCAAAATGGTTTGGGGGGAGCCAGCGTCACATTAATCTGTAGTGATCATTTTTGAAATTGGTATTACCCAGTCCAGCTTGAACCCAGGAATTGACCATCGGCCCAGGGGAAGTTTTGAACAGGAAACGTCGCTGAAAGCATCCCAGCCAAAAAATATATCTCCACCTTAAGCGCCCGGATTGCTCCCGGATCTCAGATTTAATCCCTATGATACATATCTTCAGACACGAGTTTTAAAATTTAAATCAATTAGAAATCACGTCATAATCTGAGTCATCATAGAAAGTGAGCGGCGATCATCTTCTCACCTGGAAACATCCTTTCTGGGTCGTTTGAAGTTGAAGTCGATTTAGACTGGGATTTAGACTGGTTTGAACCTAAAAGTCATCAGTCTTTTGCCAAGCAACTACCAACCGAAGACCACGCGATCGCCCTTGAACTGCCTACCTTGTGCCTGCTCAAGCGGATGAAAAGCCTTCGGGCGTGTTTTTTGGATCTTGTTTCCAGCCCAATGCCGGTGGGTCAGCATCTTGAAGCAAAAATTTCATCCCAGCACGCGATCGCTCCCTGGTAGGTTTGAAGTGAAAACCTCATCAAAAATATTAAAGGTACAATGGAAGCAGAGGAAATTCTCAAAAAATATGGCGATGGAGAAAGAAACTTTTCTGGGATCAACATCACAGAAGTTAACCTCAGTCGAGCAAATTTAGCTGGGATCAACTTCTCTGATGCCACCCTGAGTATTGCCAATCTCAGTGGCGCCAATCTTAGCGAAGCAAACCTAACGGGTGCCAAACTCAATGTCGCCAAAATGAGTGGGGCAAATTTTACCCTGGCCAAATTCAATGGCGCCATTCTCAATGTCGCCAACTTAGTCCGGGCTAACCTTAAAGGCACAGAAATGATCCAAGCGGCTTTGATTCGGGCAGAAATGATTAGGGCGGAAATGTCCGAAGCCAACTTGCGGGAAGCCAACCTCAGTGGGGCGGATCTGCGAGAAGCCCAACTCAAACAAGCCAATCTCAGTGGTGCCAACTTGAGTGAGGCGGATATGCGCGGATGTAGTCTAGTGGGCGCCAACTTAGAACACGCCACCTTGAGTGCCACGGATCTCAGTCGATCGGATCTCAGTGGGGCTGATCTGAGTGATACAGAACTCAGGCACGCGAATCTCAGTCGGGTCAATCTCAATGGCGCCAATTTAAGAGGGGCGAATCTGCGCTGGGCTGACCTCAGTGGTGCCAATTTAAGATGGGCTGACCTGAGCGATGCTAAGTTAAGTGGGGCGAATTTACTAGGAGCCGATTTGACCAATGCGACTTTAACCAATGCCAGCTTTGTTCACGCTGATTTAACCCAAGCGAATTTGATTCGCGTTGACTGGGTGGGGGCGGATCTCAGTGGCGCTACATTAACGGGAGCTAAACTTTTTGCCGTAGCCAGATATGATCTCAAAACTGAAGGGATTACCTGTGAATGGGTTGATTTGAGTGCTCACGGCGATCGCAGTAAAATCTACAGATTTACACCAGAACAAGCGAAAAAGTTTTTCAATCAAACCCCACCGACGGTGCGGATTATTGTGGATGAGCCGAACGATCCGGAAGCGAATTTGGCTCTAGCAAATACTTATTATCAAATTTATAAACAATGTAATTTGTGGCACCATTCTCCTAGTATTGAAGTAGGATTTCGCCGCACCCAAATTATTTTCAAGGTTGATAGTGACGAGCAAATTTTCCCAACGGCTTATTTAGCAGTTTTACCCTTTGAAAACGCTAGAGAAACCCAGGCGAATATTGTGCGATTGATGAAAATGTTGCAAGGATATGCGATTAAAAGTCATAGCATGGAAGCTTTGAAGCAAATTAAGCAATTGAGTAGAGCTTTGAGTCAAACGATGCAAATGACTCAAGAAATGAAGCTGGAACTGCCAAAAAACTCTGAAGGAATGAAGCTAAATTTTTTACAGGCTCCTACTCAGGTAAAAATAACGAATTCAAGAGATCGCACCATTGACCTTTATCAAGACCCCAGTTTTGGGCAAAGGTTAATTCCTTCATCGTCGGCCTTTAATTCCGTGAAAGATCGCCACCTGAGAAGCAAAAAGAACGATTCATTGTCTTTGGAAAAGTTAGTGGAGTTTGTTCAAGGATTTTATTATTTAGAAGAATAACCAATGTTAAGGCTTGAATAGAGGATAGTTTTTTTGCATCCATGAGGAAACAAAGATGAAACCCATTACCGATCGCATGAATCAAATGTTTGGCCGGACTCGCTTTGTGGTCTGTCGCTTATTTGTTCACTTGAAAGGGTCAGAGGTGACGCCGCTGCTGGGATTGCTCAATGGCATTGCCAGAGAGGCGATCGCCTCTGACGGCGATCTGTCCGTCATTGGTGAAGGATTGGTAGAAATTTGTCAAAAGCTACTAGAAAATGATGCTTATTGGCAATCTGCTGCCAACGAAGGCGATGTATTTTGGGATGAAGGGCAAGCCGGAGACTATTGGACTGAACTGTTTACCGACTCTGGTCAACGATACTTGAGTGAAATTGATCCCAATCAAGCGGAAACTTCCCCAGACGCACTTTTATCCTTGCCCGTGACTCAGAATTTAGTGGTCATGCTCACCGTTGCTTATGAAGGCGAAGTGCCTGACCTGGAAACGGATTTAAGCGAAGTTGAAGCCCTGGGCGCTGCCCTCAACGCTTTAATCAACTTACACTATCAAGAAAAACTCCGCGCCATTCAAATTCATTTTTCTCCCGCCCAACTCGGCGATCGACTCACCGATGAACAGTTGTTAGAATATTTTCCTGAATTGATTCCGTTATAGGCTTGATTGTGAGACTTTACAGGTCTTACGCCAAAGCCTAAGCATCGCTGGTAGGAGCAAGCGATCGCTTGTTCCTACCCACACAGGTGAGATCCGAATCCAGATGTATTTTTTACCCTTTCTTGATTGATTTATGTTTCTCAAACTCATTGCACTTTTCCTGGGAATCTTGCTCTGTTCGACGACGTTAGCGGCTGGGAAATCAACCGCCGCCATCATACCAGGGGCTAATTTCATCGCCGCCGCCTCTGCCACCAAACTCCCTACAGGCCGCTATCCCGTTCAACAAGGTAGTTATAACGATGGGGATGGTGCTTATAGTTTATTTGTACTCAATGCTCCACAGTCGGTCTTTGTCACCACCGATTTACAGATGGCCCGTTTAACCGATGAAGAAATTTCCCACGGCCAAAGCAGTTATTTGGAAATTGCCTCTGGTCAAGCGGTTTTACACCTGAGTGAAGATTTCAAAATTGAGTATATCCACACGGTGACGGAAACCCAAACCAACCCGCAGACCAATCAACCCCAAACGGTGATTGTGCAACGCGAGTCGAGTTTTTGGACTCCCTTTGCTGGGGCATTAGCCGGACAAATGGTGGCAAATATGTTGTTTACTCCCCATTACTATGTGCCCCCGATTTATCAACCCGGAATCGTTCTCACAGGCTATGGTGGATATGGCAATACTTATAGCCAAGCGGTGCAGCAATATCAAACTCGCTACCAGTCTCCCCCTCCAGCGGTGAAAAATACTTCTCAGTTTCGGACAACGGGTCGAATCCGATCCAATAATCCAGTCACAGGGAAGAGTTCTACTCCTGCGGTGAGCAATAATCGGCCTACGGGTTCGGGGTTTGGTGCGAGTAACCTGAAACGTTCGGAACCTTCCGCCACTAGCCGATTCCAGCGCGGTTCTGGCAGCTTTGGCAGTGGCCGATCGCCCGCCGTGAGAAGTGGCTTTGGTTCGAGGCGCTCTTTTGCTGGACGTAGACGCTAGTTGCTCCGGGGTGCTTGAATGAACTGTTATATACCCCCAGTGAAACTTTAAAAGTTGTTTTGAAAGTGATTGAAGTAGAAGTCCACCAACAACTCCGTGCATTCCTGCGATCGCAGGCGGAACCATACTGGCCCCATCATTTGACGATGGGGCGACTGGTAGCACGGGCGTTGCGTCTGGGTCGGAGTGCCTTGATCCAAACCGGGGTGCCGAGCGTGGGCTTCTACGGACGTCACCGCCTGAGTTATCTGATGCCGATCTTAATGTGGTCTTCCCCGGCCATCTTGGTGGCACCGGATTCCGTGCAACAGCGTTTACAGTTTGTGGAAATTCCTCAGTTACAGCAATGGATTGGCACTCATAAAACCATTCGCACCGGCGATCGCTGGCCTGGGGAGGACTTCCCCGGTCTGCTGATTATTTCTCCAGAATCTTGGTTAGCAGACCGTTTATCTGACAGCGGTCGATTGCCTCGTGGGGTGCCAACCATCCTCGACTGTGCCGATCAATTAGAACAATCGGCGCGTCAGCAACTTAGTTTTAGCCTCAATGAAAGTGACTGGAATCAACTACTTCTCGCCCGTCCCGATCGCGCGGAAACCATCCGTCAAGTTCGGGTAAAACTCACCCATTCGCTGTTTCAGCATCCCGCCAATCCTTATCAGTGCTATTTGCTCGATCAAACGGAGCAAGAAATTCTTCAAGATTTACTCAACGCCCTGGAATTTTCCCCTCAGACTGATTCCGGGTCTATTTCCGATCGCGGTAAAGTCCTCTCTTTGCCCGATAATTGGCATCTTTTTTGGCAACAATTTCACCCCCATAATGCCGCTCAGGAAGGCAACTCGGCTATAGACCGGTCTTCTTTGCTCTGGGCAGAAGTTAACCGCGATCGCGGTCAGTTTACTTTATCCAGTGGCCCGATTGAAGTGGCTTCCGCTTTGGCCAATGTTTGGCCTCAACAGCCCGTGGTGCTGATTGGTGGCGCTTTGGATCTGGACTCAGACGCCTCGATCTATCGGCAAAAAGTTGGCTTGGGAGATTTAACTTGTGTCAAATTTTCCGTCGATCGCCAGAATGAGATCATTCAGCTTTACTTGCCGGAGCGAATTCCTATGCCAAATACGCCCCAATTTCAAGGGGTATTATTAGAGCAACTGCGCCAGTTACTTTGTATTAGTGCCTCAGCCAAGGGACTCACGGTGATTGTGGTAGACGATGTTCCCCTGAAAGCGCGGCTGGGATCGATTCTCGCGGCAGAATTTGGCTCACGGGTGCAGGTGGAAAAACCCCCAGAAAATGACCAAGGAATTTTAGTCACTGGCTGGGAATATTGGTGTCAGCACCCACCATCCTTTTTCCCGCCGCCAAAACTGCTGGCGATCGCTACTTTGCCCATTCCTTCCCTAGAAAATCCCCTGGTAGCCGGTCGGGTGGCTTATTATAAACAAAACCGGCAGGATTGGTTTCGCCTCTATCTTTTGCCCACGGCTTTGAATACCTTACAACAGGCGATCGCACCCCTGCGACAAACTCAAGGGGTGGTCGCCTTGCTGGACAACCGTACACTACACCGCACCTACGGCAAAGAAGTATTGGCCGCCCTCAGTCCCTATGCCCGCATCGACTATCTAGATATAACTTGTTTTGGGGATGCCAAAAATAATTAGTTACTTTGCGATCGGTTATTTGGATGAAAGTGGATTTTCCGCTGCTACGTCCGAAAGTCCTTTCTCCCGCACCGAAAGCACCGTTTACCCCCGCTCCCTTAAAATGTTTCTACAGATAACACAATATTCATTATCAGCAGGGGAATTAACTATGGGAGAAGCAAAACGCCGCAAAGAGGCATTAGGAGAAAAATACGGTCACGAGGATTACATCCTACCTTGGATGCCAGTGACGAAAAGTCAAGCTGATCAGTTTGTCCAATTGACCACTAAAGGAGCTTGGGTGGGGATTGCATTGCTGGTGGTTTGGTGGCTCACTGTCCGATTTATCGGCCCTTCTTTGGGGTGGTGGGCAATTAACTAATCGCCTCAGCCGTAGAGACGCATTTCTCGATCGCGTCTCTACTCTCTACATCCGTCACATCACCCTGTTTGTGGGCTGACCGCTGAATGCTGACCGCTGAATGCTGACCGCTGAATGCGGACTAGCTAATACATACTATTTATAAATTTTTAATATTTAGGACAAAATTGAAAACCCCTATTTTCGGGAAAATCTACTTGGTAAATCAGCGTGGCAAATCAGAGATTGACTTTTTGTTCCGTTTCAATTGAGAAAAAAATAAATAAAATCTAAATATTTTTTGCCCCGTGTCAAGCTAATTTATTTTGAGTTGATTTTTGGATGGATGAGGGATTCTCAGTCGCGATCGCCCATGAATTACTGCCGATCTGCATCTCTGGTTAACTTAAATTTTTCCCAATTAACTCCGCTCTATCGGCACCAAAAATGTTATTGTATCCTGACATATTGGCGGCGGAATTTAAAAAATTAAACCGGAATGAGCTTAATTTTTTCCCAATCAAACCTGGGAAATTAAACCCTCAAACTCCCATGAAATCGATATTAGCCTCAAAACTTTGCCATAATAGGCTTAATTTATGGCCGGGGTTTTTTAATTGCCGATAATTATTTATAAGAATATTTAATCAAATGGCTCAGTATTCCTTAAGTATTGTAACAAAACACCAAGGTTTAAAATGAGCTATGCTATAATAGCAACCAAACGACGCAAATTCTAAATGGTGATGATAAGAATTTTAAATCATCAAATTTTTTTGACGAAAAACATCTGAAAACTACACCATACCAGCCTTTTGTGATCGGTTTCACCCCAAACTGAGAAAAAGATTTACCACTAAAGTTTTCCGGAAATCTAACCCCCTGTTGAGGATCTGAAGGTATAGCACTTTCTGAGTAGATTGTTTTGATACTTTTCGGATCTGAAAAATCGGTTAAATTAGAACCTCGGCAATCTGAGAAAGGTCTGGTGAGTTTTCGCCAGGGTTGGTAGATAAATCTTAGCGGCAGGGGCAAATCTAAAGAAAATATAAAATTTACGCTAAAGTGTATAAGGTGTGGTGAATGGAGGACTACTGTGTTTATAAGACTCGCTGAACAACACCGTCAATTTGTCCGGGATCTGGTGATGAATCTGCAAGCATTGGCAATCGTGCTGGAAAACCGGGGATATCTGGCCTCTTGTTATACCTGTGGAGGAGAGCTCAATAGCGCATCCTTTATGGTCAGCCTAGGGGAAAATCACCTGATTCGATTTTTGGTGTCGGACTATGGGATTACCTGGACGGAAATGCGTGACGATCGCGAATTAATGAAGTTGGAAGGTGCAGAGGCGATCGCTCAACTGCAAGAACTGGCAAATTTAGTCAAGTATCAAATCAAGCCGATGGACGCAGCAAAAGCCAAGGATAAAACCCTGGAATGGGATACTGAACTGAAAACTCAGCACGCCTAAGCCTACCCCGTTCATAGAGAAAGTGGGGTTAAGGAACAGCTTGGGGATTCAACTTGGGGATTCAACTTAGGGATTCAACTTAGGGATTCAACTTGGGGATTCAACTTGGGGATTCAACCGGCTGATTTCTTGACCACCAGCTAGTCTCGCTTTAGATTAATTAGATTAATCTGGCTTTGAATCAATTCTCCAGCCGAAATTGCGAATATCAGCCATCAAATCACCCCGGTTTTCACTATGACCGGGAAAGAATTTGCCGTACCAGACCCGTGCCTTTATCGTACTTTTATCGTACTTTTATCGTACATTTCTATAGATTTCAGGCCGCAGGGATTCGGCTCAGGGATTTGGCTCAGGGATTCGGCTCAGGGATTCTGCTTAGGGACTTAACTGGCGATTTTTGACCAAGATGATTCGGGATGTGGTGCTGAAAATAGATGCTATGGTGTAACGAGGGCGTTATATTTGAGTGGAATTATGGATTCAGCGATCGCGACGCGATTTGCTCAGTTCAACAAGCTTATTGGCGGTTTGGGCTAAATCAGTTATTTACCATTATTGACTTAATTACCATCGGTGGCATAGTTTAATCCGCTTTTTGGTCTGAAAATCATGGCATTTTTATGGTCATAAATCGTTGGATTTTGATTATGCTAAATGATGCCGCCATCTTCAGCAAGTTAATCAGGACTCGTCATCAAGACTCTTAATCAAGGCTCTGATCCCAGAAAAAAAGCCTAAATTTTAGTAAGTTTTTAGTAAGTTGCGTTAGCCATGAGCCAGTTAAACTTAGCTTCGGCTAATTCTAGGTTATGCAAAACAATCGGATTAATGGTTTGGTTGTCATCTAAATCTTCTTCGATATCTTTGCCATAGCCTAATCGCCCCACGGTGCCGCGAATTCTGTCCGCCAGACACATAGAAATTCCCCGATAAAATCGGGCAGCAAATGCCATATTGCGGTTGAGTTTTGATGTCAGTTCCCACCGAGAAATTTCTAAAACCACCGATTCTTCCAGGGCTTTGACGGTGGCGACCGTTGGCCGATTATCAATAAAAGAAATTTCGCCGACGATTTCTCCGGGATAAATTCTCGCTAACTCTTCATCTTCTAACGGCTTAATAGAAACGCTTAAGGTGCCGGTTAAGACCATATAAAGAGCTTGAATTTCTTCTCCTTCGTGGATTAAAATTTCTTCAGCTTGAATGATTCTTTTCCGACTTTTTTCGCTAATCCAGTCTAAGTCTTCATTAATCAATTCGTTGAGAATAAAAAGTGCTTTAGTCATGGTGATATGTTCTCCCGATCTGATTGACAAAAGTATTGAGTAAAGATGAATGAATCACCAGCCAACTCTAATAAATCTGAGGGTGGGGATGAAGGAGGGATAATCTCAACCCCGCGCAATTAGAGTAACATAATTGACCTAAAATCGGTAGCGGTTTTCTCTTGGTTTTGAACCGATTTTTGTCAAATAATCCTCAAATAACGATCATCTTTTGTGATTTCGCGGTCAGCGATCGCACTGGAATCGGCGATCTGTTTCTGGGGGCAAACAATCAGCCTGGAGGACACAGCCCGGATCCTTGGCGAGCCAGCAGCGAGCGATCGCTGACCTCTGTGGTCAGAATAATTAGGGTGCTCCTACGTCTCCGATGAGCCTTTCTGGTGAAACAATCACAGAATACAACCTCCAGGCAATTTTTCCTACCTCCAGGATAAATCCTACCTCCAGGGTAAAACGGACCTTTTCAAGAGTTAGCAGCACAATTTTCACAATTTTCTAGGTGTTCCTGCTTCAGCTACCTTAAAGGCGATCGCGCTCAGAGAATACCAAATCCCCTTTATTCCCTTTCAAAATTAGGGATCAACGCCTGTTCACCCCTACTACAAATTCATCGCCGACGGTGATTCCTTCCCCAATGTTGGGCGGAGGCATCACTTAAGTATATGCTGGAAATCACAAAAAACGGCTATGCATATCACTTCCCTTGATGGCAGAAATCACAACTAAGTTGTCGATGTAATCACGGATTATGTTATGAAAATGTGTCAAGATACAATTAGAGTGTTTCAGCAACCTTGTATGGTAAACGTTAACCTATTACCAGGAGCCATTGGCGAAATGATGGCTCACGTGAGTAAAACCCGACAACTCACAAAGGCTGACCGCTATGGATTAATGGCAGCGATTATGACCGAAGCGATTAATGACGAAGAGCGACAAGCAATTGACCGCTTACTCCGTTCTGTGGTTCGCAGACGGATTAAGATTGGCAATGAAATTTCAGCGATTATTTAAATGATTATTTAAATGATTTTTTCATGATTTTTTATATTTAGACTTGATAACTATCAGAATTATTATATAGCATCGATATAATCCTCTCACGGCATCTAGTTTTTTGATCGTGTTTGACCATAAACAAAAAAAACATCGGCGCCGCATCAATGAAAAAAAATGAAAAAACAATAAAAAAACAATAAAAAAACAATGAAAAAACCCGATTTCCTAAGAAACCGGGTTTTTTCCTCAGACCGATAACCTCAAAGGGAAAAACTCTAAAATATTAGCTATTCGCCCAGAGAATATAACCCGGTTGGTAGGAGTTGCTCAAATATTGATGTTTGGGTAATACCCGCAATGATAACCCTTGTAACCCGGAGGCGGTGTAATTAATGGTGGCCGTGTAAACGCTGTGGTGGTGAGAGTCGAACCCTTGATGATCCATCACCACGGTTTGACCGTTCACAATTTCGCCCTCTGCATCTACGGCGCCTTTATAGAGTTGAATTTCTACATCCGATGGGGATAACCCAGCTAGGTTGATTCGGGCTTTTACGCCTATATTTTGGTTAACCTGAATGTCGGCGGATTCAGAAATATCGATATCGACAATTTTGATGTCGTACCAATTGTTAAATAGCTTTTGTTTCCAGTGGGCAAGTTCTTTGGCGGCAGCATAGTGGTTCCCTGTCATGGTGTCATAGCGATCGCTCACGGTAAAGTAAGCTTTTTCCGCATATTCACCGACCATCCGCGAGGTGTTAAAGGTGGGGCAATTCAGGCGAATGGCGTCTTTCATTTTGGCCACCCAGCGATGGGGAATCCCTTCGGGATCGCGATCGTAGAACAGGGGCACCACTTCTTGTTCGATTAAATCGTAGAGGGCATTGGCTTCGATTTGATCTTGATAATTTTGATCTTCATACATTTCACCACTGCCAATCGGCCACCCGGTGCGTACATAGTCCGCTTCATCCCACCAACCATCGAGAATACTTAGGTTGAGAATGCCATTCATGGCCGCTTTCATGCCGCTGGTGCCGGAGGCTTCGCGAGGGCGCCGAGGGTTATTCAGCCAAACGTCACAACCGGCAACCATTAGCCGAGAAACGTAGATATCGTAGTTGGGAATAAAGACTACACGATCGCCTAATCCCTGTTCCCGAACGGTGTGGATGATGTCGCGAATCATCTGTTTGCCCGGAATATCTTTGGGGTGGGCTTTTCCGGCAATCACGAACTGAACCATGCGTTTTTTATGGCTCCCCAGTCCCCCTTGAAGACGCTCGTGATGCAGGTCAAATAAAATCCGTTTGATGCGGTCTAGGTCGCGGAGGAATAAGTTACCCCGTTTGTAGGTGGCAAAACGACGAGCAAACCCAATGGTCAATACAGTGGGATCGAGGACATTTTTGGCGTGTTCAATTTCCACCAGGGAAGCACCGCGATCGCGCAAATATTTTTGCAACCGTTCTCGGACAAACACGACTAATTCGGTCCGGCAGCGTTCGTGCGTCCGCCACAATTCTTCATCAGGAATGGAGTAAACTTTATCCCAAATCGGGCGATCTGCCGGGGTGGATGGCCACTTGGGTCCGAGGTAGCGATCGAACAATTCTTGATTGTACTTGCTGACACAACTGCGAGCATGAACCCCATTGGTAATTGAAGTAATCGGCACTTCATTCACCGGCACTTCGGGCCATTGATCCTTAAATAGATCCCGTGACACTTCCCCATGCAGCTTACTGACCCCGTTGTAGAAACTGGCAGTTTTAATCGCTAGGGTTGCCATACTAAATGGGGCATCTAAATCCCCACTTTTTTCCCGTCCCAAGGCGAGAAATTGTTCGCGGGAAATGCCAAAAATTTCTTGATAGTGACCCAAATAATACATCACCTTTTCGGCGGGGAACAGGTCAAACCCTGCGGGAACAGGGGTATGGGTGGTGAATAAATTGCTGGCGGTGACCGCTTCTTTGGCTTCCAGATAACTCAGTCCTTCTTCCTGAATTAATTCTCGAATCCGTTCCAAGGATAAAAAGGCGGAGTGACCTTCATTCATGTGATAAGCTTTGGGCTTCAGTCCCAAGGCTTTCAGCATTTTTGCCCCACCAATCCCCAGCATAATTTCTTGGTGAATCCGCATATCCTGATCTCCTCCGTAGAGTTGATCGGTGATGTCGTGGTCGTAAGGATTGTTGGGCTCGATATTGGTGTCGAGCATATACAATGCCACTGTGCCCACTTGCACTCGCCAAACTCTGGCGTAAACTTGGCGACCGGGATAGTCTACGGCAATTCTCAGTTCTTCGCCGTTCGCATCCCGTTCTAAATGCAGGGGCATATTGTAAAAGTCGTTGATGGGGTAATGCTCTTGTTGCCACCCATCCGGGTTGAGATACTGGCTAAAGTAGCCTTCTTGGTAAAGCAAACCAACCCCAACTAAGGGTAAACCCAAGTCACTGGCGGATTTGAGGTGATCTCCAGCGAGAACCCCTAAGCCCCCAGAGTAGATGGGTAAGCAATCACTCAGACCAAATTCGGCGGAGAAGTAAGCGTAACATTCTTGTTGTTTTTCTTTGGGGCGATGTTTGCGAAACCAGGTGCGTTCTTTGAGATAATCTTCTAGTTGACTGGCGGCTCGGTGCATTTGGGCGAGAAAGCCTTCATCTTCGGAGACTTCGATCAGTCGGGATTGGGCGATCGTGCCTAGCATTAAGACCGGATTGTGACGGCTGGATTCCCACAGGTCAGGATCGAGACGACGAAATAAGTCTTTGGCTTCGGTGTTCCAGTCAAAATAAAGATTATAGGCTAATGTCCTTAGTGGTTCGAGGGTTGAGGGGAGAGCGGGAGATACATTAAATGTGCGAATTGGCTGCATAAGAAGCAACTCCAGAATTTGATAAACAAAGTGAAAAACGCCTAGGAGAAAGTTTCACTCAAGGGTAGGTATTGGCGGTGACAAAGCATCGATCCGTTTTTGAATTCCGTCGGTGATTTGTGTGATTTGTCAAGAAAAGCAGATGATTTGAGTGATGCTTGATCCCGAAAACTGAGAAAACATTGACTTTTCTCGGTTCATATTTACAAATGTTATTACGGCAAATATGAATTTTACAGCCAATTTTTCACGAATTCGTGTATAATGATGGCTTTGGTTATTTTTGGGACATAGTTTAGGGAAGATTCAGTAATTAGATGTCTAAGATTAGAGTAAATGCTTTCTCTGCAAGTTTCTGTGAATCTTAGATTTTCTTAATAGTTGCCATTGTGATATTGCCTGATATTCCCGATCGCCGATCGCCCTTGCTGGGTCGCAAATCATCGGCGATCGCCTCCCCCCATAGTCATTAGACTTCTGGCTTTCCCAGAATAAAAAGCCCCCCTTTTTAAGGGGGGTTGGGGGGAGCGAGGGCAGTATTTTGCCAGAAGTATATCGAGCGGTCTGGGAAAAAATCGGCGATATTTAATCGGCAATCTTGTGGATATTTTTTTCCCAATTTTTGCCATCAAAAGGAATAATCTGAAATTGCTCCAGTATGTCCTCATCTAAGCAGTGGAGATTGATTGAAAATCCGTTTCTGTGCGATCGCGGACGATAAAAGGAGTGAATGCCGCAATTTTTACAAAATAGGTGTTTCGCTACTCCTGTATTAAATTGGTAAGTTGTTAGGGCATCTTCTCCTTTTAATAGGGTAAAGTTTTTGGCGGTGACAATTAAATGTAAAAACCCTTTTTTGTTACAAATTGAGCAGTTACATGAAATTGCTTCATATTTTTCTTTTCTCGGTTTCTTTTCCAGCCGGACGCGAAAACGCACCGCCCCACAGTGACAGCCACCTTCGTATATGACAGGTTTTGCAAGATTTTCAGTCATTGTTTTTTTGTACTTTATAGTTATTTTAATTGTGTGTGATACAAAGCATCAGGGGCGCAAGCATTGCGCCCCTACAGCAGATCAGGAATTACGCAACCAATATATAAGTTTACGGGCAGAAATAAATGCACCACATACCCCATTAGAGGCAAGAGGCAAGAGGCAAGAGGCAAGAGGAAAGAGGATGCATAGGAAAGAGGAAAGAGGATGCATAGGAAAGAGGAAAGAGGATGCATAGGAAAGAGGATGCATAGGAAAATTCTCTATTCTCTATTCTCT
>NZ_LIUQ01000022.1:77289-86655 GCF_001276715.1 Planktothricoides sp. SR001 | reverse complement strand
TTCTCTATTCTCTATTCTCTCTCCTTCCTACAGGCGGGAATCTAAAGCCTATCGGCGGGGAACGAAAAGTGCAATTAATTATGTTTTATGTTCACCTACTTATATGAGGTATTGGTGCGTTACGCTTCGCTAACACACCCTACCGATAGCATTCGTAATTCCTATATTATACAACTGGAGATGGATAATATGGATAGTAACTGGTATTGGCAGAAATGTCTAACTGATAGTCGGACTGATCGAGTTCGGTAAAGATTCTCACATAATAATTACCGCTGCTCAAGGTGCCACTAAATGATGTTCTTGCCCCGGTATAATCATTGGGTGCTCCACTTAATCCACTTGCCCCAGTGATGAATAATTCATCGGTGGCAAGTTGGCCATCGTTATTGCGATCGATGTACATTTCCATGCCCAAAGAACTGCCGCTTAGAGTTAAGTTAAATTGGCTGTAATTTTTGACCACAAATCGGTAGTAATCATTGGGGTCACTATTGCCCACCGATTCATTTAAACTCATATTAAAATTATTGACCGCCATGTCAATGGAAGCGTTCAAGACATCCCCAGTGTCAGTTCCTACCGGATCAAAAGATGGTAATTCCGTATTAGGGGCGATCGGTAAAGACCCCGGAGGTGAGGTATTAGCGGGATACATTGGGGTAATCATCGGTGGGAGGATATAATCATCAACACCTAGTGTTTCTAATTCGGGAGTTATTGCCAGAGAATTATCAACACCTAATCTGCCTTCATTTAAGCCGAAATCCTGGAAATGTTGAAACAGTTGTTCTGAGGTAAAATTGGCTAAATCAGCATTATTCGCTTTGTAGAAACTTAGATCCAAAACATCAGAAAATTTCCGCCCTTCTTTTACGCCAAATTCTTGAAGATGATCGAAAAGTTGTCGGTTGGTAGTTAAGCCAGCCGCCGCTAAATCCGGGTTATTGGCTCGATAAATATCCAGATTCACAATTCGGGAGAATTGCCGATTTTCATTCAGCCCGAAGTTTAGAAAATGTTCCAACGCTTGCTCATCGTTAAATTGCTGCAAGTCTGAGTTAACGGAACGGTAGTAATTAGCATCAAATAGGTTAACTGTCATAGTTTTCTTCCTATTGTAATAATTGTTAATTATTTGCCACTAAATATCGAGAATTTGATCGACTTTATTTTTTATACAAATTACCTCAAAATTTACCGGTTTTTTAAAAGCAACAATATTAAATAACAGGTAAATTTTGGTAATTTATTTATTCACAAAATCTTGCGAATAAATAATATTTATTGATATAAACATTATTTAATTTTGGCATTTTTTCCGGGAAACCTACAGGTTGTACTGTGGCATTTTTCTGATGTAAATTGGAATTTGCATATCTTTGGGCAAGATAGACGAGTAAAGCGAGTAATTGTTCGCTTTTTTTCTATAACCAAAACCGGAGAGGGTCATCCCTGTAAACGCCCTTAGATTGTGCGATTCTGGTGGCGATCGCTCTTATAGCCCTGGTCAGAGTTATGAAGTACAAAAAAACCTGTCGTTCCCGCGCCGGGACAAATCCAGAAAACCGCTGTACTTCATTCGGATCCCGAATCGATCTTATTTTACCTAGGGCGATAATTTTTTTGAACGTTTTGCTGAACCTTTTGCTGAACATTTTATTAACATTTTGTGAATATTTTGTGAATATTTTGTGAATATTTTGTGAACAGTGATATAGTTAACCCACATCGGTTCTAGTGGGAAGTCAGCCACTAGAGGTAACGGGGAAAGTCTGGTGCAAATCCAGCGCTGTCCCGCAACTGTGATGAGGTGCTATGTCTCTAAGTCAGGATGCCCGCCGAATGGACGTAGCAGCAATGTTGTTTATTCATCTGCGAGGTACAGATGCAGCAATTTGAGCGGATCGTTGACTTTACGATCCAGAATTATTTTTTCTTGGCTGTACCTCCTTTTAGTTTTTCTACACAGGAGGATCGGCGATGCGAAAACATGAACGAATCTTGACCCTGGGGGCAATGGCTGGGTTGAGTGCTTTTTTGGTGTTCGGTTCTACACCCCCAGCCCAAGCTATGCATATTATGGAAGGGTTTTTGCCGGTAAAATGGGCAATTTTTTGGTGGGTTGTGGCTTTACCGTTTTTTGTTTTAGGGGTGCGATCGCTGACTCGCATTACGCAAGAAAACCCGGAGTTAAAACTGTTAATCGCTTTATCTGGGGCGTTTAGTTTTGTGCTTTCTGCCTTAAAAATTCCCTCGGTGACGGGGAGTTGTTCCCACCCTACGGGGACGGGTTTGGGGGCGGTGTTGTTTGGCCCGCAAGTGATGACGGTTTTGGGCAGTTTGGTGCTGATATTTCAGGCGGTTTTATTGGCACATGGGGGGATTACGACTTTGGGGGCAAATGCTTTTTCAATGGCGATCGCTGGCCCTTGGGTGGCTTATGGGGTTTATCGTTTAATTCTCTCCACCGGCAGAATTAAGGTGGCAATTTTTCTGGCGGCAATGTTGGGCAATTTTGTCACTTATTTAATCACATCGATTCAATTAGCGTTAGCTTTTCCTGCCGCTACGGGTGGAATTTGGCTGTCGTTTTTAAAGTTTGCGGGTATTTTTGCGGTGACTCAAGTTCCCCTGGCTATTAGCGAAGGGTTATTGACGGTTTTGGTTTGGAATTGGCTGCAAGCTTATGCGACGGAAGAATTGCAAACCCTTAAACTATTGCGATCGCACAGTTAATCGCTAAAATTACCCATTAAAAAGGGGGTTTGGGGGTATCAATCCCTCAGTAAACGAGCAAAAAATCATCAGCAAAAGGATAATTCAGTAAGTATGCAAACGTCACAAAAAGAAAATTGGTGGTTAGTTGCCGCCGTTATTTTATTAGCGATCGCCCCTCTAATTTTCGTCCGAGGAGAATATGGTGGGGCAGACGGGGAAGCGCAAGAGGCGATCGCTGAAATTCAGCCTAATTATCAACCTTGGTTTAATCCTATTTTAGAATTACCCAGCCAGGAAATAGAAAGTCTTTTGTTTGTTTCCCAAGGGGCGATCGCTGCGGGAACTCTGGGCTATATTATTGGCCTTTATAAAGGTCGCACAGAAAAGGCGAATCAAAAAGCGAATCAAAAAGCGAATCAAAAAGATTGATTTTTGTTATTTGTTGTTATTTCTGATTATATCCTAATAACTAGACCTCTTGCAAAATAAATATTTCGACCCCCCAACCCCCCTTTTTAAGGGGGGCTTTTAGGAATTTTGCAATAGGTCTAATAATAACAACCAACGAACAACAAAAAAATGCACCATCAAATTGATTCTCTGGTTTATCAAAATCGACTGCGATCGCTGCCCCCAGAACATAAACTCATATTTGCGATCGCTTTATTTTGCCTCAGTTATGTGGCACCAATTGGGGTACAAATTTTGGTGACGGTCTGGCTGGGGATTTGGATTGTGGGTTATGCCCGAATTCCGATAAAAATATATGGAGAACTATTATTAATTCCGCTAAGTTTTTGGCTGGTCAGCGTTCCCGCTTTAGTGATTAGTGGAGTTGGCTTAGAAGATATTTCTCTGGTACAGGCAGATATTTGGCAAGGAATTAAAATCGGTTCATTTTATCTATATTTTAGTCAACAAGGAATTGACCAAGCTAGGGAGTTATTCCCAAGAGCGATCGCATTAACTTCTTGTTTATATTTTGTTTTAATAACTATTCCGTTTGCGGATATCTTGCGAATTTTAAAATCTTGCGGTTGTCCGACTATAATTATAGAATTACTGGCTTTAATGTATCGGTTTATTTTTGTGTTAACTGCCACTGCTAACGAAATTTTAACCGCCCAATCAGCGCGAATGGGTTATGGTAATTGGCGACTGGAAATGCGGAGTTTAGCCTTAATTGCCAGTCAATTGTTACGGCGATCGCTGGAAAATTATCGGCAAATATCGATGGGTTTGGAGTCGCGGGGGTTTCGGGGAGAATTGCGGTTTTGGCATGGGCGAAGGTATCAAGCAAATTGGCGATATATTATGGAAGCTTTGGCGGGTTATTTATTGTTATTAGTTGGGACAGGGTGGCATTATGCTCATGGAATTTGACCAAGTAGAATATACTTATCCCTGTACTCAACAGCCGACGATTAAAAATTTATCTTTGGGCATTCCTCAAGGGCGATGCTGTGCTTTAATTGGGCGAAATGGTTGCGGTAAAACTACCTTATTTCGGTTGGCAAATGGGTTGTATCGTCCCCAAAAAGGGACGATTCGCTGGCAAGGAAAGCCGTTAAAATACGATCGCAGTTCTTTAAACCAATTGCGGCAAGCAGTGGGTTTAGTTTTCCAAGACCCAGAACAACAATTAGTCGGGGCAACGGTGGCAGAAGATTTATCTTATGGGTTGTGTAATTTAGGATTGTCGGACAGTGAAGTGGGCGATCGGGTGATCCAAGGATTGCGGGATTTTGACTTAATGGATTTAGCGGATAGTCCGGTAAATTATCTGAGTTTAGGACAAAAAAAACGGGTTTCTATTGCTGATGTGATGGTATTAAAACCCCAACTATTATTATTAGATGAACCCACCGCTTATTTAGATCCACCGCAAACCCGGAATTTATTAGCTACTTTGGAAAAAATTAGCGCCACTGGTACAACCATTCTCATTGCTACCCACGATTTAGATTTTGTTTATGCTTGGGCTGATTGGTTATTTGTGATGGATCGCGGGCAATTAATCTTAGAAGGAACCCCAGAAACTGTCTTTAGTAAGCGGGAAATCATTGAAGGTTTAGAATTTAGTTTACCTCGCGCTGTTGAGTTTCTGGAAATGGTGACAGAGTTATTTGATGGGGATGAGAATAAGCTGGAAATAATTGCTCAAAAAATCCAGCAACGTTTTCGGGCTTAGGGATTTTTTGCTCTTTGTGTTCTTTGTGTCTTTGTGGTGAATAATTTGATTTTTAACCACAGAGACACAGAGGACACGGAGAGGAAAGAAGAGAAGCGATATGCGATCGCACCCCAGAAAGAAACTCGGTTTCTGGGTTATAATTAAGGTAAAATAATAGAGAGTACAAATATGCGAAACAAAACTGACAAAACAATGGGCAAAGTTTTCACTACTTTAACCATTATTAACCGGGCTGACGAATCTGCTGCAAAACGAGGATTTATTCCTGAAGAACAAATTCGTTTTGTCACCCTAAAAGATGTCCTAGTTGACACAGGAGCAACCACTCTTTGTCTACCTCCTAATATTATTGAGCAACTTGGACTTGAACTGCTCAAAGAAGTGGATGTTGCCACCGCTACGGGATTCAGTACCGCTCGCATTTTTCAGGATGCTAAAATTTCTCTATTCGGACGTGAAGGAACTTTTGAATGTTTAGAATTGCCCGGAGGACGCGATCCATTATTGGGAGTAATTCCCCTGGAAGCTTTAGGACTGGAACCGGATTTACAAAATCAAACTTTAAAGGTTTTACCAGAAAAATCTATGGATACTTATTTAACGATTTTTTAGCGGCAAATACCCAGGGAAAAGAAACCGGGTTTCTGTGGTGGATATTACAGCAATTTTCTCCGCGAGTAAACCACAAATTTTTGTAGGGGCGAAGCATGACCGCAGACAAATTATTGCTGAAAATATTAATCCAAATACCGGAATGCTTCGCCCGATCGTGGTTTAGTAAGAAAGAAAACCGCTGTAGGGTTATGGTTATTTCAAGTAAGATTGATAAAATCATATAGGGGCGCAAGCATTGCGCCCCTACAGCAAATAAATTTATGTTGTAGGGGCGCAATGCTTGCGCCCCCAAGATGAATTTTTGTAAATGGTATTATAATGGACCGGGTTGATTAACCGGGGGAGGTGGCGCAGGTTTAGGGGTAAAATAGCGATAAACTCCCAGAATTGCGGCGCTGCCTAAACCTAATGCTAAAATAGTCGCGGGAATTAATACGATTAAATTCGGTTTTTTAGACGGTTTGCCGCTTGATGTAGCAGGCTTTATAGAAACTTTAGTGGGAGTTAGGGCAGATAATAATTCACTGGCTGTTTGATAGCGTTTTGTGGCATCTATATCAATCATTCTATTTAAAATTGCCGCAAATTCATCACTGACTGAAGCGGGTTTAGTCCAGATAATTTGTGAGGTTTTTGGATCGGTTTGGGTGGGGATACTGCCAGTTAAGGCTTGAATTCCTAGGATGCCTAGGGCATAAATATCACTAGCTAATGTTGGACGGCCTTCTGCTTGTTCTTTCGGCGTATATCCAGCACTACCAATGCCAACTGTGTAGGGATTGGGATTTTGAGGATTTTGAGGATTGGAAATGGCGGTAAAGATTTGTTTGACTGCGCCAAAATCAATTAAATAAATTTGATTGTCGCTTTTGCGGCGAATTAAATTAGCGGGTTTGATGTCGCGATGAATAATATTTTGATCGTGGACAAAGCTTAAGGGCTTTAAGATATCCATTAACAGTTGTTTCACCTGGTCTGCACTCATGGGGCTTTGATTGAGTTCGGCGGTTAAAGTGTCTCCTTCGATGTATTCTTGGACTAAGTAAAATTCTTGGTTTTCTTCAAAGCGATCGAACAATTGGGGAATTTGTGGATGCCCTTTTTCCAACATATTTAGTACATCGCTTTCGGTTTGGAATAAGCGTCTGGCAACCTGTAACACTCCGGGGTCTTGGGATTGGGGTTGTAGTTTTTTCACTACTCTGATTTTATCCAAGTTGATATCTTGGGCAAGGTAGGTTTGGCCAAAGCCACCCCGACTTAGTTCTTCTAAGAGTTTGTAACGGTTTTGTAATAAATTTCCAATCATTTTTCAATCATTATGAGGGAGGAATAAGTGGGTGAGATAGGTGAATGAATTGCCAACTCCGCCTAACAGCTAGAACCTGTCCCCGCGTGGGGGTCGGATAAATCCGACTAATTCAACTAAAATTAATGCTTTTCAGGTAAGAGTTGCAGTTGGTTTCAACTGAGATATTGCACCAGTGGCAACAACCGGCGGGGATTAAAATCCCCTGAGATATTGCACCAGTGGCCACAACCGGCGGGGATTAAAATCCCCGCCTAACATATCAAGTCGGTTGAAACCGACTGAAATGCTTTTAATACAAGGATCAAGAGTCGGTTTTAACCGACTGTAGGGGTCAACGGCCGTTGACCCCTACAGCCAGGGATTTTAATCCCCGGCGGTCGTTGCAACTGGTGCAAGATTTCGGTTTTAACCGACTTGCGCTATCAGCCCGGAGATTTTAATCCCTGGCGGGGATTAGGTGTTGTCAATTGGTCTGTATTATTGACCTTTATTCTGACATAAAAAATCCGTGATTCCCTCGTGGTCAAACTAATTACTATCTCGCTAAAATAATAAGAAATTCCTCAGTGAGAGTGAACCATGAACCCTCAATACTTTTGGCAGTTGGCGCCAAAGCTGGCCACTACTTTTGCCCTTTCAGCGTTGATGGCTTGTTCAAATACTTCAACGACTACTAGCCCCACGACTACTCCCACGACTCCTCCTCCGACAACTGAAACAAACTCTGCTAACCCGTCAGAAAAAACCGAGTTTCTCTGTGTGCAGGATGCCCAAGATGGCTGGGTGACAGTGGCCCAACGCAATAATTTAAGAACCATCAAGCCTTTGCTGGTTTGGCAGACTACGGAATTTGGCGAGAATTGGACACCGGAAAAACGCTGCAATCATGTCACTGAGAAACTCAATATAGCGGTGGCAAACAATGGCGGGTATTTGACTAACCTGGCTTTAAGGTACGGACTTGTTGATAACTATACGGTGATTTGTGTGGCGATTTCGCCAGAAACCTGCACGGCGAATAATATGCTGTTTACTTTGAGAGAGGAAAATGCCCAAAAGCCTCAAGAAGTGCTGGCTAAAATTGCTGGTTTTGCCAAAAACCAGGGGTCAGATAATACGATTATTGAAAAAGGAGATCGTCAATATCTGTTGTTAGAGGATTTGTTGAATGGCGCTTTTTCTAGTGAGACCCGTTTGTAGGCTGTAGGGGCGATTCGCGAATCGCCTTTACAGAGGGGTGAGGGAGCATCTCATATTTGTAAATCCGATTTTTTGGCTGTAGGGGCAAAGCATTCGGGCAGTTAATTATCGGTTGGAACAATTAAGGTAACTACCCGAATGCTTTGCCCTTACAAATATGGGTTTACCCGGTGTAAGGTGCCAGAATTTTCAGCTAGGTGGTGAGGAGTGATTCCGATGATGAGTTGGCGTTGGCAAAAGGTCGGGCTGCTGTTGGGGTGGCTGGTAATTAGCGGATTGGGTGGTTGTTCCTTGGGCAAAAGTGAGGAAAAAATCGCCAAAAAAGCTAAGGAATTTACGGTGATTATTGATGGCTGCGGTGCGGGGTCGGGGGCAATTATTAAGCGAGAAGGAAATACTTATTCGGTGTTGACTGCCTATCATGTGGTGGAGAAAAGTTGGACTTGTTTAATTTTTACCTCAGACCAAGAAAGCTATCAGGTGAGAGGGAATACGATTACTCAACCTGTGCCAGAGGTGGATTTAGGGGTGTTGACTTTTACCAGTGACAAAAGTTACCCAGTGGCGAAATTGGGAAATTCGGAAAAGATGGTGGAAGCAACTAGCGTTCTTGTGGTGGGTGCTCCTGGGATTATTGGAAGAATTAAGACTCGGACTCTGTTGTTTAATTGGGGCAAAATTATTGGGAGAGTACCGCAACCCAAGGATGGTTATAGTTTAATTTATGATGCGAATACTGAACCAGGAATGAGTGGCGGACCGGTGCTCAATAACCGAGGGGAAATTGTCGGGGTTCATGGACAAGGAGACCGGGATGAAAATAATATTAAAACTGGGTGGAATTTAGGGATTCCGATTCAGATATTTCTCAACCCGGAAAGTTACGTCAGTGTGAAGCAACAGGAAGAGAAAACTGCCAATGATTATTATAATCAAGGAGTAACAAATTATGACTTAAAAAAATATGATTTAGCGATCGCTGATTACAACCAGGCGATCGCACTGGATCCGAACTATGCTGCGGCTTACAATGGTCGGGGTAATGCCTACAAAGAATTAAAAAAATATGAATTAGCGATCGCTGATTTCAACCAGGCGATCGCACTGGATCAGAACTATGCTTCGGCTTACGTTGGTCGGGGTCTTGCCTACTATGACTTAAAAAAATATGATTTAGCGATCGCTGATTACACCGAATCTTTGCGCCTAAATAATTCTGAACCTTGGCTAGTCCATAATAATCGGGGTCTTGCCTACTATTACTTAAAAAAATATGAATTAGCGATCGCTGATTACAACAAGGCGATCGCACTGGATCCGAACT
>NZ_LIUQ01000022.1:0-77190 GCF_001276715.1 Planktothricoides sp. SR001 | reverse complement strand
GCCTACTATGACTTAAAAAAATATGATTTAGCGATCGCTGATTACAACAAGGCGATCGCACTGGATCAGAACTATGCTCATCCTTACTATAGTCTGGGTTTAATTGCTGAGACTACTGGAGATATTCAAACCGCGATAAAGAATTATGAAAAAGCTGCCGCATTGTACCAGCAACAAGGGGATGATATCTGGTATCAAAATGCGATGAGTAATTTAAAAAGATTGAAAGGATATTAGGTTGTTGTTCCGAAAAAACCAGAAAATTAATCCCATCCTGTAGGGGCGAAGCATGACCGCAGGAGAAACAGGGTTTCTGCAACAATTTATGCTTCATACCGAAAACTTGATTAAGAAACCCGGTTTCTGAAAACCATAAATTTAATCCGGCCATGCTTCGCCCTAACCCCGACGATTGATTCATGGGTTAATCTATTTTTTTATGGCCTAAATATTCGGGCGAAGCATTCCGGTATAGAGGTTATCTTTTAAAGTCATAAATTTACTGCCGGAATGCTTCGCCCCTACATTCGACGGCTGATAGCAAGCAAAGAAACCCGGTTTCTGTGGCTTTAACCACAAAGACACAAAGAACACGAAGAGGAAAGAAGAGAGGCGAATAATGTCCCGATTGAAATTCTCATCGCTTAAAAAAGATAACATGACTAATTATGATTGTTTTTGCTGCAATAAGCGCGATCGAATATGACTCAAATCCGGTTGAATATCCGATAGCTTTTCCTTGACAGCTTCGGCTACTTTTTCCCTGCGATTTAGATAAGCATCGAGGGAATCTCGGTGGCGAAGATAGTAGCCAATTGTCACATAAACATCAGACAATGACAAGGTAGAATATCTCTGGACAATTGACTCAGGAGATGCTCCATCCTGAAAAGCTCGAATAACTAATTCTAGCAATACCCTTGAATTGCCAACTCTAATCGCTCCGGTTTCATGCTCTTGAAGCGGAGGAGTTTCACATTCTAGAACTAAACTCATTCATTAATCTCCGATATGAAATATTTGCTGACTATATTATAGCTTAATAATAGCAGCAAAGAAACCGGGTTTCTGTGGTGGATATTACAGCGTTTTTATATTAAATATACCACAAATCCCTGTAGGGGCGAAGCATTCCGGCAGACAAATTAAGTAGGTGAACATAATTAATTGCACTTTTCGTTCCCCGCCGATAGGCTGTGGATTCCCGCCTTCGCGGGAATGACAGTTTTTTTCTGATATGGTATGTGGTGCATTTATTTCTGCCCGTCTACTTATTGCTGAAAATATTAATCCAAATACCGGAAGGCTTCGCCCGATCGCGGTTTAGTAAGAAAGAAAACCGCTGTAGGGTTAACTGTTGATTGCAAAAAAGAAACCCGGTTTCTGGGTTTCTCAGAATCAAGAAACCCCAATACGGTTTCTATGGGAATGCCCCAACTTAATCGTTCCATTTGCTTAAACTCTGACCAACGGGGAAATTTACCATCAGTAAATTTAAAAGTGTCAATCCCCCCTAAAGGATATTTTAACCGACCATTAATTCCCACTAAATAACCATGCTGATTTAAAATCGGGCCGCCACTCATTCCTGATTCAATCTCATTAGTATAACCGATTTGATATCCTTCTTCTAGGGGACGGTCTAATTGCATGGCTAATCTGCCGGTGGTTAACCGAAATGCTTTTAATCCCCAGTCGCGAGTATTGTTAATTCTGGTTTGGGTTTCGTCATGCCATTGCCAATTAGGAAATCCGGCAGCGTAGAGCAAATCTCCCACCCAAACTTGCCGATTTTCCAGTAATTTGACTACGGGATAAGACCGGGAACTGCTAAATTTAACTAGGGCAATATCTAAGTTGCCAAATTTCTCTGGAGAAATCCATTGGGCGGGATGAATTGCCCCATCTTGTGTTAAAATATGATAGTCAGTACCCGTTGAATCTTCTACTACATGGCGATTGGTTAATACGGTATATAATATGGTGTAATTCTGCGGTTGCTGTTGAATAATTACCCCGGAACCGGCACTATCTTTGGTGAAAATTCTGACGGTGACTTGTTGGGCGATTTCTGCGACGCGATCGCTGCCTATTGGTGGTGATATAGTTGGTAAATTGATGCTAAGTTTAAATTCGGTAATTTCTAGGAATAGCCAGAAGATAATCGAGAGGAATATTCTGATTAGTAGCCGGATGGCAAATTTTCTGGTCATCGGGAGATTGTCACAGTGATTTGATGATTTGGATATTTGTGATATTTTCTTCACATAGATTATCAACAGATGCCAATAATTTGTATCATGGGTAAGTAACAAAGAGGTAAGCACTGATGCAACTGTATATGATTCGGCATGGGATTGCCGCAGATGCGACGGAATTTGTCAAAGACGCAGACCGAGCATTGACCCCAGAAGGCGATCGCAAAACGGCAAAAGTCGCCAAACAATTACATAAAATGCAGATTCACTTCGATCTGATCTTAACCAGTCCCCTACTGCGAGCCCAACAAACCGCAAAAATACTTCAAGAGGCTGGTTTGTCAGCAAAAATTGAAGAATCTCCTCACCTAGCGCCCGCAGGAGAAATCAAAGATTGGTTAAAGTGGCTAGAACCCAAGAAAGAAAAAGGATGTAACTCTTTGGCGATCGTCGGGCATCAGCCAAATTTAGGCCACTGGGCGGAAATTTTACTCTGGGGAGAAACTGCCGATGCTTTAGTGGTGAAAAAAGCGGGAATTATCGGCTTAACCTTGCCAGACTTGGGTTCGCCGATCGCTCGGAGTGAGTTATTTTGGTTCACTTCGCCAAAATTGTTAATTTTTGATCCGTAAAAAGCAAAAAGATCATTATGAAATCAGAGATAGCCAAAAGTTTCTGGTAAGTTACCTTCATATTCAATTAAAGATGAAAGAGATTTAACCATGACGGGCGACAACGCTAAAAGAAATCTCGAGTTCAAACCTGGCCTAGAAGGTGTCCCAGTTACTCTCTCCGGTATCAGTTTCGTGGATGGACTTAATGGGATTTTGGAGTACCGGGGAATTCCCATTACAGACTTGGCTAACCATAGTTCGTTTGTCGAAACTTCCTATCTATTAATTTGGGGGCATCTGCCCAACGAGCAAGAACTCAAGGATTTTGAGCATGAAATCCGTTACCACCGACGGATTAAATACCGGATTCGGGACATGATGAAATGCTTTCCCGAAACTGGTCATCCAATGGACGCACTGCAAGCTTGTGCCGCCGCCCTGGGCTTATTTTACTCTCGGCGAGCCTTAGATAATCCCCAATATATCCGGGATGCGGTGGTGAGACTATTAGCCAAAATCCCGACAATGGTCGCCGCTTTTGACATGATGCGGAAAGGGAACGATCCCATCCAGCCCCGTGATGATTTGGATTATTCCGCCAATTTTCTCTATATGTTGACGGAACGGGAACCAGACCCACTCTCCGCCCAAGTATTTGATATTTGCTTAACCTTGCACGCGGAACATACCATTAATGCTTCTACGTTCTCCGCTAGAGTCACCGCCTCTACCCTAACTGACCCGTATGCAGTGATTGCCTCTGCGGTAGGAACTTTGGCAGGCCCATTGCACGGTGGGGCGAATGAAGAAGTGCTGACAATGTTAGAAGAAATTGGTTCGGTGGAAAATGTTCGCCCGTATGTGGAGAAATGTATCGAAACCAAATCTAAGATTATGGGATTTGGACACCGGGTTTATAAGGTGAAAGATCCTCGTTCCACGATCTTACAAAACTTGGCCGAAAAATTGTTTGAAAAGTTTGGCCATGATGAGTATTACGAAATTGCCCTGGAACTGGAAAAAGTCGTTCACGAAAAAATGGGACAAAAGGGCATTTATGCTAATGTGGACTTCTATTCTGGTCTGGTTTATCGCAAATTAGGAATTCCATCGGATTTATTTACCCCGATTTTTGCGATCGCCCGTGTCGCTGGTTGGTTAGCCCACTGGAAAGAACAACTGAATGAAAACCGGATTTATCGTCCGACCCAAATTTACACAGGTTCTCATAATGCCGAATATGTGTCACTGCATGAACGCCCAACAGGGAACGATCGCGATTCGGTCAATTTTTGAGGCAGCATCATCGAGGTGACTCTGACCAGTCATCTCGATTCTGGTAATCTGCCGATCGCCAAGAGATATTTGTCTTAAACACCTGTATCACCAACCGGGTTTCAGTTGGCAAAATTAATATCATTCAGTGCCGAAACTCATCGGCATTAGTCCGTTGAAATCCGGTTTGTTAATCGTCAGGATTTTTTAGCAACAATCAACCGACAACGATTAACAATTGTTTGCTTTTTATCCAGACACGCAAAAGGCAGGCAAAAGGCACGCAAAAGGCACGCAAAAGGCACGCAAAAGGCACGCAGTGAAGATTCAATTGTCAACAGTCAACCCGATTAATTAGCGGTTTCCTGTTGCTTTGGATTTATCCGGTGCTTTTGGTTTTCGGGCAGTTTTCGTAGCGGGTTTTGTCTGTTTAGTTTGACCAGTTAAATCCCCAGTCGAACTCTGTCCATCTCCGGTATCACCGGCGATCGCATTGGTTGCCGTTCTTCGGGTAGTGGTTCTGAAGGTGACATTCACTCCTTCATTAGATTGCTCCAATACCAACAAAGGTGTAGGTTTGGCTTTTTGATCCCAATGAATATAAGCAACTCGACCTTGAATTGTTGGCTGCCAAGTATCGTGATCTTCTTTAGTAGTTAAATAGGTTTCCAAGCAATCAATAATTTGACTAATAGTTTTGGAGGTAGCTTGAGTTGGCAGTTTAGTTAGTTTAATTTGTACGCGGAATAATACTCGCTTTTCCGGTCTTTCAATTTCTCCGGCTTCATATTCCACATCAAAAGTTTCCTCAACCAAACGTCCAGCCCCTCGATTGTCAATATTGGGACGTAAAGCCAGGGTAATTTGCTCTTTAACTTTCACTTTAATTTGGTTGACAATGGCAAAATGGAAATTTTCTTCCTCCATCCGCAACCGTAAATAATCTAAGTTAAACTCTCTAGAGTGTATGAGGTCTGGATTTTTCTCCATTTTACTAATGGTAGAAAGAGCCATTTTCATCTTTTTGTTCATTTCTTTATTTTTAAAATCTTCAAACTGCATCTTTTTTTTCATGCTTTTTATTTGCATATTTGCATATAAAAAAGATAGCAGCATCAACACGAAAAACACTCCAGAGGTTCCCATCCAAATTCGGTAGTCCGTGAAAAGATTATTCACCGGAGCTTCTGCGGGGGGTTTGCTGGTCTGGGCTTTGGTCTGGGCTAATATTGGTTGAATTGGGATAAGAGAGTTTGACATAGGTATAATCTTTAAAAAGTGACTGGTCAGAGACTCGGAGAAAAGTTACCAATTTTACTTAAAAAATCCGGTTTAAAAAAGGCGGACAGCTATCAGCCATCTATCACCAGATAGTTTGTGCCTAAATTGGCATTTTACTGGCAAATCAGAGATTTTTTGGCTCGGAAAATTTAACATAATAATCACTTCGCTCCTTTTTGTCTATTTTTACATCAATTTTTGATCGATGCCCAGACCCAAAATATCCATGATTTTTTTAGGATCGGCTCTTTTCGCTCAGAAATCTCGATCGCCTCTAAGTTTTTATGGGAGAGAAGACCATCAAGCACCTGACTTCTATGATATCAAATTCCGTTGCATAGTTGCAATTAAAAGTGAGAATACCCATCACTGAGCCTTTAACGGTTATTTGTTGTTAGTTATTTGTTGTTAGTTGTTTGTTTTTAGTTATTGGTTAGTTGTTTGTTATTTGTTATTTGTTAATTATTGGTTATTAGTTTATTGTTATTTGTTATGCGTGATTAACAACAAAGAACCAAAGAATCCCTACCCAAAGAATCCCTACCCAAAGAATCCCCCCAACCCCCCTTCAAGGGAGGGACAACCAACCAACAACCAACCAACAACCAACAACCAACCAACAACCAACCAACAACCAACAACCAACAACCAAATTTGTTAAGGTTAAATCTGACCAAAGTCAATATTTCTAGTAGATTCGACCTAATGACCTGTTTACCTTTATCGGCAGCGATCGCCTGTAATTTTCATCACGATGTCCGTTTAGTGGCAACGGATTTTGATGGCACTTTGACAAAATGCGGGAAAATTACCGCTGATTTACTCCAAAGTTTAACAGATTTGGCCGATGCGGGATTTTCGGTTTTGATTGTCACGGGGCGATCGGCTGGGTGGGTGAATGGGTTAGCAACTTATTTGCCCGTCATAGGGGCGATCGCCGAAAATGGCGGAGTATTTTTTTCCCACCGAGACACGGATCCGCCAGTGATTTTAAGTGCGATCGCTGACCTGTCAGAACATAAACTCAAGTTAGCCCAAACTTTTGCCAGTTTGCAAGAGAAATTTCCCCAAATTCAAGAAAGTGCCGATAATCGGTTTCGTTTAACCGATTGGACATTTGATGTTCACGGACTTAGCTACGAAGATTTACAAAGAATCAATGCATTCTGTCAGCAAGCTGGTTGGGGATTTACCTACAGTTCTATTCAATGTCACATTAAACTCGCTACTCAAGAAAAAGGCAGCGCTTTACAAAAATTATTATCCTTACATTTTCCCGAATATTCACCCCAACAAGTTCTCACCGTGGGGGATAGTCCCAACGATGAAAGCTTATTTAATTCGTCGTTATTTCCCCTTTCCGTTGGGGTGGGGAATTTGTGGGAATATCTGCCTCGTCTCACCCATACACCCGCCTATATAACTCAGGAAAAAGAAGTGGAAGGATTTCGGAAGTTAGTGCGATGTTTAACTAATGCTTCTTAGGTTTTGTTGCCGATAAAATCCCAAATAGTTTAAAAAATTGGCAGCAAATGGTGAGATAATGGTGAGATAATTAATTCTAGCAAGTTTTCATCGGAGTATTGATGTTATGGCTTACTGGCTATTTCAAGGAAATCCTAAATATTATAAAGTGACTCAGGCGATTCAAGATTTTGAGGAAATGTTATGGTTAGTGACTCGTTACGGGAAAGAAATTGCCGTGGGTGATGAGGTGATAATTTGGATGGCGGGAAACGATGCGGGAATATACGCGATCGCCGAAATTATTGAACCTGCCCAATTCCGTTCTGAAGTGAGCGATCGCGACTATTGGCTGGATAAAACTCGCATAGGAATTAAGCCCCAAGCGAAAATTCGTTTCACCAAAAAATTCTTAGAAAAGCCTCTATTACGCAGTACATTAAAAGAAGACCCACTATTGCAAAAGTTATTAGTTATCCGTGCCCCAAATAGCACCAATTATAAGATGAATTCTGAGGAATGGCAAGCAGTGATGAAGTTACTTTCTGTTAAATAATTGTTAATTGTTGTTGGTTGATTGTTCTTGGTTATTGGTTCTTTGTTATTTGTTCTTGGTTCTTACTGTTCGCCAACCAACAACCAACCAACAACCAACCAACAACAACCAACAACCAACCAACAACCAATATGCTAATTCGCCTATCCCAAACTTATCTCAATCATTTAGAAACTTGTCCAAGAAAATTTCAGCTAATTTATCTAGAACAACTCAGTTCGCCTATTAGTCCAGACCAAGAAGAAAAGTTAGCTTGGGGAAAACAATTTCACTTGCTAATGCAGCAGAGAGAATTAGGTTTATCCGTAGAACTTTTATTTCAGGCTGACCCAAAAATGTGGGAGTCTTTTCAGGCGATCGCCCAAGGGGCGCCGGAGATTTTTTTACCCAGTCCTAATTCTGCCACTTTTCGCCAAGCTGAACATCTCAGAACCTGGAAAATTGATAATTTTTTATTAACAGTGGTTTATGACTTATTAATTGCCGAAGAAAGCAGCGCCCAAATTATTGATTGGAAAACCTATCCGCGTCCCCCAGTCCGGCAAAAAGTGGCGGAAAATTGGCAAACTCGTCTCTATTTATTGGTGTTAGCAGAAACTAGCGATTATTTGCCAGAACAGCTATCAATGACTTATTGGTTTGTGGAGTCGGCAAGAGACCAAGGCAGTGAGAAAAATCTTGACGATCATCGTGATGGGCGATTCCCTCCGGGATCGCTGCGCGAATCGCGGTCTAGCCAATGTTTAAAATTTATCAGCGATCGACAACAACACGAACAAACCAAACAAGACCTCAGCCAACTTTTAACCAAGTTACAACGCTGGTTAAAAGACTATGAAAACGGCCAACCATTTCCCCAAGTTCCCGAAAATTCCGGCAAATGTCAAAATTGCCAATTTTCTGTCATTTGTAAGCGCGATTAAGTTCCTGTATGGGCGAAGCATTCGGGGTAAAATATCGGGAAAAAATGTTTACTTTTTCCCATACATACCTCTCAGGGCGAAGCATACTCTTCGAGAAGGCTTCGCCTACGGGTACAAAATTTTGATTACTTTCCATAAATTATTTGCCCAAATGCTTCGCCCCTACAGCCGCAAATAACCAACAACCAATAACCAACAAAAGAATCCCTACCCACCAATAACCAACAACCAAAGAATCTCTACCCAACAACCAACAACCATTAACCGTCAACTTTCAAATTTTTCAGGGCATTTTCTGCGGCATTTTTTTCCGCATCTTGTTTACGACGACCTATTCCCGACCCATAAACCTTACCCTTCACCCGCACTTCCGCCGTAAATTCCTTAGCATGATCAGGCCCTGACTCTTTAACAATCACATACTCAGGATTTTTCCCAAATTTGTCCAAAGACCATTGCTGAAACCGATTTTTAGGGTCAATCAAATGTTTGGGATTTTCATCAACTTGGGGCAAGGCAATGCTTTTTACTACCGGAGTAAATAGCCGTTTAACATAAGCCCGAACGGATGTAATATTAGAGTCCAGATAGTAAGCGCCGATCATCGCTTCAAACGTATCACAAAGTAAAGAAGGATTATCCCTGGCTCCATCTTTAATTGCCCCTTGACCCAGGCGCATCTTTGACCCTAATTTTAGTTCCCGTGCTAAGGTCGCTAATTGCTTTTCCTCCACTAAAGCGGAACGCATCCGAGTTAATTGGGCTTCGCTCATATCGGGATAATTTTTGTACAAAAAATCGCCAATCAGAAAACCGAGTACCGCGTCACCGAGAAACTCTAGCCGCTCATTATCTTCCGCAATTTCCGGGTGTTCGTTCACATAAGAACGGTGAGTCAAGGCTTGATCTAATAGTGACTGATTGTTAAATTTAGGCAGTTCTGACATTTTTAGTGCTTCTGTTTTAGTGCTTTTGTTACTGAATAGATTAAGCGATCGCCAATGATAGCAAATTTATCCGCGTTGCATATATCCCACATTCCGCACTTCAAAATGTAGTATATGAGACTAATAATTCAAAGCTTGTTATTATAAAAGCTTTGAAAACTATAAGTAAAAATACATCATCAATTATTGACATTACTTGTCAATAGCCGAAGCTGTAACCCAATTCGTTGAAAAACCTCTTAGTCGTGCGGAATATGGGGTGCAAAGCCGAAAATTTTGGCAGTTGTCAATAGTTATTGGCAGAAATTTTGTCACTAAAAAAACACAAAAGACACAGAGAAAATCTCTTTGTGTCCTTTGTGTTTTTATCACAGCGTTTCTGTGGTATTTTCTGTGACGCTAAATTAATTAGCTGGTAATTAGCCTGGCTTCAAACCCAGCTAATTACTAAGTTTTAGAGAGCCTTAGCTTTCGCCACCACATTATCCACAGTGAAGCCCATTTTGTCCATGATAATATCACCAGGAGCGGAGGCACCGAAACCATCAATAGTCACGGTAGCACCGGCAGAACCCACATAACGACACCAGCCAAAGCTAGAGGCAGCTTCTACCGCCAAGCGCTTGGTCACGGCCTTGGGCAGGACGGATTCGCGATAAGCTTCGTCTTGCTCGTCGAACAGTTCCCAGCAAGGCATAGAAACCACGCGAACTTTATGGCCTTCAGCGGTTAACTTCTCAGCAGCATCCACACAAAGGCTGACTTCGCTGCCAGTGCCGATCAGGATAATGTCAGGGGTGCCATCGCAGTCCACGACGATATAAGCACCTTTAGCCACACCTTCAATAGAACTGCCAGCCAAGTTGGGCAGATTTTGCCGGGTCAGGGCCAACAGGGTGGGACGCTTGCGATTTTCGATCGCCACCTTATAAGCGCCAGAGGTTTCATTACCATCAGCGGGACGCATCACCAACAAATTGGGAATCACGCGCAGGGAGGCAATGGTTTCTACGGGCTGGTGGGTGGGGCCATCTTCACCCAGGGCGATGGAGTCGTGGGTCATCACCCAAATCACGCCCGCTTCAGACAGGGCAGACAGACGGATGGCGGCCCGCATATAGTCAGCAAACACCAAGAAGGTAGCACCGTAAGGAATTAACCCAGAGTTGTGCAGGGCTAGACCATTACAAATGGCACCCATGCCATGCTCGCGGACGCCAAAGCGGAGGTTACGATTGTGGTAGGCACCTTTTTGGAAATCTCCAGAGACTTTCATTAAAGTCAGGTTGGAGTGGGTCAGGTCAGCGGAACCACCAATCAGTTCAGGAATTGCCGGGGCTAAAGCATTCAGAGTAATTTCCGAATGTTTGCGGGTGGCCACTCCCTTGTCTGCGGGGGTATAGGTGGGTAGAACTTTTTCCCAGCCTTCGGGTAACTTGCCAGCGATCATGCGCTCGAATTCGGCAGCATCAGCAGCATACTTGGCTTTATAAGTGGCAAAAGTTTGACTCCACTCAGCTTCGGAGGCAGCACCCCGCTCGATCGCCTTACGGAAATGGCTCAGTGCATCTGCTGGCAACTCAAAGGGTTCGTATTCCCAACCGAGGTTTTCGCGGGTAAATTTGACTTCATCGGCACCGAGGGCAGCCCCGTGAACGCCAGCGGTATTGCCCTTGTTGGGGGAACCGTAGCCGATGGTGGTTCTGACTTTAATTAAAGAAGGCTTGTCGGTGACGGCTTTAGCGGCGGCGATCGCTTTTTCAATGGCGGCCAGGTCGGTATTGCCATCGGCGACTTCTTGAACGTGCCAACCATAAGCTTCAAAGCGCTTACCCACATCTTCGGTAAAGGAGATACTGGTATCACCGTCGATGGAGATATGGTTATCATCGTAGAGGGCAATCAGTTTGCCCAGGCCGAGGTGTCCGGCCAGTGAGCAAGCTTCTCCAGAGACACCTTCCATATTGCAACCATCACCGAGGATGACATAGGTGTAGTGGTCTACAATAGTGCAATCTGGCTTGTTAAACTTGGCGGCTAAATGAGCTTCCGCCATTGCCAAACCCACGCCGTTGGCAATTCCTTGTCCCAGGGGTCCGGTAGTCACTTCCACCCCAGGAGTTTCAAAGTTTTCTGGGTGTCCGGGAGTTTTGGAACCCCATTGACGGAATTGCTTAATGTCGTCAATGGTTACGCTGTCGTAGCCAGTGAGGTAAAGCAAGGCGTATTGCAACATACAGCCATGTCCGGCAGACAGGACAAAGCGATCGCGGTTGAACCATTGGGGATTTTTGGGATTGAACCGCATAAAACGATCCCAAAGCACAAATGCCATAGGAGCGGCACCCATTGGCAGACCTGGGTGGCCTGACTTCGCCTTTTCTACCGCGTCAATGGCCAGAAAGCGAATTGAATTAATACAAAGTTCTTCGAGTGATGGTTTAGTTGCAACGGCCATAATATCTGATTGGTAACGACGATTTTAACATAAATAAGGTGGGCTGATTGCCAAAATTTGTCTTTCAGCACACCAGGGAACAAATTCGCCCATGTTCTGAGCGAAGATTAACAGATAAAGGGATGCCCCCCATCGGTTAACACCATGATCCCACTAGGGGTATTTCTAAGCAAGGGGTAAAAAATAAAAATACAGAGAAGCAGGGGTGCGGGGGTGCGGGGGGGCGGGGGGGCAGGGGGGCAGGGGGGTCCGCCATCGGCAGGGGAGCCGGGGGGCGGGGGGGCGGGGGAAAGTGAAAAGTCGTAGGGGATTTCTGGCCAGAAAGCCCGTACAAAAGAATTATCACTATTCACTATTCACTATTCACTCTCCCCTCTGCTCCTGAAGCTCCTCATCTCCTGAAGCTCCTGAAGCTCCTGAAGCTCCTGAAGCTCCTCATCCCCTCTGCCACACGATCACTGGTACTTTTTAAACACCAGGGTGACGTTGTGACCGCCAAACCCAAAGGAGTTGGAGAGGGCAACGTCAACTTTCATCGACCGACTTTGATTAGGTACATAGTCCAGGTCACATTCGGGATCTGGATTGTCCAAATTAATGGTCGGTGGGACTTGATCCGAGGCGATCGCCATTGCCGTAGCCACCGCTTCTATACCACCGGAGCCCCCTAACAAGTGGCCGGTCATAGACTTAGTGGAACTAACAGCCACTTTTTTGGCGTGTTCCCCTAAAGCGGTTTTAATGGCTGAGGTTTCGGTGGGATCGTTAGCGGGGGTACTGGTGCCGTGAGCATTGATATAGCTCACTTGGTCTGGGGTAATGCCCGCATCTTTCAGGGCCAAATTAATCGCACGACTGGCGCCTTCGCCTCCGGGAGAGGGAGAAGTAATATGGTGAGCATCACAAGTCATGCCATAGCCGACGATTTCCGCATAGATTTTGGCACCACGGGCTAGGGCATACTCCAACTCTTCCAAAAGTAAAATGCCTGCACCTTCGCCCATGACAAAGCCATCGCGATCGCGATCGAAAGGACGACAAGCTTTTTTGGGGTCATCATTGCGAGTTGACAAAGCGCGGGCAGAGGCAAAACCGGCCACAGACAAGGGAGTAACCGCTGCTTCGGCGCCGCCGCAAATCATTGCCTGAGCATAGCCTCCTTGAATCAACCGAAAGGCATCGCCTACCGCATGAGATCCGGCAGCACAAGCAGTCACCGTGCAAGTATTCGGGCCTTTTGCCCCGGTGTGAATTGCCGTCAAGCCTGCGGCCATATTAGCGATCATCATCGGAATCATAAACGGACTACATTTAGACGGCCCTTTATTCAAATAAACCGTTTGCTGATCTTCGAGGACCTTAATCCCGCCAATGCCGCTGCCAATAATCACACCCACCTGTTCCGCGTTCAGGTCATTGATCTTGAACTGTGCATCAGCGATCGCCTGCAAACTGGCAGAAACCCCAAACTGGGCAAATCTGTCCATCCGTTTAATTTCCTTGCGATCCAAATATTCACCTGGATCAAATCCCTTCACCTCACCGGCAATGCGGCAGGCATGATTAGATGGATCGAACAAGGTAATTCGGTCAATACCATTACGCCCTGTCAGTAACCCTTGCCAATACTCTTCCAGGGTATTCCCAATGGGCGTAATCGCACCGAGACCCGTAACAACAACACGTTTCCGTTCAAAATTGGTCATAATTCAGATTCAAGAGCTTTCATACCAAAAACGCAGAACATAGGTGTCGGAGGGACAGAATTATGCTTTGGCTGCCACTTGTTCTTTGATGTAGTCAACTGCTGCTTGCACCGTGGCAATTCCTTCCGCTGCTTCGTCGGGGATTTCGATGTCAAACTCTTCTTCTAAGGCCATCACCAACTCAACCACATCCAGGGAGTCGGCGCCGAGATCGTTAGCGAAATTAGATTCTGGCTTGATCTTGTCAGAATCTTCAATTGACAGTTGATCGGCGACGATTTCTTTTACTTTTGCAAAAATGTCATCTTGACTCATTAGCTGGGTTCCTCTTTGCGTGCCGCAGTTATAATAAATTAAATCCGTACCTTTGCATTGATTCATTTTCATCAAGTCGCAAAGGATTTTGCCTTAACCAATCGCTCATATCGGCCATAAATTTACTCACCAACGCTTCATTCACCCAAAAAGTTAGGGTGATGACCGCTTCGGTCAGAAACCGGGTTTCTTGGAAAAATCTCGGCTCGATGACGAGAAATCAAGGGTAGAAACCCGGTTTCTATCCCGCCGAAGTCTGTCTTGGGTTGCTGTACCCGCATTTATAAGTAAGTGTCCGGTGGCAGCACCGGCATGACTGTTCCCGACTAGGACTGACTGAGGCATTTACAAATCAAGGCTTTGAGATTTTAGCATTGCGGACACACTGTCCCAATGCCCTTTCTCAAATAGGGAAAAAATTTCACAGACTCACTCTCGTCAGCCCTATTAGATGATCCTCAGAAGCCACTGCAGTCTTGGGGTCTCCCCAAGTAGAGAAGCCACTGCGGTCTTGGGGTCTCCCCAAGTAGAGAAGGCACTGCGGTGAGCCAGTGTGGTCTTGGGGGTTTCCCCCATGAACAACTGGCGAACCATGAACGGGTCTTGGGGTCTCCCCAAGTGAAGAAGCCAGTGCGGTCTTGGGGTCTCCCCAAGTAGAGAAGCCACTGCGGTCTTGGGGTCTCCCCAAGTGAAGAAGCCACTGCGGTCTTGGGGTCTCCCCAAGTAGAGCAAGTGGCGTCAAGTGGCGTCAAGTGGCGTCAAGTGGCGTCAAGTGGCGTCAACTGGCGCCAAGTGGCATATGTTTTCGCTTTTAGAGAGGGATTCGGGAAAATACCTGCGAGGTAAGTGATATTTTTAGGACTGTTTTATCTTATCTGATAGGGGTGACAGATTTAGCAATGTGCCTGGTTTTTTCTCCAGTTGCGTTGGTCACGGGCTTGTGTTGCGAGTTCTTCTGGATCGCTGCTGACCCAGGATTCAATTATTTTCAGTTGCTACGTCTCAATGGGTTTCTGTAGAGGGTTCGCGAAAGTGGCAGCAAGTCAGCAACTATAACTATTAAGTAAATACAACAAATTCGGTCTTGGGGGGGTGTGATAAGAGATGATATTGCCATGAATGAGTTTGTGCGTGAAGCTTGCGCCCCAAAGCGCTGCTTGAATCGCGATGATGGCTCATTCTAATGCAAACGCTCTGTAAATAAAGCTGCTATGCCATCTCCAACCTTGAAATATGCCTATTTTCCCGGCTGCGTTTCCCAAGGGGCAGCCCGAGAGCTTTATCAGTCTACTGCCGCACTGACCGAAGCCCTCGGTATTGAACTAATTGAATTAAAAAAAGCTTCTTGCTGCGGTTCTGGCACCTTTAAAGAAGATTCTCGGTTGCTCGAAGATACGGTCAATGCCCGCAACATCGCTTTAGCCGAGCAACTTAAACTGCCCCTATTGACTCATTGCAGCACTTGTCAAGGGGTAATCGGTCATGTAGACGAACGACTGAAAGAATTTCAGAGTACAGACCCCGCTTATGTAGAAAAAATTAACGGTTTACTAGCTAAGGAAGGCTGTGCCCCCTATCAAGGCACTACAGAAGTCAAGCATCTACTCTGGGCTTTAGTCACAGATTACGGACTCGAAGAATTACAAAAACGAGTCAAGCGATCGCTCGTAGGGGCGAACGGCCGTTCGCCCCTACGATGTGCCGCTTTCTACGGCTGCTATCTCCTGCGGGCACAAAAAACCCTGCCCTATGACGATCCTTATGCACCGGAATCTATGGAAAATGTGTTTCGAGCGATCGGGGCTGAACCTATTTATTACCGAGGCCGAATTCAATGCTGTGGCTGGCCAATTTCCAGCTATGCCCCGGAAAAATCTTTTAAAATGGCCGGGACTCATCTGCTAGAAGCCTTGGAAAAAGGCGCTGATTGTATCGTCACTCCTTGTCCTTTGTGTCATCTCAACCTAGACTCCCGTCAACCAGAAGTGGCTAAGGCGATCGGACAGACCTTAGATTTGCCCGTATTACATTTGCCGCAATTGGTCGGACTGGCGGTAGGAATTGAACCAAAACAATTAGGCTTAGACCGTCATGTGGTTTCCACCCGGTCAGTTTTGGACAAGCTAGGCTTCTAGAATTTGACCCATCTATAGATTCCCGCCTTCGCGGGAATGGGGAATAGTTCGCGGGAATGGGGAATAGTTCGCGGGAATGGGGAATAGTTCGCGGGAATGGGGAATAGAGGATCCAAATCCGCTGCCCTAAAAATATATTGAATTGGCCATCTGGCGCCCCGTTTTTCTAAAAAACTATTACGAACTTTTAAGTTATGTGCGGTTTTATGAGAAGACGGGGAACGACTGCGATAAACTAAGCCAAGATTTCTGAAACCGGAACGGTAAACGCTGCCGTGAAGGGAGCAAATTGCAGATCCTACATACTGTCGAGAACACTTTGGGAGCCTTTATAACATGTCTCATGCCGTAAAAATCTATGACACCTGCATTGGTTGCACTCAGTGCGTTCGTGCTTGCCCTCTAGATGTTTTGGAAATGGTGCCCTGGGATGGCTGTAAAGCTGGCCAGATTGCTTCATCTCCCCGCACAGAAGACTGTGTTGGCTGCAAGCGGTGTGAAACTGCCTGCCCGACCGACTTTCTGAGCATCCGCGTCTATCTAGGAGCCGAGACTACTCGCAGTATGGGTCTGGCTTATTAATATCATAACTGACATTGTACTGTCAGTTTTGTCGCTCATGGCATTTTGATATTTTTTGGGATTGAGGGGGTTGAATCAACCCCCTTATTTTTTTGTTGGGTGTGGGGTCTAGGGTGTAGGGCCGCCATCGGTGTAGGGTGTAGGGTGTAGGGAAGAGTGAAGAGTGAATAGTGAAGAGTGAATAGTGAATGTTGAATAGTGAATTGTGAATAGTGATATTTCTTTTGTACGGGCGAATGCGCTCGTCGCCCCTACGACTTTTGTACGGGCGAATGGCCATTCGCCCCTACCACTTTTCACTTTTCACTTTCCCCCCCCCACACCCTGCACCGATGGCAGCCCCACACCCTTTCTTTCCCCCACACCCTGCACCGATGGCGGCCCCACACCCTAGACCGATAACCTGTAAAAAATACTGAGCGCTATCCTAATAATTGAATAGTTTTTTTAAACGAGTAAAAATTAGATCAACCCTGTTAAATAAGGAGTGATGAAAAAATGTGTGGGATTGTTGGTTATATCGGCACTCAAACCGCGAGTGATATTTTAATCGCCGGATTGGAACAACTGGAATATCGGGGTTATGATTCTGCGGGGGTGGCGACGATTTGGGAAGGAGAGGTGAGTTGCGTTCGGGCTCAGGGGAAATTACGCCATCTGAAAGAAAAGCTGAAGCTGTTGGAAAACCCTAGCCAAATTGGGATTGGACATACCCGCTGGGCAACCCACGGGAAGCCAGAAGAACGCAATGCCCATCCCCATTTGGATATGGCGCAGCGGGTGGCGGTGGTGCAAAATGGGATTGTGGAAAATTATCGTGAGTTGCGAGAACTGCTCAAAAGTAAAGGGTATGAGTTTCGCTCCGATACGGATACGGAGGTGATTCCCCATTTGATTGCTGATTTTTTGGCTGAGGAGAAGAAAGAAACTACACCCAAGACGGCGGCTGGTTTTGCGTCTGAGTTTTTGGAGGCAGTCCGAAAGGTGGTGAATGAGTTACATGGGGCGTTTGCGATCGCGGTGATTTGTGCGGATTATCCCGATGAGCTTATTGTGGCGAGACAACAGGCGCCCCTGGTGATTGGTTTTGGCCAAGGGGAGTTTTTCTGCGCTTCGGATACTCCGGCGATCGTGGCTCATACTCGTGCGGTGTTGCCGCTGGAGAATGGAGAAATCGGCCGCCTGACTCCGTTGGGGGTGGAGATGTATAATTTTGCGGGCGATCGCCTGAAAAAATTGCCCCACCTGCTAGACTTGAGTCCCACCCTGGTGGAAAAACAAGGGTTTAAGCATTTTATGCTTAAAGAAATCTATGAGCAACCGTCCGTTGTCCGCTCATTTTTGGAACAGTATTTTAACCATGATTGGCAACCAGGAACGGAAGGGTCAAAACCAGTGAATCTGGGAATAGCCCCAGAACTTTATCAAAATTTGCAACAAGTGGAAATTTTGGCTTGTGGCACCAGTTGGCACGCTGGTTTAGTGGGGAAATATTTAATTGAACAGGTAGCCGGAATTCCCACATCAGTCCATTATGCTTCAGAATTTCGTTATGCTCCTTCACCGATTACGCCAAATACTTTAACTATTGGGATTAGTCAGTCAGGAGAAACTGCGGATACTCTGGCGGCTTTGGCAATGGAACAACAGCGCCGATTTGGTTTGTCGGCGGAATTTCAGCCGCGACTTTTGGGGATTACTAATCGCCCTGAGTCATCGTTAGGTCATTTGGTGCCAAATATTATTAATACCTTGGCGGGCATTGAAATTGGCGTGGCGGCTACGAAGTCGTTTATGGCTCAGTTGATTGCTTTTTATGCCCTGACCATTGAGTTAGCTTATTACCGGCAAAGTGTGCCGGTAGAAAAGCTGAAAGAATTGGTGAAAAGTCTGCATCAATTACCGGGACAAATGGAATTAGTTTTGACCAATCAAGAAGGAAAAATTGATGAGTTAGCCCATCAGTTTGTGGATACTCAAGATTTTATCTTTATTGGTCGGGGAATTAATTTCCCTATTGCTTTGGAAGGGGCGCTGAAACTGAAGGAAATCAGCTATATTCATGCAGAAGGATATCCCGCAGGGGAAATGAAGCATGGCCCGATCGCGCTTTTGGATAATAAGGTGCCGGTGCTGGCGATCGCTATGCCAGGTTCTGTGTATGAAAAGGTGATTTCTAATGCTCAAGAAGCGAAAGCCCGTGATGCTCAATTAATTGGGGTGACATCATCTAGTGATGGGGAAGCTGGGGACATTTTTAAGATTATTTTTTCCGTGCCAGCAGTCGATGAGTTGATTTCTCCACCTTTGGCGGTTTTGCCGTTACAATTGTTGTCTTATCATATTGCCGCCCGACGCGGTTTGGATGTGGATCAACCCCGAAATTTAGCTAAGTCTGTGACGGTGGAATAGTTCCATGTTTGATTAATAAAAAACCAATTTTATTTAATAATAAAGAACGGTTTTTGATTAAAATCCCGGTTTCTTCAAATCCGGGATTTTTGTTTATTGTAGCCAGAATAATTATTACAATTAAATAAAAATTATTTGAAGATAAGTTAATTTTTTAGTATAAAGGATGAATATAGAAGTACAATAGACAAGATAAAAACAATTAGATGGGAGCAATCATTTAAGTTGTATGGCTGAAGCTACTTCTATGCGCGATCGCTATTTGGGGTTAATTGAGAAGATTGTCGAGACAACCCTGAAGGGAAATATTCGCTCAAAAGAACAGGTTTATCGGATGTTAGTCCGAGACGTGACCCCAGGGACGGGGGAAATTTTTGAACGCTGTCTGAGCGAAAGACTGACAACGACTCAAGAGCAATTGAATCAGGAAATTGATGAGTTGAAGCAAGCGAAAGTGAATCGCATTTTGCGAGCTTTGCAAACGATCGCCGGAGAATGGGAACGTTGGCAGCAAGAAAATCGGGTAACGGAGGTGATCGCCCAAACCAGTCAACAAATTATCACCGCTGAACCAGGAGAGCGTTTAGGGGTTTTGTTGCGAGCGATCGATCCCAACCAACCACAACCTTTAACCCTGGAACAATTACAACAACTGGGGAAAAATTTGGCGGATACCAAGATTAATCAGACGGAAACGGATCCAGAAATTGCCCAACTGGTAGAAGGGATTCAAAGGGGTTTAAAATCCTGGGAAAAATTGGCACCTGATTTAGTTAGTTGGATTTATGACCAAGGGCGATCGCCACTGGGATTTGAAGGGACTTCAGCACAGGGAGGCCCTTGGGGGGTTTGGGCAAAACAATTAGATCCGTCTTGGGCAAAAACTTTGTTTCAAACGATTGCAAACAATCAATCAGTGATTGATTTGACTCGACAAACATCGGCGATTCAAATCAGTGATTTACTAGAAGTTACTGTGATTTTACAGTGTTTACAGCGGGGTTTAGTCACTTGGTTTGACCGACTAATTTATGATGCCAAAGTGGGGGCTAAGTTATCAATTTCTACGTTTTTAACTTTTGCGGTGATTTGGTCGCAATTGGCGAATGGGTTTAATCAATCTTCAGAAGGACGCTTATTTAGCGATGCTTGTTTTCAAGGGACGTTACAAATTTTGCGGACTTTTTCTCAGCAGTCATATTTTCCTTTATATGGCGGAATTTTTGCGTTGTTTGGGGGCGAATATTTACGCAATGCTTTGTCCTATTTAGATGAGCCATTAAGCCGAGTAGAAGGCACTGAAGAAAAAGCCCGAATTTTGACTATGTTAGGCTATTCCCTGCGCTCGTTTGGTGAATATAACCGGGCGATTCAGTTGCACCAAGAAGCGTTGGAAATTGCCCAAAAAGCCGGGGATTCTCTGTGTGAAATTGCTAATTTAAATCATTTGAGTCGGTCTTATTTAGGGCAGAAAAATTATGAGGAGGCGATTAATGCGAGTCAGCGGGCTTTAATTCTGGCTCGACAAGGAGGCGATCGCTTGGGACAGGCGAATGCTTTGGCCAATCTTGGTTATAGCCAAGTGTTTCAAGCGCGAGAAATGACACAAGTGGATGCGGATATTTATGAAACTTATGAAACGGCGATCGGGTATTTAGAACAAGGGTTACAATTATCTACAAATTTGGCGGATTTACCGGCAGACGCTTTTACTTATCGGCAGACCGAGGCACTTTGTGCCAGTAGTTTAGGCATTGCTTATGTATTATTAGATAAACCCCAAAAGGCGCTGCCAAACTTAGTAGTCGGATTTAAAGCGGCTGAATTTTCAGGAGATTTATATTTACAGGGTTTAAATTACGCTTATTTGGCTCAAACTTATTGGAGTTTGAACCAGTTTGAACCGGCGATGGTGACGGGATTTTTAGGGATGTATATGTTAGAACAAATTGGCTCTAATGAGTGGCGACAACCGGCTGCTTTGCTGACAATTTTACAAGGTCAATCTGGAGCAAATGCTTTTAATGATTTTTTGCAAGAACATCGGAAAAACTTTATTTCGGTGATTGGCGTAGATGGTTTCGATCATCTTGGGGTATTGTTAGAAAAGTATCAGCGATCGCTGTAATTTTAGTCTCCCTATGTCACCAGAAATACCCGGATTTAATCGATTAGAAAAGAAAGCTTTCCTACCTTAGAGATACCCCCAAACCCCCTTAAAAAGGGGGGGCTTTGTAGCTCTAACCTGGGAAAATTAGGACAAATTTTCCTCTCTGTGTTACTTTGTGCCTCTGTGGTAAATTTTCATTAGCCTCCTAAGCAGATGAAACATTCGCTGATGCTTTTATTTTTCTGCTATTGGCTCATTTTTCACAATCACAGTAGTGCCGATTTCGACTTGTTCAAATAAGGCCACTACATCGTCATTTTTCATGCGGATACAGCCGTGGGATACAGCTTGCCCAACTAGGTCTTCATTGGGGGTGCCATGAAAGCCAATAAAATTGGTGCCATCAGTCCAAAAACCTATCCAACGAGTTCCCAAGGGATTATCTTCTCCGGGGGGCACAATTTCTCCCGTCCAGGGATGTTCCCAATAAGGATTTGCCAGCATTTGTAAAACATTAAATTGACCTGTGGGGGTTTCCCAGCCTTCTTTACCGATCGCAATTGGATAACTGATTTTTAATTCTTCATTTTCATAGAGATGAACTTGGCGATCGCTTAAAGAAATGACCAAATATTTGCTCTGAGTAATCGGTGCTGGTTCAACTTGATGCAGAGGAATATAGTTTTCTAAACTGCCTAGGGGAGGTAGTCGGACTGCGTTGTCTGCTGAGACTTTGATCGGTATGATGGGATTGACCGGCTGAGGACTCGATGCTTGAGAGAGTTGCTGGACCGACAACAAAAACATCAAAATACTAGAGGTCGCCAGCATGAGGCGTTTAGTAAGCGATTGCGATTTCGTTTTGAGTTGCCGCATCATGGGAAGATTCTTGGCCACCGTAATTGTACAAAGGATTAGATATGGAATATTATAGCGGGTCGAGCGGGGTTATGTGCAGATTTGGGATCGTCAAGCCAATCAGTTTAATTTTTCGTCAAATACTTTTCCTGATTTAAAATTTGTTAAGAAATGTTGAATGTTAAGATGATGCCTATTTTCGGCGGATTTTGCTGGATTATATAGTATATACGCTTAGGCTGTTTTTTTGTGGTTCCAGAACCGATCGCGGATGGGACTCAATGATGGTTTCTGGTAGAGAGGCAAGGAGATATGAGTAATTCTCTAGTAATTCTTTGGACTTCTAAACACCAAGCCGAAACTCTTTATGCTATTTTGTGAAGAGTCTTGTCAGTGCATCCGGTTCAAGAGACACTCGGTTTTTGCTAGAACAATTCTATAACAACGTGAAATCAGTGTCTTCGTCTATTTTTCAATCAAAATATGTGTGAGGTAAATATGCGGTTTGGAACACTGAAAGTTTTTACGGGAAGCAGTTTGTTTCTGCTGCTCTGCGCGATCGGCTCCCCTGCGAGCATGGCTCAAGAAATGCAGTTGGCTCAAAGACCGCCGATGAATCGAGCAAATTGCTCAGAAGCCTACCGAGGGAACGTGGTTCGGATTAATAATGACCGGGTGGCGATCAAAATGCCCAATGGGGAAAGAAGACTGCTGAATGTTCCCCGTACCCAACAAGCATTGCTGGGAGTGGCCCTAGGGAATGAGTTGGTGGTTTGTGAAGATGGGACGGTGACGGTTCCTGTGGAAAACATGGAAGCGATGGGTGATGATGGAGGCTTGCGCGATCGCATCGCTGAGACTTTCCGCCGTTTGGAACAGGAAGAGGCAGCACGTCGTGAAGCCGCCGCACGGGAGCTAGAACAAATGCGAATGGAGCAGATGCGAACTCAGCCCGTCCAGACTGCCCCCGCTACGACGCCGATTCCCATGCGCGAACCTGTGAGAGTGGAGCCAGCGCGACCGGCTCCCGCGCCTCAGCCAGTTCGGGCTCTGTGGTAGTTTATGTTGATGAGTGATTGGTGATTCCTGGAATTTGGGAAGTATTAATCATCAATCAGTGTAACCAACAGGTTTGGAGGGCGGACAAGATTTTGCCCGCCCTCCAAATCACAAGTAACTTATGACTTATGATAAATAATGATAAAAATCCTCGACTGTCCCCAATCAGTTTATATTATGTGTGATTATCTTTGGAAAACACATCCGTCTGGTTTAGGGAGGGGCAATGAAACATCACGCAGGGATAATTATTGGGATTAATCATTATCAATTTTTACAACCTTTAAGTTTTGCACAACAAGATGCCCAGGAATTACATCGATTTTTGGTTGAGGAGGGGGGTTTTTCGTCGGATTTATGTGTAGAAATGACGGAAACTTCACCAAATTTGGTCGATCGCTCCACCTATCCCACGAAAGCGAATCTTGGTTGGATCATCGATCATGTTTGTCGGCATCAGTTGCAACCCGGTGATGTGTTGTGGTTTTTTTTCAGTGGTTATGGTGTGACCTGGGAAGGTGAAGACTATTTAATGCTGATCGATGGCAATCCCAATGATATTCGAGAGACTGGGTATGGGATGCGATCGCTTTTAGAAACGTTAAAAAAATCCGGGGCAGAAGTGTTTGTGCTTTTGGATGTTAACCGGGCTCCGGGCTGTGTGAATGGGGAAGGAATGGGTCAACGAACTATTGAGTTAGCCAAGGAGTTGCAAATTCCCACGGTGCTTTCTTGTCAAATTGACCAATTTTCCCGCGAAACCGCTGCTTTGAAATTGGGATTTTTTACTAGAGCTCTTTTGGATGCATTGCAAACCGGATCTAAGACTCTGGAAAGTTTAGAACAGTATTTAACTAATTATCTTCCTCAATTAAGTGAACAAAATTTTCGACCGCGACAAAATCCTTTATGGGTGGTGTATCCGCCAGGGAAGTTAGCCCAAGCGGTTTTGCCGGCAGAAATTCCGGCAGAAATTCCGGCAGAAATTCCGGCAGAAATTCCGGCAGAAATTCCGGCAGAAATACCGGCAGAAATTCCTTTTGTTGAAGCATTTAACCCAGAGATGTCAGCAGATATGTCAGAGGCGATCGCCCCCAATCAACCGAGTCAACCCGATGAAACCCGTGAAACCGAGGCGCAAATACCAGACAGTCAAACCTCAGAAGCAATCTCAGAAGTAATCTTAGAAGCAGCTTCAGAACCAGCCTTAGAACCAACCTTAGAACCAGCCTTAGAACCAGCCTCAGAAGCAGAAACAAGAGACGAAACAACCACGCGGGAAGCCAAGAATGAAATAGTCAGTTCCCCAAGCACTTCTGATACGGTTCCCCGTGGGAAGAAGTCACAGAGTCTTTGGGATGATGAAAGCAAATTATGGCTGCCGATGGTGGTTGTGGGGGTGGTGATTATTTTGGCGGCGGGAATTGGTTTAGCCAAGTTGAATCAATATTTGGACGAAAAAGACCCCCAAACGGCTCCGTCTGGGAACAATACCACGGAACCCGCGAATCAGTTAGTGTCGGAGGCGTCTGGATCGGGGGGTTCTGCCGCGACTCAGCCTACACCAGGAAAGATCGAGGCAACAGGGGCGGCAATAGCCACCGAACAGAGTGATAGTGAGAGTGAGACATCGCTGGTGGCAAATGGGGTAAACTTGACGCCATCGGTGACTGAGGTGAAACAGCCAGATAATAATCGGATGGTGGCGATTTCTAATGCTCAAGCCTCAACATTTTTGGCCGCTATTCAGCAAGCGCGGCAAATTCGTCCCAGCGATCCGAACTATTCACAAGCACAAGATCAAATTAAGGGTTGGAGTCAGGTGATTTTAGAGATTGCTAAAGTGCGGGCAGTTAAGGGGAATTTTGCGGAGGCGATCGCCGCTGTGAAAATGGTTCCCAATGATGCCTCGGATGTTTATGCCCAAGCCCAAGAATTGCAGGGTTATTTGACTGAGCAATTAGCTTTGAAAAATAATTATCAAAAACTGTTGGATCAAGCGGATAATAGTGTCAGGTTAGGAGATGCGTCTTCTTACGTTCAGGCGATCGCCAGTCTTCGTCAAATCAAAGCAGGACAACCCCTTTACTCTGAATCTCGGGCGCGGATTGAATGGTGGAGTCAGCGGATTTGGGAAATTGCCAGCGATCGCGCTCGTAATGGACAAATCAATTTAGCCATTCAAACTGCACGTTTAGTCCCTGAAGATAGCGCAGTTTATCCTGAAGTACAAAAAGCGGTGGAACAGTGGCAGCAGTAAACTTAAATATCTCATCCCCAATCTCATCCCCAATCTCATCCCGAACCCAACAATTTTTTAGTTAGGGAAAACCAAGATCGGCAGAGAGCAATCCGCACAATTAACGGGTTGCTTCTCTATTTATTACGTTATTACGGATTATTGATCGCTCAAAAAAGGAGGAAATCATTGACTACCCCAAACCATCAAATCAGTGAAAAATTAACAGGAAATCATTGGCATCAACCGGCGGAATGGGAACGCCATGATGCTTGTTGGTTGGCATGGCCAAGTCACGAAAAAGAATGGCTTAATGATTTGGAACCAGCGCAACAGGAATTTATCAATTTATGTTGTGCGATCGCTGGTCAACCTGTTGAACAGAAAAATCTGATTTTTTATCCCGCGACCATGCAAAACAATTACCAAAGTGAACGATTAGAAATTCTGGTCTTGAATGAAGCGGTGAAAAATACCGCCGAAAAAGCCTTAAAAGGAATTAACGCCAAATTACATCTGATGCCATTTGGGGATATTTGGCTGCGGGATATTGCCCCAATTTTTGTCAAAACTAAGCAAAAAAAATTAGCCGCTTTACGGTTTAATTTTAATGGCTGGGGTGGCAAATATATTATGCAGGGAGATGATGGAGTTGCCCGCAATATTATCGAAGAGTTAAATTTCCCCGAAATGTATTTTCCTATTTACTTGGAAGGAGGGGCGATCGAAGTAGATGGTCAAGGCACTTGTTTAACCACTCGACAATGTTTACTGAACGAAAATCGGAATCCGGGGGTGAGTCAAGAGGAGATAGAAACCACCTTAGAATCCGCTTTTGGAGTTAGCAAAGTTCTCTGGTTAAATCAAGGGTTACTTAACGATCATACCGACGGACATATTGACACCATTGCTCGATTTGTCGCCCCTGGGGTGGTGCTTTGTATGCAGGCAGTTGATCCGGACGATCCTAACCGAGATGTGCTGGAAGAAATTGCCAAAGATTTAGCCAGTTTTACCGATGCCAAAGAACGGTCTTTAGTGGTACACCGGATTCCTTCTCCTGGGAAAATTTTGAACAGATACGGGGAAATTATGCCCGCCAGCTATCTGAATTTTTACATTAGCAATACTACGGTAATTGTGCCGATTTACGGTTCTCCCCATGATCGCAAAGCTGTTCAATTAATTGCGGAATATTTCCCCACTCGTCATACAATTGGACTCTCTGCCAAAGCAATTTTAACCGGGGGCGGTGCGTTTCATTGTATTACCCAACAACAGCCCGCTGTGAGGAATTAATTAGTTTTTTAATTAGTTTTTCCCGTATGGGCGATCGGGGCAATTATTACAGCGGTTTTCAGATTACTAAACCACCCTAGGGCGAAGTCCAAGCGGTATTTAATTTAATATTTTCAGTATTGTAGGGGCGAATGGCCATTCGCCCCTACACTGCCGGAAAGATCACGCCCCTACAGGTATTTGTGGTTTACTCGCGGAGAAAATTGCTGTAAATTGCCCCGACATTGGTATATTTCCTACAAGTAAATAAAAGCCTATTCCTGACCCGCCGATCGCTGACAAATAATGGTTGACTTAACTCGCATTGGATTGGAATGGGTCAAAATCAGAAGATGGGATACAAAGGCTTAACTTTCCATGTCGAATAATCAGATGACGTTGACTGTCAAAACTAATCACACCTTTTTTCTTGAATTGTCCCAAAAGTCGGGTGACGGTGACGCGACTGGTGTTAATCGCGTTGGCAATATCTTGATGGGTTAAACGCACAATTATCCGAGTCCCTTCGGCAACATTTTGGCCGATTTCTTGCTGCAATAATAATAAAAGTTGCCGCAAACGTTCTTCGACTCTTCGGTATCCCGCGATCGCCAACATTCCTTCTACTTGTCGGAGTCTTCGGGTCAACTGAGGCAATATTTCTTTGGCCAAAGTAGGCGAATTTTCAATTTCCCCGATAGAATACCAGATTAAATAAACATCGGAGAGAGCTTTGGCTTGATAAGTCTCCAAACTCGTTAACCAGAGACTAAAACACATCCCAGAACCGACCCACCCTAGCAAACCTTCTTCCCCATTGGGATACAAGGTACTTAATTGTACAATTCCCTGACAAACGCGCCAAACTCCTTGAGATCCGGTGGGAATATTTTCGCCTTTTGCATAAAAATGTAATCGGCGTTCTTCACGATTCAAGTGAGTGTGAGGGATCAGTGTGGTTAAACTAGGAGTCATAGTTTTGGTTGTCGATCTAGATAAGGTCAAGCAAACTTGACTTATATCTAACCGCCCAAGGTAAAGCCCAGGTAATCTTTCGATTACCCTTGGGCTAAAATTGAGCAATTTTTCGGAAATTACCAATTAATTTTCCTGGGGCTATTTTTAATCGGGGGTTTCCGATGGGCGATCGCTTTCATCGGCATTCTCTGTTTTGCCTTCCAGAGATTCCTCTGGGGTCGTATTTTCGACAGCAGTATGATTCTGCTGATGGTTGGCGATCGCTGAGTTAGGATGAAGCAAAGTTAGCCGAAATCCTTGACGAGTTTCCGGCTGAAGATAGCGATCGCGCAACGGTGCCCAATCTTGCCATAACTGATAACGAGTAGCGGCCAATTGTGCCGCTAAACTGGGCAGAACCAGGTCAAATTTTTCTCCTAACACATTGGTCAAAGTTGCCCCTAAAACTTCCGTATCTTGAATATATCCCAAAGTATCTTGAATCATTTTCATATCTGCCAAATATGCCTGATAATCTGGATCGTAAAACTCCGTAAATAGGCTCATTTGGTAGCGAACTCGTTTCGCTTGCTTGCGTAAATTATGCAGATTTCTGCCTTCAGCGGTTAACGCTTGTTCGACTTTTTGCTGATCGAGTTCTACATGAAAACCACCGTCTCCAGGAGTCACCGTTGCTCCCACCATCCAACCTGGTTGCAAGAAAAACCGATTCACTTCTGGTAAGAGTAAATCTGGCAACACATGATATATATCCATTACCGCCATTGGTTTATATGTGGGTTCTTTCAACCACTGGTTTAAGCTTTCTTTAAAGTGAAAATAGCGATCGCTTTTTAGGGTTTTCTTGATTTTTTTAAAGATGGTACTACGATGTTTTGCCAAAGTTGTCAAAGCCGCCTCAAGGGTGGCGCGTTCTTTTTTCGGCGATATGGGTGCATATTGGTCGGTTAATGCTGCCATCAGCACATCCAGGTCTCTCAGTTCTCCTAAAGTTCGGGCAATTTGACCAATCTTTTTTTCTTGAGCCGGTTTTGGCAATTCTAAAGCTGGGGCAAACCCGGTGGCAGCGGAACGCAAACGGCGCATTCCCACACGCATTTGATGCAAATTTTCTGGATCTTGGTCTTTAAGGACATCGTTTTCATATTTGATGGTTTTGTAAAAATGTTTTTCAATGGCTAAATAAGCCCAGTCTCCTAATGTTTTTGCGTTGTTTTGGGTGACGTTTTTCATATTCATTAAGCGAATGGTTTAATATTTACATGATTTGACCGATATACACCGTTTTAATTAGGCTGGCTTTACCGATGATCTAGTATTTTCACCTGAACCCCTAGATTGTTTGTTAAAATTTCCCTAATTTATGACCCTGGGGCAATCTATAAATAACCGCTATTTTTACCGAAATAATCTATTGTCAGCCTCTTTATTATACCATATTATTGGCAGAATAAATAAAAAAAATCATTTTTACTCCTGGAATTTATTGATTAATTTATAGATTCAATCAAATATCAAACATTCTCTGGTTAATTAATAGCTAGACCAGAAACCTGATGCGGTCACGGTCATAATGTCGCCCGGAGCAATTTAGCCGCGATCAAGAATAAAAGCCACCTCCCGGCGCCCGTAGCGCGATCGTTTTTCCTTAAGAGAGTCTTTTTACCAATATGAGTAAGAATATCAGTGGATCCCTGGAACTGGTCATGGGTCTGTGAAAGTCGTTGTCGATCTCAGGCAGTTAAGTCATCTGCTTCAAATTTGCTAAGATGCTAGAAAATGGCGATCAGTCTACCCGTTAATCTAACTCGTTATGCTTAAAATTAGGTTAAGCTGAGTGAAATTAGCCAATTATCAACAGTTTCGAGCTTAAGTTTCGAGCTTAAGTTTCGAGGCTATTAGAGTACAAACAACCCAAGTCAGATCAGTGCCGTTGGGAAAATTGCCGCACTCTTGTAAAAACAAGGATTCACAGAAAATAACTACCGCTATTCAATAAAATTTGCTCAGAAAAAAATTAAGTATAATCTAAACTAATAATTCAAGCAAGCAATTCTCAGGCGATCGCTTAAACCTTCCCGGAAAAATCTGGATTGGCTGGATGGTTATATCAACCACTTACGGAAGCATAACCAATCAAATTAAAAAATCTTGGCTTTGACTAAGGTTCAGCATTCAATTGCAGAAAATATTCACACGGTTATTCACACGGTTAGTCCAAAAAACAGCGATCACCCAAAACAACCCATAAACAGGTTCAGACATGATCAAACAACAGTCAGAAATCTCAGCGAAGAAAGCGATCGCGCAAAAACTTTTTTCCCAAATTTCCAATCTCTGCTTCCAACTCAACCTGGATGGCAAAATTATTGGCTGTTATCTAGAAAATGAGGCGGATCTGCCCATATCACCCAGGGATTTTTTGGGGTTATCGATTTCGCATTTATTTCCCGAAAGCATTTGGCAAGAACTTTTAAAAGAGATATTCCTGATGAGTCAAAATCAGCAATTAAGAATACTGCGATATTCTTTAAATAGATTACATGGTTTTGACCCCACACCACAAAACTATGAAGTGAGATTAATTCCCGGTATGGGCAGTGAATTGTCAGAATGGGTGAATTTGAATACAACTGAACATCCTTCAGCACTCAACACCGGTGGCAAAGACTATGTGATTGCCTTCATATCTAATATTACAGAACAACAGCAAGCAATTAAAAAAATCCAACAAAATAACCAAGATTTAGAAAAGGCTCTCTCTGACCGTACTTATGCATTGCGCCTTGCTAATGAACAACTATGGGAAACAATTTTTGAACTACAAAAAGCTCAAATTGCTTTGGATATTCAAGCAGAGCAATTCAATCTGAGTAGTTATAAAGATCGAGTAGGTTTGTGGGATTGGGACTTAAAGGAAAATATAATTTACATGGATCCGATATTAAAGTCTTTGCTGGGTTATCGGGATGAGGAAATCGGCAATAATTGGGATGATTGGCAAGCAAAAATTCATCCGGAAGATGTCGATCGCCTCTATGGTGCTTTATCTGACTATGGCTTGGGTGAAACTGACCAGTTTGAAGTGGAATATCGAATGTTTCACAAAAATGGCACAATTCGTTGGTTTTTATCGAGGGGCAGCGCGATTAAGCGGGACAAACTTTTGCCCGATCGCCTGATTGGAAGTAATACGGATATTACCGATCGCAAAGCGATTGAAGAAGCTTTGTCTGAAAGCGATCAACGATTTCGCAGCATTTTTAACCAAGCCGCTATTGGCATTGCCCAAGTTAGTTTAAATGGACAATATTTGCAGGTTAACCAAAAGTTATGCGAAATTTTAGGCTATTCCGAGGAGCAATTGTTAGGGCAAAGTTTCTTAAAGTTTGTTTATAATGAAGATGTAGAAAAAGGAAAACATCAAATCAAGGCAATGGTCAGGGGAGAGATTTCTACTTACTCGTTTGAGCAACGTTATCTCCATCGAAATCGTCAGGTGGTTTGGACAAATATTACGGTGTCTATCGTCCGGGACGTTTCTGGGCAACCGAAATATTTTATTCAAGTCGTCCAAGATATTAGCGATCGCCGCAAAGCGGAATTTGCCCTGGAATATAGCGAAAGTCGTTATCGGGCGATCGTGGAAGACCAAACAGAACTGGTCTGTCGCTTTTTCCTCGATGGCACCTTAATATTTGTGAATGATGCTTATGCCAATTATTTTCATCAGTCTTATAATGAACTAATCGGCACCAGTTATTTTTCTTTACTTCCCGATGCCGAACTGCAACTTCATCAACAAAGTTTAGCGGAAATTACCCCCGAAAATCCGATTAAAACTCTGGAATATTCCCTGAATCACCCGAACGGTAAAGTTTGTTGGCAACAGTGGAATATTCGCGGTTTTTTCAGTCCAGAGGGAGACCTGCTGGAATTCCAAGGAGTCGGACGAGATATTAGCGATCGCGTGCAAGCGGAAGCCGAACGCGATCGGTTTTTTAGTTTATCTTTAGATTTGCTATGTATTGCCAGTTTTGATGGCTATTTTAAGCGGCTCAATCCCGCTTGGACGACTACCCTAGGCTACAGCATTGAAGAGCTTTTAGCCAAACCTTTTGTTGAATTTTTTCATCCCGACGATCGGGCTGCGAAATTGGCTGAATTTGAAAAATTAAAACAAGGAATTAGCAGCGCTTACTTTGAAAATCGTTATTTATGTAAAGATGGATCTTGTAAATGGATCGCTTGGAGTACGGTTCCCTTTCCCGAAGAAGGTTTAGTCTATGCTGTCGGTCGGGATATTACGGAGCAAAAAAAAGTAGCAGCGCAAATTCAAGCATCTTTAGAAGAAAAAGAAGTGCTACTGAAAGAAATTCACCATCGAGTCAAAAATAACTTACAAATTGTTTGCTCTTTGCTAGAACTCCAGTCTCAGTTTAGTCGGGATGCACAAATGATTGCCATGTTCAAAGAAAGTCAGGCACGCATTCGTTCCATGTCTCTGGTTCACGAAATTCTTTACCAGTCTAATGACCTGGGAAATTTAAATTTTAGTGAATATATCCGAGAAATTTCTCTAAATTTATGTATTTCTTACGGCTATAGTTCAAAAAATTTGCAGATTCAGTCTCACCCAGAGACAATTTTTATTAATCTTGACACGGCGATTCAATGCGGCTTGATTCTGAACGAATTATTAACAAATGCTTTTAAATATGCATTTATTGAAAAACAATCTGCTAAAATTAAAATAGAACTTTATCTTTTAGATTCTGGTAAAATGTTGTTAGTTGTTGAAGATAATGGCATCGGATTACCGGGAAGTTTTAATGTTGAAAATACTCAAACATTAGGGTGGCAGGTAATCCGTGCTTTGGCTCGAAAACTGAAAGGAGAGCTAAGAATTGTATCAGAAAAAGGAACAAAAATTATTTTAAACTTTTCAAAAGTTCAACAAAGATCCGCCAAAAGTATTTCTTAACCTCAGTCTAACTTATCTCTTAGGAATCTCTAAAAATGATTAATTCAAAAATTTTAGTTGTTGAAGATGAAATGTTGGTAGCAGAAGATATTGCGGGACGATTAAGACGTTTAGGATATGAAGTCACGGATATCGTTGAATCGGGAGAAGAAGCGATTCTCTCTGTGTTAAATAATCCCCCGGACTTAGTGCTAATGGATATTGTCTTAGCTGGGGATATGGATGGGATCGAGACGGCGGAAACCATTCGCCAACATAAACAAATCCCGATTGTATATCTCACTGCTTATGGGGATAAAAAAACCTTAAATCGTTCTAAAACCACCGATCCTTATGGCTATGTTGTTAAACCTTTTGACGAACAACAGTTAAATACCACCATTGAAATTGCTTTAAATAAATATCAAGCAGAAGATAAAATTCGTAAATCTTTGGCTGATTCAGAATCCGCCCGTAAACTGGCGGAAGAAATCGTCGAACTTAAGAATCAGTACATTTCTATGATTTCTCACGAGTTGCGCCAACCCATTTCCCAAATTCTGCTGTCCGCAGAAACCTTAGAGTTAAGCCACGAAAAATTTGACGATCGCAAAAAAGCTCAATACCTTCAGTTTATTCAAAATGCCGCTGAGAACATGGAAGAAATGGTGCGGGATATGCTCTTTCTAGGTCGTTCAGAAAGTGGACATTTTCAGGTAAAACGGCAAATTATTAATCTAGAAATTTTCTGCCAAAACCTCATCAAGCAACTGCAAATTAGCCCTGATCAAAGTCCCGCTCAAGAGTCTCAGATTATTTTGGCGATCGCCCCGGATATTTCTTCTCATCTATTATTAGATAAGCAATTACTCGATCGCATTCTCACCAACTTGCTCTCCAATGCCATTAAATATTCTCCTGATGGAGGTAATATCTCCTTAGTATTTTATCTGGAAAAAGTGGCTACAACCGCAGATTTTTCCAGTTTAATTAATCCTGATGATTCTCATAAAAATAGCATTTATGAACAACTAATTATCCAAGTTCAGGATAGTGGTATCGGCATTCCAGAAGCAGACATTGAGCGATTATTTGAACCCTTCCATCGATGCAGTAATGTGCAGCAAATTAAGGGGAATGGTTTGGGACTCTCGATTGTGAAAAAAGCAGTGGAATTGCAAGGCGGAAAGATTAGCGTTCAAAGTGAAGTAGGATTGGGTACGACATTTACGGTCAGCTTACCTCTAATTCGGGGATAAATGATTATGCTTTGTAAATGCTTTTTGAGTAATAAAACAGGCATATAAAAATCATAGTTAAGATAAATTATGGTTTGACAAACCACAACCCTGGGGGTGATTGTAACCGTTCACTGAGAAATTGCAAAGGCGCGATCGCCTCTTCTTCTAATTGTTGCACCGGATTTCCTTGTTGGGCTATGGGAAAAACCAGTAAATCCCGGAGTCGCTGAATCCGATTAATTCTCTCCTGATTTATTTGCAGGGGAAATAGCATATTATTCGCTTGACAATTAGACTGCCAGTCGGACACCCAACAAACCACTAGGGAATTATTGACTCGACCAGTTTTTAAGAATAAATTGTCTAAAGGATTTTCCACCTGGGCAACAATTCCATTTAACTTACCCGCTACACTTTGGCAACGGTTCGTGGGTTGGAGTAATTCCGGTGGCCACAGAATCATCGGTTGCGGAATGGAGGTGTTGCCATTGCTTACCCAAGTGGCTAAACCCGCGTCATATTCTAAACAACCAAAGACTAAAGATGGGGATAATTCCGCTGGTAATGGTAAACCCCATTCATGGTTTTTCACGGCTAATTTATTACTTAGGGGGTTGCCCCGAATTTGATTATTACTGGCAATTTCTGGGTCAGCAGCAGACAAACTAAGTACGCCATATTCTCGATTATTTTCAATGATATTACTGTTTAATTTAGGATGAGCTTGTTCCGTCAAAATCAAGCCAATGCGATGGCCGTCAAACTGGTTTTGGGTGAAAAATGGTGCCGCATTGCCCGCGATCACCACCCCAAATTCACTATTTTTAAATATATTGCCATGAATTTCTCCACCGGCTTCATTGCTGATAGAAATTCCATTGCTGATATTGTCAATAAATTGATTATTGGCGATCGCTGGACTGGCGTTATCTCCAATAAAAATTCCTTCGCGATTATTTTTACTGAAAATATTATCACGAATTATGGGATTGCCTGTTTCCACCCAGATACCTGTGCCATTTCTCAGAGGATTACTCACCGTCACGCCACTAATTTGACTGCGATCGCTGGCGACAATGGTCACATTTTGCTGACCCCAACTCCGAGTCGTAGTAAAGTCACCCCCAACAATTAAAACTTCTCGGATAGCTTCTCGATTATCTTGATTTTGATTCCCGGATTCTGGCATATTGCCTTGCAAAATCACCCCTGTGGGTAGCTTGAGGGGAAAGGTTTCATTACTACTATTATAAATCCCTGGGGCTAAGTTAATTACTGTACCCGGTAGCAATGAACTTTGCAGCAGATAGCTAATACTTTTAACCGGAGTTTCTGGAGTTTTCCCCGCCGTGGCATGATTGGTTCCGGTCTGGGGATTGACATAATAAACAGGCGAGGATTTCTGGGCATTCGCTGCTGCGTTCATCGGATTGCCGCTGTCATTATTTGCCGCATTAACCGAGGTAGAATTGATGCTGGTTTCGGGATTAGGCAATGCTAAGGTTGCATCAAAATTTGGGTTAATTACGGTTCCTAAAACTGTTAATGGCCATCGATCGCCCTGGATGCGATCGCTCTGCCCGCGATACCGTAAACCATATTGAATTATTTCAATACTTACAGGATTTTGATTTAATGGTAAAGAGATTTTTTGGGCAGCAATTTGCGGCAATAAGGGGAAAATTGGCATTCCACAACTGTGGTTTAAATTCATTTCTGGACTGCTGCAACGATTTTCAATGCCGCGTCCTCTGCCATGAATGCCAATTAATTCTCCATCGCCGTTAAAAATTGGCCCGCCACTCATGCCGGATTCGGTTTCATTGGTATATAAAAAACTGTAACCGCCATCAGCTTGAGGCGGATTAACAATTTGACGCAAATTGCCAGAATTGAACAGGCGATCGCGCTGAATATTACCTAAGTTTAATGGGTTTGGCCAACCATTAATAAAAATTGGTTCTCCGGGGTTGGGTGGAGTTGTGGCAATGGGGGCAACCGCATAATCGCGATCGCTGACAAATTTGAGAATGGCTAAATCTAAACCCTCAATAGTTTGACCCAACTCACCAACAAATTTTCCCAAGGGAATAATCCGATCACTCATGGGATTTGCCTCTACATAATACACCGCCCCATCGGGCATCGCGATCGCATGAAATCCCCCTTTTTTGGCTACGACGTGCAATGCGGTCAATACATAATAAGTATTGCTATAATTATCGCCATTTAAATTCCGTTCTCGACCAATAATCACCCCACTGCCTGTTTTGCTACCCGGAATTAACAATCGATCTCCTTTCGCGGTCAAATTCGGACTAATTAATACGGAAACTTGCCACGCGATCGCTTCTACTTCTGTCGCAGTCAAAGCGATAGTTTTAATCGGCGGTAAAGTAATCACTAATACCGCCGTGGTACTCAGTAAAAAACGTAAAAGCGATTGAAGCATTTTTGTGATTAGTTGTTGGTTGGTGGTTGTTGGTTATTGGTTGGTGGTTGGTGGTTGTTAGTTGGTAGTTGTTAGTTGATGATTGTTAGTTGTTAGTTGTTAGTTGTTAGTTTTTAGTTGGTGGTTGTTGGTGGGGAGGGATTCTTTTGGTGGTCGGTGGTTGTTAGTTGTTGGGTAGGGATTCTTTGGTTGTTGAACAAACAACCAACAACAATCAACAATCAACAATCAACAATCAACAATCAACAACCAACAATCAAAGAATCCCTACCCAACAACCAACAATCAACAATCAACAATCAACAATCAACAAAAATTACGGTAATTCAACAAACCATAAACCTAATTCTGGCTGTAAATTTTCACTGACTGGACGCAGAGGGGCGATCGCTTCTGGGCCAACCTCCTGCACCGGATTCCCACCTCCTTGAATAGTAAAACCAATCAAACGTCTCAAAACTTCGGCAGAATTATCGGCATTTTGCTGACTCAGTTTAAACACCATATTTTTCGGCTGACAACTTTCATAAACATCTGTCACCAAACACACCGCTTTATCATTATTCACTCGTCCGGTGGCAAACATCATCTTGTCTAATTTTCCGCCATTAGCAACCACTAACTGATTTAATTTTTCCGTACTTTGGATGCAGCGATTTTCTGGAGCATCAAATTCATAGGTTTTCCAGATGATCATTGGCTGAGGAATTGATGCCATTGACCCTTGAGCGATGGTAGCAAATCCATCCCCATAAGGCTGACAAGAAAAAAAAGTCGCAGCGGTGGTCATTGTAGTGCCGTTCCAACTGTTTGTGGTGCCGTTTGTGCTGCCGTTTGCTTCTGGTAACGGGGGCATTCCTTGTGGTTGCCGAGACACTAGCCAATTTTCCCGTTCATTATTGCGAAAAATGTTATTAGCGGCTACTTCTGGTTCCGCTTGGGCAATTACTGCCATACCATATTCGCTATTATTTTCAATCAAATTACCCTGCAAAGTTGGCCGAGCATTTTGCGTAATTACCAAACCAATGCGGTTTTGCCGAATTTGGTTATTTAAAATTAGTGGGGTAGAATCATGGCCAATTGCCAGAGCAAACCCAGTATCGATAAAAATATTGCCTTTAATTTCTCCACTGGCTTGACGAGTGACGGAGATGCCATTGCCGCCATTGTACATAAACTGATTATTTTCAATTACCGGCGCCCCGGTTCCTGAAACAAAAACTCCTTCGCGATTATTATTGACAAAAGTATTATTCCGAATCAGCGGATTGGTATTTTCCACCCAAATTCCCGTGCCTCTGGTGTTAGGGTTGGTGACAGTAATGCCGCGAATTTCTGTATTTTCATCGGCTAAAATCGTCACATTTTGGGCAGCCCAAGACCGGCTAATATGTTGCCCACCTCCCGTAATCACCACGCCTTCTCCGTGATTGGTTTCCTCGCCGCGAAGTATCACCCCAGGTTTGAGGTTTAAAGGAAACATTTCTCCAGCACTATAGCGTCCGGGGGCTAGTTGAATTACTGTCCCCGGTTGGGCTTGTTCCAAAGCAGCGGTAATCGTTTTTAAAGGATTATTCTGGTCTTTTCCGCTGCTGGCTGAGTCAATCCCCCGCTTCGGATCGACATAGAGAATGGTTTGCTGGGCGACTAGCTGAATTGAGGACAAGTTTTCGGAATTTTGGACAGGGGGAACTGCCCCGGATTGACTCTGTTGAATCTGGAAAGCGGCTATATTGATCAGAGCAAAGCTGGTTCCAAGGAGTCCATATAAGTATTGTTTCATTGAAACGATCTCCTGACTATGGCTAAATGATTTAATAGCAATTTAATTAAATCTTTTGCCTACATTAACTGGCAGTTTTTTCCCGATCAGGATTTTTTGCCTGGAAAAGATATTAATTATGCTATCAATTCATCAGAATTTCTGGGCATTTCTGGGCATTTCTCGGCGATCGCATGACAAAAAAAGCAGTGAGCTTTCCGTAGCAGAAATTAAAATAAACTGGCTCAAAATTTTAAGTTTTGTAAAGATTAATGACATTTTGAAATATATTCAGTAATCGCCTCCTAACTGCTCAAAAAGCACCATAAGCAAATATACTTAATAAGTCAGCGGAAAAAAATACCCCCCAGGAAATTCCCAGGGGGGCTGCGGGTCATGTCGTTACAAAATGTTAAGACATGTACTGAGCAATATAGTCAAAATAAGGGCCTGCGATCGCGGCTTGGGATTCATTCAGTAGTTGTAAGGATGCGTCTTTTAAACAGCGGATTGATTCCACCATTCCGGGCATGGGGACGCCAAGGGCATTGTACATTTCCCGTGCGCCAATTAAACCAATTTTTTCAATGGGATCGGTATCACCGGCAATTAGACCGTAAGTCACCAGACGCAAATACCAGCCAAAGTCCCGCAGACATTGGTTGCGCTGCTTTTGCCCGTAGGCATTTCCCCCAGGAGCAATGAAGTCAGGGCGTTTTTTCCACAGACTCTTACTGGCGCGATCGACAATCTTTTTTTCGTTTTCCGCAAGCATCATGGCAATCTCTAGCCGCATTTCGCCGGTATTAAAAAAGTCTTTGATGCTTTGGAGTTCCCCACTGCTGGGGTAACGCAGATCATCATCTGCTTTGAGAATAACTTGGCTAACTACAGTCATAATTTATCGATGAGGTCTAAAAGATATCTTATGTAGTTTACCGATTCTAGGGAACATAAAGAAAGAGTAAATCAGAGAATCTGAGATTTTTTTTATTTATTGGTTATTTGTTGCTTGTTATTTGTTGTTTGTTACTTAAACTAAATTAAATAACGTATAATTAATGACAAATAACGAACAATAAATCACGAATCAACACAAATGAACAGTAAAAATCAAGATTGGCAAGCATCTGGGCAAGCATCTGGGCAAGCATCTGGGCAAGCAGATTGGCAACAGGGTGCTTTGGTGGAAGTGACGGTCACGGATCTGACCGATCGCGGTGAGGGAGTGGGTCGAGTCGGGGAACGAGTGGTCTTTGTCCCGGATACAGTCCCCGGCGATCGCGCTTGGGTCAGACTGCTGCGAGTCAAAGCGAATTATGGCGACGGCAAATTGCACGAACTCATTGAAGCTTCCCCCCACCGTTGCCGTCCCCATTGCATTGTGGCGGACAAATGTGGCGGCTGTCAGTGGCAGCATATCGACGCGGCTTATCAACGGCAAGCCAAACAAAACCTGGTGATTCAAGCGCTGCAACGCATTGGCGGCATTGCGGAACCCCCAGTCGATCCCGTCCTCACGGAAGCGATCGATGGTTCCCCCTTGGCATCTCTGGGTTATCGCAATAAAGCCAGTTATCCCCTGAGTATTTCCGCTCAAGGTCAGGTACAAGCGGGCTACTACCAAAAAGGCAGCCACTCCTTGATTAATCTGAATCGTTGCCCGGTACAAGACGATCGCCTCAATCCCCTCTTGGCAGAAATCAAACAAGACATTCAGCAACAAGGCTGGTCTATTTATAACGAAGCCCGTCACACCGGCTTACTGCGTCACTTATGTATCCGCATTGGGCGACGTACCGGGGAACAACTGCTCACTTTAGTTAGTAACAGTGAGAAATTGCCCGGAATCAAAGCCCAAGCGGAAACCTGGTTGCAACGCTATCCCCAATTAGTCGGAGTTTGTCTGAATCTGAATTCTAGTCGTACCAATGTCATTTTTGGCCCGGAAACTCGTTGTTTGGCCGGATTGCCTTACTTAAAAGAGAAATATGCCGGTTTAGAGCTTCACTTAAAGGCCGATACCTTCTTTCAAATCCATACGGAAGCCGCCGAAGCCCTATTGCCAATTATCCGCAGAGAATTAAATTTACAAGGCCATGAACTGTTGGTTGATGCCTACTGTGGAATTGGCACATTTACCCTGCCTTTGGCTTCACAAGTGCAGTTAGCCATTGGTATAGAATGGCAATCCGCAGCGGTGGAACAAGCGGAGAAAAATGCTCAGTTAAATCAGGTGAGTAACGTTAAGTTTTATCAAGGTAAAGTCGAGACATTGTTGCCGGAATTGCAGCTTAACCCCGATGTGGTTTTGCTGGATCCGCCCCGAAAAGGGTGCGATCGCGCCGTAATAGAAACCCTGTTAAAAACTCAACCAGAACGCATTGTCTATGTAAGTTGTAAACCTTCAACCTTAGCCCGAGACTTGAAAACTCTCTGTACTGGTGGCTATCAGTTAATTCGCGTACAACCTGCGGACTTTTTCCCCCAAACCTCCCATGTGGAATCCGTGGCTTTTTTGCAGCGATCCACCGGCAGCAATTAATTTTACCGAAACTCCCCAGTAGCATTCTCCCGACTAATTTAGGGAGGATATCTCCCCTGACAACTTGGCGGAAAATTTGCCACGATTAGAAAAAGTCGAGGTAATACTGATGAGCTTTTCTATCCAGTCTCTTTACAATTGGTATCGCAACACAGTCCGCAATCCTAAATACCGTTGGTGGGTTGTCCTAGCTACCGTAGTTTATTTGTTAAGTCCCTTTGACATTTCCCCCGATTTCCTGCCAATTGTGGGACAAATTGATGATATTGCCTTGGCGACTTTACTGATTTCTGAACTATCCCAGATGGCGATCGAATACTTTAAATCCCGTCAGAGTCCCCTGGGGAACAATAAAGTTCCTGGTGTCCATGAATCAGAAAATCCCACCACCAATCCTACCGTCGATGTGGAAACCACTCCCATAGAATAGTTCAAAGGCCAAATCCTGCCGATCTAGAAACCCGGTTTCTTCAAGAAACCGGGTTTCTGCATCAAGAGTCCCCGGAAAAGTTGGATCGGATTGAAATCAGAACCCCTCTAAAGGAGAGAGCGGATGGAAACCAGAACCCCTCAATGGTTGCTACCGTAGTCGCAGGCTTGTATAGAAGTAAAAAATTTATCGCTGCTGACTCTATATATTAATAGTGTCACCACAAGAGTTAGCCCCCAGCCTATCACCCCAATCCCCTGGGAGTAAACCCAGAAAATTTATCCGAGTCAAATCTTAACGATCTTTTCTTATTTTAATAAAAGTGGTATTTTAAGTAAGTATTGACTGCCATCATCTTGCTGATCGTCCACCAAGGGCTTATTTTCTTTTCAAGTAAGACCATTGGTGACTTTTTGCCAATTTCCCGAGAAACCCGGTTTCTTAGAGAAAGCTGGTTTCTGTGATGCCCACCTCATGCCCCCCTTCTGCTGAAAAAAATCAGAATTTTTAGGTCAAATTCCTGGATCTAGAGGTTTTTTTGGTCGAAGGATCCTATGAAAAAAGACTTAGATAATGAAATTTAACGAAATTTTACAAAAATTAGGCGATGCGGCCAACTGTAATAGCTTGAGGAATGATCCGGCTGTCAATCCAGAAATTACTGGAGTGGCTCCCATTGATGATGCCACAAATGGAACATTTAGTTACATCGAAGGTGACAAATTTGTTCCCTTTGTTGCTACCACGGATGCGAGTGCTTTAATATTGCCGATGCTTCCAGAACTGCAAACACAAGCCAGTGCCAGAGGAATGGCTTGGATTGCTAGTGAAGAACCTAGATTATTATTTGCTAAGGTGATTAGTCTTTTATATCAACCTTGGCGACCAAAACCAGGAATTGATCCCACCGCAGCGATCGATCCATCAGCCCAAATTGGTGCAGATGTTTATATTGGTGCAAATGTGTCGATCGCCCCTGGAGTCACCATTGGACAAGGGGTACAGATTTACCCCAATGTGGTAATTTATCCCCAGGTATCCATTGGCGATCGCACAATTTTGCACGCCAACTGCACGATCCATGAACGCTCTTCGATTGGTTCAAATTGTGTGATTCATAGTGGGGCGGTGATTGGTGCCGAAGGATTTGGATTTGTTCCTTCCCCAACAGGTTGGATCAAAATGGAACAATCGGGTCACACAATTTTAGAAGATGGTGTAGAGGTGGGTTGTAATAGTACAATTGACCGTCCTGCTGTCGGACAAACTCGGATCGGTGCCAATACAAAAATTGATAATTTAGTCCAAGTTGGTCACGGTTGTCAGATTGGCAAAAACTGTGCTTTGGCCGCTCATGTTGGGTTAGCCGGGGGAGTTAAAATCGAAGATAATGTTATCCTCGCGGGTCAAGTTGGTGTGGCTAATCGAGTCACAATCGGCTCAGGGGCGATCGCTACCGCCAAGTCAGGAATTCATAGCGATGTTCCCTCTGGGGCGATCGTCTCAGGATATCCGGCAATTCCCAATAAAGTTTGGCTGAAAACTGTGGCAATCTCCAATCGGTTGCCGGAAATTTATCAAGCCTTTAAGCAACTGAAACGCCACTTTAGCGATCGCACCTAAATCCTTTCCCTTGGGTTTTGGGGGTTAACTTTTCGAGCGTTCACCAGTATTCACCCCAGTCTTTCACCCCCTCAGTGCCAAACATAAATCACCCAAACTAGATATCCCATGATTAATCTATACATTGGGCATAATCTTGGGCATATTGGGCGATCGTTCGGAAAATTGTCCGCCTCTATGCAAAGTCCCAAAAAATCCTAGGTAAACCATAATCATTCCGGCTTGAGCCAATTTGAAGGGAGATAATTACACAGATTTCTTCCGCCGATTCGTCAGCAATTTTCCCAAGCCCACGGGAGAGGCGGAAAATTTTGACCCGGATCCGTTGGATTCTGACTGCAACAATTCCGCCTATTTTTTCCCGGCAATTTTTCCCGGCAATTTTCCCCGGCAATTTTCCCCGGCAATTTTCCCGGCAATTTTCCCGGCAATAAAACCCCTCCGTTGGCGATCGCAGTTCTTTTCTGAGCAGTGAGATTTTCCTCCTCGGACATTCTCCAATGCTCAGACCGGAGAAATTTTCTTTTTCCCCGGATAGGCGATCGGCTTTCTTTCCGCAGATGTCCATCAATCTATTTGGGGTCTTTTATACGGAGATATGCCAAAAAGGGCTGATTTTAGGGACTTTTGTCAGGCAGATACCCCGACCTTAGACCAATAAAATTAACTCATGTCAGCCTTCGATCTAAAAATATTCAAAAAATTTGTTCAAATTGACAAATTTAAGGGTATATTTTTTACAAGGCCGAAAATGAATATCGGACTCAAATTACATTACTATAGAGTGAAGTAACTTCACTAAGACAATGACTGAAACTACAACTCAACCCCTAACGGGTAAAGCACTGCTTCAAAAAGTAAAAGAACTATCACATTTACCACGGCGTGAAACAGCAAAGCGCTGCGGCTACTACACCACCACAAAAGGCGGCCAAACTCGCGTCAACCTGACCGATTTTTATGATGCGGTCTTAGGAGCGAAGGGCGTTGCTTTAGACCCAGAAGGAGCCAAAGATGGTCGCGGGCGTGAACCCACATATCGGGTCAGCGTTCACAAGAATGGTCAAATTGTGATTGGCTCAACCTATACCGCCGCGATGAACTTGAAGCCCGGTGATGAGTTTGAAATTAAACTGGGCTACAAGCATATTCACTTAATCCAAGTGGATGAAGATAAAAAACTAGGTGGAGATTTTGACGAAGGGGATGATAATGAGGATTAGTTTGCCCCTGAAAGCAAACTTTTTGTGGATTTTTAAAATTGCCTTTAAAAATGGGCACCACTCAAGCTTATCCTCATTTTCTCTTTCCTTTATGGTTGTCTAGTTGGCCCACGATCTCTTGGATCTCTTGGGCCAAAGTACAACCTTTTGAACTAAACCAGAATTACCTAAAAAAGCCGGGGTTATGCTCACTTAAGTGAACATAACCCCGGCTTTTTGCATTTTTAAAAACTCACTCAAGTAATTTTAAACTTATGTGAGATAAAGGATGGATGATTGTTGCAAAATTAAATAAAACTTAAATAAAACTCACTATTTATACCAAATACGGTTGTCATAGATAGACTGACTATGATCATCACCTAAAACGCTTGTGGATTCCCGCAGGAAGTAAACCCCCGCGAAGCCTGCCCCCATGCAGCCTCCCCCCGCGAAGGCGCGAAGTCTGCGGGAAGTGCGCTTAGGGGGGGAAGGCGGGGGGCAGCCATCAGCGGTTCGGGACAGATGACCTTATAAACGGGTTTTGACAACCGGATTTGGTATTACAGCACACGCCCTAGTAATACATACCCTGAAAAAAATACGCAAGAAAAAGCCAACCCTCCCTGCTGGAGCCGGGAGGGTTGGATGAGGTTCTCACCCCAAGCATTTTACATTTCCAGTCAAAACGCTATATATCGTATAAAGGATGATTTAGCTAACTACTACTCCGCAGTTTCATCATCATCACCAGCGTCAGCGTCATCACCCGCGTCATCACCCGCGTCAGCGTCATCACCCGCGTCATCACCCGCGTCAGCGTCATCATCAGCGTCATCACCAGCGTCAGCGTCATCATCAGCGTCATCACCAGCGTCAGCGTCATCATCAGCGTCATCATCATCACCCGCGTCAGCGTCATCACCCGCGTCAGCGTCATCACCCGCGTCATCATCAGCGTCATCTTGCGCCATGATCGGATCGGTTTCCCTGAGAATGGGTAATGAAATCCGATGTTTACCTGGAGTTGGAATATAGGCTTGAGTATTTTCCTCAGCCTGGATATTTTCCACTTGACCAGTTGCTTCAATTCCATTGCGATCGGCAGCAGCATTCGCGGGAGCCTCAGTTTTTAGCACCAACAGTACCGCCACAAATAAAACTGTGCCAATGATTTGATGAGGAAATAACTTTTGTATTGCTGAAAACATTTTTATGATCAAATCTCCTGAAATGAAACAATTAATTGCCCTGACTGAATGTAGCACAGATTTTTTTTGCCAGTCAATTAGGATAATACTTAGGATAATACATCGAAATATATAGGCGATGCGTTGAGGCCAATTAACCGTTAGAAAATACTTTTCCGGTGGGCATTTGCCCACCGGCTTGATTGATAGTTTATTTGCTCATTAGAGGAAAAAACTCTTTGGTTTCTGGGGAGTAAGTCCAGGCAACTCCAGCGGGATCCTTTTTCCGAGTCCAGGAGATAAAATCTGGTTTGGTTTTGTTTTTGCTGATGGTGGTACTATGCACTCCTAACCTTTCCGCGAGTTGGGATTGGTTCACGGGTGAAAGTCTGGAGGCGGAACTTTGGGCAGGGAGTTGTTTGGGGGTGTTTTGAAGGGGTTCGCGGAACGATCCGCTTTCACGAAATCCCCACGATTCATTATTCCCAGAATGATTGTTTTCCGCTTGGGACTGAGACTGGGACATAGTAATCGAAGTAAAACAATAGAGAATTCCCCCAGCGTCGGTGATATCAAATTCTGCCCCAAATTCTTTCGCCCTTTGTTGCAAAAATTCTTGGGCTTCCACTCCCGTAATATTCGCCGCGATCGCCAAATCTAAGGTAGTAATTTTACCCTGATGTTTTTGTAAGGTTTGATAGAAAATTACATTTAACCACTCTTGGCGTTCCTGCTGTTTTTGTTCATAATATTTCCACAGTCCTCCCAGGGCGGATAAAACCCCAAATACAATTAACCAGCGCCATGCATAGACGATTAAGCCTAGACACAAAGCTATGGGGAAAAGGAGCACCAGACTGGATGGGCGCTCGCTTTTGGCTTTAGTCTTAGCGAGCGCGCTTGTTTGAGTTTTCAACTGCTGTTTCGTCATCTGACTCATTAGAATAAATTGACCGTTTTTCTGTTTAGTTTAGGATACTTTTAATCCTAATCAAAGGCGGATTAAAAAAACCACAAAGACACAAAGAACACAAAGGATATAAAGATAACCATTCAATTAATGGCTAACTAGGTTTATTTTGCTCTTTTGGGTCATTGTGTCAAAAAACTAGGCTCATTGTTATAGCAATTTTCATAGTTATGAATTACAAAAAAAACTGTCATTCCCGCCGATGGCGGCCTTCGCGGGGGTAAAGGCGGGAATCCGCCGTGAGAATGGCCTAATTAAATTTTCATGGTTATTTTCAGGGCATATTAAAACCACAAAGACACAAAGACCACAAAGAAGAGATAACTTTGTGTTCTTCGTGTCTTTGTGGTGAGTTTCCCGAATTAATTACCGAGATTTGATATCCGCGATCGCACTTTGGGCCATAGCCGCGATCGCCTGATCCGTCGCTTTGGGTAAATGATAATAAGTACCGCCCGCATTTTTCGCCATTTCTTTGGCAAATCCGGTGGAAACAAACTTATTCTCCGTATCAATTACTAAAAGCTGGATGCCTAACATTCTAATTTTGCCGCAAACTTCCAGCAATTCTTCCTTAATATTGGGCTTTTCCCCATCAATATCCGGTTCACCCAGGGAACGGGATAAGGGAATATTCCCCCGACCGTCGGTGATAGCCACAACTACCACCTGACCAATATCCCCGGACTGCATGGCATTGAGTCCCACCCGTACCGCTGTAGTCAGCCCGTGGGCTAGGGGGGAACCGCCGCCACAGGGCAAGCGTTCTAACCGTCGCCGCGCCGTAGTAATGGAACGAGTGGGGGGCAATAAGACCTCCGCTTGTTCCCCTCGGAAGGGAATCACGCACACTTGGTCGCGGTTTTGATAGGCTTCGGTGAGTAACCGCATCACCGCACCTTTGGCGGACTGCATCCGGTTAAGGGCCATTGAACCCGACGCATCAACCACAAACACCACCAGGGCACCGGCTTTTCGGGCTAAACGCTTCGATCGCAAATCTCCCCGTTCCACAATTACCTTGCGGTTGGGTTGCCGTTCTCGGCGGGCTTTCTGATAAGGCGCCGCCGCCCGTAAAGTCGCATCGACCGCCACCCGCATTACCTTGCCTTTGGGTAACATGGGCTTCACATACCGTCCGCGATCGTCGGAAAAAATTACCGTCCGGCTGCCAGACTTCCCTTGCCGTTGGGCGCGTTGGGCAAAATAGAGGATTTCCGGATCCATAATCACCCCTTCCGGGTCGAAAATAAACTCCTCTGGGATGGTGGCTTCTTCTTCCTCTTGTTGTTCCGGGGGTTCGTCTTCCGGTTCTTCCTGGTCTTGGTCGGAGTTGTCCTCTGGGGGCGGTGGCGGCGGTGGGGGTGGCGGTGGCGGCTGTTGTTCTTCGGGCGGCGTCTGAATCACTGTGGCGCGAGGCACAATTACCAGTTGCACCGCATTGCGTAAATCATCGGCGTTCACCGTGGTGCGACCTTCCAGGGCGGCGGAAGCTTTGGCCACTCGGACGGCAAAAAGTTCGGCGCGATGGCCTTGAACCCCGCCCCGTAGGGCTTCTTGTACCAGGTAGCTAATCTGGTCTTTGGTAATTTCTACATCTTTCAGCCATTCCCGCGCCAAAATAATCTGGGTTTTCAGACTTTCGATATCTTCCGCATATTGTTCGAGAAAGTCTTGGGGGGAGGAACTGTAAGACAAGGCTTGGTCTACGGCTTGGACTCGTTGATCGATGCCCAAAACCCCGTCCGCAGAGAGGCTAATGGCAATGCGATCGAGCAAATGTTCTCTTAACGGCCCTTCCTCCGGGTTGTAGGTGGCAATAAAAATCGGTCGGCAGGGATGCTGGAAACTAATCCCCTCCCGTTCAATTTGGTTGCGACCTTCGGTGAGTACCGTTAGGAGTAAGTTGCTGATGTTGTCATCCAGCAGGTTAATTTCATCTACATAAAGGACGCCTCGGTGGGCTTGGGCAAGTAAACCGGGCTGAAATACGCTGTCACCGAGTTTTACGGACTGTTCTACGTCTACGGAACCAATTAGCCGGTCTTCGGTGGTGCCTAGGGGAATTTGTACGAAAGGGCTGGGAATGACTGCGGTGGGGACTTCGCCGATAGTCTGACCATTTTGGCCATTTAGTCCCAATTCCATTAAGAGGCGATCGTCCCACTCTTGGGGGCGTTCGGGGTCGCAGTTGCTAATAGAACCTTTGACCACTTCTATGGGGGGCAGGAGGGCATGGAGAGCACGGGCCATCACGGATTTGGCGGTTCCCCGCCGCCCAGCGATCGCCACCCCTCCCAAACCCGGATCCACCGCTGCCAATAATAGCGCTAGTTTGATGGCTTCCTGACCGACAACGGCTGCCAGGGGAAACGTGGTGATTGTAGTGCTAGGTGCGTTCGCGGTAGCGTTGCGGGGCAATATCGCAGACATGGTTAGTAGTTATGTTGAATCAACATTCAGCATACCAGACCAGTTATCACCAGAAACCGGGTTTCTTTGTTCCAAAGGCGATCGCTGCCAAACCGGGCGCTAACAATATATTAGTAATTCTTATATAGGTACTATGGGGGGTTCAGTACCTATATAATCGGCATAGTACCTATTTCTTTTGCCAACGAGCATTAGGCCCACGCCCCAGAGATACCAATCGATCTGCATCCTTTTCCAGGCGAAGAATTCGCCGAATCAGGTCAATGCCCACGGTAGGACATTTGTCCTGGATATCGCGAATCGAGAAGTCTCCAGACAGATGGTTAATCACTTCTAACACCATTGCCGTTTTTGCGCCTTTGGATGAAGCCACCAATCCGACACGCTGTTCAAACTCCCGATAAGCCGACAACAAGACTACTCCGAGAAAATATGAGTACCAAGGTAATAAACTATGCTGTTTTTGGTGCCAATTTTGTGAGGACTGGTAGAGAGTATCGTAGTAACTTTCTTTGGTGTTTTCTACAATTTTTTCCAAACTGATAAACCGACCCACTTCATAACCTGCTTGATAAAGTAATAGCAGCGTTATTAACCTCGCCATCCGCCCATTTCCATCTAAAAAAGGATGAATGCATAAAAAATCCAAAACATAGCTAGGAATTAGTAACAAAGGTTCGACTTGACCCGATTCCCAGAGATAATTAAACCGCTGATGCAAATGAGCCATAGCATCGGGAGTAGCCGACGCACTTACGGGTTTAAACCGAATAAATTGGGTGCCGTCAGGCCGAGTTTCAGTAATTTCATTATCAAGGGTTTTCCAGCGTCCCCCTTGTCCTACAGAAAATTGATACAGATCCCGGTGCAGTTGTAGCACAATATTCGGAGTGAACGGAATGTGCATTGAACTGTTATGAATTGTATTTAATACATCCCGATATCCGGCAATTTATTGTTCGGAGCGATCGCGGGGAATAGTCTTTTATGCCACCAGTTTTCTAATTCGTTCTAATGACGCAGTAATCCCCTCAATTCGGTTTGATGATTCGGTACTCTGGACGATTGCCAATTGACGGAGAGTTGCTAAGGATTGCGGGGATTGTTGTTTGAATAACTCTTGCTTACCTTTATATTCACCAAGTAAACGAATGGTTTGCAGCAACGTTTGTGTGATTGGCTGCCGCTCAATAAAATTTGCGTCAAATGAGTTCATTTTTACTCTACCTTGTCACCAATTTAAGTGACGATCGCTATTTAGATTAATATCAACATTCAGCATACCAGACCCGTCCTCACCAGAAACCCGGTTTCTTGAAGAAACCGGGTTTCTTAATCTCGCGAGGGGGGTGGCTTTCGGTGCTGGGGTGCCTTGGGGATGAGAAAAAGAGCGATCGCGCCTAGCAAAAGTCCTATATTTTGTTACAATATTGTCAGTATGTGACTGGAATGTGACTGGACATTTTATGCTGTGGAAACATATCGAAAATTTATCATATAATTGGCAAAAATTAGCTATTATTGACCTGCCACCTTTAGTCAATTAGTCAATATTTTAGATTGCCAACGGAGTCAAATACGATGATTACAGAAATAGAGTTAAAAGATTTCAAAAGTTATAAATCGGCGACATTGCACTTAGGGCGACTCACCGTATTAATTGGAGCCAATGCCTCCGGTAAAAGTAATGTCATTGAAGCCTTGAGGATTTTATCTCGAATCGCCACTGGGGAAAGACTTGTATTGCTCAGAAATCCGCAAAAAAAAGGAGATAATTTCTTTCGAGGTAATGTCGAACATTTGGGATACCGAGGAAAGCAGAATTTTCAACTAGCTTGCTTGACAAATCATCCAGATTGGGAACGTTTTGAGATTCAACTCGTACTCAGTTCATCCAACCATTTGCAGGTCACACAAGAACGGATTACCAGTTCAACTTCTAAAGTTCCGTTGTATGAAATCACCAGTGAACCGCAAGGGGCAGGAAGTGATATTTTTGTGAGTTATAATAATTTTGCTAGAGGCGGCAAAAAAACGAGCCGGGTTTGTAGTAGTCACATGGCAGTTTTTACCCAAATTTTAAGTGAAATTAGATTTAGACCAGAAAATACCAAAAGTCGAGAAATTATCCCCAAAGTTTGCGATAAATATGTGCGGTGGTTAAGTGGAATTGTGTTCTTAGAGCCAGAACCCAGCTTGATGAGAGAGTATGGTTACAAAACTGATTTTATTTTGCGAGAGAAAGGGCAAAAATTATCGGGAGTTATTTATAATTTATGCCAATCCAAGACCTCTAAGCAGGCGGTTTTAGACTTTGTTTGTAGTCTCCCAGAACAGAATATTGAGGATATTAGTTTCCTAGAAACACCTCGTGGTGAGGTGATGTTACAACTCACTGAAACTTTTGGCGGGTTAGCGACTCCTTATGATGCCGCACGATTGTCTGATGGAACTCTTCGAGTTTTATCCATTGCAGCGGTATTACTTTCTGCACCCCAAGAAAGTTTAGTAGTTATTGAAGAAATCGATAATGGTGTCCACCCCAGTCGTGCGAGTGCTTTACTGTCTCGGATGGCTGAAATTGCTCGAAAACGTAACCTCCGTATTCTGATTAGTAGTCATAATCCTGCTTTATTAGATGCGCTTCCTGATGAGGCAATTCCTGAGACTGAATTTTGTTATCGCAGCCCTGATGATGGGTCAAGTCAGTTAATTCGTTTGCAAGATATTCCCGATTACCCGGAACTAATTGCTCAGGGTTCAGTGGGTCATTTAATGACTCGTGGACTGTTAGAACGTTTTGTCAAACAGCATCCAGGATCGGAGATCAAAAAACAACAGGCCCTAGACTGGTTGACTTCGCTTAATTCGATGGTGGGGGCTCAGTAATGGCGGATGTTTCGATTGTCGATACTTCGGTTTTCTGTAATGTTCTGAATATTCCTAAATTGAATGATGAGCGAGGAGTAGTCATGGAACAACTTAGGGATTTTTTGGAAAAAGGAACCCATTTGCTGTTACCAATGGCTGTTGTTTATGAAACCGGAAATCATATTGCTCATATCAGTGATGGTCGTTCTCGCCGACAATGTGCTGAATCTTTTGTCAAGCAAGTTAAAATGGCGATCGCTGGGGAAACCCCTTGGACGGTGATGCAGGTTCCCACATTGGATGAAGTAAAAGGTTGACTGATTTCCCAAATTCAGCAACCCAAGGGAAGGGTATGGCAGATTTATCAATTATTCAGGAATGGGAAAAATCGAGGCGCTTGTTTCCCAATCGGCGGGTGTTTATCTGGTATTTAGATATTCACCTTCAGGGGTATGATTCCCATCCATAAAAGGTTTAAGAGTAAGGCAGTAATAAGAGCGAGGTTGCTAAGATGCATTGGGGATGAGAAAAAGAGCGATCGCGTTTCATATAGTCCTAATGAAGGCTGAGAAGCAATCAGAAACCGGGTTTATTTGGCGAAGAAATTACTAAAAACCCGGTTTCGCCGAATAACCCGGTTTCTGTCGTTAACAAGCCAAAAATATGAGAAAATTAAGTCTGTGCTCAAGAAACCGGGTTTCTCCAAGAAACCGGGTTTCTGAGAAAGTTTCAACCAAGGTTTCGATCTATGTCCTCCACCTCAGAAAGCCTGCAAATTTTTGTCCAGTTTTGTCAGCAACATATTAAAGGGGATGAAAAAGGAGAGACCCAGACATTTTTAGATCGCTTTTTTCGGGCATTTGGTCACGAAGGAGTATTAGAAGCTGGGGCAACTTTTGAAGAAAGGATTCAAAAAGGCAGTAAAAAAGGAAAAACCGGATTTGCGGATCTGGTGTGGAAACCTCGCGTATTAATTGAAATGAAAAAGCGCGGAACGGATCTCAGTAAGCATTATTCTCAAGCTTTTGACTATTGGCAACGGGCTGTCCCCAACCGTCCCCGCTATGTGTTGCTATGCAATTTTGACCAGTTTTGGATTTACGATTTTGATACCCAAATTGATACCCCGATCGCTACAATTTTACTGAAAAATTTGCCCGATCAAGTTAGTGCGTTTGGGTTTATGGAAAAGCGGCAGCAAAACCCGATTTTCCAGAATAATCAAGTGGAAGTCACTGAGAAAGCAGCGCGGCGCATGGGTGAACTTTTGCTATCCCTAAAAAAACGCAAGATTGATGATTTGGTGGCGCAACGGTTTGTGTTGCAATGTGTTCTGGCAATGTTTGCCGAAGACCGGGGACTTTTGCCCGATAGTTTATTTATTCGCTGTGTCCAAGATTGTTTAAATGGGGAAAGTTCTTATGATGTAATTGGGCGGGGTTTGTTTCAAGAAATGAATCGTCACGGTCAGACCCAATCCGGACGATTTAAAGTGGTGGAATATTTTAATGGGGGATTGTTTGCTACGGTCGATTCGTTGGAACTGAATAAAGAAGAGTTGAAAATTCTGGAAACTTCGGCATTACTAGACTGGAGTCAGATTCGCCCCGCAATTTTTGGCAATATTTTTGAGGCAGCGATCGCATCTAAGGAACGGCATAGTTATGGCATACACTACACCTCAGAAGCGGATATTATGAAAATCGTTCGCCCGACCATTTCTCGGTATTGGGAAGAACGAATTGAGGCGGCAAATACCATTGCTGAACTAAATTCGCTAACCCTAGAATTACAAAATTATCGAGTTTTAGATCCCGCTTGTGGTTCCGGTAATTTTCTTTATATCGCCTATCAAGAGTTAAAGCAAATTGAACAAAAACTGCTGGATAAAATAGCCGAACGGCGGCGATCGCCTCGGGAACAAATGCAGATCGGATTTGTCACACCGTTACAATTTTATGGAATTGATAGTAATCCTTTTGCGGTGGAATTAGCGCGAGTAACATTAATGATTGCCCGCAAAGTAGCGATCGACCGCTTAGGGTTAAAAGACCCGGCGTTACCATTGGATATATTAGATCAAAATATTGTCTGTAAAGATGCATTATTCACCGAATGGCCAGAAGCCGATGCGATTATTGGCAATCCGCCATTTTTGGGAGGCAAGCATATCCGATTAAACCTCGGCGATGATTACGTCGATCGCATTTTTCAGCAATATCCAGAAGTAAAAGATTCCGTAGATTTTTGTACTTATTGGTTTAGAAAAGCCCACGATCACATTCAACAAAAAGGTCGGGCTGGTTTAGTCGGCACAAATTCCATTAGCCAAGGGAAAAGTAGAATCGCCAGTTTAGATTATATTACCCAAAATGGCGGATATATTCACGAAGCCATCTCCACTCAGCCTTGGTCTGGGGAAGCAAAAGTTCATGTGAGTATTGTCAATTGGATTTATCAGGAACCGACGGCTTATTATTTAGATAATAAACCCGTGAAACAGATTAATTCTGCATTAACTTCTTTAACAGATGTTTCTAAGGCAGTGAGACTATTGGCAAATCAGAATAAGTGTTTTCAGGGAGTGATTCCGGTAGGCAAAGATTTTATTATCACCGCAGAACAGGTAGAAAAATGGATTGAGGCTGACCCGAAAAATCAGGAAGTTTTAAAGTTATTTTCAATGGGGGCAAATTTAGCCCAATATCCTCACGGATTACCAGATCGTTGGATTATAGATTTTAATGAGATGAGTCTTGAGGATGCTAGTGATTATACTTTACCCTTTGCATGGGTAAAAACTTATGTTAAGCCAGAACGAGATAAAAATCGGCGAAAAGTTACTCAATTAAACTGGTGGAAATATGGAGAAGAACGACCCTCAATGAGAAAAGCGATCGCCCCTCTTTCTCATTATTTCACCGTTCCCAGAGTTTCCAAATGGGCAATATTTATTCCTGCCCCGATCGACTGGCTACCGGGTGATTTAAATATTGTTTGTGCCTCCGATGACTTTTATATACTAGGGATTCTCACATCTCAAGTTCACAGACTTTGGGTAAAAGCGCAAAGTTCTACTTTAGGAGAAACAACTCGCTACACCCATAATACTTGCTTTGAAACCTTTCCCTTTCCGCAAACACCATCCCCTAAACTTAAACTGGTAGAAAAAATCCGCGCTGCTGCCGTCAGCCTCCATGAATATCGCCGTCAAATTATGGAGCAAAAACAATGGGGGATTACCAAACTTTACAACACCTATTTTAATGAACCCGCCAGTCAACTTTATAAACTGCACCAAAACCTGGATAACTTAGTCATGGAAGCATACCGCTTTACTGCCGAGGATAATATTTTAGAGAAATTATTAAACCTGAATCAAGAACTAGCTGAAAAAGAAAAGCAAGGTGAAGCGGTGGTTGGCCTAATGGCTCCGTTTTGATCCCACAAAACCCCCTAAAAAAGCTAATTTTGTCGTGAGTTTTTTTGTGGTAAAAATCCTTATTTTATATCTTGATTTTAATTTTTTTGCCATGCTTTTTGTTCGCAAAAATTGCGACTAAATTAAATTCGTAATTCTAGCAAAATTTTTTAAAATTAATATTTAAAAATTTGGATTTTTTATGCAAAATAATAACTATATAATGGTAAAGTTAATATAACATTTTCATATCGAGTCCGTAGGATATAAAAATAACCGAGATATCATTGAAAAAATCAATTGAAAAGAAAAGAAAAAGTCGGAAAAATTTAATCAGAAAAATTCAGTCAGAGGCGGACAGAGGCGGATTTATTTTGTGGTCACTTGATGCAATATTGATTCAATAGCGATTCCCTAGGCATCAGCCCCTCGTCCTCTGGGAAATTGTCAAGAAACCTTAACGAAAAGGTGGCTAAAATTTTGGCAGGATAAGCGATCGCCCACCGGGGGGTAGATCCACAGGCAATTGAAAGTATGTTCAACTCTCGGTCTTCAGTGGTGGGCGATCGCGGAGAAGCGAACCGGAACCAGAAAGCGATCGGCTATCCGGCCAAAATTTAGCTCATATTAGCCCATACTAGCCCATAGACGATATAATGATAAGTTGACCGAAGTACAAAAACGCCTTATGTTATGCTTAAAGAAATATTCAACACACATATTGAAAGTTCACGAGTTTTACTCACTCCCCAACAAATTAAAGAAAAGTTACCGTTAACTCTGGCGGCGGAAAAAACAGTCTTAGCCTATCGTTCGGAACTGAAAAAAATTATTTCCGGCCAAGATTACCGCAAATTTATTGTAGTTGGCCCTTGTTCTATTCACGATATTGATGCGGCAGAAACCTACGCGCAAAAACTCAAAGTATTAGCCGATCACGTCCGGGATAAAATGCTGCTAATTATGCGGGTTTACTTTGAAAAACCTCGGACAACCGTGGGCTGGAAAGGATTAATTAATGACCCAGATATGGACGATTCTTTCCATATTGATAAAGGCTTGATTCTGGCGCGGACATTGTTGCTAAAAATTGCTGAGTTAGGATTACCCGCTGGCACGGAAGCCCTGGATCCGATTGTGCCACAATATATTGGTGAACTGATTTCTTGGGCGGCCATTGGCGCTCGTACCATTGAATCACAAACTCACCGGGAAATGACTAGCGGACTTTCCATGCCGGTAGGCTTAAAAAATAGCACCGATGGCAGCATTGAAGTGGCGATTAATGCGATGCAATCTGCTAAAGAACCCCACAGTTTTTTAGGGATTAATCAACAAGGACAAGTTAGCTTGTTTAAAACTAAGGGTAATCCTTACTGTCATATTATTTTACGGGGCGGCGGTGGCAAGCCTAATTATGATGCGGCTTGGGTCAAGTTTGCGGAAGAACGCTTAAAAGCGGCGGATTTACCGCAAAGAATTGTGATTGATTGTAGCCACGGCAATTCTAATAAAGACCACCGGAAACAAACAGCCGTGTTTGAGAATGCGATCGAGCAAATTTTAGATGGCCATGATTCAATTGTGGGCATGATGTTAGAATCAAATTTGTTTGAAGGCAATCAAAGTATTCCCAAGGATTTGAAGGATTTAAAATATGGGGTGTCGGTGACGGATAAATGTATTGGCTGGGAGGAAACGGAAAAACTGATTATGGCCGCCTATGACAAACTAAAGTAATAAATTCAATCATATTTAAGATTTTATGGGTGAGGGATTTAATAGCAATCGGCCAGAAACACCAGAAACTCAGGAACAGCCGAGTTCAACTGCTTGGTCATCCAGCCAATCCGATGCTGGTAAAACTTTAGGAGTTTTGTTTAACGGAACAAAGCGCAGAAGTTTAATCCCCACCTGGCTGATTGTATTGGTGGTCTTGGGTGCGATCGCCACTGGCGCTTTTTCTCTTTATATTCTGATCAATTCCCGATCAACTCTGGGAGAAAAGTTCTTTTCCACCCCAGAAACTTTACCTCCTTTAATCTCTGACAAATCCGTTTCTGGTTTGGGGCGAATTGAACCCAAGGGAGAAACGATCAAATTGTCAGCGCGAGGGGGTCAAGGAATGGGTCAACCTTCCGATAAGTTACAAGAATTATTTGTGGAAGTGGGCGATCGCGTCCGAGAAGGGCAAGTAATCGCTATTTTGGATAGTCGCGATCGCCTTTTACAAGCTTTGGAAGTAGCCAAACAGCAAGTAAAAATTGCCCAAGCAAATTTAGACAAAGTAAAAGCGGGGACAAGAACTGGTGACATTGATGCCCAACAAGCAGAAATTGCCCGACTGAAAGCTCAAATTCCCAGGGAGTTGGAAGCGCAACAAGCGGCGATCGCTCGTCTCCAAGCCCAACGACGAGGAGATGATCTGACCCAGGAAGCGGCGATCGCTCGCTTAGAAGCCCAACTCAAAGGCGATATCGCCGCCCAAGAAGCGACAATTCAACGTTTAGAAGCGGAACTAGAGGGAAATGTTCAGGCCCAACAAGCGACCCTAGACCGCTTAAATGCTGAATTAGAAAATGCTCAAACCGAATATTGGCGTCACGAACAACTGTATCGAGAAGGGGCTATTAGTCAGTCATTATTTGATACGAAACGACTAGCAGTCCAAACGGGTGAGGAAAGACTAAAAGAAGCTGATGCCGTACTCCAGGAAATGCTCACCACAGGTCGGGAAAAAATTAATGAAGCACAAGTTACCTTAACCCGGATTATGCAAACGGGTAATAAACAAATCGAAGAAGCTAAAGCAAATTTAGAACGAATTAAAACCACGTCTAACGCCGAAATCGCTCAAGCCCAAACCAACTTTAAACGAATTTTAGAAACCGGCAATCAGCAAGTTAATCAGGCTAGTTCGATTTTGAATAGTTTAATGGAAGTTCGCCCCGTGGATGTCACCGTGGCGCAAGCGGAAGTGGATCGAGCGATCGCCGCTGTTTCCCAAGCGCAAGTAGACCTGGATCAAACCTATATTAAATCCCCGATTAATGGCCGGGTTTTGGATATTTTTACTCGTCCCGGTGAGTTAATTAGTAATGATGGGATTGTTGAGATTGGGGAAACCGATCAAATGTATGTGGTGGCGGAAATTTATGAGACAGATATTTCCCAAGTACGTCTGGGTCAACGGGGGACAATTACCAGTGGTGCGATCGCCTCTGAATTGGAGGGAACTGTAGCTGAAATTGGCTGGAAAATTGGCAAACGAGATATTTTAGATACAGACCCCACCGCTGATGTGGATGTGCGCGTGGTCGAGGTAAAAATTCGCTTAGATCCAGAAGATAGCGAAAAGGTTTCTGGGTTAACCAATTCACAGGTTGAAGTGAAAATTGATATTTAAATGGGATATTTAAATTGCTACGCCAGAAACCGGGTTTGGGCGATAATTTTTGCCCCGTTTTCTATCCGAATTTTGTAGGGGCGTTGCATGACCGCAATAAATTCCGGGTTTCTCGCAATAATTCATATGCCGGAATGCAACGCCGCCCTTGATTTCCGAAAATATCCCGTGACTATCTGCCTTTACGGAAAAATTTACGGAAAAATTTGCGGATATTTTTCTGGGTCGATCGCATTGCCATCACAGGCAAATTTCGCTTGATATTTTACCAGTTGAAATTCACCGTCTTTTAGTTGATAGTTGGCCAAAGATCCACAGTCACCCACTCCTCTAAATTTGGTAAAAATAGTCAGCGATCGCGTTTCTGGATTATAGGTCGGCATTCCCCCTACAGTTCTCACATTCTCTTGAGTCGGTTTTCCCGATGGGTTTTCGTTAAATACAGTCAGAGTCATTGGCTTAAATTCACCCCCCGATGCTTTTTTCTGATAGGTCAAAAATTCAAAACTAGCTTGATAAGCGGCTAAACTACATTGTAAATGCACTAAATAAGTTTCTGCGTCTAAAGCAAAGACTTGTGATTCGGTTTGGGAATAGTTTTGATCCAAGAAACCATCGCAGAGATTTAATGCCTTTTGCTGACTATAAAGTTCCGTTAAAATTTGCTGGCGAATTTCCGGGGACACTGCTGCGGATTCCCCGGAAGTTGCTCCGGAAGTTGCCGATCGCTGATTGGCCATATCTGCCGGGGGAGTTGTGGGAACGGGTAATGGGTTACTGACCGGATTTTCTGCGGCTGGAGGGGGCGAAGTTGATGCATCCGTGCGATCGCTTTCCCCGGAATTTGAACAGGCAAATAAGCCAAGCATTAAGGGAAAAACAAGCCAAAAAGTTGCGCGGTTTTTCATAGATCAAAATTCTCCTTCTAGGGTTTTATTTGAAATAAACTTATGGACGGCAGATTTGAATGACTATTGATTATATCAGGTTTTACCCTAGGGTTTAATCAACTGCAATATATTTTTTTGATAGGTTCTAATTAAGCGCGATCGCTTAGTGGTGGGAGAAATCATTTTACCCAAACAAACGGCGATAATGATTGCCGAAAATAACATCGACCACCAGCCCCAGAGGAAGACCATACCCAGTGTTATTCCCAGACCAATAGTTAACAAAGAAAAAATCACAGACCAGGGAGGAGTAAAGTCGTCTAGGAGCAAATCACACACCACTATCCCCGCAAACGCGCTCACCAACATTCCCAGAATTAACCAGAGTGGAATTCCGATATCTACTGGAATGTAATATGTGTCATGTTTTATGTCAGAGAAAAACACAGTAAGTGCCGCCATTGTACCGGCGATCGCCCCAGCTAATACCTTGGCGATTTTCGGGGCTGGAGTTTGGTTAAACCGCCAACTAACTATTTCTGTAATTGCCCCGGAATTAGCACCCAAATAACCTGCCAATACCATCATTACCATACCTTGATTAAGGTTATTCAAAGCAAGATTACCTGTCACCAAGGCGATCGCGGCGGCCATTACTAATCCGGTCAATGCACCAATTTTTCTCCCCTGTCTTTCTTGACTTAATCTTTGTTCCAGGGTCAGCCATACCATCATAATTAATACCAATAAAAAGCCAGAAGTACGAAAAATTCCATAAAATATCATAGCCCCGAACAGATCCAAGAAACTTCGCCCACAGAAAAGAAAACTCAAGCCAAATAATGTGGCGATATGGCCGTAGGGTAGCTGACTTTGTTTGGGCAATGACGCCGTATTCACTCTCAGGGGAATTCGGTATGGTTCATTACTAGCATTAGTGATTAATAAAATTTCTCGTTCATAAGTTGAATCTGCTTGTAATTTTTTCGTAGATATGGTAAGATTACACTCAACTTGATTCTGTTTAAAATGACGAGGACTGATGTGAATCCAAGCATGACCGGGGGGCTTTACTTTTGGGTCGTTAGGATGGGGCGCGATTTGTAATCGACCCGTGAGCATCGTCCCCCGAATCGGATTCTGAATCACGATCTGAGAGTTCAATTGCTCTGAAAATTCACGAGCGGTGACTTCAACAATTTGAACACTACAATTAACTTTTGGCGTTGGCCGCACTTCTAGGGGCTTCAGGGCTTCTAAGGCAGTATTAGCATCAGGAAAACGCTCTTTCGGTTTCGGATCCACCATTTTTTCTAGCCAGTTAATTAAATCTGGATTAATCCGCCGAATTTTAGATTTAATTTTAGATTTAAAATTAATCCGATAGTAAGCATCAATTAAATTGCCAATATCCACAGATTTGGTCTTAGTTAACAAACAAATCAGGGTTGCCCCGACTCCATAAAGGTCTGACCCCAGGGTCAATTCTTGGTTAAATAACTGTTCCGGTGGCATAAAGCCCAAGGTGCCCTTAACCATGCTACTCATGGCCACTTCTCCCTGACCAATATGGGCAAACCCAAAATCGACTAAATAAACATTTAGTTCCCCATCTACTAGGATATTTTCTGGCTTGATATCCCGATGAAATACCGGAGGTATTCTATTTTGCAAATAGGCTAATATTTCTAAGATAGCGATCGCAATTTTTTTAATATCTTTGGCTACCCAAGCATTCTCAAGCGATAAAGGTTGGGCATTCTTATATTCTTGCACTAAACAAAAACCTTGGGCGGTTTCAAAAGAGTCTAAATACCGAGGAATACCCGGATGATTTAATCCCTGCAATACTTCTATTTCTCTTTGGTAAGCGTCATAGTCAGCCCAAGAATTTACAGCATTTTTAGCAAATTGAAATTCTTTGATGACGACTTTTTCTTCAGTATCAGTTGATGCTAAAGTTGATGCTAAATAGGTGACTCGACCACCGGCATGATTATGGCCTAGTTCTTCGATAATGTGGTAGCCTTTTTGGGAAAAATCAGGGAAGTTCATTATGAATAGCTTGTATATTTGGGTTATTCTTTATTTGTTATTTGCAGATTTGCATAATAAATGCATAATAAATAAGAAATAACAAATAACTAAGATTCAATTAAATGTTGCTCCGATTGCCGATATTTGGCAAGGCGTCGCCGATCGCTCGCGGGCAAAATTAGAATTAAAGCGAGCACCGGGGCAGTGGTGGCAAGTGCTAACAGCCAGGGAGAGGCTAGTAATTGTAATTTTAAACCCAGACCGAAAGTAATGCCGCAAATTGCTGTGAGCAAACAAAGGGCGATCGCCCACCCAGTACCGAAATTTTTTCGCACTCCCGTGGCAGTTGCCAGCAAGGTTGCCGCTGTTGCCACCGTCACCGCAGCAGCGATCGCCGTTGTCCACAACCCGGTCGCAGTCGCCCCAAGTGCAACCCCAATCCCAAATCCGGCAATTCCCGCCACCACCATTGTAGTCAAAAAAGCTACAAGCACTTTCAGCCAATGGTTTCGACTGCCCAAAATCCGCGAAAGACCCGCCCAAGTCACAAAACCCGCGATCGCCACCGTCACCAAAGTCATCATGGACTCCAAAGCCACCACAGAACCACCGGCAGCCACCAAAAACAGTAATCCCAAAAACCGACGAGGCAATTTTCGCACCGCGATCGGCACTGGCGCCGTCTGCACCGTCAAGCTGACCGTCTGAGTTTCCGGCACCCCATTCGTATGTAACAACAATTGGCGATCGTAAACCTGACCCGTTCTCAGCTTGCGCGTATTAATCAAAATCTCACAAACCACGCGATTATCTGCAAATTTTGACGGACTAAAACTAATCCAAGAATGACTTAATAAAGGGGGCTGGGGGAGATCATTCTCCCCCTTTTTTAAGGGGGGCTGGGGGGGATCATTCTCCCCCTTTAATAAGGGGGGCTGGGGGGGATCGTTCGGATGCGGTGCCACCTCCCAGCATCCCGTCAGCAAGGTTTCTGGCACATAATTTTTTATTAGCACCTGCACCCGCAACATTTCCCCAACCTTGGACGCGGCTAACTCAATGGGAGACGGACTCAGCTTAACCTCTGGGGTTCGGTTAACATAAATTGGTTGCAATGCCGCCAAAGCTTCCGCCGCATTTCCATAGCGATTTTTCGGATCTGGCTCGACCATTTTTTCCAGCCAAGAAATCCAACGCCGACTCAATTTAGGCAGCAATTCTCTAAATTCAAAATGATAGTTTTCATCCAATAACTTACCCACTTCCATCGATTTAGTTGCCGTCAGCAAACAAATTAAAGACGCCCCCAAACCATAAAGATCCGATGCGGGAGTTAAGGTGCGATTAAACAACTGTTCCGGTGCCATAAAGCCCAGAGTACCTTTCACCATACTACTCATCGCCACTTCGCCTCCGCCCATTTGAGCAAAGCCAAAATCAACCAGATAAACCTTTAATGAACCTGCCGCATCTTCCGCCACTAAAATATTTTCTGGTTTGATATCCCGATGAATCACCAACGGGTTTAAACTTTGTAAATAAACTAAAATTACTAACAAGTCTAGGGCAATTTGTTTAATCTGTTCTGGCTCAAAACTGCGTAATATCCCCAGAGAATTTGCTTCTTTATATTCCTGCACCATACAAAAACCCGTGGGCGTCTCGAAAGAATCCAAATATTTAGGAATTCCTGGATGATCGAGGCTTTGCAAAACTTTAATTTCTCGCTCATGGGCTTTAAAATCTGACCAATTGGCGCTCGTTGTGGCAAACTGAAATTGCTTAATCACTACCCAGTTTTCTGAATTGTCTTGAATAGTTGATAAATTCTGGGTTAAAATCTGGTTGGCCAAATAGGTAATCCGCCCTCCGGCCACATTCCGACCCAATTCGCGCTTTATTTGATAGCCGTATTTGCTAAAATCAGGAAATTCTGCCATAATTTTATTGTTGGTTGATTGTTGATTGTTGATTGTTGGGTAGGGATTCTTTGATTGTTGGGTAGGGATTCTTTGATTGTTGATTGTTGATTGGATCAATTATTAAGATTTTTTACTAATGGAACATGGTTTAAGGATACAAGGTATTATAACTTAGTAACTGCCTGAAAGTGGTTGGATTTCATAATTTAACCTAAAATTACCCTGATGACAAATTCTTAGCCTCAATATTAGCCCCAATTCACAGGAGTTGACGATGATGATTTCTTTAAGTGGATATCAGATTACCGAGGCCATTAGCGCCAACGAAAAAAATCTCATTTATCGAGGAATTCAACAAATCAGTCAACAAAGCAGTGAACAAAGCAGTCAAATCCCGGTGATTATTAAAACATTAGCCTCTAGCAATCCCACTTTAGAAGAAATTACCCGACTCAAACAAGAATATACCTTGATGCATTCCGTGAATATTCCCGGAATTGTTCAAGCCTATGAACTGAAACGCTACCAAAATAGTTATGCGTTAATTTTAGAGGATTTTGGCGGACAATCCTTGCAAGAATGGATCGCTAATCAATCGGTGACAATTCAGCAAGGGTTAGAAATTGCGATCGCCCTGGTTAAAATTGTCGGACAGCTACATCAAGCCCGGATTATTCATAAAGATATTAACCCGTCTAACATTATTATTAACCCGGACAATAAAGAAGTCAAACTCACAGACTTTAGTATAGCCTCACGCCTAGATCGAGAAAACACTGACTTGACTAATGGCAATTTATTAGAAGGCACTCTGGCGTATATGTCCCCAGAACAAACGGGCAGAATGAATCGTTTTTTAGATTATCGCACGGATTTCTATTCTTTGGGGGTGACATTTTATCAACTATTCACAGGTAAATTGCCTTTTAACACCACGGATCCGATGGAAATGGTTCACTGCCATTTAGCCGTTGAAGCGATTTCTCCACAGCAACATCGACCCGAACTTGATGCCACTATTGCGGCGATTATACTGAAACTTTTAAGTAAAACCGCAGAAGATAGATATCAAACCGCAGCGGGACTGCAAGCGGATTTAGAAACTTGTTTATCTGAGTTACAAACTACCGGGATGATTAATTCGTTCCCCCCAGGAATGCGCGATCGAGCCAGCGTCCTCCTCATCCCGCAAAAACTATACGGAAGAGAAGCAGAAGTTCAGACTCTATTAGATGCATTTGAACGAGTCAGCAAACGGACCAGCGAAATAATGCTTGTGAGTGGGTATTCTGGGGTCGGTAAAACCTCAGTAGTTTATGAAATTCATAAACCCATCGTCAAAACCAGAGGCTATTTTATCGCCGGTAAATTCGATCAATACGACAGCAACATTCCTTATGCAGCAATTATTCAAGCTTTTCAAAAATTAATTCGACAACTGTTAACGGAACCTTCGCAAAATCTGAAGAATTGGCAACAAAAAATCTTAGGTAGTCTCAAGCAAAATGCTCAAGTCATTATTGATGTCATTCCCGAACTCGAACTCATTTTAGGGGAACAACCTCCCGTCCCTCAATTGGGTATTTATGAAGCGCAAAATCGATTTCATCGGGTTTTTCGAGAATTTATTAATGTATTTTGTCAATCCGAACACCCTTTGGTGATTTTTTTAGATGATTTACAATGGGCAGACCCCGCTACTTTAAAATTACTCGAATTTTTGATGACTGACCCAGACCATCAATATCTATTTGTGATTGGGGCTTATCGAGAAAATGAAGTCAGTCCCACGCATTTAACTATGCAAACCTTGGAAACCATCAAGGCTTCTGGAACATTCATTCATAATATTGAATTAAAACCCTTATCTCATCAGCATATTCGCGAATTGATTGCGGATACCCTCAAGGCCGATCCAGAAAATCACCATATTTGTCAGTTGGCATTACTGATTGAGAATAAAACCCAAGGAAATCCTTTCTTTTTAACTCAAATATTGAAAACTCTCGCGACAGAAAAATTATTAAATTATGACTTAACCTTAGCCAAATGGCAGTGGGATATTGCGAAAATTCAAGGGATTGGCATTACCGATTATAATGTCGTCCAACTGATTGCCCGTAACTTAAGTAAACTGCCCGAAGATACCCAAAAAGTTTTAAAGTTTGCGGCTTGTATTGGCAACCAGTTTAATTTAGATATTCTGGCCATTGTCAATGAGCAATCAACCACTGAAACCGCTTTAAAGCTGTGGAATGCGCTGGAGTTGGGGCTAGTCCTGCCTTTGAGTGATGCATATAAAATTACCATGCTTTTAGACAGTGATAGTCCGTTAATTCCAGAGCACCAGTGGGCAGAAAATTATCGAGAAACAATCCTGGGCGATCGCCAAAATAGCTTAAACATTGATTACAAATTTTTACATGACCGAGTACAGCAAGCCGCTTATTCTCTGATTCCTGAATCGGAAAAACAACTCACTCATTTAAAAATCGGTCGTTTGCTGCTGGAAAATTTACCTCCTGAGACGCAAAAAAATCAGATTTTTCTTTTAGTCACTCAACTAAATTTGGCCATTGACTTAATAGAAAATTCATCAGAAAAATACGAGTTAGCTGCTTTAAATATCATGGCGGCTAAAAAGGCTAAGTCAGCCACGGCATATAAAGCGGCTTTGAACTATTTAAATATTGGCTTAAATTTATTAGAAGCAGATAGCTGGGATCGGTATTACGATTTAACTTTAAATCTTTATGTGCAAGCGGGGGAAATCGAATACTTAAGTGCGAATCCAGAGCGAGGAAATTTTTTAGCGGCAGTAGCGATCGCGGAAGCTAAGTCAATTTTAGATATCATTCCGATTTATGAAGTAAAAATGCAGTTCTATGTGAATCAGTCTCAGGAACAAAAAGCCCTAGAAACTGCTGAGGATATTTTGGCTCAATTAAAAATTCAATTTCCCAATAGTAAATCACAGATTTTAAAAGAGATTCGGTCGCTAAAGCAAGAATTATCCAGTAGACTTCCGGCAACTTCTGATTTAATCAACTTGCCAGAAATGACCGATCCTTATCAGTTAGCAGCCATAAGAATTCTCCAAAGTGTTACTGGAGCAGCTTTTCATGTGAATTCTTTGCTCTTAGAGTTAGCGATTTTGACAATGGTTAAGCTTTGTGTTGTTAACGGTAATTCACCATTAGCGACTTATGCTTATGTCGGTTATGCCATGATATTGTCGGGATTTTACGGGCAACTGGAAAAAGCTTATGAATTTGCTCGGGTATCCCTCGCTGTGATGGAGCGATACCAGGATTCTCAGTCGAAAATTCGCTGTAAAGTGATGGACATTATTTATGCCTTGATACTTCCCGTTCATGTGCATCTTAAAGAAACTATAGCACCGTTGTTTAAAGCCTGGGAAATTGGCATGAATGACGGAGATTTAGAATATGGCTTTTATTGCATTGTCCATCACACAAATTATATGTTTTTTAGCGGCCATACGCTCAATTTATTAATCATCCAACAAAAGCATTACTTAGAATTAATTAAAAAATATAAGCTAGAGTTTCATGGTTCTTATGGCCAGTTATCTTATCAAATGGTGTTTAATTTAATTCATGCTTCAGAATCACCGTTTTGTTTAGGCGAATCAAGCCATAAAGAAGCCGAAATTGTTCAGGTATTTGAGCGAGAAAATAACATTAGTTTATTGCTAATATTTAATCATTATAAAACCATACTGGCTTATTTATTTAAAATTTATGAGCCAGCGGCTAAATTTGGCGAATTAACCGATAAATATAAAAAAGGTGGGGTAGGATTGTTTCAATACTATGCTCACAATTTTTACTATTCTTTGGCACTGTTGGCTAATTTAAAGCGGATTGATGTACCGAGCAAACAACGCTATTTGAAAACCATATCAGCCAATCAAAAACAAATGAAGTTGTGGGCTGCACATTGCCCGGAAAATTTTCAGCATAAGTATGATTTAGTGGAGGCAGAAAGGGCTAAATTCCGGGGGAGAGATACTCAGGCGATCGCTCATTATGAAAAGGCGATCGCTGGAGCCCGTCAGCAAGGTTATGTCCAAGAAGAAGCCCTCGCTAATGAACTAGCCGGGGAATTTCATCTGTCTCGCGGTCGGGAAAATATGGGACGTTTTTATATAACCGAAGCCCATCAAGGTTATCTTCGCTGGGGGGCGATCGCCAAAGTTAAACAACTGGAAACTCAATATCCAGAAATACTGGGACAAATTGCTATCTCCCCCAGTCAAAGCGCTGAAATCACTCGCACCAGAACCACAGCGCCTACAGGTTTAAATCTGCTAGATTTACCCACGGTGATGAAAGCAGCCCAGGCGATATCCAGTGAAATTGTCCTGAGTAATTTGCTGGAAAAATTGATGACAATTCTTTTACAAAATAGTGGCGCTCAAAAAGGGGTTCTCATGCTCAATGACAACAATAACTTGACGATCGCCGTTATGGGGGAAGTGGATGGCGATCGCATCAGGGTGTTGCAGTCTTGCCCAAAAGAAATGAGTGACACTGTACCAATGTCAGCCTTAAATTATGTGCAAAGAACGCAGCAAAGTTTGGTGGTCAATAATGCCATTGATGAAGAAATACTTGCCAATGATACCTATATTCTCAAGCACCAACCCAAGTCTGTATTATGTATTCCGATTAGTGCCAGAGGACAGGCGATCGGTTTACTTTACTTAGAAAACAACCTAACCACCGGGGCTTTTACCAGCGATCGCCTAGAAGTTTTACAATTGTTATCATCTCAAGCCGCGATTTCCTTAGAAAATGCTCGCCTCTATAGCAATTTAGCCAATGCCAATCAGCAGTTAGAAGATTATAACAATAACTTAGAACAAAAAGTCGAGCAGAGAACCCAGGAGTTACAAGCCACTTTGAAGCAACTGCAAAAAACTGAAGCTCAACTCATTCAGACAGAAAAAATGTCTTCTCTCGGTCAAATGGTGGCCGGAATTGCTCACGAAATTAATAATCCCATTAATTTCATTGCCGCTAATTTAGACCCAGCCAATGATTACATCCAAGACTTGTTAGAACTTTTAGACCTTTATCAAACCAAGTTCCCCAAAGTTCCACCGGAAATTGAAGCAAAAATCGAAGATATTGACCTGGAATATTTAAGTGAAGACTTGACCAAAATTTTGTCTTCTATGAAAAACGGGAGCGATCGCATTCGTGATGTAGTCCTGGGGCTACGCACATTTTCTCGGTTAGACGAAGCGGAAATAAAACGGATTGACATTCACACAGGTCTAGACAGCACCTTGATGATTTTACAGCATCGATTAAATAATATTAACTTAATTAAGCAATATGGCAAACTGCCTTTAGTCCAGTGTTACGCTGGAGACTTAAATCAAGTATTTTTCAATATTCTAGACAATTCTATCTATGCTTTAAGTTTAGCCGCATCTCCAACCAATAACCAGAAGATTAACTCCGAAAACCAGACAGTAACCATGCCAACAATTTTGGTCGCCACTGAACAAATCGATCGAGACTCGATTTCCATCAAAATTCGGGATAATGGCCCGGGCATCCCACAAGCCTTATGTGAGAAAATTTTTGAACCATTTTTTACTACCAAACCTGTGGGCAGCGGCAAAGGATTAGGTTTATCAATTAGCCACCAAATTATCGTAGAAAAACACCACGGGCAACTAATTTGTCATTCCTCCCCTGGAAATGGGGCTGAATTTACGATTATATTACCCATTCAAGCCGATTAATTTTTCCCCTGATATAGCTATTTCAATAATACTTGAGAGAAAGCATCAGGGGCGATCTTAGGGGCTTTTTCGTGGCAATGCTTGCGCCCCTGGCTACGTCCAAGCGCCCCTAATGTTTTGTATCAAGCACGTTAAATTGAAATGACTATATTATTAATTAATCGGAAAACCGCCATATTCGTTAATTAGCGCATCAATTTCTTGCATCAAAGTTATGGTTTCTGCCAAAGCCGCGACGATATTTTGATAATGGGTTAAATCGTCATAATCTAAGATTTTGCCTTGGCGGTCTTTCAGCCATTTCTGACAAACTTGGTAGCCACCGATATAGAAATGCCAAACTGCTGGGGGTATTCCCTCAAAGTATTGAGTTTTGTTAAGGTAAACTCGTCCGGGCTGATTGTTTTTCGGGTCAGTATAAAAGACTTTTTCTACTTGATTATCTCCCGGTTCGGGATATGTCACCCGTAAAGAACCCGTTGCTTTCATTAAATGCAAATTGACTAAGCGATCACCTTTTTCACATAGTCCTTGAAATAGACCAATTTGGGAAGTTAATGGAACGCGAGGAAAGTCTATTTTCAGGAATTCGGCGTAACGTTCGCGGTAAGTTGGAGAGTGAAACACCCCATAAATATAGTGAAAAATATCTTCAGGCCCAAAAGTTTTTAGCTTGTCTCCTTTACCATCAGGGATAAATGCTAATCCTAAGCGAGTTGCGAAGTCTTGGGTAAAGTTCTCTGCCAAGTTAGGATAGCGTCGCCCTGGTGCATTAGAGGTTTCTAGGTCGAAAAGGGTGGTTTGATTTGTCGGATATAAATAGAGAGGGAAAGAAGTAGATGCACCTCTTGAACAAGCAAAAGCCCGATCAATTGCAGGAGATGTACAAGCTAACACATGAGAGTATGGGGTAGCATCTTGCATTTGCCGAATCAGTAATAAACATAAATTGTCTTTTCCTGCGACATGATCGAGCAACTCTCGTCTAGGTCTATCCATTGCTACTGTACTAAAGTAGCAATAACGAGTATCAAATGGTCGATATAAACAAGATATGATTTTTGAGTCCCAATCCTCATCATTACGAATGCTTGTGCGTGCCGTATTTAATTTCCAACTATTAGTATCTTTAATTTGGTATTTTTCTGCATACTCTCTATCATTAAGATTATAATCACGCATTTCCAGAAATCTTTGATAAATCACTTTTGCATCAAATTCAATAGCAAAATTATCGCGATGAGTTTTAAATCCATTAGAGTGAATTGACATCACTTCATTTATTTTCCATCCGGTTTCATATTCTGGTAATAATTCAGCATTTTGCACTTTAAAGAGATAAAAGGGTGATTTGGGTTTTATTGTTTTCCATGCTGTGGAACTAATATCATTTTCCGCTAACCAGTGGTATTTTCCCCCGATCGGTTCTTTCCCTTCCTCTATTTCTCGATAAATTTCTCGCGTTCCCCATAAATCAGCATGATAAACCTTTGCCAGTTTTTCGGGGTTATTGGCAGATTTAATAAAAATACCAATTGCCACCCCTTGCTGAATATCAAACACATTCTGGTCGGGGGAACCATCGGGACAAACTTCTTTCTTCTTACTATTTCCATGTAGGTCTAACAGATAAATCTCATCAAAGGTTTGCATCAAACTTTGACGCATTCCTTTAAATGTAGGATTATCTAAATAACTATGATTGGTAATGAATGCTAACACTCCATAACCAGTTTGCTCAATCCGCCATTGACTAAACCGAATAAATTTCACATAATCATCATTCAAAAATTTTGGATTGTGTTCTTTTAAAGGTTCGCCATCAACTTCAAAATAATTCTCGGTCGGTGTATTAGAGGTAATATCTTTTCCTCTCAAAAGCTGTTTAATCCATTCTCCCTTATTCACCGAATGTCCCGAATAAGGAGGATTACCGATAATCACCATCACGGGATGCTCTTGTTTAACTTCTTTCGCCGCTTCAGCTTCCTCTTTGATGCGGGAACCAAAATTAATTACCTGGTCTGATAATTGAAACGCTTCTTGCAGAGTATTGGTCAAATAAATTCTTAACCGTTCATCAGAACTAAAATCATAACCCAAATCCTGCAACTGCAACCCCAATTTCATGTGAGCAACCGTATAGGGTGCCATCAACAACTCAAACCCAAATAACCGAGGTAATAAATGCTGACTCACATAACTCGACCACATCCCCTTTTGCTGTTTAAAACTCTCATAAATATGGTCGATCGCCCCATGTAAAAATGTCCCCGTTCCCACTGCCGGATCCAGAATTAATACTTGATGGATTTCTGTAGGATTTTCTCCATTAGCATTAGATACTTTAATTTTCCGCGCATCTGCTAATCCCCGACTAATGCCAAACTTTTGTTTCAGAACATAGTCAACACTACGAATAATATAAGACACCACAGGTTCAGGAGTATAATAAACCCCGCGTGACTCCCGCATTGTTGGGTCGTATTCTGCCAGAAACGTCTCATAAAAATGCACCACCGGGTCTTCTTGCCGAGTTCGCTGACCAAAATTTTTCAGAATTTCCGCCATATCCGTTAATCGCAAAATCGTCGCCAAATCATCCACCGCCCAAACAATTCTGTCATCTAAATCTGGTCCGGCAATTTGGCCAAAAATACTCCGCAGAAAAGGATTAGTTTTCGGTAGCTGAAACGCGGCAGTCTCTCGCGAAAAAGTTGCCGGATTATCAATATTACACCGTGCGGCAAATAGCCCATAACAAATGGTCTGCGCGTACATATCCGCAAACTGACTCGAAGTTAAATCTTTAATCAAAACTTTCTGAAAAGACTCTAATTGATCCCGCAACATTCCCCCTTTCTCTGTTTCTGCCAATGCGGTATTAATCGCATCGCGAATTAGTTGGGCTAAACTAGCCATCCGTTTGGCTAACTCTTTGGGACTGCTAACTTGAGGCGTAGTGATTTGCAAAAATTGGGTCAAAAGTTGCGCCAATTTATTGATTTCTGCTGGGTTGGGTTGCAGTTGATTTTTTTTGCCAACTTCAGCAATTTTTGCCGTTAACCTCAATTCTCCGTTCACATACCAGCGAAATTCTAAATAGTCGGTTAAAATTAGGTTAGGTAAGGCGTTAAAATAGCGCTTAAGTTGCTGACTTTTCGCTTCTTTAGTCAACGACACCCCAATATCTTTGGCTTCGATATGTCCTTGGGTAATTTGTCCAGCGGTAATGACAAAATCCGGGGCACCGCATTTAATCCGCTTCGGTTCATTAACCGCTATAATCCCCGAATTAAAAGACTCCAGTAAAGTTTTCAACCCAGGGCGATAAGTATGTTCAGTGGCGTTTCCTGACTGAAGTGAAGTTTCAATGGCTTTGATGTAGTTTGTGAATGTCTGCATGGTGGGCGATCGCGTATTTAGTCGTGAATGCTATAATAATTCTAGCAATTTGCGATTTATTAAATCATTAAAAAAATATTAAATTTATTTAAATCAAAAAAATAAATTCAAAGCCTATAAAAAATATCCCAGAAAATTACATGGCTAACAAAATATATCTCTAGTATATCTATATATTATCTATTATTATTTATAGCCTGTCCCCTTTCCCTTTACCCAAAGCTTTGGGCAGAAAATGGCGAACCTAAACCCCATTGCCCACAAATTCGGTCAGACAAATTTTCTGTTAATTTCCCATTTCCTTATATATGTAGTATAATCCATAAATGTTGATCTAAATCATCAAGGCAATTATGGACTTTCTCTCAGACACCGTAGTGCTTTCGCGGATGCAATTTGCACTCACGGCTATCTTTCATATGCTATGGCCTGTATTGACTACAGGTATGGCCATTTATTTGGTAATTGTCGAAGGACTCTGGTTAAAAACTCGGAATCCTGACTACTATCATCATGCCCGTTTTTGGGCAAAACTATATGTGCTCAACTTTGGCATTGGGGTAGCTTCTGGAGTCCCGATGGAATTTCAATTTGGCACGAATTGGGCGCCGTTTTCTGAAGCAGTTGGGGACTTTTTTGGCAGTGTTTTGGGCTTTGAAGCTTCTATGGCATTTATGCTAGAAGCGGGCTTTCTAGGCATTATGCTATTTGGCTGGGAAAAAGTCAATCCAGCGATTCATTATTTTGCTACAATTATGGTAGCTTTTGGCGCTAATCTCTCAACATTTTGGATTATTGCGGCGAATTCTTGGCTACAAACTCCCGCTGGTGGCGAACTGGTGAATGGCAAATTTGTGGTTAGCGATTATTTTCAAGCAATTTTTAATCCTTTTATGCTGAATAGCGTCCTCCATATGTTTTTTGCCACCTTGGAGACTTCGTTATTTGTGATTGGCGGAATTAGCGCTTGGTATATTCTCAAAGGTCGCCATCAAGGGTTTTTCAGTAAGTCTTTCAAAATTGTTTTAGCTGCCGCGATCGCTGTTGCCCCATTGCAAATTTATATTGGCCATTTAAGTGCCGAACAAGTCTATCAACATCAACCGGCAAAACTCGCCGCAATGGAAGCCCAATGGGAAACAATTCCCGCTGGCAATGCTGCCCCTTGGAGTATGATTTCTCTCCCCAATGAAACCGCTGAAAAAAATGATTGGGAAATCGCCATTCCTAACGCTTTGGGCTATATTTTGGAACTGAAACCAACCCTCTCAGAACCTGTAAGGGGTTTGAAAGAATGGCCGCCGGAAGATCGCCCGCACATGGTGGGATTAATCTATTATTCTTTTCGGATTATGGTGGCGATCGGTTTTTTCTTAGTCGGGTTAATGTTTTGGACTGTAGTGCAGTGGATACGCGGTCAATTAGCTGAAGATAAAATTGGTCAACAACGTTGGTTAATGGCAACCTGGATTTTTGCCGCACCTTTAGGATATATTGCCGTAGAATCTGGCTGGATTGTTCGCTGTGTGGGACGCCAACCTTGGACACTTTACGAGCAAATCCGCACCGTAGATGCGGCCAGCAATTTGCCCCCAACGAATGTTTTAACCTCTTTAACTCTCTTTGCGGTGGTCTATTCGATTTTGTTTGTTTGCGCCTTATTTTTTGGTAGCCGAATTATTCGCAAAGGCCCAAATTTAGACCTACCAGTTCCCGGAGAAGCAGAAACAGCAGAAACCAGTCTTAAAACCACTTAAATAAAAGTAAAGACTGGTTTTTAGCAGCCTTTTTCTGATTAGAAAACCACAAATATTTGTAGGGTTTTGTAGGGGCGAAGCTTTTCCGTAAAAAATTTACGTTTCTAACTCATAAATTATCTGAAAGCGAGACGGCTATCGCCCCTACAATCTGCTGCGTTAAAAACGACCAATATCTGTAATTTATTCAATTTAATCGAAAATAGCCGTAATTTTGGTAATTTTGACAACGGTGTAAACCCAAATTCGCCATTACAGCGCTTGCTTGGTGATATATGGATTTTTATTTGCCAAAGGCTTTAAGAAAAGTTGTTACCGCCCCGTCCGCAACTCGCTGAATTTCCGCTGTTGTCGGATTGGTTTTGATGCCCAGCAATTGTTTATAAAAGAGGTCGGCTTTACAGAGTTCAATAAATTGGTCAGCGGCTAATTCTAAATCCGCGATCGCCAATTCTCCCTTGGCCATTGCCCCTGCCATCACATCCATTAAACGCTTTCTGCCCACCTCTGAACCAGAATTATAAAATGCCCGACCGAGTTCAGGAAATCGCGGGGTTTCCGCGATCGCAATTCTAAATATATTTTGGGCAAAAGGAGACAGGAGTAATTCCACAAAATGAAGGGCAATATCACGCAATAAAGTTTCTATGTCTTCCGTATCTTGATCTACCTTAAAAATCCGTTGGGTTTGCTTTTGGCATTCCCCATGTACCACGGCGATAAACAACGTCTGCTTATCTGGGAAATAATTATAGATTGTGCCTTTAGAGACTTGGGCGCGGCGAGCAATTTCTTCGACGCTTGTGCCCTCATAGCCGAGTTCCAAGAAGGCGCTTCTTGCCCCTTCCAGAATTTGACAAGCCTTGGGGCTGGTTAAATCGAGTGATTGTAAACTTTCCATGTTTTTTCTCTGACTCTTGTCATTTCCTATACTAAACGGTTCGGGAAATCTTGACAGTACCCAGTTTTTCGCTTATGATTAAAAAAATGACTGAACGGTTCGGTCATTTTTGGCAACGAGGCAACAGGGAGCCCGCCGTCGGCAGAGGAGCAGAGGAGCGGGGGGGCAGAGGGACCCGCCGTCGGCAGAGGAGCAGAGGAGCGGAGGGGCCGCCAATCGAGCAGGCAAAACAATTATTAATTATTAATTATCAATTATCAATTATCAATTATCAATAGACTAAAGTGAACAATCATCAAAACTATGAACAACCACAAATCACCCCCAAAATTATCATCGAATGGTTCCAGCAAAAATATCCATAATTATCTGATGGTGGATGAAGCCCGCCATGAGAGAAATGGTTCGGGTAAAATTGCGACTTATCCCACTGAATTGATTACAAAAAGTAGCGAATTTCCTACAGATTTAACCGACGATCCAGTCAATATAGAAGAGACTTTTACTGTTGACGATCGCCCCTTTGAAGTATCAGAAAAACCAGCGGCTAAAAAGTTTTCTGTATTCAAAATAATGCTCTGGGCTTTGCCATTATTAGCGATCGCCCTGGGTATTGGCGTGTTTGCGTCTCGGCGCATTTCCGACCCAGTGGCAGTCCCAGAACCCACCCCAGTCACCATTCCCGCAGGGGCAAGCAACGGCAACGGATCGCCCCTACCTGTGCGGGTGGTGCAAGCTAAGTCAGGGGCGATTCAGGAATGGGTGCATAGTGATGGGTCTGTGTCTGCTGTCCGGGGCAAACATTTGCGCTTTGAAGTGCCAGGAACGATTACTTATATTAAAAAGGTCGATGGCCGGGATTTGCGGGAGGGAGATTATGTTTATGAGGGCGAACTCTTGGCCCAAATCGACGATCGCAAACTCCAAGCGGATTTGGTTCAGTCCAATGCTGCTATCTGGCAAGCCCAAGAACAACAAAGCGTGGCGATGGCAAATTTAGCTCAAACGAAGGCTAATTTAGGCCAAGCCCAAGCCACGGTGGAACAACTACAAGCGAATGTGGCTCAAGCAAAGGCAAAATTAGGGCAAGTTCGGGCGGGTTTGGCTCAAGCAGAGGCCAGAAAACAAGCCAGCATCGCCAATGTTCGGGAAGCGAAAGCTAATCTGGAAGCGAGAATGGCCGATCGCGACTTAGCAGAGGTGGAACTGCGGCGACGACAAGAACTTTATGATGAAGGGGTGATTTCCGCCAGCGATCGCGACGTTTACCAAAACAAACTCGACAACGCTAAATCTGCGGTCAATGCCACCCAAAGCCGCATTCAAGCCGCTGAAGAGGAAGTAACCGCAGCGGAGAGTAACATTCAAGCCACCGAACAAGATATCGCCGCAGCGGAAAGCCAAGTGCGGGCAGCGGAAAGCCAGGTGCGGGCAGCGGAAAGCCAGGTGGAAGCCGTGCAGGGCAGTATTGCCGCCGCTGCTGCCCAAGTTGATGCCACCAGCGCGGGAATTGAATCAGCCCGGGCGCAGTCAAATCGCGCTAATGTCACCTTAGAAGATACGGAAATTAGAGCGCCCTTTGACGGCATGGTGGCTTTTTTGAATATTCGGGAAGGGGATTATTGGTCGCCGCAACAGTTAAGCAGCCAGACGGCGCAAAATGTGGTGGAAACGGTGCCAATTATTTTGATTGACCCCAACGAGTTTGAAGTCCAAATCGAACTGCCCGCTTTTGACGGCACCCAGGTCAGCCCCGGTCAAACCGCTTTTGTGGTCTTGGATGAGGACTTAAATAGCGCATATCGCGATTCTTTGAATAACGAAACTCTGATTAGTGTTGCCAGTGCTGAAGGCGAGGTGTTTTCTGTTAGTCCTTCGGTGACTCCTGGGGGTCGGGCGGTGAATGTTAAAGTCAGAATTAACCGTATTAACCCAGAAAAACGCGATCGCGGAGCGTTGCGGATGCAATCTCGCCTCCGCAACGGCGCCCGTGTTTCCGCCTGGATTGCCGTAAAAGAAGCGGCAAATACCACCGTGATTCCTGCAAATGTCATCGTTTACCGGGATCAAAAACCATTCGTCTTTGTTGTCCAAGAAAAAGACGGCAAACAATTTGTCGAACAGCGCCCAGTTACTATTGGTATTAAAGGCATTTCTCAACAAGAAATTCTGGAGGGAATAAAACCGGGCGATCGTCTTGTCACCGACGGCAAAAACCTCCTGGTCAATAATGCCCCAGTGGATGTGGTTGATTAGTTGGTTGTTGGTTGTTGGTTGTTGGTTGTTGTTGGTTGTTGGTTGTTTGTTGTTGGTTGTTTGTTGTTTGGGTAGGGGCGAAGCATTCGGGCTAAAAATATCCGGGAAAAACCGACAATTTATCTACCCGAATGCTTCGCCCTGTAACCCATAAATAAAATTTCGGAATCAATCGGCAAATATTTGGGCGAAGCATTCGCGGATAAAAATTGACGATTTTACCGAGAAATTTGGGCGCGAATGCTTTGCCCCTACAATGGGTAAACCGGGCAGAAAATTTCGGAATCAATCGGCAAATATTTGGGCGAAGCATTCGCGGATAAAAATTGACGATTTTACC
>NZ_LIUQ01000084.1 GCF_001276715.1 Planktothricoides sp. SR001 | reverse complement strand
GTTGTTCATTATTAATCGCCCCAAAAAATATTTCACCTGACCTAAAAAACTAGGACACAGAGAGAGTAAATCTCTGGGTTTTTCCGAAAATTATTTTATCAATATGTTTGATTTTTATAAGATTATTAATATCGCCAATGCTCGGAAAAGTTAAGATTTTCTCAAAGTTCGTTATCTGATAAAGATTCCCTAAATTCTCTGCGGTTATAACCGGGACAACTCCAACGCTATCCCTTATTTTCTTTAATCGGCGAACTGGGTTTTCTGTGGCTGCGAGGTAGTGGTTTTTTATTGGCAATGTTGGCCATGCTTCAACCCCTCGATTCATTCAATTTAGCCACTCTGATTTCATCAGGATTTTTAGTATTGAGTGCTTTTAGTTTTGCCTGGTTACTCGGTTTAGTGCTTCCCGTCGCCCCGGGGGGAATTGGCATTTTTGAAGCTACGGCGATCGCCTTATTGCAAAATAATTTCCCCCCAGGCATTTTGCTTGGTGCGATCGCCTTTTATCGGCTGATTAGTTTGGCCGCCTAAGCCATTGGCGGGGCAAGCGCCTGGTTGATAGAAAAATATCTCAGAGACTAATCAACGAGAAAGCGCGATCGCCACACCAACCTTAATTTTTTTGCGGTTCCCACCCTTGTAAAATGTCTGGTGCCTCTATTTTTTGCGGAAAAATATTCTGCAAAGATTCTGCTCTTTCATTAGCCGGTGCTGGTGCCCAATTCCAGATACTTTCATAGAAAAAGAAAGAAACTCCCGCATATCCTTGATTTCGCACAATATTTACTTGGTCAGCAATATCAGCCATCGAAATCGGTCGCCCTTTTAAACCGGATAAAATCCCAATGCCGACGGGGATATGTTTACGGGCTTTTTGAATCGACTCATCCTGGAGTTCCACCATAAACGCATTGCGATCGCTCCGATAGATTTGCACAATCAATTCCTCGATAAAGCCTTTTTGTTCCCAAGTTGACCAATCCGCCAAAAACTCTCGATAAGAAAAATTTTGCGGATTAGGAGATACCCCTACAATCACATCTTCTTTTTCAGCTTTAATGGCTCTAAATAACTTTTCCATAAACTCGGTAATTTTATCCGCTCGCCACCGCAACCATTGAGGATCTTTGGGGTCACTGGGGGGTTCTTTCCCATTATTTTCTTTTTTATAAATTGCTATGGTAAATTCATCGTACCCAAACTCAGAGGGTAGCCCAAAGTGATCGTCTAATTGAATCCCATCGATATCATAGTTACGCACAGCTTCCACGATTAAATCAATCAGAAATTGTTGCACTTCTGGATGAAAAGGATTCAGCCAAACTCGCGGATGGGCTCCTTCCATTTTCACCTGAGTGCCATCACTACGTTTGGTAATCCAATTAGGACGACGACGGGCTAATTCTGAATCTGCTGGAGCCATAAAACCAAACTCAAACCAAGGAATTACTCGTAAATTTTTTGCCCGACTATGGCGAATAATTTCTGCTAAAACATCGCGATCGCGCAACCCTGGATCTGGATCAATTTTACTGCCGACCACATTGTCAGCCACTTGACTCGGATACAGAGTATAACCCCAATTCCAAACCGTCGGATAAACCGTATTAAAATTCAAATCCGCCAGACGAGCGATCGCCGCTGCCACATTTTCCGAAGCAAATAATACCTCACTATCAATATTAGTCAACCACACCCCACGAATTTCCCCATTTGTGATTGCCTGACTGGGACTTCTTGTCGGCGGCTGATTCTGTGAAGTTGGCGGATTATTTCCTACCGGAGTTTCGGTCTGATTACTTCCTGCATTTGGCGGGTTATTCGCTACCGGAGTTTGGGGATTACCCGTTGCCAATGGTTTGTCAGCCCCAGTAATTTCTGAACTTAATCCATTTGCCCTAGCAATATATTGAATCGGAATTGGCGAATAAACCCCCATTAAACTTTGACAGAAAAAAGCCGCCACTTCTGCGCGAGTTGCCGGTTGATTGGGATTAAATTCCCGCACATTAGGATAATTCACCAAAAGCTGTCTTTCAATAGCAGCCGCGATCGCACTTCTAGCGTACTCTGGAATCCCTTGGGCATCATTCAAAGCTAAATCTAATTGATCGGGTGTTAACTGATTAGCAGAATAGTTTAATCCCGCCGTAATTGCTACCAAAACTTGCACCTTGGGAATCTTTTGATTAGGATTAAAAATTCGTCCCGAATATCCCGATAAAAAAGCTCTTTTATAAGCTTCCCGAATCGCATTTTCAGCCCAAAAATCCGTAGGAATATCAATAAATTGAATCGGTTCTCTAACGGATTCTCGGTTGGAAAAAGCCGTCATTAATAGACTGGCAAATTCAGCGCGAGTAACGGGGGCATTGGGACGAAAACTGCCGTCCGGGTATCCATTAATAATCCGTCTATTTTTTAATTCACTAATACAAGCCCTAGCCCAATGATCTTCAGTATCCGTAAACTGGGTTTGGGCGATCGCGGGGAACATTGACTGAGCAGTCAACCCGAACGCCAAGAATGAAGCCATACCTAAACGTCGCGAAAAAAACTCCAACATCATAGACACGATTAACAACAGTGATGACATTTTAGCCCGGGTTGATGCCGGCCTGTTAGCCAAAAAGTAAATTATTAATTATTATTTATTATCTATTAATTATTGATTATTGGTTATTGGTTGCCCCCCTTTGAAGGGGGGTTGGGGGAATTGGGGGGTTATTGGTTATTGGTTGCTAGTTGCTGGTTGTTAGTTGTTATTGTTTATTGTTTATTGTTTATTTGTTATTGATAAGTAAGTTAGCAGACATAAATTCAACACCCTATGGGCTAAAAAGCTGTCCCGAATTCAGCGGTGGGGCATCCCAGGATTTTTGAGACAGCCGATGTTATGTTTCTTTTAGACTTACAATAATTGCTACAACAATTGTTGAGAAAAGGGTGAATTATGGCTATTTAAGTGGCTATTTAATTAATTTGAGTTTGCCAAATCGGTAATGTTACTAAATTAAACCAAAACCGATCTATCAACTTGAGCACATGGGCAAATTCATCTAAAACAATTGGTTTTTTTAAATAACAATTAGCTCCTAGTTGATAAGCAATTAAAATATCTTTATCTGAAGAAGAATTTGTTAAAACCAAGACAGGGATATGTTTTAAATTATCATCATTTTTCAATTCTTTTAAAACTTCCCGACCATCTTTTTTTGGCATATTCAAATCCAGCAAAATCACGTCCGGTCGCACCGCATTGGCATATTCACCTTTTTGGAGCAGATAGGCCATCGCTTCGATGCCATCTTCTACCGTATTTAATTTCACAGAAATACTCTGATCCTGCAAAGTTTCGCGAGTCAGGTCGGCTTCCGCTTCGTCATCTTCCACTAATAATACTTCAACTAATCTGGTATTCATCGTTTGCCTCATCTATGGTTTTGATTATAGAAGTAAATTTTAGAGCCAATGGTGACTGATTGATTCACCTTAATGCTCCCAGACTCATTCATCCGCATAATTAATTTATTTGGATAAATTTATATCTAGCATATTTTTCATAATTTTTAATTAGTCAGCCATTGTATTTTTGGTATTTTTGTATTTTTTGTTTTTTTGTGAGCAAATACAGCCATATCATATATTATATATTTACCTAACCTAATATTTTTGACATTTTTGATATTTATTATGTTGATTATGTTGATCTTATTTTAATTAATCTTGTTGATAATTTGGTTGGGTGCTTCAAGCCAATGATTCATCATTATTATGCTTAAATGCTGAAATTATGCTGCTGATGAATTTTTTTAATGATCAATAATTAATTATTCGATCATTAAAAAAATTTAAGGGCATGAGTTATTTTAGGAATTAAGAATTTTCCGTTAGCCAATCTCAATCTTGTTATAACTAAAAATCGCAGATTTTCAGTAATCATGCTATCAAATGCTTTCACCCCTAACCGGTTAATAGATGGGGTTGTGGCAATAATAGGCTATGACGAATATTATGAGATGTTTTAATCATTAGGCGCTTTTGTCTCAAATATCGATAGGTTGTTATTAGGGATATGTTTTTTTCATCAGATTGTTGGTTGGGCAAATATTTGTTGATTTCGTGCAAAGGACAAAGAGGAAATAATGCTCAATCGCTTAAGCAAAATTAATTTTTTTTGACTAATAAGCAACGATAAACCGGAGCTTTATTTTTCAGGGTAGAAAGCTCTCTTTCCGTAGAAACCGGAAGAGGATTGTCTGGCAACCAGTCTGAATAATTCAGAGAAAAGCTGGGATGTGCTAAAAAGCGATCGCGCATTTCTCTGGCGACTTCTTCCACATCTGACTGTAAAAAAACTTCTCCTTCAGTGGTTAAATAATGCGCCAGAGTTTCCACTATATTCGGTTGTACCATTCGACGTTTTTGATGTCGTTTTTTAAACCAAGGATCGGGAAATTGAATCGAAACTCTTTGCAAGGTTTCCACAGGCAAAGATGCCAATAATCCGGGTAAAGATTGATTTACATTACAAAAAATATAATGTAGATTGTCTAAGCCCGCTCGATCTCGATTGGCGATCGCTTCATTAACCACGGCTTCACGAATTTCTAGCCCCAAATAATTCCACTCAGGGACTACTTGTGCCATCAAGAGCAAAAAACCTCCCCAAGCGCAGCCAATATCTAAATGGAGTGGTTTAGTCAAGTCAGAATAAACTTGAGGCCAATCTGGGGGTGTCACTGGCTTTTCATACGCTTGACTCAGTGGATTTACATGTTGGCGAACTCGTACCCGTACCAAATGTTTAGACCTCCTTTGTGTAAAGTGGTGGGATTTTTACAGAAATTTTCGCAGAAAAATAGCCTCGCCGAGCAAATCCCTGAAAACACTTGACAGTTTTTTTGGGATTTTTGAGGGCATTTCTGTCTGCTTTAATCGGATCAAGTTGGCATCAGCCGTTAAAGTTACCGATGACTAATCTATATTATTCAATATATCAAATTTTTTTAAAAATAGATCGGCAAAAAAACCCAGAATGTCATCTGGGTTCAACCCGTGGTCAAGCGATCGCGCCTCTCTACCGTTTCTTGGCGGTTAACCAGGGCAATAGTAAAGATATGGTGTAAAGTTATATTACAATATTACAAACAACCAAACAACCCAGGATTTCCCCAGGGGTTCCAAAAGCATTGTGGGCGATCGGCAACAGAATCAATCGGAAAAAGAGAGAGCGACGGCAACTTACAGCTTATTCAGGAAATACATCTAACAGGCAAGGTGATAGACTAGAGGCACACTGAATCCAGACCAGATTCAGTTATGAGCCGTTACTCCCTTGACCTCAGAAAAAAAAGTTGTTGCTGCTTAAAAATTGGGCTTTGGTTCAATTCGACAGCTTGCCGATCGGTTTATGATTAGCCTTCATCCGGTTCACAGTTATATCAAACGACATCGGGAAACTCAAGACTTAACGCTTAAAAATACTGGTTCAACTCGCCCCGGAAAACTTGAAGCGCATCAAGATGAAAATTGTTTTTATGGTGCAAGAACACCCGGATTTGACTCGGCGACAGTATTGCCAGCATCTATTACAAGAGTAAAATACTTATGCCAGTTTAGGGGGTATGTGTGAGTTTCTAAAAAAGAAGGGCTGACGCTGAAAAGATGAGACGGCTTTTTCGGTAGGCATGAGTCGGGAGATACCCCGGAGTGAAAAAAACAAAAAGGCATTCTGTTTCAGACAGTTTTAACAGGGCAGGAAAATGACCTTGGTCGGGGCGATTTGAAGCACAAGGGTTTGTGGCGATAAAAGCGATGATTTGCTCCATGAAAGGGAAAGACTTTAGGGAGTTTGTCGAGAGCGAACTGATACCGAAACTCAAGCTAAAGGATGTAACGATTGTGGATAATCTCAATATTCATAAAATGGAAGGCATCGAAGAACCGTTCGCGGAGCGTTGCGGATGCAACATCGCCTCTGCCGGAGCAAGAGTAGAGTCCTTACCACCATACTCACCAGACTTTAACAAGATTGAGATGTTGTGGTCAACGATTAAGTCAATGGTTAGACTTTTGCCTACACAAGCGATCGAGGCAACAGTTGGTTCAACTTGCTTTGAGGCTGGTCGGACAAATTTTAAGAACTGGTTTACCAAATGCTCCTACTGCACTAGCTAATTAATGAACAAACTGTAACTGTAGCAATAATTTTTGAAACTGGCATGATTTTCAGATAGTGATTGGCAGCGCATAGGTACACTATTTTATTTTCAAATTTATTTTCAAATAGCGATCGCTTTCTTAAGACTCCGAACTAAGAAACCGAGTTTCTTTTTTGCCTCCCACAGAAAGCCGGTTTTTGGCTTCTATATATATGTCAGCACAGTTTTCCACTTTAACATTTTTTATATCTTAGCGGTGATATTGGGATTTGTCAATAGTTTTTGGAGAAAAAATTGGCGGTTTTACCAATTCAGACACAGAGAGGCACAGAGAGGGAAGAGAGAAACCCGGTTTATTGAAGAAACNNGTTTCTTCAATAAACCGGGTTTTCGTTTATTTCGCCACGACAAAGTTGACTAATTTATCGGGGACGACAATGACTTTTTTCACTTCAGCATCACCAATATAGCGTTGGTAAATTTCTGAGTCACGAGCACATTGTTCTAAGGCGGCTTTATCTAAGCCCGCAGGGGCTTGAATTGTGCCGCGAGTTTTGCCCATAATTTGAATCACGAGGGTGATTTCATCCAGGACTAAAGCTTCGGGGTCAACTTTTGGCCAAGGTTGAGTATGGACTGAGTTTTGATAGCCGCGAATTTGCCATAATTCCTCCGCAATATGGGGGGCAAATGGGGCAAGTAACATAATTAAGGTTTCGATACCTTCGCCATAAACCGGAGAGTTAGTGCATTTAGCTTCAGTTAAGGCGTTACTGAGTTTCATTAACTCAGAAATTGCCGTGTTAAATTGATATTCTCCATCTAAATCTTCGGTGATTTCTTTGATGGCGGTATGGACTGCCCGCCGTAAGTCTTTTTCGGCTTTATCTAATTTATCAGTCTTGATAGATTTGGGGGCGTTACCGTTATATTCAGTGACTAATCGCCACACCCGATTTAAGAACCGAGATTGTCCTTCTACGTCTGCATCATCCCATTCTAAATCTTTTTCTGGGGGGGCTTTAAACAGGATAAACATCCGCGCCGTATCTGCCCCATATTTGGCCATGACTTCTAATGGGTCAACGCCGTTATATTTAGATTTGGACATTTTTTCATAGAAGACTTCCAAGGGTTCCCCGGTGGTGGGATCTTTGGGGTCGTTGGGATTAACTTGGGCTGGGGGAATATATTTCCCAGTGGTACGATTTTTGTAGGTCATGGCTTGTACCATGCCTTGAGTTAATAGCCGTTGGAATGGTTCGTCAAAGTTACATAAGCCGCGATCGCGCAATACTTTGGTAAAGAAACGAGAATAAAGCAAATGTAGAATTGCGTGTTCAATTCCCCCCACATATTGATCCACGGGCAACCAGTCATTTACCTTAGCTTTTTCAAAGGCTACTTGCTCGTTTTTGGCATCGGCATAACGCAAGAAATACCAGGAAGAATCAATAAAAGTATCCATCGTATCGGTTTCCCGTTTAGCCGGTTCTCCACAGCTAGGACAAGGCACATTTACCCAGTTTTCTAACTTGGCCAAAGGACTCGCCCCACGACCAGAAAATTCCACATCTTCGGGTAATTTTACCGGCAAATCTGCATCAGGAACCGGGACAGTTCCACAACTGGGACAGTGAATCACGGGAATGGGCGCACCCCAATAACGTTGACGAGAAATCAACCAATCTCTCAGGCGATATTGGATTCGCGCTTTGCCCCAACCTTCTGTTTCCGCTTTGTCAATAATTGCCTGTTTTCCTTGAGTAGAATCCATGCCATCAAATTCCCCGGAATTAATCATTATTCCCGGTTCGGTATAGGCTTCTGTTAAAGCTTCGGCGGTTTCCGTATTATTGGGGACAATTACGGTTTTAATTCCCAGGTTATTTTCACGGGCAAATTTAAAATCACGAATATCATGGGCAGGAACTCCCATGACTGCCCCAGTGCCATATTCATAGAGTACATAATCCGCAATCCAAATGGGAATTTCTTCCCCAGTAAAAGGATTAATCGCTTTGCCTCCAGTGGGAATACCGCGCTTGGGTTTATCTTCGGCAGTTCGTTCTAATTCACTTTGGCTACCCACTTCTTTGATAAATGTTTCTACGGCAGCTTTTCTATCTGCGGTAGTGACGCGAGGGGTTAACGGATGTTCGGGGGCTAAAACCACATAAGTCACCCCATAAACCGTGTCGGGACGAGTGGTAAATACGCCGATTTTTTCATCCATGCCGATAATGGGAAATTCTAAATAAGCCCCGGTGGATTTGCCGATCCAATTTGCTTGCATCAATTTGACGCGATCAGGCCATCCGGTGAGTTTATCTAAGTCATTTAATAATTGTTCGCCATAGTCGGTAATTTTGAGGAACCATTGCCGCAATAGTTTGCGTTCAACGATCGCCCCCGATCGCCACGATCGCCCCTCATTATCTACTTGTTCATTGGCTAAAACTGTTTGGTCGATGGGGTCCCAATTCACCGCAGCTTCTTTTTGATAAGCCAAACCTGCTTGATAGAATTGCAGGAAAATCCACTGAGTCCATTTATAATAGTCCGGGGAACAGGTGGTCACTTCCCGACTCCAGTCAAAAGAAATACCCAATTTCTGCAATTGCCCTTTCATTTGGGCAATATTTTGATAAGTCCATTTTGCCGGATGAATTCCTCGCTCGATCGCCGCATTTTCTGCGGGCAAACCAAAAGCATCCCATCCCATTGGGTTAAGTACCCGATAACCTTGCATTCGCTTCAATCGGGCAATCACATCAGTAATGGTGTAAACCCGCACATGACCCATGTGTAGATTGCCGGATGGGTAGGGAAACATCGACAGAGTATAGAATTTTGGCTTTTGGCTATTCTCCTCTGTGCGATCGGCGTTTTGCTCGATCCAAGTCTGCTGCCATTTTTCTTCAATGGACGCGGGGTTATATTTTGACTCCACGAAAATCACTCCTGCTGTCTTGCGGTCATGGATATGTCATGGATATTATATCCGGGGATATGCTTTGATTTGTTATTCGTTATTAGTTGTTGGTTGGTTGTTGGGGGTTGCTTGCCCCTTAAGCTGGATTAGACAGCACCAGTGATATTTCAACCAGTCAATATACTACAGTTGTAACATTATGGTCAGATATTAAATAAGCTAGATTAAAAGGGTTGGTGCAGTATGATTTTGTCTGGGGCAGGGTCAAACAATTAAATAATTAATTGTTAATTCGTAACTTACCAGCTAAGACAAGCGTTCATGGGTGATGACTCCAGATAAAAATCAAAACAAAGAAAAATTGCGCCGACTAGAGGTAATAGCAACAACGCCAGAAGCAAAGTTAATTGAAAATCCAGAAACACGCTTTCCACGGGAAGAGGCTAAAGCGATCGATCAAGCTCAAGAAGTAATGAATGACTTGTATCGAGAACGGGCTGAATATGGTGATGGCAGTTCTGCATTTATGGTAATAAAAGAACAGTTTGAAGGTGGTGTAGGAAATGAGCCAAAGTCACTGAAAAAAAAATACGCTTCACGATCGCAAGTGTAGACAATATATTAAAGGACTAAAAAAACACCTGCCAAATTTACCTCCAGAAGCTAGGCAAAGAATCCAATATGAAATACAAAAGATAGAAGAAGCACTGCAATGGGCTGAAGATTACAAAAATGGTAAAGATCCAAAGATTCCCGCTTGGGCAAAACCTTGGAAAGAACAGTTAGGAGAATAACAAATGGATACTCTTAAAAAACTTAACGACTTGAAATCAACCTATACAGGCATAAATTGGCGGGGGATAAAAGTTCCTCCTGCTATCAAGCCAAAAGATTCTCTAAGTTTCTGCGATTTGCGAGATGCGATATTCGATGGAGTAGACCTGTCAAATGTCGAGTTTTTTGGCTGTCTTCTCAATGGGGCATCGTTTCGGGAAGCGATTTTGTACGAAACCAAATTTTCTTACTGTTTTTCTTCTCCTGATTATGCGCCTACAGATTTTAGAACTGCTAAATGGCAAAACGTAAAAATAAACGATTCTCATCTTATATCGTGTTTGTTCGATCCGGAAAATAAACCAACTTTTGCCAATAGTTTATGGGATGATGAATTTATCATAGGAGATAAACTTCCAGATTGTTTATCCTGGCCATCAGAAGTCGTTGCGACGGCCACAAAAATGCTTTCGGAACGAAATGATATTAGGTACGATGCAGTCGAAGAATTAGGCAATTTAGGCAATTTTGTGGCAGCGCCAATTTTGGGCTGTATGCTGGCTGACTCAGAGTGGGATGTGCGATCTATCGCATTCCAAGCATTAGAAAAGCTCATTCCTCGGCATCTATTTAATCAAACAAATAAATTATTTGAATGGATGTTATTACGTTTAGTAGATGAGCATTCTATTGTTCGGCAGAATGCCAGCAAATTGATTGACAATTTATGCAGAAACAAGATAGACATGGGTTATGCGATCGCGAAAATGCTTGAGTCTCCCTTGTTTGAAGAACAACTCACCGCAGTGGTTATGGCGGTTAAACTTAGCCCCCTCGATAAAAAATACTTTACGTTGTTGAAACGGAATCATCTGAAAAATATTCTGTTCAAAAAAATTGAAGAGATTCCCAAGCAATTTCCCCACTTTTTGAGATTGATTCAGTACACGAACGGCGAACTGATTGAAACTGCATATAACAATAATGTCAATCTATTATTAGATTTGATGGAAGAAATGCTCCAGTCTCCATTATTGATGGAACAATTCACCGCAGTGGGAATTGCGATTGAACTCAGCGAAGTTGATGATGAATACTTGAGTTTGCTGGAACGGGATGACGTGAAAAAGATTCTATTTCAGGAATTAAGAGAGGTTCCAGAGCAATGTTCCCATCTTTTAAGATTAATTGAGGGTGCTAAAGAAAACCTATTGAGCGATCGCGATATAGTCATTCGCTAGGGTGCGTCTTTGCGGTGAAAAAAATTTATTCTCCTCTCCCAGAAACCGGGTTTCTTTTTTTACCCTTACCCAATAAATATAAAAGTTATCCCAGATATAAAAGTTATCCCAGAAACCCGGTTTCTTGCTTGCGGGTTTGGAAAAAGCGATCGCCTTCTCCCAGAAACCGGGTTTCTTTTTTTAGCTTTACCCAAGAAATATAAAAGTTATCCCAGAAACCCCGTTTCTTAGATCGTAACTTTGCGATTACCGGCATATTACAGAAAAATTTTATATTTTTACTCTGATCTTTGGGATATAAAGCTTATCCAAAAAAACATTTTTTTGTTTTACAGCTATTGACAAATAAAAGTAAATTGCTTATGATAATTATTGATGATTCCGGTTAATAGGGGCTTTTCACATCAGCAAAAAAGCCCAAGCATAGCCAGGGTCGCCCGGCCCGGAGTTGCGCCTTAAGCGTCCGCCTTATCGGGTTAAAAACATCAGATTCTTAAAGTGTAATTCCGGGCCAGGCAAATCCCTTTATGCTCCACACTTCACCAGGGAAGCCCCTGTGAGGGGGCTTCCCTTTGCCGTTTTTTCGTGGGCGATCGTAAAACAATCATATTTAGGAACAAGGAAAACAACAAACAACAAACAACAAACAGCAAATAAATAACAATATGTTAACCAAAATATTCGTCTACGGTACACTCAAACCCGGTGAATGCAACTATTACCGCTATTGTGAAGGGAAGGTCATCAAAGCCGAAGAAGCGATCGCCTTTGGACAACTCTTTCACTTATCTGAACTGGGTTATCCCGGAATGACATTAGGTCAAGGGAAAGTTCACGGAGTCGTCCTATCTTTTACTGACCCGAATATTTTTCAAAGTATTGATGTATTAGAAGGCTATGATCCAAATCGACCCCCTGAAGCAAACGAATATAACCGGCAACAGATTGAAGTGTACACTGTCACCGGCATATCCCTGGGATTAGTTTGGACATATATTATGACACCGCAACGAGTCAGTTTGCGGGGCGGGGTTTTTTTACCAGAAGGAATATGGTGTGTCCCGACCAATGAGCAAACTATAGAGTGAAAGGAAACTGGGCAAGTTACTTTTGCTTAGTATTTGCTTAGTATTTGCTTAGTATTTGCTTAGTATCTTTGCTCAGTGGAATTATATTGATCGTTAGAGTAAGATTGTCTTTCGTAGTTCATCGGTACAGCCACCGCAGCTTTAGGAATCGGCACGATCGGTCGGTTTAAGGCGATCATTAATTGCTGGGATTCCACATTATTGTCAGAAGACTTCGCCAGTTGAGTGACTGAAGGTACTCCGGGAACCAGACCCAAAAGGGCGGCCACAAATAAAGCCGCGATCGCCCCCAAGCCCATCTTAGCCATGTTTCGCCGACGACGTTGATCCAACAGCCAGAAAAATCGCTCAACCGTCTCAGCAGTAGATGCCGATGATTGGGGAACGGGCATTTGCTGGAGATTTTGGCGAATCCGCAACAAGTGCAAATACAGGCTTTTCACTTCTGGATCGTTGTCCAGCCATTGATTTACCTGACGGCGTTCTTCCGGAGTTGCTTCACCGTCGATATAGGCACTCAGCAATGAGAACGCATCAATATTTAGCTTTGCAGCCAGACTATTGGCTTGGGCAAGAGGGTTTTTTGCTGGTAAGCTAGGGCTCCCAGGCAGGCGATCAATGGAATGATTGTTATATGACTCGGTTTTGGAGGTCATTTTCACATCACCACCAAGTTAAACTGGGGAAAGATACCCCGAATAAAAAATGCAAGGTATATCATTATTCATTATAACGAATTTTTTTCCCTCGATATTTTATCTATCTGAGGCCATTGGCACCACTTCCAGATATTTAGCCAATATTTAGCCAATATTTAACCAATATGAAAAATAATCTGGAAAATAATCTGGAAAATAATCTGGAAAATAATCTGGAAAATAATATGGAGTGGATCTCGGCATCTTTAGCTGTTCAAATAGTCTTGTAATTGAACTTGTAAGCGTTGGCGAGCTCTAGCAATGCGGGACTTTACGGTTCCCAGGGATACGCCGGTAATTTCGGCGATTTCCTCATAAGCCATGCCATCAATTTCGCGTAAGACAATAGTTGTTCTAAAGACTTCCGGCAAATCGGCGATCGCTTCTCGCAGTTGATCGTAAAACTCACGGGTACTCAGGTCTTCATCTGGTCCTGGGCGATCAGCAGCAATATCCCAATCCATTTCTCCGTCCTCGACAGTGCGAGGAGCATCAAGGGAGATCGGGGGACGGACTCGTTTGCGTTTACGCAATTCATCGTAAAACAGGTTAGTAGCAATCCGACTCAACCAACCCCGGAACTTCACGGGATCTTTTAAGCGATTGATATTCCGGTAAACCCGGATCCAAACTTCTTGGGCTAAGTCTGCTCGGTCTTGCCAGTCAGGAGCCAAATGATAGAGAATCTTTTCTACATGGGACTGGTGACGGCGCAGCAGTTCAGTAAAGGCGGCACGATCTGGATGCACCCCTTCCTGACAACGTAGTACCAAATCATTATTTGAAAGTTGTTCTGGAGTGGAAACCGCTTGGGTTTTAGCGGTTTGGGAATTGGACCAAGATGCAGAAGGAGAGTAACTCATGGAAGTGGAATTAGCTAAACAACAGATTCCTTGATGGTTGACAGTGCCATTGTGGCAGATGTTCCTGAATTCTTCCAGGGTTTAGTAGGCACTTTTAAGAATGGCTGTCACAAATCAAGATTTGAACACAATCTAGAATCGGCAATCGTCAGAAATCCTTAAAGTCAAGGATATGGACAAAGAAAATGGAGGTTGTCCCAAAACCAACCGCGATCACCAGTGATCAGCTTTTTGTTGATTTTTTCCTGGCCGGGGCAGTGCCTCCTGCCTTTACTTCGTATTTCAGGCACGATGCCTAGAATCAGCAAGATTAGGAGAGGAGATTTTTGGGAGATTTTTCTTAATTGTACACCTTACTCCTGGCTCTGAACTATTCTAGATAAATTATGGGACATTTTTTCTCAAAAACATTCAGTAATTATACTGATTTTGCCAGGGAGCAGTGTATCAACTATATCAGTTGAATTTTAGCTGAAAATTTCAACGTTAATCTTTATGATTGTTTTGGCGTCAACCCTAGAAATTATAGTTTTTTATGCTATTATATCTATGTTTACCTAAATTTACCCTAGCTTTTATTTAGCACACAGAATATAAATAATTCTGTAAAACATAAAATTATCCGCAGATCATCCTAGGTATTACCGCGTTAAAACTACTGATAATTATTTTTTATCCAGAGAATATTATCGGAATAATAACTCAATTTCTCTGAGAAGACTCCACAGAGAAATTGATGAGATTTTTTTAAGATTTAACTGCCCTTTAACTCCCCTTTAGTTCCAAGCCCCAGGATTCCCGTCCTGAATGAAAGTTTCTGATTGAAAATGATTAGAAATGACTGAAAATGCCTGAAAATCACTGAGGTTAGTTAAAAGTAATTAGTTACGGGGTTTAAGGGACTGATTCGGCTTCGCAAGCGCCGATACTGACCCAATGGCTAGAACCATCAGCCCAATGCTCTTTTTTCCAAATCGGCGCATTATGTTTTAGGGTGTCGATCGCATAGCGGCAAGCGGCAAAGGCTTCTGCCCGATGGGGGCAACCTACTGCCACTAGGACGCTAGTGTCGCCGATTTTCAGGCTGCCAGTACGATGGTGAATCACCACCCGATTCACATCAGGCCATTGTTGTCTAATTTGGACAGCGATTTGACGAAAAATCGCGATCGCCATTGGTTCATAAGCCTGATATTCCAGAAACACCACAGGCTTACCATCGGTTTGATTTCTAACTGTGCCACTCATTACCACCACCGCACCATTGGCCGGATCGTCCGCCAGCCGATAAACCTCATCCAGGGATAAGGGAGCAAAAGTGATGGTAAAGCGATCGCGGGGATCTTGTTCTATCAGCGATGGAGCAGTTTTCATTACAGGATTCAAATTTTGCCACCCCCCATAAGGTATAACAAGGCCATACGGACTGCTACCCCACTGGTCACTTGTTGGGAAACTAGGCTGAATTCTGGGGAGTCCATCAGGTCAGAACTAAGTTCAACCCCTCGGTTGACCGGCCCTGGGTGCATCACTTTCACGGTAGGTTTACAGAGTTTGAGGCGATCGCGAGTAATGCCGAATTGTTGATGATATTCTCGACCACTGGGCAACAAATGCTGACTCATACGTTCTTTTTGCAATCGCAAGGTCATCACAAAATCAGCATTTTCTAAGGCTGGATCTAAGTTCCAATGTAAAAACATTTTTCCCGGTCGGTTTTGACCCATCGCCTCAAACAACCGAGGTAGCAGAGTCGGTGGGCCTGCTAAATGTAACTCTGCCCCTGCCGCAGCAGTTAAACTCCAGATATTCGATCGCGCCACTCGTGAATGCAGAACATCACCCACAATAGCAATTTTTTTGCCCGCTAACAGGTCAAGTCGGGGCTGTTCCGGATCTAAGACCAGGCAAATCGTAAACAGATCGAGGAGTGCTTGGGAGGGGTGTTCATGCTGACCGTCCCCGGCATTGAGAACCCCGACTCCTGATTGCAAACGATCCATTTCGTTGGCGATCGCCTGGGGAACTCCTGCCTGTTGATGGCGAATTACCATCAGGTCAGTTCCCATTGCCAGATAGGTTTTTGCCGTATCTAAAATGGTTTCTCCTTTAGTCAGGGAAGAAGAACCGGGGGCAAAATTCAGAGTATCTGCACTGAGACGTTTGGCGGCTAGTTCAAAGCTACTGCGAGTTCGGGTAGAGGGTTCAAAAAATAAGTTCGTGACTACTTGACCTTGGAGGGTGGGAACTTTCTTCACCCGACGGGAGAGCACTTCCCGAAAACTAGCAGCGGTTTGCAGTACGGTGTCATAGTCGGCAGGAGTAAAACTTTCTAAAGAAATAATGTGGCGGTGAGTCCAGGAGGTGGTAGACATGGTTGTAACCAACTTTAATTGCGTCCTCAAAAAATATATCGCCAGAGTGACCCTTACTGGCATAATTTTACTGAGTTTAACCGGGTGTCGCACTTCCACAGAGGTGCAGTCCACGGCAGTTGCCCTGCCCCAACCCAAGGCAATAACCCAAACAGAGGCGATGCCGCAAAGCGGATCCCTTACGGGAAACGCCCCGCCTAAATCTGTTGATGAAGCGAGGGGGAAGCATTCCGGGAATAGGTTGCCGGTTTTTAGCGATATCATATCTGCCGGAATGCTTCCCCCCTACAGGGTGGCACCATCGAAATCCACGACAGAAGGATCGTCTAAGATTGTCCCGCAAAACTTACCCCTTCAGATTAAGCCAGATCCGCTCAAAACCGTGAGGGTGAATTTATATCAGCCGGATATTGAATGCAAAAAGCTGATGCCCGAACCCGTAGCCGTCGATCGCGATCGAGCAATGGATGCAGCGGTGAGCAAAGTATTGCAAGAAAGAAATAGCGCTGATTTTACCGTTGCCGGGTATCGGATTAATATTGATGACGATGGAGTCGCCACCGTTGATTTACGCCTCAAACCTGACTCGCGTCGTCAGTTTATCTCTTTATCCTTATGCGAACAGTTTGCCCTCTTTGGTAGCCTCCGAGAAACCTTAATGAATCATCCTGACTGGAAAATTAAGGCGGTTCAGTTCACCGAACGGGGTGAGTTGATTCAGCTTTAGTTGGTTGTTAGTTGTTGTTTGTTGGTGGTTCTTCGTTCTTCGTTCTTAGTTCTTAGTCCAATAACAAATAACAAACAACAAATAACCAACAACAGCCAACAAAGAACAAACAACCAACAACCAACAACCAACAACAAAAAACCACCGTTGGCACCAAAACCGATAGATTTGCTATGCTAAAAGTCAACGTCCAATCATAATTGGTGATCTAGCGTACACATTCAGTGCAGAGTCGCAAATAGACTCTACTGATAGCTAGTCGCCCAGGGGTTGTCAATCAAAGGATCGACAAAACGTCTAAATTCTCCTTGACGGTTACTCGGTTACAGCCCAGGCAGCAAAACCACAGAATCGTCTGATTTGTTCCTGGTTGTTCCTGGAAAAGGTTGGTGACAATCAAATCAACCTGAACCAATGAGTTCAATGTTTTTCTGGGCGATTCGCGCAGCGATCCGCTCTCGCGGAATCGCGGCTCAAAAAACTTTAAGGGCTGGTCGAAAAAAATTCCAACGCATCTGGCGACACCGCTTTTGTCTTCAGCCGATCGCCTGACGGCTAAATAAAAGACAGCAACGGGGTGGCGATTCGTTGAAATTAGGTTAAAAAAAATAAAACAGGAAAACCGAGGAACGATTTGATTTCCGCTTCGGTAATATCAGTACCCAGAAAAGGGGGATGATTTAATCGGGGATGGTATTTCCTCGCCATACTTGTACGCCACTTGCTCTACTTGGGAAAACCCCAAGCCTGTCCCCGCGAGGGGAACCGCAGTGGCTTAGGATCTTCCGCGTCATAAGCATCAGTAATGGGGATATGCCATGTTTGAACGGTTTACAGAAAAAGCTATCAAGGTAATTATGCTGGCCCAGGAGGAAGCTCGTCGCTTGGGTCATAACTTCGTGGGAACTGAGCAGATCCTATTAGGTCTGATCGGCGAAGGCACGGGGGTAGCCGCCAAGGTTCTCAAGTCAATGGGGGTAAACCTCAAAGACGCCCGGATTGAAGTGGAAAAAATCATTGGTCGGGGTTCTGGCTTCGTGGCGGTGGAAATTCCGTTTACTCCTCGTGCTAAGAGAGTTTTAGAACTGTCTTTAGAAGAAGCCCGCCAGTTGGGTCACAACTATATCGGTACAGAACATTTGCTCCTAGGGTTAATCCGCGAAGGGGAAGGGGTGGCGGCCAGAGTTCTGGAAAATCTGGGGGTTGACCTCGGAAAAGTCCGCACCCAAGTGATTCGGATGTTAGGAGAAACCGCCGAAGTGACGGCGGGTGGTTCTAGTGGCTCCCGGAATAAAACTCCGACTTTGGATGAGTTTGGCTCTAATCTGACTCAAATGGCCACGGAAGGCAAGTTAGATCCAGTGGTGGGTCGGATGAAAGAAATTGAGCGGGTGATCCAGATTCTCGGTCGGCGGACTAAGAACAATCCCGTGTTGATTGGGGAACCCGGGGTCGGCAAAACCGCGATCGCCGAAGGTTTAGCCCAACGAATCGCCACCGGAGATGTTCCAGATATCCTGGAAGATAAGCGCGTTGTGACTCTGGATATTGGTTTGCTGGTGGCGGGAACCAAGTATCGGGGCGAGTTTGAAGAGCGCTTGAAAAAAATCATGGATGAAATCCGTTCCGCCCGGAATGTGATTCTGGTGATTGATGAAGTCCATACCCTGATTGGGGCTGGGGCAGCGGAAGGGGCGATCGATGCGGCGAATATTCTCAAGCCGGCTTTAGCCCGAGGCGAACTCCAATGCATTGGCGCTACTACTCTGGATGAGTATCGCAAGCATATCGAACGGGATGCCGCCCTGGAACGCCGGTTTCAGCCAGTGATGGTGGGTGAACCGACCGTTGAAGAAACCATTGAGATTCTCTTTGGTTTGCGCGATCGCTACGAGGAACACCATAAGTTGAAAATTTCCGACGAAGCCCTGGATGCAGCGGCGAAACTGTCCGATCGCTATATTTCTGACCGCTATTTACCAGATAAGGCCATTGACTTAATTGATGAAGCCGGTTCGCGGGTGCGATTGCTGAATTCCCAGTTGCCTCCAGCAGCGAAGGAGTTAGACAAAGAACTGCGTCAAGTCCTAAAAGAAAAAGATGATGCCGTCCGGCAACAGGATTTTGACAAAGCCGGAGAATTGCGCGATCGCGAATTGGAAATTAAAGAAGAAATTCGGGCGATCGCTCAAAGCAAAAAGAAAGAAGGAATACAAAAAACCGACGTTTCCCCAGTCGTCACCGAAGAAGACATTGCCCACATTGTCTCCTCCTGGACTGGCGTCCCGGTCAACAAGCTGACCGAATCCGAATCGGAAAAACTACTGCACATGGAAGACACCCTGCACCAGCGGATGATCGGACAAGACGATGCGGTCAAAGCCGTATCCCGCGCCATTCGTCGCGCCCGGGTCGGACTGAAAAACCCCAACCGTCCCATCGCCTCTTTTATCTTCTCTGGACCGACCGGGGTGGGCAAAACCG
>NZ_LIUQ01000162.1 GCF_001276715.1 Planktothricoides sp. SR001 | reverse complement strand
CAGCAATTCTCATTTTGGCAAAAAACTGTTCAAGTCCCCTTGAGACCTGTATGGTAATGATATCTGCAAAACCCAAGAGAGCCAGAGCCCTTGAAAAAGCCAGGTTGGTTTGACACTGTAGTGAGTTCTTTTCGCGAGCGCTTGTCGTCGCTACCGGACAAGCGCCGAGGTAAAAATACCCGCTATGGAATGGAGGATGCTGCGTTGAGCGCATGCAGGGGTGTTCTTCACCCAAACCCCGTCCTTCCTGGCCTACCAGCGCAAGATGGCAGGCAATAAGGGTCAAAGCAATGCTCAAAGCCTGTTTGGAGTGCATAAGATTCCTTGCGACAACCACATCCGGGACTTGCTCGACGGGGTTGTGGCGGAGGAGCTGTTTCCCGTATTCGAGGAAATCCTACAGATGTTGGACGAACAGGGTCAGTTGAAGGACTTCCGGTCTGTGGCCGACACCCTGTTGGTTGCTATGGATGGGACGGAATACTTCAGTTCAACTCAAATCCACTGTCCTGGCTGCTCGACACGCACCTTGAGGTCAGGAGACATTCAACACTTCCATAGCGTGGTCACTCCAGTCATCGTCTGTCCAGGGCAGACTCAGGTGATTCCGTTAGTCCCTGAGTTTGTCCGCCCCCAAGACGGTCATGACAAACAAGACTGTGAGAATGCCGCTGCGAAGCGGTGGTTGAACCAGCATGGTCCGAGCTTGAGTCGCTTGAAGGTAACGGTGTTAGGCGATGACTTGTACTGCCACCAACCCCTGTGTCAGCTACTGTTAGACCACCAGTTGGACTTTATCTTGGTCTGTCGCCCAGATTCCCACACTACGCTTTATAACCATCTTGAGGGGATTGACCTACCAACAGTCATCAGCAAAAGGTGGACGGGAAAAGTTGAGGAAGGACTTACCGATATCTCAATGACTTGCCCCTCAAAGACGCGGCGGATGCGCTGTTGGTGAACTGGTGTGAGGTAACTGTCAGCCGTCCTGACCAAAAGGTGATTTACCATAACGCCTTTGTGACCCGCTACACCCTTACTGATGATAACGTAGCTGAGATTGTTCAAGCCGGTCGCACTCGTTGGAAGGTTGAGAACGAGAATAACAATACCCTCAAGACCAAAGGCTACCATCTCGAACATAACTTCGGCCATGGCAAACA
>NZ_LIUQ01000111.1 GCF_001276715.1 Planktothricoides sp. SR001 | reverse complement strand
CAAAAGATTTTTGCCTCGCACTTTGGCCACTTGGCAATCATATTTCTGTGGACATCGGGCAACCTGTTCCATGTCGCTTGGCAAGGAAATTTCCCACAGTGGGTCAAAGATCCACTGAATGTCAAACCGATCGCCCACGCGATTTGGGATCCGCAATTCGGTCAACCGGCAGTGGATGCGTTCACCCAAGCGGGAGCATCATCACCAGTAAACATCGCCTATTCCGGGGTGTACCACTGGTGGTACACCATCGGGATGCGGACAAATGGGGATCTGTACCAAGGAGCGATCTTCCTGCTAATCCTGGCATCACTGATGCTGTTTGCAGGCTGGCTGCACTTGCAACCGAAATTCCGTCCGTCCTTATCGTGGTTTAAAAACGCAGAATCGCGGCTGAACCACCACCTGGCAGGACTATTCGGGGTGAGTTCCTTGGCATGGACAGGACACTTAGTTCACGTGGCGATTCCCGAATCACGGGGAGTCCATGTGGGCTGGGATAACTTCCTGAGCGTGAAGCCACACCCAGCGGGGTTAGCGCCATTCTTTACCGGCAACTGGGGCGTGTACGCACAAAACCCAGACACCGCAGGCCATTTATTTGGCACGGCAACCGGAGCGGGAGAAGCGATCTTAACCTTCGTGGGCGGATTTCATCCCCAAACCCAGTCGTTGTGGTTGACGGATATGGCGCACCACCATTTGGCGATCGCGGTGTTATTCATCATCGCCGGCCATATGTACCGCACCAACTTCGGCATCGGTCACAGCATTAAAGAAATCCTGGAAGCGCACAAGCCCCCATCCGGGAAACTGGGTGATGGCCATAAGGGAATGTATGACACGGTAAACAATTCCCTGCATTTCCAATTGGGTCTGGCCCTGGCTTGCTTAGGTGTGATTACCTCCTTGGTGGCACAGCATATGTACTCCCTGCCGCCTTATGCGTTCTTGGCGCAGGACTACACCACCCAAGCGGCGCTGTACACTCACCACCAATACATCGCAGGATTCTTGATGGTGGGAGCATTTGCTCACGGAGCAATCTTCTTAGTGCGGGACTATGACCCGGAAGCCAACAAAAACAATGTGTTGGCCCGGATGCTCGAACACAAAGAAGCCTTAATTTCGCACTTATCCTGGGTGTCGCTGTTCTTGGGTTTCCATACCCTGGGACTGTACGTTCACAACGACGTGGTGGTAGCCTTTGGCACCCCAGAAAAGCAAATCCTGATTGAACCAGTGTTTGCACAATGGATTCAAGCGGCTCACGGCAAAGCCCTCTACGGTTTTGATGTGCTGCTGTCCAACCCAGATAGCCTCGCCGCTACCGCATGGCCAAATTACGGCGATGTGTGGCTGCCCGGTTGGTTGGATGCAATTAATGCGGGAACCAATTCTCTGTTCTTAACCATTGGACCGGGAGATTTCTTGGTCCACCATGCGATCGCCCTGGGTCTGCACACCACCACCTTGATTTTGGTCAAAGGTGCCCTGGATGCACGGGGATCCAAGCTGATGCCGGATAAGAAAGACTTCGGATACAGCTTCCCTTGCGACGGCCCCGGTCGTGGCGGTACTTGCGACATCTCCGCCTGGGATTCCTTCTACCTGGCTATGTTCTGGATGCTCAACACCCTAGGGTGGTTGACCTTCTACTGGCACTGGAAGCACCTAGCCTTGTGGCAAGGAAACGTGGCCCAGTTCAACGAATCCTCCACCTATTTAATGGGATGGTTCCGGGATTATCTGTGGTTAAACTCTTCCCAGTTAATCAACGGATACAACCCCTACGGGACGAACAACCTGTCCGTGTGGGCTTGGATGTTCTTATTCGGACACCTGGTCTGGGCAACGGGTTTCATGTTCCTGATTAGCTGGCGCGGTTACTGGCAAGAGTTGATTGAAACTCTGGTCTGGGCCCACGAGCGCACTCCGTTAGCCAACTTGGTTCGCTGGAAAGACAAGCCGGTGGCTCTGAGCATTGTTCAAGCTCGCTTGGTCGGTCTGGCTCACTTCACCGTGGGTTATGTCCTCACCTATGCCGCCTTCTTGATTGCTTCTACCGCAGGCAAGTTCGGTTGATCAACGCTTCTCGTTGCTAGTTAAGCAAACATAACTAAAAAAATCCCCTGCCTCCGGGCGGGGGATTTTTTTTTAGAGATAAATTAAACCGGATTTAGTATTAGGCCAAATAAGTAGCCAAATAAGTATAGCAGCGGTTTTCTTTCTTACTAAACCACCAGCGGGCAAAGAAGGCAGGTAGGGGCGAATGGCCATTCGCCCCTACCATCTTTATAAGCATCAAATGCCGGAATGTTTCGCCCCTACAGATATTTGTGGTTTATTTGCGGAGAAAATTGCTGTAAGCCAAATAAAATTTTGGTCATCCTACTGATTTTTTTATCTTTTTTTGATGGCTATATCTATGTAGAGGCGGTCATGTATTTAGAGGCGCAAGCAGCCCCCTCAGCATTGTATCAACCACAACAGAAAAGCCCTGTAAATGGTCAATTAATTGGTTACACAAAATTCAACAATTATTGCTAAAATTATGAGATTAATTTGGGCGCAAGCATTGGGGGCATAATGTGGCCTTGTTAATTAAAAATGCTATTAATTGGTCAATTAAAAATCCCCTGCCTCTAGGCAGGGGATTTTTTGCTTAATGGTATGAGAGCGAAGAAAACGAAGAAGATGAGACTAGAATTAAGCCTCTTTTTCGATTTCAATAAATAAGAGTCCCATGACTACTAGAGGCATCACCCAGCAGGTTAAGGGAATCATAATCCAAGGAAGGAATGAAGCTGCATAATCGCCGGTCATTTTGAATTCTCCTATCTAAGGTTGTAGTTCTACAAAACTGATGTCACCAACAGATTAGTAATCGGCATACCCAAATTTGGATACTTCGATCTTGTACTGCGAGCAATGCGAGTAATTTTTCCGGTGAAAATACCCGATTAATTACCCGATTAATTAAACAAACCTCGCATGATACCGTCTACAACGGCAAAGTTTTCCAGTAGGAAGTAGGCTACAAAAGCTCCACCCATACCACCAACAAAGAAGCCACCAGCTAACTGACTCCAGCCTTCACCAGTTTGTAAAGGATCTGCTCCTTCAGATGATTGTCCTTGGAAAGTAACCAGTCCGTGGATGCTCAGACAGACAGTGGCAATAAGAATCAAAGTGATCCCCGAAATTAATCCACCGAGATTGGCATAATCTGAATCCCGTAATGGACCCAAGATAACCCAAGGGCCAATGATAAAATAACCATGAGCCATGCCAATTTCCAGTCCCCGCAGTAAAGGAGATAGTCCCTTGCGGTAGGCAGGCAGATTACCGATGAAAGCGCGGGTAAAAGCAGAATCGCTAATCGGAGTTGAGAGATTGCCCACAAATGGATCTCCACCGTAGGGTTTAATCATCTCTATGTCTCTGGAATTGGCCATATTTATTTTTCCTCTCTATCTGAAAATCCTAAAAAGACCTTAAGCACATATTCTAATCATCGATAGGTTGCGTCGTTACAAAATTAGTTCTCAGCTTTAAAAAACTTCATTAAATTGGTCAAGGATACGGTCATTTTGTAACGATTTGTGAATTTTATTCAGGTTTTTGGGCAAATTAGTTTAATCAGACTGGCCGCAACGACCCATAAAGCAAGGATTAGTAAACAGTTGTGGACAGTGTATGGGACTGTGTGGGTATGCGATCGCCTTCTTGATGCTGTCATGGCATATACTCTCGCTTCTGGAAATCGCTGCAATGTTCTGCTGATGCTAGGAATGTTAATTTTTATGAAGCTCCTGGATGGGAAAAAGCGATCCAGATTAACGATTCATTAGTAAATATCCTGAAATTGGGCAACTGTGCTGGTGAAAGGTAAGCATCTGTGAGATGGAGTGATTCCTATGACTGTGCCATTTTTGCTGATTGCAGACCTATTAGCCAAACTACCTTCTGAACCGGCAACACCCCAAATCGAGTCAGAGAGTGCATCAGAACTATACAAGGCTGACGATGTTGCCATCGATGGAACCACTAATCAGATTTCCAGTAGAGATATTAGTCCTCCTGAATTGAGTTCGTTGTTGCCCGGATCCACAGATAGCTGGTCTAATCACTGGTTGCTCAATGATTCACCCCCAGAACTACCCCCTTTGGCTGGGATAGAAAAATATTTGCCATTACCACCTCCACCCTCTACACCAACGGTGCCTTCTCAGCCGCAGACCCATCTTCGGTATTCATCATTTACGATGAGTTATGTACCCACAACGCGCCCGATGCCGGTTTCCGGGCCACAACTCTATCATCAAAGATTGGCTGCCCTGAAAACCGGGCAAATATATACTCGTTTATCTGGGGAAAGTTTTTGGTCATCTTGGGCGAATGCCACTGAACAACCGACTTATGAACAGTGGAAAAGCCTTTTGGCAAATGAAGCGAGGGCGATCGCCTTTGGACAAGGTTCTAATCGCTTATCGGTGTTATTAGGTGACTCGATTACTCTGTGGTTTCCCCATGAACAACTGTCTCGGAATCGCTTGTGGTTGAATCAGGGGATTTCCGGCGATACCACCACGGGGATTTTAAATCGATTGTCGGCGCTTTTACCTACCCGACCGGATACGATCTATCTGATGGCGGGGATTAATGATTTACGGTGTGGGGAAACCGATGCGACTATTCTGGGGAATTTTCGCCAGATTATGCGTCGCTTACGGCAGCAACATCCCGATGCTCAGGTGGTAGTGCAATCAATTTTACCAACTCAGTTAATAGAAATTTCCAATGCTCGCATTCGTCACCTCAATCGTCGCATTGAGGCGATCGCCCAAGAAGAGGGAGCCCAGTATCTAGATGTCTACTCCCAGTTTATCGACGCTCAAGGTAATTTCCGCTCGGAATTAACCACTGATGGATTACATCTGAATGCCCAGGGTTATCAAGTGTGGCGATCGCAACTGCGGGATGCTGAAGCATCAATTGCTCTCTATCATCGACCTTAAAAAATCACCTGCTTAAAATTTCGCAACAAATTATGTCTTGAAATCTGTAACCAGAATCGCTATTGTGGACTTTAATAAAATAGTCCCAAGTCGATTAACTGCAATTAGACCCAAGCACAATTTAGAGCGCTTTATGGCAACAAAATTCCCCAAATTCAGCCAAGACCTGGCGGCAGATCCGACGACGCGGCGGATCTGGTACGGGATAGCCACAGCCCACGACTTTGAAAGCCATGATGGGATGACCGAGGAAAATCTGTACCAAAAGATTTTTGCCTCGCACT
>NZ_LIUQ01000009.1:32727-152137 GCF_001276715.1 Planktothricoides sp. SR001 | reverse complement strand
GGGGAAGAGGATGCATAGGATGCATAGGAAAGAGGATGCATAGGATGCATAGGAAAATTCTCTATTCTCTTTTCTCTATTCTCTTTTCTCTCTTCCCCCCACACCCCACACCCTACACCCTACACCCCAAAAGCCCGATGGCGGCCGATGGCGGCCCCAACCAACAACCAACAACCAACAACTAACACCAAATTGATGAAAATTTTCGCTAAATTCAGTTTAATTCTGATTCTATGTTTTTCCCTATTGGTTGGTTTTGGCGCTTTCACTAGCCAACCCGCAGGGGCATTGATGGAAAAGACCTATGAAGCCCCTGGACAAGTGCTATATAAGTCTCGTCATAGTTTGCGCGATCGCAGTGGCAATGCGTGGCAATTAATCTTTTTTAAACGATCCACTGACACTGAGGTACTTAGTATTAGTTTGCGGTTGGTGGGGTTTCCCGGTGTGGTGGAAGTAGCGCATCCGCAACCGTTAAAACTGATTACGGATAGCGGTGAATTTATTGCTGAGGATATGTTTGCCCAAGAGTCCCCAGCCCCGAATGTGGGACAGTACGATTTAAAAGATATTTTATTTGATTTGCCCACCACTGGCTCGATTCGTTTGTTAATTCCTAACGAAAAAAATGACTATCCCCTGCGTTTACCGCCATCTTTGGTATTGGAATGGCAAAATTTGGTGAATTTCTAACATCCCAACTGGATTTTTCCGGCAGTTTACGGAATTTTGCGGCACAATTATCTTAGAGGATGCGTTTTGTTGCAGAAATAAATCAGAGCAAAATCAGAAAAATATGTCTTTAGAAGTCGATGTAAAGTTTAATTCCGTTTATGGGCCGGTGAAGTCTTGGCGATATGGCCGATCGCTGGGTATCGATCCCATTGGCCCAGTTTCTACTTGTTCTTTTAATTGTGTCTATTGCCAACTGGGGGAAATTGTCGATAAAACCCGCGATCGCCGGGTCTTTTTGCCCACAGCAAAAATCTTAGGAGATTTACAGCCCTTTGCCCCTTGGGATGTGGATATTGTCACCCTCAGCGGCAGCGGTGAACCTACTTTAGCCGCTAATTTAGGGGAGATTATTACCGAGATTAAGGCATTAACTCATTGCCCGGTTCTCGTGTTAACCAACGCTACTTTACTCAACGATTACCAAGTTTGTCAAGAGTTAGCTTTGGCGGATAAAGTCTCGGTAAAACTTGATGGGGTTTCCCCAGACAAAATGCGCGGGGTTGACCGACCTGTTGCCGGTATTGAATTGCCCGATATTTTAGCGGGCATCAAAAAATTTAGCCAAATGTATGGCGGTGAACTGGGGATTCAAACTATGCTTTTGAACCCGTGGAAAAAGGAAGACCGAGAGGAATATATCAAATTAGTCCAGGCGATCGCCCCCACAGAAATTCAACTCAACACCCCCACTAGGCCGAAACCCTTAAAACATGAGTTAGAAGGACGAGGAAATCACGAACCAGATCGGCAATTTTCTTATCCAGTAAAAGTTTTAAAATGTGTTAGTTCGGATATTTTAAAACAATTTGCTGAAGAAATTACCGCCGCCACTGGGATTTTAGTTCGTTTTGCCCCGGCAAATTAACTGAGTAGTAGATAGTAGGTTGGGTTTCGTTCCTCAACCCAACCTACGAATAGAATACATTACAGCACTTTTCTATTGAATCTACCACAAACACCTGTAGGGGCGAAGCATTCCGTAGGGGCGATTCGCGAATCGCCCCTACGATGCTTAGAATATTGTACGGGCGTCCTTGCGAAGCCCATGCCGTCAGGCCTTATGGCCATTCGCCCCTACGGAATGCGCGGGTCAGATCATGGTTCAGTAAGAAAGAAAACCGCTGTAATTAACAATTAACATAAAATTGGCTAAAAAAATGAATAACTCAACCATAAATCCAACGGAAAATCCCGCCAACATTCCCCCGAACCACTTAAATATTATGGGCTATGTAGACGAATCAGAAGTCAACGGCCCCGGATATCGGGCAGTGGTTTGGGTACAAGGATGTAAACGAGAATGTGATGGCTGTTTTAATCCCGCTTCTTGGCCATTTGAAATTAAGCAATTAATTTCTGTGGATGAACTGGCTAGTCAAATTATCAGTAATCCCAAAAATCAAGGGGTGACTTTTTCTGGGGGTGAACCCTTTTTTCAAGCAAAAACTTTAGCACAATTAGCGAAAAAAGTCAAGACTGCGGGCTTGAATGTAATGTCTTTTAGCGGCTTTACCTTAAAAGAATTACAAGGAGAAAATGCCCCAGAAGGTTCTCAAGAGTTACTGGCAGAACTGGATATTTTAGTAGATGGCCCGTTTGTTAAATGTTTGGCGGTTAATACTACCGATTCCCTGGTTTCTTCCCGGAATCAAAAGGTGCATATTTTTAATCCAGCGTTGGAAAATCAGCTAAACTGGGCCAGCGATCAAATGGAAATTCATGTGCTGAAAGATGGCAGTTATATTATTACCGGCTATCGCGGGCAGATGGATTTACAAAATAGATTAAGTTAAGGAATTACCCCCTCTACCTTTATCCTCCGTGTGACTCGGTGGTTTCCAGAGTCGAACCACAGAGTCACAGAGAACACAAAGAGAAAAAATTTATCTACTAAACAAGCGCTGGGCTAAATTAGCGATCGCCTCCCAAAAAAATTGGAACTCAGAAACCGGGTTTCTTCTCTCGGTGCCACAGTTAACTCTAATATCCCCAAAAGAAACCCGGTTTCTTGGCTTGGATCAAAAAACCGATCGCCGCCAAAAACAGCGATCGCTCATCAAAACAATTGCCTGGGACTCAGAAACCGGGTTTCTTTTTTCGGTGCCACAGTTAACTCTAATATTCCCAAAAGAAACCCGGTTTCTTGTCTTGGGGTAAAAACGCGATCGCGAAGCGTCCCGGAGGGAATCGCCCCCAAAAAAGCGATCGCCCCCCAAAAAAGCGATCGCCCATACAAAAAGCGATCGCACATCAAAAAAGCGATCGCAATTTGTTGGTATGTTTTGGTTGGGTTTCCTGGCGTCAACCCAACCTACAGGCTACAGGCGATCGCTGTTGTAGCCCGTAGGTTGGGTTGAGGCACGAAACCCAACACAAACCCCAATATAACCATGTTATTCTTATCCTAACCATGTTATTTTTAAAAGTATGCGATATCGTCGAGCAAAAACACCGGGATCAACTTATTTTTTTACCCTTGTCACCCATCAGCGTCGGCCAATTTTGTGTCAAACTTAAAATATCAATTTACTCAGGAATGCTTTTCGATACGTTATCAAACAACATCCGTTTAAAATTGATGCAATTGTGATTTTGCCCGACCACCTCCATAAGATTTGGACATTACGGGAAGAGGATGCGTATTTTTCGACTCGCTGGCGGTTAATTAAAAGTTATTTTAGCCGGAAATGTAATGCTTGTTTTCAATGTAATATGACCGCATCCCGACATCATAAGGGAGAAAAAGCGATTTAGCAACGCCGATTTTGGGAGCATCAAATTAGGGGCGATCTAGATTTTGTTAATCATGTGGAATATATTCATTATAATCCGGTGCATTACGGATTGGTTCGGTCGCCGAAAGATTGGCAATTTTCGAGTTTTCACCGTTATGTTGAAGCAGGGGTTTATGATTTGATGTGGATGGCTGAATAAAAATTGATGTTTGATGATCATATTGGCCAAGAATAAATCGTAGGTTGGGTTGACAAAGGAAACCCAGCATCAAATCAAAATTAATTTGCTTAACCACAAGATTAACGTAGGTTGGGTTAAACGAAGAACAACCAAACCTACCATTGTTAAATATGTGAAAAAGCCACCATAATTATCTTTCTAGGGATGATTATGTTGGGTTTAATTCTTCAACCCAACCTACGGGCTACTGAGAAACTGGCGTATATTTCGGCCCCACTGGTATCGATGAGGATTTCTTGGCAGAAATCCGAGTTTGTTGTGGGCTCATTTTTTTGTGGTAGATGAAAATATTCAGGATAACCTGTTATTTTAAATCTTATTTCTGCCGCGATGTTATAGACTAAAGTCTAGTATTTTTTCCTAGGTTTCTGCTTAAAATAGTTTCGTAGGTTGGGTTGAGGAACGAAACCTAACACACAGCGGTTTTCTGCCCTTGTAAACCACACCCGTCGGGGATTTTAATCCCCGTAGGGGTCAACGGCCGTTGACCCCTACAGGCGGTTAAAACCGACTAATTATGCTTGGTAGGGGTCAACAGCCGTTGACCCGTACAATAACCGTTGACCCGTACATAATTTTAGTCGGTTTTAACCGACTTGGGCTATTAGCCAGGGAATACGATTCCCTGGCGGTTATTCGTTCCTCAAACCAACCTAATGACATAAATATTAATAGTATCCGGCTTGGGTTCGGGATGGTTTTTTATGAAGGAAAATCTGGCTTGGTATTCCAGTAATATCGACTATTTGCTCCAGTCGATCGCCTGTGTTCAAGGTTTACTGAATTCTCACATTGCTGAGTCGCGGGGTGAAGAAAGTTTAAGTTTGGACGATGATTTGGCAGAACTGGCAGATATTGCTGATGCTATGCATTTTTCCCCCAGGTTGGAAGAAGTTTGTCAGACTTTTGATTTATCCAATTTTGAACGGATGATTTTGCTTTGTTGTGCCGCACAAGCGATCGACCCTAACTTTCCCAACTTATTTGCGATCGCCCATAATAATGCCGAATTAAATTATCCCACTTTTCAACTAGCTTGTCAGTGTTTTCCCGAAGTTCATTGGGATGCTTTCACGGAGAATCGGCCTTTGCGTCGCTGGCAATTGGTTCATTGTGCTACCAGTCCTGAATTGCCTCGGGCTTGCTTACAAATTGATGAAGCAATTTTACATTATTTCATGGGAGAACCTTACAGCGATCCAATTCTTACTGGGGCGATCGCTCGTGAATTTGATTCCCCGTCACCACCGATTTCTCTGCAACCTTCTTATCAAAAAATTGTTAACCAAATCATCGCTATTTTTCAATCCCCCCAAACCCAGGTGCCGATTATTCAATTATGCGGCACTTTGCGAGAATCCCAACGAGAAATTGCCGCAAATGTGAGCGTAAATTTAGATTTACCTTTGTATTTTATCCCCAGTGATGCTATCCCCAGCGATCGCACCGAAATCAAATCCTTAGTCATGCGGTGGCAGCGCTGGTATCTCCTCGAACCCAGTTTATTGCTATTAGAAATCAAAGAATCTGGGGCAATAGCAGAAAAACAAAAAATCAGCGCAATCAACAGTTTTTTATAATCATTAAAAGTGCCGTTTTTCGTTGCCACAGACCAAAGATTGTCCCTTTCCCATCCGGTAGTCATCACTTTTGATGTTGCTGGTTTAGAATATGCAGAACAACTCGATCTATGGCAAGGGGCATTACCGGATACTGAAGGGGAAATCGGCGAACAACTCGAACGATTAGCGGCACAATTTCGCTTATCCCCAGGGATGATTCAAACTGCCAGTGCTGCGGTAAAATTAAATATAGAATTAAATACAGAAGTCAATACAGAATTAGAACCATTAGAAGCCAAAGAATGGGGCGATCGCTTATGGGATTTTTGTCGATTACAAGCCCGTCCGCACTTAGAAGGATTAGCCCAACGGATTAATGTTAAAACCTCCTGGGATGATTTAGTCTTGCCAGAACAAGAAAAAAAGATTTTAAAGCAAATTCTGGCTCAAATTCGCCAGCAAGCGAAAGTTTATCAAAAGTGGGGATTTGCCCGCAAAAATCAGCGAGGATTAGGATTAACTGTATTATTTGCCGGAACCAGTGGCACCGGCAAAACTACCGCCGCCGAAGTTTTAGCTTATGAACTGAATCTAGACTTATATCGCATCGATTTAACTTCAGTAATGAGCAAATATATTGGGGAAACAGAAAAGAATTTACGCCGCATTTTTGACGCCGCAGAAACCGGCGGCGGAATTCTACTATTTGATGAAGCGGATGCCCTATTTGGCAAGCGAAGTCAAAGATAGCCACGATCGCCACGCAAATATCGAAGTTAGCTATTTATTACAACGCATGGAAGCTTATCAAGGATTGGCCATTCTCACCACTAATTTAAAAGAGGATTTAGATCAAGCTTTTTTGCGTCGGCTGCGTTTTATTGTCAACTTCCCCTTTCCCAAATCCCCGGAACGTAGCGAAATTTGGCAGCGGGCTTTTCCCCAAGAAACTCCTACTAAAGAACTCAATTATAAACGTTTGGGTCAATTAGATATTACCGGGGGCAATATTAAATCTATTGCTTTAAATTCTGCTTTTTTAGCCGCTGATGCCAATGAACCTGTGATGATGAAACATATCCTAGAAGCTACGAAAACCGAATATCTCAAATGGGGGCGATCGCTTTCCAATTTAGAAACCAAAGGATGGGATATTTCTTAGCGATCGCCCAAAATCTTATCTCTCTCTGTGGTTCTCTGTGTCTCTGTGGTGAAAAAACCAATGAATCAACCACAGAGACACAAAGGACACAGAGAAATTACCACTTAACTACAATTGATCGATGTAACAAAATCGTAAACAAACTACATAAAAAAACATTTTACTATGGTCAATTTTAAAGAGATTGTGAAGATAATTATTTTTCTTATTTGTTTGGGTAAATTGTGGTAAAATAAGGAGTATATCCCCCCTAATCAAGCATAAGATTAATTAATTAATCAACCGGGGAACCCTCACCATGTCACATTCCACCTTAGTTTTTATTGACCCTAACGTAGCCGATTATCCAACCTTAATCGACGCCATTCCCTCCGATGCGGAAGTGATTATCTTGGATGGCACCCGCAATGGCCTTGAGCAAATCACGGAACGGTTAGAACTAGCAGAAAATATCGCCGCGATTCATATTATTTCTCACGGGGAACAAGGCCGGTTTAAACTAGGGCAAGATACGATTGATGAGCAGCAGTTAGAAATCTATCGCCCGCAGCTACAACAGTGGCAAAACTCTCTAACTGCAAATGCGGATATTCTATTATATGGATGTGATATTGGGGCAGACCTTCAATTTATTTCAAAACTGAATCAATTAACCCAAGCCGATATCGCCGCAAGTGACGACAAAACCGGCTTTGGGGGCGATTGGGAATTAGAAACCCAAGTGGGCAATATCGAAACTGCACCCATTACCCCGACAAACTATGACTACATCCTGGCCCCTCCCACTGCCAATGCGGACAGCAAAGCGATTACAGGCAGTCTCACCAGCAAACAACTTGATGTCCTAGGCAACGACACCGGAACCGGGCGACTCACCGTGGAAAGTATCAACACCACGGGCACTAACGGCACTGTCATAATTAATGATTGGATTTATGTCGGTGGTCAATTCACCAGTATCGGCGGTCAACCTCGCAGCCGCATTGCCCGGTTAAACTCTGATGGTAGTGTCGATCCCACCTTTAACCCCAATGCGAATAGTGATGTCAATGCGATCGCCCTAGATAGCAGTGGCAACCCTTATGTTAGTGGGGCTTTCACCAGTATCGGCGGTGAAACTCGCAACTACATTGCCCGGTTATACCCCACCACGGGCGCTGCCGACCCTCAATTTAACCCTAATGCGAATAATTATGTTTGGGCGATCGCCCTAGATAGCAGTGGCAACCCCATTGTCGGTGGCAACTTTACCAGTATCGGTGGTGCAACTCGCAACCGCATTGCCAAGTTAGACCCCTCCACTGGTGCTGCGGATCCTCAATTTAACCCCAATGCGAATAGTGATGTCCGGGCGATCGCCCTAGATAGCAGTGGCAACCCCATTGTCGGTGGCGACTTCACCAGTATCGGCGGTGAAACTCGTAACCGCATTGCCAAGTTGAACCCCACCACTGGTGCTGCGGATACCACATTTAACCCCAATGCGAATGGTTATGTCTATGAAATCGCCCTAGAACCCATTGTCGGTGGCTATTTCAATAGTATCGGCGATCAAACTTACAACCGCATTGCCAAGTTAGACCCCATCACTGGTGCTGCGGATACTCAATTTAACCCCAATGCAAATGATTGGGTCTATGCGATCGCCCTAGATAGGAGTGGCAACCCCATTGTCGGTGGCAGCTTTACCAGTATCGGCGGTGAAACTCGCAACTACATTGCCAAGTTAAACCCCACCACCGGCACTGCGAATACTACCTTTAACCCCAATGCGAATAGTACCGTCGAGGCGATCGCCCTAGATAGCAGTGGCAGCCCCATTGTCGGTGGCAGCTTTACCAATATCGGCGGTGCAACTCGCAACCGCATGGCTAAGTTAAACCCCACCACTGGCACTGCGAATAGTACCTTTGACCCGAATGCGAATAATGTAGTCAGGACGATTACCATTGACCCGAAACGAGATATCCTCTACACCCCCACTGCCAACTTCAACGGCTTGGACAAATTTACCTACAATGCCCGCGATCGCAACGGGGTCAGCAGTCCCACCACCGTCACCGTACTGGTCAACGACTCCCCAGTCTTAGACAACACTGGCAGTCCCACCCTTAACCCGCAAAACCAAAACAACAATAACAGTAGCGGCACCTTAGTCAGTACCATCATCGCCAACTTGGGCGGCAGCAAAATCACCGACCCCAATGCCAGCGCTTTACAAGGCATTGCCATTACTGCCTTAGACACCACTAACGGCACTTGGCAATACAGTACCAATGGCACCACCTGGAATGCTTGCCCGACAGTTTCGGCAAATAGCGCCCTATTATTAGCCAGTGATACTAATACTAAAATCCGCTTTGTTCCCAATACGGATTATAACGGCACTATTGCCAATGCCATCACCTTTGCTGCTTGGGATCGAATTACGGGCACCAATGGCGGAACCGCCGACTACACCACAGACCGGGCAACTAATACCACCTCTAGTGTTTTTAGTAGTGCGACTGAAACCGCCAAGATTACCATCAACTCTGCACCAACCATTACCAGTGTAAAAGTTCCCACTGACGACAATTATAAAATCGGCGATGTTCTCACCTTTACGGTTAATTTTAGTCAAGCAGTCAGGATTACCGGCAGTCCAACTTTACCGATTATTTTAAATAATCGCGGTTTGGTTAATGCCACCCTTAATGGAACTGGTGCATCAGCGACTAGCCACAATTTCACCTATACAATTGCCTCTGGTGATTTAGCAACTAATGGCATCACCGTAGGCAATGCTTTAAACTTGCCCGCCGATGCCACAGCAACAATTCAAAATGTTAACGGCGACAACGCTATTTTAGATTTAAATAATGTCGCATCTACAGAAAATGTATTTGTGGATGGGGTTGTCCCAACTGTCACATTAACTTCTAATGCGGCTGACCTAGTAACAGATCCATTCAAAGTCACAGCAAATTTCAGTGAATCTGTCACCGGCTTCGAGGCAACAGATATTAAGGTGGGGAATGGCAAGGTCATTAAATTTACCCCAGTTGATGCTAAAACTTACACCTTTGATATCACTCCTATTGTTAATGGTAAAGTCACGGTAGATATTGCTGAGAATGTGGCGAAAGATAATGCGAAAAATAATAATATTGCTGCAAATCAAATCACTCGAAATTCCAATATTATTCTCACTAATGTTAGTCTTAATGGTAATGAAAATACGGATATTGTCTTGACGGCAAACGACTTTATCAACGCATTTTTTGATGTAGACAATGACAGCTTATCGAAAATTAAAATAACTTCGCTTCCCGCTAACGGCATTCTTAAATTAAGCGACGCGGCAGTGAAAGTTAATCAAGAAATTGCGGCGGCTGACTTAAATAAACTGACTTTTACCCCGGATGTCAATTTTAACGGGAATACCAGTTTTACTTGGAATGGATTTGATGGGAAAATTTATGCAGATACCGATGCAACGGTTAACCTAAATATTGGCTTGATTAATGCCCCTAGTCTGAAAACTATCAGCAAGTCTGGAGATCAAAATAGTGAAATTGCTTTAGCTGAGACTGACTTTACCAATGCTTTTGCTGACCCAGACAATGATGGCTTATCCCAAATTAAAATAACTTCGCTTTCCGCTAACGGAATTCTCAAGTTAAATGGCACAGAAGTTACGGTTAATCAAGAAATTGCCGTTGACCAATTAAGTAATCTGACTTTTACGCCCAACACTAATTTTAATGGCAATACCAGTTTTACCTGGAATGGTTATGATGGCAAAACTTATGCCGATACTGATGCCTTGGTTCATGTATCCATTGGTAATATTAAACTGATTCAATCTTTATTTAGCACTGATGTGCAGGAAAATGGCGGATTTGATTTATATAAAGTCAAACTTGCCACTCAACCTACTGCTGATGTGACGATTAATATTACCACCGATGGCCAAACTAATTTAAATAACTCAGGGAGTAACTCACCATCAAGTTCTTTAAAGGTATTATTTACCCCATCAAATTGGAATATTGCCCAAACTATCATCGTGACGGCGGTGAATGATAATGTTAAAGAAGGGTTGCGTAGTAGTGAGATTATTCATAGTATTACCAGTAGCGATTCTCAGTATAATAATTTAACGGTTAATTTAAGCGCTAATGTGAGCGATAATGATGATTTAGGAGAAGGGTTTGAGGGTGAAAATCGCCCAAATTTAGCAGGAACTAATCTGACCGATCGCCTCCTTGGAACTGTGGAAATGAATATTCTACATGGACGAGAAGGTAATGATTTTATTGATGGTCAAGGGGGGAGCGATCGCCTTTATGGTCGGGAAAATGATGACTATATTTTAGGAGGGGATGGCGATGATAAAATTTGGGGCGGTCAGGGCAATGATTATATTGAAGGTAGTGCAGGCAATGATTTAATGTTTGGGGAAAGTGGCAGCGATCGCCTGTTAGGAGGAGATGGCAGCGATCGGCTATTGGGTCATAAAGACAATGACTATTTATCGGGGGATTTAGGTGCAGATACCCTCACGGGAGGGCAAGGACGGGATGTATTTGCGATCGGGTTAGGCATGGGCGGATTGACATTAGAATCAGCCGATGTTATTACTGATTTTAATGTGCAGGAAGATTTTATTGATTTAATGGATTCTGCCACCGAAGAGGGCTTAAATTCTGAATCCTTAAATATTACCCAAGGAACGGGAAATCATGCTAACGATCTCATCATTCAGCATCAAGCAACTGGGGAATATCTAGCCATTTTACAAGGAGGTCAAGGGATTGAACCTAATTTAATTCAGTTTATTTAAGATATTAACCACAGAGACACAGAGGACACAATGCTGGCAAGTCGCACATTGTTTTTTGTGATACAATAAAATAAAAAAAAATAAAAATATAGAGAGAAACCGAAAGTTGTGAGTTACGATAACGCTTGCAAATTTATGGCCGATCGCTATCCGGAAGATTTTATCCGCTATTTTCTCTCGGTAGATCCCGCAGATGTTTCAATTCTTAAAACCGAGTTAACCATTGAACCCATTCGTGCGGATTCTGTAGCCTTTATCAAAGCAGGAAATCGCATTGCTCACCTGGAATTTGAAACCCTGCCAAAAAGCGATCGCACTCCCATTCCTTTGCGAATGTTGGATTATTACACTCGATTAAAGCGGCAGTACAACTGTGAAATTCAACAACTGGTAATTTTCTTAAAAGAAACCAGTTCACCTCTGGTATTTGAGAACCAATACCGAGACACGAACACCGAACACCGCTATGGGATTATCCGACTTTGGGAACAAGACCCAGCGCCGTTTTTAGCCAACCGAGGGTTATTACCTTTAGCCCCTCTTACTCGGAGCGAAAACCCCCCTACCCTTCTGCAACAAGTGGCCAAAGAATTGGCTAAGATATCCTCAGAAGAGGAACGGCAAAATATCTCTGGTTGTACGGAGATATTGGCCGGGTTACGCTATGAAAAAGATTTGATTCGTCAACTATTCCGAGGAGATATTATGCAAGAATCGGTGATTTATCAAGAAATTATCCAAACTGGACGCCAACAAGGAGAAGTTGCGTTAATTAAACGCCTACTGTCGCGGCGGTTGGGTAATATTGACTCAGCAATATTACAAGGAATTGAGAGATTATCTATCCAACAACTAGAATCATTAGCCGAAGCGTTATTAGATTTTACTACGATGGAAGATTTACTGATTTGGTTGAATCAATCTAATTAAATCCATCTGATACCACTTTCAAATCGCCCTCACCCCAAGCCCTTTTGCGAGGGCGCAGGGCTTTGAGAGAATTTTAAGATTTTTTTATTAAGAGGAGATATTATGCAATAATCGGTGGTTTTTGGTCAAAATTATCTCCTCTCTGTGACTATTTGTGTCTCTGTGGTGAAAAAAAACCAATGAATAAACCACAGAGACACAGAGGACACAGAGAAAAAAGTGGGGTGTACTCTACGAACCAAAAAATTTTTGATTTGGGCGTATTGTTTAGTTAATCAGGTATTTGTATAATGAAAAGAAAAATTACTAATTTTGAGGGTCTTCGCTAGTTGCCAACCACATCCCCCTTTTATTCCTTATTCCTCGTAGTCTTTTTCCTGACCCTAGGAGTCAATAAGGGTCTAGTCTTTGCCCAAACAATTACCCCAGCAACAGACGGGACGGGAACTGTTGTCACTACTGAGGGAAATCAGATTAACATTACCGGGGGTAAAACTTCTGGAGATGGGGCAAATTTATTTCACAATTTCCAAGAATTTGGACTGAGTGATGGACAAATTGCCAACTTTTTATCGCGTCCAGAAATTGTCAATATTCTCGGACGAATTTCTGGGGGTAATCCATCGTTAATTAATGGTTTAATTCAAGTTAATGGTGGAAATTCTAACCTCTTTTTGCTCAATCCGGCAGGCATAGTATTTGGTCAAAATGCTGCCTTAAATGTCCTCGGTGATTTTACCGCCACCACTGCCACCAGTTTAGGCTTTGATGCCGGAATATTGCAAGTATTCGGCAATAATAATTATACCACATTAGTCGGGAATTTGATTTATTTTTCTTTTGACAATATTCAGCCAGGGAGTCTGATTAATTTTGCCGATTTAGCGGTGCGATCGGGACAATCTTTATCTTTAATTTGCAGCGCCATACTCAGTACCGGGTCGAGCGCTGCCCCCCAAGGGAATCTGATTATTACTGCGGTTCCAGGGGAAAGTATTTTGCGGATTAGTCGGCCCGGACATTTACTTAGTTTAGAAGTGAGTTTATCCAATTTAAAAACTGAGGCTTTTAATCCACTTTCTCTCCATGAATTATTAACCGGGGGTGGCAATATTATTGATGCCAACCAGGTGACAGTCAATGAAGCGGGGCAAGTAGTTTTATCCGGTTCTGCCTTGGGGATACGCAATGGGGATGTGGTGCTTCACCCCACAAATCAATCAAATCAATCGGCAACAATTATCTCAGGAAATGCTAGTTTATCCGCTGCTAATAATTTAAGTTTATTCGGGATTGAAATCCAAACTAGCCAAGATTTAAATTTATTGGCGAAAAATACGCTGATTGTTCGGGATAGTCAAAACCCATTTTCCGCGATCGCAGGCGCAAATATGAATCTAACTGGACTGCAAAAAATTGATATTTTCGCCCTGAATTCTGTCAACCAAGGCGCAACTTTTCAGGCAGGGGGTGATATTACCTTAATTAGTGGGGGAAATATTGCCACCGATGCTCATTTTGCCACGGAGGGCAATTTCTTTATTCGTACTGTAGCAGGCGATTTCGGTGATTTTATCAGTTATTATGACCCAATTATTAGTGCTGATGGTAATGTGAGTTTTGATGAATATACTGGGGTTTCCTTAAAAGTAGAAGCCACGGGAGGAATTGATGCCGGGAATATCATCATTACTAACCCAGATGTGACTTTATCCGGTTCTCCGGATCCTGATGCGGAAATCTTGGCCAATTCCCCAGCATTAATTTTAAGATCCGGCGTTTCTAGTCTGAGTAATCCGGCGAACATTCCCCCTGATTTGACCGTGGTAAACACCGCGTTTCTCTCTGACTCCGAGCAACTTAATCGTGATATTTCTGTGAGTCAGATTTCCACTCCAGGGTGGCCGGTGATTATTAACTCAGGCGGCCAATTAATCATTGACCGAATCGTCACCCAAGGAGGAGATATTAATCTTTTTGCCCAGGGTAATATGCAAATTATGGGCTTGTTAAATTCACTTCAGGTAAGCCCAGTATTACATTGAGATGATTTTCCATAAACCTAAGCTCAAAAATTTTTAGGGTGAAAGGGTTAGTTTCACAAAACAGCTAAATTTTATCAGTTTAGGGCTTAACTTTGAGCCTGGTAACTAAACTTAATGATTTTTTCAGGATTTGGCGGACTTATAAGACTCTTTTTTTCAACATGAGAAGCTAGAAGCGTTCATGTATATTAATTTCACCTTTTAATTTTATGCAAATACTCATATTAAATTAGATAAACTTATCACCATAAGTCCTAAAGAGCCCAATGGTTTTAATTTTTTCCAACTTATGTCGTTGGGCTAAGGCATCAAACCTAGAAAAAATTTCATTCAATAACTTGACTAACTCCAGAGCATAAATTTGCGCGGATAAATTAGTAAATCCCACAATATTTGCAAACATCACTGTCACCGATTCAAAGTTATCGGCAATAAGCCCCGGATTTTGTTTCAGCCGTTGAGCAATTAATTTTGGCGAAATATTTAACAACAGCGTCTCCGTATTTTCTTGCTGATAGCGCAACTTTTCATTTGAATTTGTTGCCAAGCCATACCAATTTGAATCGATAATTGGGTTAATAAATCCACTTCTGAGGGGTGCCATTGACGCACCTGAGTACAATCATCGGCAATCAGCAGTCCGTAAACTTCTGAATTTAGAGAATCTTCTTTCAGATTATCGGTGTATGGCTCCTTATTTTCTTCAGAAATGCTGACAGTTTGTTGAAAAATTGGCACCACTAAATGAGAGCGCAAGTCCAGTCCAGAATGAAATCAAAGGAAGTGACAGACTAGATTGCTGAATATCTGAAATCATCTGAATGTCAGGCGATCGCTGAATATAAGCCTCCTGAAAATATCGGTAATCTTTAAATTTAAAATTGATAACCCTTGGTCTACCAAAGATTCTTGGACAATTGTTTTCGATCAGGATTTAACCGTGCGATCGCTACGCAATCTACTTGCAAAAATTCTCGCACTTCTCTAACTGCCGTTGAGAGAATCTCTGTCAAATCTAAAGATTGACGAATCCGCTGAGATATCTGACCCAAAAGTTTTTCTCGTTCGGCAATTTTTTGCAATTGAATATTTTGCAATGTCAGTTGTTGCTGTAATTGCCTAATCTTAATTTGATTTTCTAGCCGTGCTTAAATTGGCTTTTAAAAGGCTTAGTAATATAGTCGGCACCGCCCAGCCCACATCAAAGGCTTTTATTTTAGCCGATACATGATACATCTCTAATAAAAATTATGGTAATTTCACAAGTTGTTTGATTAGACTTGATTGAGTTTAAGACACACTTCATATCCCGCATAGTAATATCCATTAAAATAATATCTGGAGCAGTTTTTATATGGTTATTAACGCTATTTAACCACTCAATGCTTGACGAAATAGCCATGAATCGATATTTTAAAAAATTTTTGAAATTAATTTAAGTGTGATCAATAATTAAAATATTGATTCACAGATTGTAGATATTTTTTTATTTTACAATTAAAAAAATATCTAAATTTTTAATTTTTAATAGCAGCAATAATTAAAAATTAAATTAATCTAAACAAAAACAAATCAATTTATTCAAAAATTTTACTGTTTTTACATCAAATTATTCGATAAAACATTAAACGTTTGATTTGTTGGTAAAGAGACTGGTTTATTCTTATATCCTAAATCAGGGACCTAGTTAAATTTTTTTTGAGTAACTCGCTGATTTGAGTGGCGTCAAACAGGTCTGACAGGGAGGCAACCTACCGAGGCAAGTCATAGCCTAAACTCTCGATTTCATGGCTGATTCCTGGGAAAAAAATCAGCGTTGTCAGTGGGTTTGACAACGCTATTCGGCAAATTTAACTTGATGATTTAGGGTGAAATAATTTATCAACCACTAGATTGATAGATTCACCAATTTGTTTTTTCAGCCTCCATTTCTGGAAATTCATTTCATACTCTTCTGAATTTATTTCATAATTTTTCCAAGTCTTTAAAGCGAGAATTAATCCCCAAACTAGCGCAATGGTTAGACCAAAGTTAGCTGATTTAAATAGAACCAGGTTTAGCAGAATGAGAAAAACGTTGACAATGAGATAACGCACGAAATTTTGTTTTAATTGATTGCGTCGGTATATATCAAATTGCTGACGTTCCTTAAATTCATCTTGTTTCGCCAGCCATTGTGCTTCGGCTTGCTGAAGATTTTCTGGGGAGATTCCTAGTTCATCGGCCATTTCTAGGAGTTGAACGCGAGAAAAATCTCCATCGATCGCTCTTTTGGCGATCGCTAATTGGAGAATTTGCTGTACATCTTCTTGGCTGTAGGATTCTGGCATTTTATCCTGGGTAATCAACAACGGATTACAATATCTGTTTTATTTCTATTGTAATCTCTATTGTAATCAATGGTGCCTCTCTGTGGCAATGATGTCAGGTGTGGTTTACCGTAGACTGAAGCCTTACTGACGCCCTACTGAAGCCTTGAAGCAAAAGGCATCTGTTTGATCCTTCAGGGGAGGTTGACGAAGGGAGGTTGACGAGACGATCCAGAAAATTGGCGATCGCTGAATGGATTGCCTACATTAATTTTTTAACATTAATCTTAAAACATTAATGTTAAAATTTTATCCGCCTCTCGTGCTAGGGTAAACTCAATTAAGATGACTGGGACGAAAATTTACTGGGCAAGCGCAAAATTAATCAGTTTTTTATTCTTTTTTGATTTTTGCAAAAAAAATTATCGATCAATCTGCCATCATTTTCCTATCTAAAATGGGTAAATTTTCCCTGTATTAACCTGAATAATTTTTGTTAATTATTTGATTATTGATTAAAATTTTGCTTGCGATTATTCTGGTTGTTTTTGGTTATTTTTGGTTATTTTTTATCTAGCTAATTTAAATGTCAAATCAAACATCATTAATTAATCCTACCTTTCTAAAATCTGCTCTCGATCGCCATCCTCAATTTGTGACACCGAACATTTCTGTCCGGGAAATTAGCGAGGAAATCAGCCACTTAAATGCAAGCTGTCCTCTGTTTGCATCAAAAAATTACCCAGAATTACCCGATTACCCTGGGGCTAATATGGCATCGGGTTATATGTTGGTAGTTTCCGAATCTGCTATCAGCGCCGATGCATATAACCCGACTCTAAATACTGAAAATATGCTAAAAATATCAGATATTTTAGGGATTGTCACCGTCCCAGATATTCTCCAAGCGATCGCAGAGAAGAAACCAGGTACAAATTTCACGGTTGTTGATGTAATGAACCCAAATTTACTCACGCTTTATCAAGCGCAAGCTGAGGATATTTTCTCGATTGCTAATCTTTGGCGGCAGTCGGGGATTTATCCCATATTAGTGTCTGACACCAGCGGGTTTTTTTTAGGGGCGATCGCTCCCTCTAAGATTGTTCAACAACTTGAATCTCTTGAATCTGGTGAAAATTGGCTAAAATGGCACTCGTTGAAAAATGTATTAAATCAAAAAGTGATTCCAGCTTTGTTGAGCGATTCTTTAGCAAAAATTGCCCAGCTTATGCGGCAAAATCAGGGAAGTTATGTGTTAATTTTTGAGGAGTTAAATGCTCAAAGAGAAGCGATCGCCCAACCAGAACATATCCCCACGCCCCTGGGCATTGTCACTGACCAAGATATCGTGAATTATTGGGCAATTGGCCTAGATTTATCGACTATAAAAGCGAAATCTGTCATCGATCATCCTTTACCGGCGATCGGTGTCGCAGCGTCTTTATGGTCGGCTCAAAAATCTATGGGACAATGGCAAACTTCAGCCTTAGTAGTTTCTAGCGATCAGGGAGAATTTATGGGAGTAATTGATCGAACAAGCTGGCTAAAAACCTTAGACCCTGCCGAAATGTATCAGACAATCGCACAACTGCAACAAAACCTAGAATCAAAAACCGAAGCAGTAAATAGAAAGAATACAGAGTTACAAGCAGAAATTGCCAAACGCAGAAAGGCCGAGACTACATTAGAAACTATCCAAAAAAATTTAGAAAGCTATGTAGCAGAATGCACCGCTGATTTAAAAGTAGTTAATGAACAGCTAAAAAAAGAGATATTGCATCAGCAGGAAGTAGAAACTGCACTGCGAAAATCAGAAGCCCAATCGCGAGAACAAGCACGTCAACTAGAAATCGCTATTGAGAAACTACAAAAAACTCAAGCCAAACTAATTCAAATGGAAAAAATGTCTGGGTTAGGTCAGCTTGTGGCCGGAATCGCCCATGAAATTAATAACCCAATTAATTTTATTTATGGCAATATCACTCACGCCAGCACTTATATTACGGATCTGCTGAAGCTACTGAATATTTATCAAAATACTTATCCCAATCCTAGCCAAGAAATTGAACAAATAATCGAAGAAATTGAGTTAGATTTTTTGGCGAATGATTTACATAAAATTTTGCATTCTATGCAGGCTGGGGCAGAACGAATCCGCCAGATTGTACAATCTTTACGCAATTTTTCTCGCCTCGATGAGGCTGCCATTAAGGAAGTCGATCTGCATGAAGGACTGGAAAGTACATTAATGATTTTACAACATCGGCTCAAAGGCAAATTAGGCAAACCCAACATTGAAGTCTATAAAGACTATGGGAATTTGCCCAAGGTGGAATGTTACCCTAGTTTGCTAAACCAGGTCTTTATGAATTTACTAAATAATGCGTTAGATGCTCTAGAAAATAAAGAACCACCCCAATTAATTACGATTAAAACCCGCGCTTTTACTGTTGATAATTCCCAGTTAGAAACTACTGAGGATTCAGAAGGGGTAAAAAACTATGTCAGAATTTCCATTATTGATAATGGTCGAGGGATTGAGGAAACGGTGCAAAAGCGTCTTTTTGAGCCGTTTTTTACCACTAAACCTGTGGGCAAGGGCACGGGTTTAGGGTTATCGGTTAGCTATCAGATTGTGGTGGAAAAACACTCTGGTAGATTAGACGTGATTTCTGCTCCTGGGGAAGGAACAGAGTTGATTATAGAAATTCCCGTTAAACCAACCCATCATCCTGAACCACCTTTATTTGAGAAAGCATAATAATAATTATTATGTAGGGTGGGCAATGCCCACCTACAGGATGCTACAGGATTCAGGGTAAATATTCAGGGTAACTATTGATAATTCACCTTGGTATTTTAATTGGGATTCCTCCTTGATTTAAGGATTTACTTAAAGCGGTGATAATTTGCACTAATTCTGCTCCTAACCAGCCAGAGGAAATGGGCTGATTTTTGCTGGGTTGATTGGGATTTATTACGAGGTCAAGAAAGCGATCGCACACTAAGCGTAAAGGTTCTCCAGGGGACACAGCAATTACCTCAGATTTTTGCCCCACAGGTTGCCATGTTTCGTTATTTCGTTCTAAGAAACCATGCTGAATCATTAAGGGAGCATTCGGTGACATTTCATCAAAAATTAAAGTGCCTTGACTGCCAGCCACACAGAGACGCCTTTGCTTGTCAGGATTACACCAGCACAGATGAATCCGGGCTTCAAACCCACTAGGATAGGTCAGGTTTACGGTGACAAAATCCGCTAAACCTTGGGTAAATAATTTATTTTCTGTGGTTATTTCTTGAGAAATGTTGCTGTTAGCAGAATTTCCCGATCTTTCTAACCAAATTTTGCCCGTTGCTTGCACCTGAATCGGTGTTTCTCCTAGCCAAAAGTTGAAGATACAGATGTCGTGAATAGCTAAATCCCAGAGGGCATCAACATCCGATCGCACTGGGCCTAAGTGAGTTCGGGCAGCGTACCCATAACGCAATTTTCCCAAAGCCGCGATCGCCTCTTTGCCCCGTTGAACTGCCGGATGAAATAAATAAGTATGATCGACCATTAATTGCCGCTGTTTTTGTTCGGCTAAATGGCTAAGTTCCAGACATTCTTGCGGATCGAGGGTTAAGGGTTTTTCTGCTAATACATGATAGCCCTGATTTAAGGCATCTTTAATTAAACAATAGTGAGTAGAAGCAGGAGTGGCGATCGCCACCGCTTGAATTCCGGGCAGTTCTCGCACCTCTGCCCAATCTTTGGCCAAAACCACTGATGATAAATCTAAATTAAATTGCTGCTGAACCGCTGGCAATCTTTCCGGGTTTTGGTCTACTATTGCCACTACCTTTGTTAGGGGATTTTGGTAAAATTGGCGCACCAAATGAACGCCCCAGCGACCCACTCCTACCACCACAATGCCGATTTTATTTGACATTAGTTAATCTGCTCAATTTCTCAAGTTTTAACTGCGGTTTCTTAATTTGGGATTGACAAATTGATTCAATCCTTCGCCAAATAAAGATAAGCCCACCACCATGAAAGTCATAGTACAACCGGGGAAAAAAGCAGTCCACCAAATGCCCGTGGGTAGTGCTTCTAATGCTTGGCGCAAATCGTGACCCCATTCGGGAACTTCTTCGGGAACACCTAATCCTAAAAACCCTAAACCACCGAGGACTAAAATTGCATCGGCAGCATTCAGGGTAAATAATACAGGAACACTTTGAATCACGTTGAGAAATAGATAACGGGAAAGCACTGTCCAAGAACTTGCTCCCATTGCTTGGGCCGCTTCAATAAATAGTTCGGTTTTTACGCTTACCGTGTGATTTCTGACTACCCGATAATATTGGGGAATATAGGAAATACTTAAAGCGATCGCGGCATTAAAAACCCCTTTGCCTACCACAAATGCCAGGGTAATTGATAATAATAACCCGGGCAGAGTGTAAATGGTATCCATGATAAACAATAAGATGCGATCGACGCGACCACCAAGATAACCACTCAGCATCCCCAAAGGCACCCCAATTAACATACTTAAAGCCGTCGCTAAAATCACCACTTGCCACGCCACTCTACTCGCCATTAAAGTGCGGGAAAACACATCATAACCCAGGCGATTTGTGCCAAATAAATAATCAAATGATGGGGGCTGATGAATGGGATTACTCAAAAATTCTGTCGGGTCTTGTAACCATCCCCAAGATTGAAATAATGGGGAAAATAACGCAATCATTACAAAGAATAGGGTAATGATTAACCCCACCCACATAAACAGGAAATCTAGGCTAGGGCGGTTCGTTTGAGCTAAAATTTTGGGCAGTTTTAGTTTAGTTAAATTCATTGGGCAACCAGCAAAATTCTTTGGTGATTATAGCTTACGCTATTCAGGGATTAAATAGGTTATTTTTTGTCATTGGTTATTCGTTATTGGTTATTCGTTATTGGTTGCAAAAAACTATGTAGCAGATAACAAGTAACAGATAAAAAATATTAATTAATTAAGCTTTGAAGTAACACCGAATTAATAGTCAAGTCAAATTTTCATGGAATAAATTGGGCGGGTTTGCAGATGCCAACGAGAACAAGTAAAATAGAACAAATTCCTATAGCTTTATCATCAGGAGACTAAATTGAGTATTATTCTTTGCACTCAACATAAAGGAGGTGCTGGAAAAACAACATTGGCAGTTCACTTGGCAGGTTTTCTGGCAACTCAGCTAGGTCGTATTCTTCTAATTGATTGCGACACACAAAGAAATGCTTGGCTTTTTTATTTTCGTAGCAAGGCGCAGACACCTTTGCAACTGAAAGAGCATAGCAACCAATTATCAATTATTTGGAATCCCGATCGGGAGCCAATTCGACGCATAGCGGATACTCAAACTTACGATCACATTATTCTGGATATGAGTACACCTTTACCTGACACAGTTAAAGTTATAGTCGATAACTACCCTGACGTTGTGTTGATCCCTGTTAGCCAGCATCCTTGGGCAATTGAAGGTTTATCTGACACTTTACCAGTAATTTCAAAATTAGAGGAATTTGCCGGTTTTACTCCTGAAGTTGCAATTGTACCACTAGGATCATATAAACAAAAGATTAATGAAAAAATGCAAAGTATATCACGCTTGCCAAGTAACTACAATCTAGCAAATCGGATGAAAAACTTAAACAAAGAAGTAGATAGGGCTTTGGATGAGGGAAAGCTGATTTGGACTTATCCAGGTTTGGAAAATTTGCAGGAATATTTTAGCTCGCTTCTCAGTTAGTTTATGTGTAAAATAGGAGGTTATGATGACAACCAAAATTTATCGAGAACAATCAGCTAGAGAAAATGGAGCCGTAGACTATTTAGTTTCTTCTGGCTTACATAAACGTGATTCCGGTCTGAATGAGTCATCGGTAAAAGTTTATCTATCTGAAGATCAAAAACAGAAAGTAGAACAGTATTGTGACGTATTTGGTGTTTCTGTGAGAACTATGCTGAATTCTTGCATACAATACATCATTTTTTTCTCTAAAGAAAAAGGAGTTGAGGCAAAAGATTTGCAATATTATCCCAAGCGGTTAGGGTCTATTGGTTATGACCTGCTGCTCAATGCGGAAACATTAAGTAAACTTAAAGACTCAGGGGTGCAAGAAGTAGAGGAGGCCGCCAAATATGCTGTTGCGGGTATTAAAGTTTTATATGAAAAGAATTTGAATCTTAGAAAAAAAAGCTCTAATTGAGATAAAAATTGAAAAATGTTCAGAGATCCAACAACCTACTATCTGATCAAAGGGATTCTGCAAGCTGAAAATGATTCCAAGCAGAGGCTTGGTCAAAAGTTTGCAGATTGCCTTAATCTAACACCAGGGTCAGAAGGACCGGACGACGGTGTTGATGGTTCAACTTACTTTGAAGGCAAAAACATTCATTTTCAATCTAAATTAAGCAGTAAACCTTTAGATAAAGATGAAGCTCGTAAATATTACTCAGATATCAAATATCATCAAGCAGATGTAAGTATTATGTTATCTGGAGTGGGCTATAAAGAAACATTCAAAGAACGTCTTTATGGTCATCCAGATATTCATCAGGTTGTGATTCATCTATTAACTTTGCAAGATTTGTTTGAAAATACAGAAGCTTTTCAGAATGCTTTGAAATATCTTCCACCGCTGGAAAAATTAGAAGGAATTGTCAAATCACAGGCTGATTAGCTTGATGGAATTTTCGGATCTCCGGTTGAGTTTTTCATATATGATTGCCAATCTATCGTTAGTGCTTATTGGTTATTGGTTATGATTTATTAGTGTTTTTTCCAAATCACCAATAATCAATAACCAATAACTAATAACCAAGCAGAAGATTAAATCCCCTCAACATCGGGGGCTGAGGATATTTTATAGGTCAACATAACCTCTTTTTGCGTATAAGGGGCTAAGGTCAATGTCCAATGACAAAAACCATTTTCATCGGCGGTGATTTGCTCGGTGGTTTTATCCTTAATTACCTCTATCTTGACTTTTTCTAATTCTGAGACGGGCACCCGTTCAGTGGTTTTAATCGCTCTAGTTTCTGCGCCAATATTGGATAAAAATAGCTGAGTGGTGGTGGTGATACTTTTCCAACGAGTAATGGCGTTTTTTTCTGATTTTTTGGTTTGAGTGCGTTGCACTCGCATGGCGGCATCTGGCCCCCACCCCAGGGCAAATTTTTCCCCTGGGGCAATGAATCCCACAGAGGTTTTGCCGATTAATTCTGTGGTGCGTAATAAGTCTACGGGGCCGGCTAAAATCGGAAAATCGGCGCGATTAATTTGTTCGCTTTTGAGGACGACTTGCGGGACGATTTCTGGCATTAATATATATTCGATTTTTGCTTCGGATTCAAAGGTAAATAAGGGGACACGATAGGGACGACCATCAGAGGGAATGGTGGCTTTAGTGCCCGATCGCAATATGCGGACTTTTCCCCCATCATCCACCCCTGGTACGGTGATAGTATCGGGGCTAGGTTCACTGCCTAATCCGGGTTTTTCTATGGTGCGATCGCGTGTTTCGACAATAATTTTCTTCTCTATTTCTTGCAGACTTAACTCATCATCGGTTAATAGGGGTGGGTCGCTACCGAGAGAGGGTCGGGCGGTGGAAAATATTAAATCTACATTTTCCCAATCTTCCCCCGTTCTTTGCCAGACGCAGCCATCACATTTAAAGATCAGTTTAGGCTGTTCTCCTAATAATAACCGGGCTTGGTGCCACGGACGCCATAAAGCATTAGGAACTACATAATCTATGGCAATTTCATAGTCGCCCTCTGTGGGAATCATTAAGTCTATTTCCAGGTAAGTAATATAGACCCGATCCGGTCGGGATAAGCTGGCAAGGCGATGCTTTAAATCGTCGATTTGCTGTTGGATTTCGCTGCAAATCCGATCGCTGTTGAAACCTTCCAAGCGGCGATCGCGCAATTCCTGAAATAGAGTTTTGATTTGTTCCTGCCCACTACTCAGGTCAAAATTGCCCCAAATCGCATCTTGCATCCACTCAGAAATCCCCAGATTAAGAACTTTGTTGATTTCCTGGGCAAATTTATCATTTTGCTGCCGGTCTGCGACGATATTTGTCACCTCTTGGGTAAGCGATCGCAACTCCGCTTCTAACCGCTGAATTTCTGCTGGTTTTTCCGCTGCTTTAACAATCATTTCCCGACGGACTCGCACATCATCAATTCTGGCATTAGGATAGTCTCCAGAAAATTCTGCCCGTAGCGATTTATTCGCCATAATTGGTGAAACATTTTCCACCTTAACTCGCCACAAACCAGGGGTTAAGTTTATTTTCCCCATACGCTGAACTAAAGCCCGGTCTTCTAACAATGTCACCGTAGCAACTGGTGCATCTAGGGTTAAATTTTTAATCTCTTTTAAGCTGGTTTCCATACTTGATTATTTGGTTAGATCAAAAATATCTTCTGTAGGTTTGTTGGAATTTGGTGAAACAAAAATTTTGGTAAGGTTGGGTTGAGGAACGAAACCCAACCTACAACATAGCCTTATTCCTCCCGGCGGTTGCCACCAATTAACGCTTGATCCGTTGCGGTTTTCACTATATATGCTACTGACAGAGTTTTCTCTTCTCCTGGCGAGAGGTTTACCCACCAATGATACCCCCCTGCAATCGGTAAATTTCGTTCTGTTTGGTCGTACTTTTTCCAAGGAGGAGAAACCGCATCAATAATAATATCCACTTTAGCGTTTTTTGCCGGAATCGGTATCCGTTCACGGACTTCTATTTTTGCCGGTTTGGATAAATTATTCGCCAGGTCTATTTTAATCTCATGGTGGAATTCATTCAGCCCCACTAAAATATGACCCGACCAATTTTCTCTATAACTTGTATTGCGGGCAACCTTGATTGATTGTTCAACTCCTAACCCTAAATCCAGTTCTCCTTTCGGCGGTACAGTTTTAATCTGAGTCGATAACAGATATTCGCCATTGAGATAGACATCCACAAGTCCGTTTAACAGGGGAGATGCCAAGGGGTTAAGGAGTCTGGCAATACGGAAAACATGATTACCCTTGCGAGGGACGGTGACATAATACATCCCGATTTTTGTATTTTTCGCTGTCAAAGCTACGGAATGAAATTCTCCATCTGACGGCACATCCACCCGACCTTCACCTCGATAAACATAATCAAAGTAACCGGCAAGTTCTCGCACGTCAACGCCGCCAAAAGGTAAAGGCTGATTTAGGCATTCTTTGGCTTTAATTATGGCCTCTTGTACAGTGAACATAACATTGAAGTTAACATCAACTTCCTGGCGTTTGAGAATTTCTAGATATGTTTTTTGCGGTGGCAGTATAGATAATTTGCCGCGTTTTTCTATGTCATCCTCTGCTCCGATTTCCATCATATTGTATGCTAAAATAAGGCTTAAGTTTTTATCGAAGTTAATCAGTGATTTGACGGAATTAAAGTTTTTACAAATTTGGATAATAATTTTTTCTCCAAACTGAGTAGGTAAACAACAGAGCGCGAAATACATAGTCTCTCCCTGAAATATCCGCTGGAACTGACCCTCTTGTATTTGTTGGTGTTGGGCTATGTCCAAATCAGCAATAATTTTAAAGCGAGCTACCAAAGGACTTCGGAATTCTAATGGTAGCTGATAGACTTCTTTAAGCACCCCATCTTTACGCATCAGCACCCGGACACCTTCTTGTTGAGGTTCGACGTGAATGTCAGATACACGGTCGCTCACAGCTTTAGCTAATATTTGATTAATAGTCTTAACAACTGGTGGTGAATATCCGCCTTGCAAAGATTTATTGAGGTCCATGTCATCTTGATCCTCAACGTCAGCTTCCTGAAGCCCCACACTGGCGAAGGCATTCGGATCGAGGCAGAGATCGACAAGCTCCAGATCGTCGAGATCATCATCGGTAGTAATCCCCGCTTCCTGAAGCTCCAGATCGTCGAAATTATCATCGGTCATAATCCCCACTTCCTGAAGCCCCACACTGGCGAAGGCATTCGGATCGAGGCAGAGATCGATTTGATTGGCTTTATCTTGCTTCTGCTTCTTGCGGGCGGCTTCTTCCGCTTGTTTTTCCTGTAAGTATAGATTCAAAAAATGCTGGTAGTCTTCTAGAGTAATTACCCGACGCTGAAATCCCAGAGAATGGGGTTTCAACATTCGCTTAAGATCGTCAAGCGCATCGAGCTTATCTGGATCTACCATGCCCACAACCAGGGAGGGGGGATTTGCTTTTGTTTTATATAGAGGAAGAATGCGATGCAGACGACAGGTTTGAATGGGAATTAGATTTTCCATTAGATCGACGATCTGTTCTGCGGGAATTTCTGCTGATTCAAGATCCAAGGATTCGACCGCATAGATCGCCTTTAATTCAAAGAGTCGCTGAAGTTTGTACAAGCGAAGCCATTTGGGAGAAAGTTTTCTGTTCGTCATGTTTTCGAGGACTTCGGGCAGGGGCTTTTGTAGCTGCCGACTTTGTTTGAGAGCTTCATTCATCCGATTACTATCGATATAACCCGATGCCACCAAATTATTGACAAACGGAGAAAAATTATCTTGAGTCACAATTCCCCATCTCTGGGAGGCATAACTAGGATCCCGTGGTGGGAATAGCTCATACTCTAGATCCTGACTAGGCATGGAATCCTCGAACAACATATCTAAATCATCAGAGTTGCTAAAGTCGCTACTCAATGATTCCAAAATATCATCCAAAACTCGATCGATAGAGTCTTCCTCTTCCTCCTCTTCATTGAATAGGGGTTGTTTTTGCCGATCGCGATCGTAATCTTCAAATAACAATTCTGCCCCCACTGGAGGAAGTCGCCAACCGGATTTTTGCGGCGTTGGTTGCGCCCGACCAAGACGTAAAGAAGGCAACTCTGGCAAGTCACACCACATCATTGGTTGCGCTGTAGAAAGTTCCAGAGAAACTCCGTTCCAGTCTTCCCCAGTTTTCTGACAAATTAATGCCCGCATCGCAATTGTGGCGGTATTGGCAACTGTATCTAAACGAAAAATATAAGTCGGAGTCCAACGAGTGCCGGGGACAAAATATTCTAGGATTAATCGTTGGCAGGATAGGGGTTGATTTGAGTCAATTTCTGGATAAGTTAGGCGAATAATGGCGATTTTTCTCAACTCATGGGGTCGGGCTTCTTTGGCAGAAGATGCCCGCGATTGTTTCTCTAATAAATCGTTGAGATGTTCTTGAGCTTGGCGTAATTTTTCCCGAATTTCTCGCTGTTCTGCGGTGCGATCGCGTATTTGTTGGTTCTTATAATTGGCGATCGCCATTCGCATCATCGTTGGGGACGGAGGGGGCGCATTTTCTCCCTCACCAATCAGTCTTTGGGGAATTTCTATTCGAGAAATAACTTTAATTTCATGGTCAATCACAGTCAGCAATTCCTCTAATTGTTGCACCTCCGTGCGGGCGGTAGAAATCTCTGCCTCTAGGGGAAATGCTTGGGTTTCGGTCTGCGGGGGAACCCCTAAACCAATCCGCACATCAGTGGCGATCGCGGCAAAGGCACTATTTCCAGAATCGCTTTCCACCCGGACTCGCACGCTACTATCATCCAAAGCTAAAGGTAAACCGGGAATTTCCACTACTTCATTTCTATCAGCTAACTCAGCCACCCGCGACACCGTTGCCCCGGCAGCATAGAGTTTTACGCGATCGATTTTAGAATTTAGTTGCTGATAATTTATTTGCATGGTAATTGATAGCCTATTTTTAATTTTTTGGCTGATTCTATTTTAATAGGGTATTTTAGGCGGCTTCCATTCTTGTCTTTGGCCTTAACCTTTGGCCTTAACATTGATAAAAAGCCTTGGTTTTACCTAAACTTACCGGCAAGGTAACTGAATAACAAACTCACTTCCCACCCCGATCGCCGAAGTGAAACTTAACTTTCCTTGGTGATTTTTGGTGACAATTTGATAGCTATTAGGTAATCCCATGCCGGTCCCTTGACCTACAGGCTTGGTAGTAAAAAAGGGATTAAAAATATTCGCTTGCACCTCTGGAGTCATGCCGATCCCATTGTCTTTAATTGAAATCGATACCCAATTAGAGGCATCAATAGCTGTGGTAATGGTAATTATGCCAACATACTCATAATTTAGATCAATTAGATCAAATTTTTGTCGTTCCTCTATGGCTTGAATCCCATTGATCAACAGATTCATAAACACCTGGTTTAACAAGCCAATATAACATTCAACCAGAGGTAACTTTCCATAGTTTTTAATCACTTTGATTTCCGCATTTACCCCTCCACCATTCAAGCGATTGTGTAAAATTACCAGGGTGCTGTCCAGATTTTCATGCAGGTCTACTTCCTTTAAATCGGCTTCATCTAAGCGAGAGAAGATCCGCAGAGACTTGACAATATCCCGAATGCGCGATGCACCATTTTTCATAGAATCGATGATTTTAGGGAAATCTTCGATAATGAAATCTAACTCGATTTCTTCGCTGAAATCAGTAATTTCTTCCCCTGGATTAGGATAGCAATCTTGGTAAAGCTGAATCAGTTCTAGTAAACTCTGGGCATATTCTAATGTGGGGGTTAAGTTACCATAAATAAAGCTTACTGGGTTATTAATTTCATGGGCAACCCCGGCAACCAACTGCCCTAAACTGGACATTTTTTCCGCTTGAATTAACTGAATTTGCGTTTCTTGCAGTTCCCGATAGGCGAGTTGGAGTTCTTGGCTTTTGGCTTGGGATTCTTGAAGCAGGGATTGTAGCTGGGCTTCAGCCTGTTTGCGGTCTGTAATCTCAAAATTAACCCCAATCATTTTTTCGGGATTCCCCTCGGGGTTTCGCAGCAGCAGACCAAAGGCTTTAATAAAATGGATGCTGCCATCAGGATGAATCACCCGAAATTCCGTATCAAATTCGGCTTGACCCAAAACCGTTTGGCGAATTAAACTTTCCGATGCCTCTCGGTCATCGGGATGCAGTCCCGTTGACCAAATTTCGTAAACTAATCGGGTATTAGACTCCGGGTTGACCCCATACAGTTCATACATCCGATCGTCCCAAATCAGGGTGTTTTCGATGATATTCCATTCCCAACAGCCAATCGCTCCAGACTTGAGGGATAATGACAACCGCTCAGAGATTTCGTTCAGTTGGGCTTCCGCTTGTTTGCGCTCTGTAATATCGGCAATAATTGACCAGACATATTGCTGTCCATCTGCCCCCGTGACTATCATCCCCGTCAGTTCCACGGGTACGCGATCGCCGTTTTTGCGAATATATTCTTTTTGGTAAGGGCCGTATCGCCCAATGGTCTTGAGTAATTGAATTTGTCGGTTTTGCGGCTGGATGTATTCCGAGGGAGTTAAATCCCAATAACTCAACTGATTTAATTCTGCCAAGGTATAGCCGGTAATGTTCAAAGCGGCTGGGTTGGCTTCGGTGAATTTACCCTGCATATCATTTAACACAATTCCCAAAGGAGATAGGTCAAACAGCGATCGCAGTTTTTCCTCATTCGCTCGCAGGGTCGCCTCCGTTTGGATGCGATCGGTAATATCCCTAGCAGCGGCATAAATTAACGATCCGCAAGGATTCGCCAGCCATTCAATATAACGATAACTGCCATCTTTAGCTCGATAGCGATTCACAAATTTCAGCACCCTATCCCCATGCTCTAAATCTGACATCTTGGCCAGAGTGGGGGCAACATCATCAGGGTGGACAAACTCTAAAAAAAGCCGACCTGCCAATTCCTCAACGGTGTAGCCCAAGCTAGTTTCCCAAGCCCGGTTCAGGCGGCGAAAACGACCTTCGGCATCAGCAATACAGAGTAAATCCAGGGAAATGCTAAAAAATTGCTCCAGTTCTAATTCCGCCGTTTTGCGATCGGTAATATCCATCTCGGTGCCGAAAATCCCCACCACTTCACCATCTCTAACCTCAAGCTCAAGGCGAGCATTCACATAGCGCATTTCCCCATCGGGACGAAAGACGCGATAGTCAAAACTTTGGGGCACACCTTGCCTCGCTTCTGTCAACCTCTGTTGCCAAATGGTGCGATCTTGCGGGTGCAATTTTTTCAGATATTCCTTAAACGTTGGTTCTCCTTGGTCTGGGTTCAGGCCAAAGATGCGGAAAACCTGTTCAGACCAAGTGATTTTTTGGGTTGCCATATCAAAATAGGTATAACCCAACTGAGCCACTTCCTGAGCTTTTTGGAGTTGTTGAGTCAGTTCCCGTAAGGCCAGTTCCGCCGTTTTGCGCTCAGAAATATCGTGATGGATGCCGATAAACCTGACCGGCTGACCTTGTTCATCGCGTTCAATAATTTGCCCTCGGTCTAAGATCCATTTATACGACGCATCTTTGCACCGCATCCGATATTCATTCTGATAAACTGGCGTTTTTCCTTGGATGTGGGCATCAATCTTTGCATAAGCCTCTTGGAGATCCTCTGGATGTACCAGACTTTCCCAGACTGGTAGGCGATTTTCAATTTCATCTTCTTTGTAGCCCAGCATCGCTTTCCACTGCTTGCTAAAAGCCACCTGATTGGTTTGCGGGTTCCAATCCCAAGTGCCAATATTCGCCGCTTCTAGGGCCAGTTGTAACCGCACATGATTTTCCCGCAGCGCTTGATCCGTCGCTTTTTGGGCGGTAATATCCTGAATATAGCCATACCAGATAGTGCTGCCATCGAGTTCTCGCTGGGGTGTGGCGTGACCGATCGCCCATAACAACCGGCCATCGGGATGACAGATGCGATATTCGCAATGCCACGGGTTGAGGTGGGTGGCTGAGTCAACAATCGACCGCTTGAAACTGGCTAGGTCATCGGGATGAATCATGGCCAAAAGGGGGGTAGCGTCCTCCCTGACCGCTTCTGGTGCGACCCCATAAATCTCTTGCAACCCCTCGCTGAAGTATGGGAAACAAGACCGGCCATCGAGATGCAACGTCAACTGGTAGATCGCCCCAGGGATATGCCGAGCAATTTGTTGCAGGCGATACCGTTCTTCATCGGTTTTCTGCATCGCCTCCAGGCTGTCTGGGTGGGACGGCGGTGGGACAGCGGTGGTTTGTGCCAGGAGATTTTCCAACACCTGCACCCGGTCTTCTGCCCGTTTGCGGGCGGTGACGTCCCGCCACATTAATAGGTGATAACCGGAGATTACCTTAGCCTTTGCGGTGTATTCGACTTCATACACTTGGCCATCGGTTCTAATCAACTGAAATTCCCCCTTGTCTTGACCTTGGTCAAGAAACTGCTGCCAAGCCGAGGCAAAGTCAAACCCTTGGAAGGTAAAATCCCTGAGATGACAACCGATCAGGTTGCAACGGGGCAATCCGAATAATTGACAGGCAGCGGGGTTAGCATCAAGATAATTACCTCGATCATCGGCGATCGCCCACGCATCGAGGGCAGCGTTAAATAGGGTTTCAAATACGTGGGGATCTTGAAGCAGAAACGGAGAAACATGATCAGACACAGCTTTATTTTAATCAGTTCACTTGAATGAATTCAAAAGTCAAAGAGAAAATTGACTGGATCCGTGAAAATACGGCAAGTAAAATATAGTTCCGGTAAATAAAATGTCTTATATTATATATCCTTAATCAAGCTGATGCCAACCCCCGCGAAGGCGGGGGCAGGCGCCGATGACCAAAATTTAACATTTTTCTCACCCATCACCCATGATTTTAGGGCGCCCGATGGGAGGGCGGCGATCGCCGCTAACTCTTAAACACAGTCTTTATTTCCGTTGATAAATCGTCTCCAGGACAAGCGCTAATTCATCGCTAATTATCGGCCAAATAATTTTCCCGGACAATCAGAGCAAACGAGGCTTTTCTGTCGTTGTTCTCGGTTCTCTGCCTCTCTATGGTTGTGGCCAAAAAATCTCTTAAAGCCGAGCGCTCTTGATATCCTGAAACTAAATTTATTGTTACGTTTTGTTAAAAAAATCCGATATTTTATCAGGTGCGATCGCTACACCATTAAAATTGAATCGTCAAAATCTTAAAATCGCCATCAAATACTTTCTTAACTTATGGTTAATTAAACCTTATATCCATCCAATTAAGGTAATATTATCTTTTTTTTGGGGGAATAATTACTGAATTAATTAACTTAGTTAAATAAGCGATTAAAGCAAGTACAACTCACGCCAATATTTCTGACATTGAAATATGACTGAACAAACATTATTGTGTCCAGAATTGCGTCCAGAAAATATCCTGCTAAAACCGGGCAGTTTATGGTCTAAAATTCAATTCCAAACCAACTATGCCATAAGTTGTGGGGCATTGCAATCAATTCCCACGGAATGCGAGTTAATCAATCAAGAGGGCATTGATTGGATCGTGAGAATTTTAGCCAACCTCGTCCGCAAAGATAAAGCCAAGAAAAAACAACAGAAAAAACAACAGAAAACCGGCAAAGAGTTTAACCCTTTTCTGCCTTATGAGCAAGATTTATTTGTCTGTGATATTTCTCCGACCCACTTATGTTTATTGAATAAATTTAATGTGGTTAACCATCACCTGCTGATTGTCACGCGAGAGTTTGAAGACCAGGAAAATTGGTTAACTTGGGCGGATTTTGTGGCAATGTGGGCTTGTTTAGCGGAATTTGATGGACTGATATTTTATAACGGCGGCAAAATCGCTGGGGCAAGTCAAAAACATAAGCATTTACAACTCGTCCCATTGCCCCTAGGGACAGGCAGAGGCAAAATTCCCCTGGAACCCCTATTGCCATCAGCCAATAGTCCAGGATCGCTCCTGCGAATCGCGGATTTGCCCTTTGTCAATGGGTTCGCCCGCATGGATCCTAACTGGGTCAATTCCCCCGTAGATGCCGCTGCCCCGACCCTGGAATGTTATCGCACCTTATTATCGGCAGTCGGCTTACTCACGGAAGAAAATCAGCCAAGTCCGCAGCAGTCTGGGCCTTACAATTTACTGGCAACAAGGGAATGGATGCTGATTGTGCCGCGATCGCAGGAAGAATTTCACGGCATCTCCATCAACTCCTTGGGCTTTGCGGGCGCCCTGCTGGTTCGCAACGCCGAACAAATGCAACTCCTCAAAGAAACCGGCCCCATGACGGTCTTAAAAAAGGTCGCCGTGCCCATTTAGGCGGATGGGGGAGCGGGTTCTCCCGCTCCAATACACCTCTTTATTCCTAAAACGTTCCCATTGGTGGCATGGTAAAACCTGTTAATTTTTGGTCGCGTTCTTGATCCGTTAGTCCTTTACTTTGTGCTAAGACGCCAAAATTACCCAGACCCATTGGATCAATTAATTGATGCAGCACTTCTCGCCGTTGTAATGCGGTGACAATATCCAGTCCGGGAGTGGTGGATATGGCGGCAATGCGATCGCCCAGCCCCAAAGCCATTAAAAATAATCCTTGCTTAGTAAAGCCGATATTTTCTAAACCCCATTGCTGCCCATAACGCTCCAAGGCGGTAAAATTCACATGGGCAGTAATATCCTGTTGGCCTACTAAAATATAGGGATTGTCATGGTAGCGATGCTGATAATAACATTGCAAAGTTCCCTGATGTCGAGAAGGGGCGTAATAGCGATCGCCTTCATAGCCATAATCAATGGTTAACAAATAACCCCGCTTTAACCTTTGGCTCGCTTCCCTTAACCAATCTAACGCCGCTAAATTCACCTCACTGCGATAGCCATCCGGGTACTTTACTCCCAGAAAATTTAACCCTAACTCATTAAAATATTCGGCAATTTTTGGGTTAGAAAGTTCTCCCAATACCTCCACAAAATTTAGTTCACCATTAATTTCTGACATAGTCACATAAATTTCCTTAAATTCCCCTCTATCTATAACAAATTGATGCACAGGAAAAGCATCGACCAATTCATTAGAAAAACAACAACCGATGATTGAATCCGGTTCGATTTCTGCCCAAGAACACCAGCGGAGGACATTCGCCAAATCGCCTGTAAACCGAACTAACCGTTGTTCTTGAAACTGGCGCATCGCCGGAGAATTTTCTATAATAACATAATCTAAACACTGAAAAAAATCGGGATATTTATACTGTAAATAAACCAGCACATCTCCCGCAATTAATCCCTGACCTGCCCCCATTTCTACCAATTGAAACCGCACCGGACAGCCCAAAATTTGCCACATTTGCCAAAACTGTTCCGCCAGCATTTCCCCAAAATCCGAGCATAAATGGGGAGAAGTCGCAAAATCACCCCCAGCGCCAATTTTTCCCGCCCCCGTCGTATAATAACCATAAGCGGGATGATACAGCGCTAAATTCATATACTCAGCAAAAGAAATTCTTTTTTGCTCACTTGCCTGAATTTTCCGGGCAATTTCTTCACATAAATTAGGATTACTCATATTTTTTGATCAATTAGTAGGGTGGGCATTGCCCACCAATTATTACTTATTATTACTTATTTTTCACCACAAAGACACAAAGGACACGGAGAAATTTTTTCTATGTGCTTATCTCTGTGCTTCTTTCTCTCTGTGCTTCTCTGTGTCTTTGTGGTAAAACATTTTATTTCACTGATCGCGAAAAAATATCGATAAAATTGATCATAAAAATAGGGACAATAAACTGTCCCTATTTTTGATAAGTTTTAGCCAGATATATTAGCGATCGACTGAACCCATAATCACATCGATACTACCGAGAATAGCCACAATATCGGCCACCTTATTTCCTCGCAATAAATCCGGTAAGATTTGCAGATTATTAAAATCAGCCGCCCGAATCTTCCACCGCCAGGGGAACACATTATCGTCACCGATAATATAGATCCCTAATTCCCCTTTGCCGCTTTCAATCCGCACATAATGTTCGCCAGCGGGAATTTTAAACGTGGGGGCAATTTTCTTACCCATAAACTGATAGTCAAAATCACTCCATTCAGATTTTGGCCCCCCTGCCATCCGTTTCGCCTCTAAGTTTTCGTAGGGGCCGCCGGGAAGGTTTTTCAGGGCTTGGCGAATAATTTTCACCGACTCCCGCATTTCCCCAATCCGCACAAAATAACGGGCTAAACAATCGCCCTCTTTTGCCCATTGCACTTCCCAGTCCAGATCGTCGTAGCATTCATAGTGGTCTACTTTGCGGAGATCCCATTTCACCCCGGAAGCACGCAGCATTGGCCCAGACAGTCCCCAGTTGATCGCCTCTTCGCGAGTAATCACACCGAGTCCTTCAATCCGACGACGGAAAATGGGGTTATCGGTAATCAGGCGCTCGTATTCATCGATTTTGGGGTCGAAATAGTCACAAAAATCTTCGCATTTGTCCACCCAACCATAAGGCAGATCGGCGGCAACCCCACCAATGCGGAAATAGTTATTGTTGATTAAGCGCTGACCTGTGGCGGCTTCCCACAGATCGTAGATGAATTCCCGCTCCCGGAAAATGTAGAAAAATGGAGTTTGGGCACCCACGTCCGCCAAAAATGGTCCTAACCACAGCAAGTGATTGGCAATCCGGTTTAACTCCAGCATAATCACCCGAATATAGCTGGCCCGTTTGGGGACGGGAATGTCCGCCAGTTTTTCTGGTGCATTCACGGTGACGGCTTCGTTAAACATCCCCGCTGCGTAATCCCAGCGGCTGACGTAGGGAACAAACATGATGTTGGTGCGGTTTTCGGCGATTTTTTCCATGCCTCGGTGCAAATAGCCCAAGACTGGCTCGCAATCCACCACATCCTCACCATCCAGGGTGACAATTAACCGCAACACCCCGTGCATTGAGGGATGGTGTGGCCCCATGTTGAGAATCATGGGTTCGGTTCTGGTTTCAATCATTGACATAACTGTGGCCTTTTCCCCTTGAGACAGATTTGGGCTGCCGCCCCAGTTGAGATTTTTGCTGTTTTGTCAAAACCCGATAGGTCGCGTCTGGACAAAAGCTCACCAAAGGCACGGCAGATGGATCAAAAATATTCGGTTGCAAGTATCTCGATCATTATAAAGTTTGTTGTGAACTGCCCAACGTGCCGACTCGGTAGATGGATAGAAAAATCTTTGAGGATCGATTAGGGATGCGTAAATAGTGCAGGGGGCCGCCATCGGTGTGCGGGGTTTAGGGGCGCAAGCATTGCGCCCCTACAAAGGTCAACAGTTAACAAATAACAAATAACAAATAACAAATAACAAATAACAAATAACAAATAACAAATAACAAATAACAAATAACAAATAACAAATAACAAATAACAAATAACAAATAACAAATACTACTCGTTCGGTGCGAACCGCTATCTCAACAGATATAACAGAGAAGGCAAAACTATTTTTCCCGATTTGTTTACAGTACAAATTTTGTATTGACAAGGCGGCAATTGGTTTGCCATGTAAGATGCGTAATGTATTTCTGTAGTGTAGTTTAGCGAGGAGTCTCATTTAAGGATGTTTGATTGTATTATTGTCGGCGCAGGGCCTGCCGGGGGCAGTGCTGCTTACCATTTGGCGAAGAAAGGACATTCTGTGTTAGTCCTGGAAAAAGAATCTCTGCCGCGATATAAGCCTTGTGGGGGGGCGGTGTCACCACAAGTTGCCCAGTGGTTTGATTTTGATTTTAGTCCGGCGATTTCCCTGAAAGTGAAGCATCTTCGCTACACCTGGAGTAATGAAGACCCGGTGGATTTAGAGGTGACGAGTGCAGAACCAATTTGGATGGTCAAGCGGGATGTGTTTGACCAGTTTTTAATCGACCAAGGGAAGGGTCAAGGGGCTGAGGTTCGGGATAATACGGCGGTGACTGGGGTGGCCTTTAAGAATGGGGCTTGGGAAGTGGCGACGAGTAAGGGGCCGGTGACAGGTCGTTATTTGATTGCTGCTGACGGCGCTTCTGGGCCGATGAGTAAGTTGTTGGGCTTTAAGAAAGAGGTGAAACGCCGTTTGGCGGTGGGCCTTGAGGTGCCTTTAACTACGGGGGTGCAAAATTCGCCGATTAATTTTGATTTTGGGGAAGTGAAAAATGGTTTTATTTGGAATTTCCCGAAGGCGGATGGCTATTCTTTGGGAACGGCGGCTTTTATTGGTGGAGATGTGAAGAATCTGCCGGAAATTTTGCAGAAGTATGCCACTAATTTGGGTTTGGATCTAACTAATGCTAAACAGTATGAGGCAGAGATGGCTTTGTGGGATGGCGATCGCACCTTACATACCCAAAATGCGGTGTTAGCTGGGGAAGCAGCAGCAGTGGTCGATCCCTTTACTGCTGAAGGAATTCGCCCTTCTATGTTTAGTGGGATTAAGGCGGCAGAGGCGATCGCGGCTGCCTTAGCCGGTGACAGCAACGCCCTGGAAAAATACACCGAAATTATGAAAGAAGAACGGGGCAGTGATATGGTTTGGGCGCAACGGATTGCTGGCGCATTTTTCCGCTTGCCGAAAATTAGCTACAAAGTCGGGGTGAAGAAACCCTCTGCCACCACAAAAATGGTGGAAATTCTCTGTGGAGAATTACGCTATTCAGAAGTGGTGGACGTGGCGGTGAAAATGCTCACTAAAGGCGTCTTCGGTGGGGGTTAATTTAATGTTTGATTGATGCGAAAAACCGGTTTTTTTTGAGGAAAAATCCGGTTTTTTTATTTGATTTTGCATTTAGACTTACAGGGTTTTTCAGATTAATGAATTACAAATTTTCGTAGGGGTGAAGCATGACCGCAGGTAAGGGCGAAGCATACTCTTCGAGAAGGCTTCGCCTACGGGTAAAAAATCTTGGTTTTGACCATTAAGATTTTCCCCAGAATGCTTCGCCCCTACACCCCATAAACCCTACATATATCTGTGGTTTATTCAGTAGAAAAACGCTTTAATTTAAAATCAGATATTTGGCGTCAGGGGGCATTTGCAATGTTACTTTGTTTCCCTGACGCTGGAGTTCTGCTTGCCCTCTGGCTAACCCGTTCATGTCTAATACTGTTGCTTTGGTAATTTTGGGGTTGTTGACGGTAATGGTTAGGTTATTTTCCGCGATCGCCCACGGGGCCTCACCGTAGCTGATTACCTCAAACCCTTGCAATTGCTGACCGTTTTTGTCTTCCCAGGTGACGGCTTTTTCTGTCCAACCGTGAGGACGGGCGACGGTTCCTACTTGAATTAATATTTTTTTAGAGGTGGCAATGGGTCGATCGTCCATTGATACCGCGATCGCCGTGGCGTATTTATTGCCAGAAATAATCGTGATATCTCCTAATTCAAAGTTGCCGATTTGTCCCAAAAAGCCGGTGACTCCTTGGGCTTTGGGGGCATTTAAGGTGGCAATGCCTTTGCCATAGTCCCACTGGATCTCCCCGGTTTGCGATCGCACCACTTTGGCTTTTTCATCAATATATTGATCCAAGTTCATCGCCTGACTTTGGCTGGGGTCAGCATTATAAGTCACTTCTACGGGGCCGACCAAAAAGGCGAGGGGATGAATTGAGTCAGATCCCCGGTTTTGTCCCAGGGATCTAGCGGCTTCTTGGTCGCGGTTGGGGTCAAAGCCGGAATTTTCCCCAATTATGGGCGATCGCCTTTGCCACAAATCCTCCAGCGATCGCTTTTCGGCCACCACCACTGGCGCTGTTTGGATATAATTTTGACGATACATTAACGCCGCAGCGGGAAAATTGCCCAACAACTCTGGGGTATTAATCACCCATTTTCCAATGGACGGCTTAAAGCCATTTGCCGAAGAAGGTTGACGCCATTGGGGTTCTTTCATGGAAAACCAATAGAAAGCATCCACCCCACCGAGGGACTGATAAATACTGACTAAAAAAGGCGCTTCTGACTGATAACCCAAAGGGGGCACCCAAGAACTTTCAGGAATAATCATGGGATAACCTGCTACTTGTTTTAAATTCGTGGGCAAAGAACTGGGGTCAAATAACACCGAACGGTTAATAAATTTATCCCCATTCACGATCGCCCAGCCCGAAGATTCCCCCCAATGACCGCCGCCATCATAATAACGATTTACTCCCATCACCTCACTGGGAGTATAAGAATAGCGTTCGGCATCATTTAGGGTCAGAGAATTGGCGGTTTTCCAGTTACCGGCATTAATTAACTGTTTGGCGCCGATTTCTTCTCGCAAAAATCGCACCATTTCCTGATTAAAATTATGCATGGTTTCTGTCCAAAACTGGGTTTGGTCTGCCAAACGTTTGGCTTTACCACTGTTCGGCTTTTGTTCTTGGGTCATTTCCCAAATGTGATAAAAGCCTACTCGACCATTGTTAAAGTCATCGCTTTCTATTTTGGCGTTGTTCCATGCTTTTGAGGCTGCGGCTAAAGAACCATATTTTTGCTTTAACCATTCGCCAAATTGACCGCTGAGAATTTCTCGATCGCGACCTTGAATACTTTCCACTGTCCAAAATAATAAGGAATCCTCGTTTTGCAGTTGAATAATGGCCACAGCCGGGTCATCTTTTAAGGCAATTCCTGTATAAGGATTGACTGGTTCAAACAGCGATCGCAGCCATCCTTTATAAGCCGCTTGTAACTCTGGATCAAAAAATAACAAACCCTGCATCGATTCACTATCTCTGGGAATGCCCCAGTTGGGTTTTGCCTTGACTGGCATGGCATAGTATGGGGAAATGGTCATATATATTCCCTCTTGTTTCATTCCCGCCACAAATTGCCAAAGTTGATCCCTAGCTTTTTCGTCAATATCTGTTAGTTTTGATTCTTCATTTTTGGCTTGAATTTGTCCATGCCAACGCACTAAATTAACCCCTCGTTTGGCTAAAAAACGCGCTTGGTCGGCGATCGCTTCTTTACCTTCTCTCCAACTATCAGAATTGACTGCCCAAAATCTAATCGGTACACCGTCCCCTTTGACAAAATTTCGACCATCAGGCGATCGGCGAATAAACCCCGATTCACCGGCTATTTTTTCATTGAGAAACCGCAAATCTAATAAGGCTTGATTATTATAAGTATCCGGTTCCGGTGTAAATGCCCAGGTTCCTGCTTCCGTCACCGTTACCGGGGTGGAACGGACGGGTTCAGAAGATACGGAATTTAGGGGCGATCCCCCCGTGGTCGCCCTGGTGCAGGATGTCACCAATAATAGTAAAGCCAGAAAGCTGGGAGAAAGTTTCCCTAGGGGGCGATCGGGTTTTTTTAGTATCATTGAATTTTTCCAAAAAAATTTAGCTAAATATGGTAATATTTTAGCATTGTCAGGGCAAAGCATTCCGGTATTAGATCCTTAATTTCAGAAACCGGGTTTCTTGTAGAGATTCCCCGAAAGTGGTCGCCCATTGTCCCAGAAACCCGGTTTCTCCTGCGGTCATGCTTCGCCCCTACAAAATTGGGGTCAAAAACCACATCAAACTTTACTTATTTATTAACAATTATGGGACAGTTAGAACGCCTAGTAATGATGGCAGAAGATCAGCTAACGGAATACAGCACCACCGCCAGAAAAATCGAAAAATTGCGGCGAAAAATTGGTCTTTCTGTCCCGATCGCGGAACAAAGGAAAGTCAAAGCCCAACTGATCGAAGAAATGCCCACAGATTTATTTAGTCGCATTCTGGAACACCAACGGCAAACGGTGGCATTACCTTTTTGGGGCATTGCGGGACTGGGATTATTATTTGGCATTTCTATGACTCAGCCGTTAGATTTTATTGCGACGGGAGTGGGGGGATTTATTGCTATTAAAGTGCAACAGATGGGCTGGAAATTACAAGCGAAACGATTAGTGATTCAAACTTTAGAAGAAATTGAGCAAGAACTGCAAAATCCCATGAGTTAATCCGTAGGGGCGCAAGCATTGCGGGCGCAAATTCTTAGGCTGGGCAAATTTTTGCCCACCCTACACCCTACACCCTACACCCTACACCCTACACCCTACAAATACAGATTTTATTTTATCGCCACCGCAAAATAAACCGCGATAAACATGAAAATAAAGGCAACCAAATAATTCCATTTCAGACTTTCACCCAAAGTGATTACGGCAAAGCCAATAAACACCATAATAGAAATAGCTTCTTGGATGAGTTTTAACTGGGTGGCGGTAAACTCTCCATAACCAATCCGATTTGCCGGGACTTGAAAGCAATATTCAAAAAAAGCGATGCCCCAACTGGCTAAAATCACAAAAAATAATGATTGATTTTGCAAAAACTTGAGGTGTCCATACCAGGCAAAAGTCATAAATAGATTAGAGATGGTCAGCAAAAGTACCGTGAGCATAGTAATTTGTCCGAGAATTGAATCTATCTTAGTATAGATTTCTCGCAGTTTTTTTAGTCCAGGGATGGGAAGGGCAAATTAGGAAAATTAGGTTAATATTTCTTCATTTTTTATCTCTCTTAACCGAAAAAATGCTATAGCCAGTGTTTAGGATACGACCGATCTTCAGCGAGGTTATTGAAAACAACGGCACACAACAGAAGAATCATCGATCCCTCAAATGTTGGCACGATTAAAAATTCCCAGTCAGGCTTTGTCATCATAATAACTAAGGCAACGGCTCCCGAAGGCGGATGTAACGTTCCGGTAAGCTGCATCAGTCCGATCGCCGTAGCTACAGCCATCCCCATTGTCCAGGGAGCAGAACCGAAAATATGCAAAATGCTGAGGCTAATAAAGGCTGATAAAAGATTACCCCCAATGAGATTGCGCGGTTGCGCCAAAGGGCTGTCAGGAACGCCAAAAATTAAGACGCTGGTAGCCCCAAAGGGAGCCATTAGTAAGGGAGAATTGGTTTTGACGGAAAGGTAAGATGTGGCAGCGATCGCGCAGAAACTCCCCAACCAACTCCAAAAAATATGTTTGTGATGCGGTCGATCCATTGGACAAGTTAACGGTACAGACCGCCATTTCCCGAACAGCTTGAAGCAATAAGTTTCCCATTTCAACCGAATTTTCTGATATTTCCACATGAGTATATTTGCCGATGATTGACAACGAATTGGCCTTGATATCAGTATATGGTGACAATCAGGGAAAAACCACTAAAACGTATCTAACTATACAGAAAATTTTAATCAGCGCGATCGGGTTTAGTTATACGGATGCGGCGATCGGGCAAAAATAACATTCGTAGGGTGGGCAAATTTTTGCCCACCCTACACCCTACTTAGGAATATGAGCTATATTATGAGATGTAGACTCCGGGAAAATTCTATGGCTCCCATAGTGAGTTACGACCCCGGCGTAGGTAGAAAAAATTGTTCGTCAAACAGAAAAAAGTCCGTTTATAAAGTAAACGGACTTTTCTCTGTTAACCTGGTCTTTTTAAAGCTTTAGGAACTTTGGCATAAACCTCGGATTTATTACCAGATTTTTTCCCTGGTTTTTGACTTGATCGCCGAGAATCATGCCGGGATAATGCCCCTTCATAGATGCGTTTATTCTCATCGGCAGATTTAAATAAATCTACTACAGGCTGAGGATAATCAACGCCAATTATGACGTTAAATCGCTTTTGCTGGTCGGGGGAAAGTTGCCAGGGTTCATGGATTTTATCCGGGGCAACTTTTGCTAGTTCGGGCAACCAATGTTTGACATATTCTCCGAGGCGATCGTAGTCTTTGGATTGTTTGATAATATTAAAAAAGCGGAAGCCCCGCGCATCATTGCCCACTCCAGCGGTATAATTCCAGTTGCCGTAGTTACTGCAAACATCATAGTCAATTAATAACGATTCAAACCATTCGGCGCCCATTTGCCAATTTATGCCTAAGTTTTTGGTGAGGAAACTTGCGACATTTTGCCGTCCGCGATTTGACATAAATCCGGTGGCAGCAAGTTCTCTCATATTGGCATCTACGAGAGGAAATCCGGTCATTCCTTGCCGCCATAAATCAAATTTTTCCCAGTCTTCTTGCCAAGGAATATCTATTCCTTGTAACCCGCAAAGATAAAATATTTTATTCCCATGTTTGGCGCCAATAAAGCGGAAATAATCCCGCCAAAGGAGTTCAAAAACTAGCCAGTATGTCGAATCGTTTTTGATGCGTTGCTGTTCATATTTTTGGACTTGCTCATAAATGTAACGAGGGGAAATGCAACCCATTGCTAACCAGGGAGAAAATTTAGAGGAGTAGTCAGCCCCTATCATTCCGTTGCGGGTTTCTTTATAAATTTTTAAGCAATCTTTTTCCCAAAAATACTGTTTTAATCGGGCGATCGCTTCGGTTTCACCGCCTTTAAATTGCAGGACAGACCGGGGAGAAAATTCCGGTTTTTCTAGACCAAAATCCGTTAAATCCGGGAGTTCGCCTATTTCTATTTTGGGCAAGGGCGGTAATTGTTTAGGGGTGGAAAATGTCGGGTTGACGCTGCCTTTTTTTTCTACTTCTTTACGAAATTGGGTAAATACTTCGGGAATTTCGCTAATGGAAAAGGGGAGGTTATTTGGATGATACAGAGTATGTCCCCAAAAGCCGGTGAGGGAAATTTCTAATGGTTTTAAGGCTTTTTTTAAGGCGGTTTCTACGGCAATTTCTTCTGAGGTGACTTCTTTTGAATAATAGATGTCAGTGATGTTTAATTCTTTGGCTAATTGAGGTAAGATTTCTTCCGGTTTGCCGGTGCGAATAATTAGGTTAGAAGCGATCGCTTTTAAAGAGTTTCTTAAATCTGCTACACTTTCTAACAAAAATTGGCCGCGAAATGCCCCGGTTTTGGGAAAACCATAAGGGGTTTTCCCAAAGTGTCGGGGGTCAAAACAATAAACGGGAATAATTTGCGAGGCGGGGTTTTTTTGACGGGTTGCCCGATAGAGGGGTTCATGGTCGTGAATGCGTAAATCGTTTCTATACCAAATCAGAATATTTTGAGTCATGGATTTTTTACCACAAAGGCACAAAGAGCACAAAGATAGTTTATATTAATTTATATCATACAGTAAATAGTAGGGTGGGCAAAATTTTGCCCACCCTACAACAATCAACAATCACCAATCAACAATCAACGAATATAGTGGTTATTGTCCGAATGAAGTACAGAAGTTTTCTGGATTCCCGCGAACGCGGGAATGACAAATTTTTTTGTACTTCATAATTCTGACAATTGCTATATTAAATCACCGGATGAATTTGTAAGGGCAAATCTGCCGAGATCATTGCTTCTCCTGGGAGACGGTGAATCCGAAAACCGAGTTTTTTGCAGATATGTTGCATGATGAAATTATCGCTGAGAATTTCTGCCCGAATCACTGAATGTTTTTCGGCGTGACCAATGTCAATCATTAAACTTAGTAGTTTGGTGCCTAATCCTTTGCCTTGGAAGCGATCGCTCACTAGCATAGCAAATTCAGAGTCCTCGGTGCCGGTAATTTTGGTTAAGCGACTCATGGCAATAATCTGGGTATTGCCGGTTTCGAGATTTTGATATTCTACAACTAAAGACATTTCGCGATCGTAGTCAATAAAGCACATCCGAGACAGCCGTTCGTGGACGAGTAGGCGACTCTTTTTCATTATTTGGGCATAGCGCAAATAGAGACTATGTTCGGAAAGTTGATCGTGAAATTCCCGGACTAAGGGTTCATCTTCCGGCAGAATAGGGCGGATTTTCACTGGGGTATTGTCACGCAATTTCCACTCAGTGATATATTGATTAGGGTACGGACGAATTGCCAAATCTGGTAACTGGTCTTCGGTGACTTCTAAGTCATGTAAAATAATCCGCGCATCCAGGGCAATAAATCCATCGTGGGAAACTAACAGGGGATTAATATCCGTTTCTTTAATCCAAGGTTGTTCCACCAACAAGTAAGAAAAGCGGACTAATATTTGCTCCAGAATTTCTAAGTTAATCGGCTGACGACCGCGTACCCCTTTGAGGATTTTGTGGATTTTGGTTTGTTCCATCATCCGTCGTGCCAAAGTGGTATTTAATGGCGGTAAGGCGATCGCGCAATCATCGAGGACATGAATCAAAACTCCTCCCGCACCAAACAGCATCACGGGGCCAAATTGCCGATCCACCATGCTGCCGATAATTAATTCATAACCCTCAGATTTAATCATCGGCTGAATGGTCACGCCATCAAAATATTCGGCGCCAACTTTGTCTGTCACCGCCTGTTTTATGCCCCGATAAGCACTAATTACTTCCTCTGGAGTATGCAGGTTTAAGCGCACTCCGCTGACATCACTTTTATGGGTGATGCTGTCAGAATAGAGTTTCACGGCGACGGGATAACCGATTTCTTCGGCAGCGGCAACCGCTCTTTCTTCATTGGTGCCGATCATGGTTTTAACCGTGGGAATGCCATAAGCCGCAAAGACTTTTTGGGATTCAAATTCGGTTAAAGTAGTGCGTCCGGTATCTCGTGCGGTTTTAATAATTAAATCCGCATAAGCCCGTCCGGTCATTTCTTCGGGAATGGTGCCAGTTTTCCCCGATAATTTGCCCGCTAAAAATCGGTTGGCTTGGTCATCTTTTTGAATCCGCATGGGAGTTTCATAAAGACCCTGCAAGTTGTAGCTATAACGCCGCATATAGTCAAACAACCGCGCTGCCATATCCGGGAATGGGAAGCAAGGAATTCCCGCTTGATTCAAAATTTCCGCCCCCGCGCTGACTTCGGTGCCCCCGATCCAACTGGCTAAAACCGGCTTGCCTTTCAGTCGGCTGTATGGTTTGAGTTTTTCCGCCGTTTGGGTGGGCTCGGTCATGGACTGCGGGGTGAGGATGACTAATAAGCCATCGGTGTTGGGGTCGTTCGCCGCAATTTCTAACGCTTTGGCATAGCGATCGGGGTCCGCATCCCCCAAAATATCGATGGGGTTGTTATGACTCCAATGGGGCGGCAGAATTTTATTGAGGGCTTCAATAGTTTCTGGGGCAAGTTCCGTGAGTTCGCTGCCTTGAGAAACTAAAGCGTCTGTGGTAATCACTCCAGGGCCCCCCGCGTTGGTGAGAATGGTCAGCCGTGGGCCTTTCGGTGGCGGTTGTTTGGCCAACAATTCAGTGATGTAAAATAGGTAGGAAATACTGTGAACTCGCAGGACTCCACACCGTCTGAAGGCCGCATCCAAGACCGCATCACTACCGGCGATCGCCCCCGTATGAGAGGCCGCCGCTTTGGCCGCTTGTTCGGTGCAACCGGCTTTAATCACAATGATGGGCTTACTCAGGGCAACTTCTCGGGCTGCGGAGAGGAAAGACCTAGCATCCCCCACGGATTCCATATAGATGACGATGCTTTGGGTGCGCGGATCTTCGCCGAAATAATAGATCAAATCCCCCCAGTCCACGTCTAACATGGAACCAATGGAAACGAAGGCACTAAAGCCGACATTTTCCCGAAAACTCCAGTCGAGAATCGAGGTACAGAGTGCGCCACTTTGGGAAATAAAGGCCACATTTCCCGGACGGGCGATCGCCGAAGCAAAAGTAGCATTGAGTCCGGTTAATGGGTTCATCACCCCCAGACAATTGGGGCCAATAATTCGCAGATTTCCTCGACGAGCATAGTCCAGAATTTCTTGTTCGAGTTTGACTCCAGCCTCGCCAATTTCTTTAAATCCGGCGGAAACAATAATCGCCCCATTGACTCCCGCATCAACACATTGGCGAATAATGTCCGGAACCGTGGACGCTTTAGTAGCAATAATTGCTAAATCAACGGGTTCAGGGATTTCCGCAATGGTGGAATAGGCTTTGATGCCCAAAACACTGGTGCGTTTGGGATTCACTGGAAAAATTGTCCCCCCAAAGGGATTGCTCATTAAGTTCCATAAAATGGTTCTACCCACACTGCCCGGAGTTTCCGTAGCGCCTACTACCGCCACATTTTTCGGTGCAAAAATCGCATCGAGGGGTTGGCGTTTATCACCTAATATATTGTGGGCTGGGTCTGCGGCTGGTCTCAATGAGTTGATTAATCTCACTTGCATGGAAGCCTCCTAATCACTTGATTTCTGAAATATTTTCAACATTATTTTGCACCATTATTTTGCAACGGTAAAACTCTTCGATAATTTTTGATTTATCGAAATCAATATTTGTTTTCAGACTTCTTGACATTTTTCGGTAAAAATTAAATTTTTTTTTCAACAATTTTCATGTCGGTGACTTGACGGCAATCTGGTTGATTTTTTTGCTTTGCCATAAAAGCCGCATGAATCCCTCACAGTGAACTCTCTAAGTTTACTCTAACCTCATTAAATATTTGTTAACGGTTGACTAAGTATTGTTAATTTTTGTTGGCTTTATATTATAAATGACCCCAATTTGTTTATGGGTTTTTTCGGTTTAACTAGCTACATTGAGCAAGTTAAGAGAAATTAAATCCTGGAAATTCCCTAAAATTATCCAACTTTCATCAATCTATCTTAATTTTGACTGATTTTGTGGGAAAATTGTTCATCATAAGCAAAAAAGCGCGTTGCTTGCAGGCTTTACCCCGATTATAGCACTCGCAAATCAAATCAGGTCTTTGTATCCTTGAAATTTTTTGAGCATTTCTCGATCTTTTTCCCGCTAGTAAAGCAACTTATTGATTGTTTTTGTCAATGAGCCGTTCTTGGCAACTGGCAGAAACTAGACCGATTCAAGAATTTGCTGAATATTTAAGAAATGCTTAATTGATGCCGATCGCATAGCCTTGACAATTTTAGCATTTACCACCGGCGATCGAAGTCAACAGTTGTTGATTTTTGGGCAATAATTGTCAAATGTGGTAAAATATCAGGGGATTTGTAAAAATTAGAAAATTTTGTATTATAAACTACCGATTTACGATCTCTGTAGGGTGGGCAATGCTCACCCTACATTGATGATATTTTATTGATGATATTTTATTGATGATATTTTATTGATGATATTTTATTGATGATATTTTATTGATGATATTTATGACATTCCCAGGTGGCGGTCTGTTTCATCCACTTCTGGATTAGTTTTCAGATAATCTCGCAGCCAATCACATCCTTGGGTTAATAAATCATCTAAATCAAAGTTCCAGAATTTTACCATACCATCGCTACTTACAGAGATTAAAGTTTTGCCATCTTGACTAAACCGGATGCCGATTATACTGCTTTGATGTCCCGATAAAACTTGCATAAATTTGCCGTCTATACTCCAAATTCTCACGGTGTAATCTTCGCTGCCAGAGGCTAAAATTTTGCCATCGGGACTAAAGCAAATATCGACGATGCGATCGCCATGTCCAGAGAAAACTTGTTGGATTTTCCCGTCTAAATTCCAGAGTTTAATGGTTTTATCTTCACTACCAGAAGCAATCATTTGACTGTCTGGACTGACAGCCAGCGCCCAAATTTTGGCAGTATGGGCGGAAAAACTGTTTAATAAGCCCCCATTGGCGTCAAAAATATAAAGGTTGCCCTCAGTATTTGCCGCCACAATGTTTTGGCCATTGGGACTAAACTGGACTCGTAAAATACTGCGATCGCTTATTTTGATAGTTTGGCTAATTTTAGCATAAATATAGGAGATTTGCCATAATTTTAGAGTGCCATCGGCGCTGACAGAAACCAGTTTTTCGCCGTCTGGACTAAATGCCAAATCCACTACGGTGGTTTCATGGCCAAAAATTGGCTGCGTTTGTTTCCCTTGCAGATCCCAGAGTTTAATCACCCCACTTTCTCCCGCAGAAGCAATGATGCATCCGCAACGCTTCGCGAACGCATCTCCCTTGGGACTAATGCAAATTTGGCGTAAACTTTCTAAACTGCCTGGGAAAGACTGCTGTTCAATTCCGGCAAGGTTCCAAAGTTGCATCCACCCTTCGGGGGTAGCGGTAGCAAACAATTGGCGATCGCGACTAAAACTAACCTGAGTAATTTGAGTCACGGGCAATTGCACCCAGGGCATAAGACGGGCATTTCGTCGCCAAAGTTTCACCGTCCCATCCGCCGAACCAGAGGCCAAAATTTCCCCATCAGGACGAATCGGGCTAAATTTTACTTGAAAAACCGCCCCTTGATGGCCGAAAAAAGTCTGTAATTCTTTACCTTTGCGCGACCAAAGTTTCACCGTGCCATCGGCAGATGCGGAAGCAATGATTTGGCCATCGGCACTAAAAGTGACATCTAACACCGTTGCCTGATGTCCTTTTAAACTAAATTGTTCAATCCCATCATTATTCCACAAAATAATCGTTTTATCTCGACCACCAGAGGCTAAAAATTGACCATCGGGACTAAATTTCACAGACAAAACGGCACCGAAATGACCGGGAAAAACCTGCATTTTACGGCTGTTTAAATCCCACAATCTCACGGTGCCATCATAACTGGCGGTGGCGATTTTTTGACCATCAGGACTAAAGGTGACATCCACCACTCGATCTCCATGACCGCTAATAGTTCTAATCCAAGTTCCATCGGATTGCCAAAGCTTAATTTTTTTATCAGCACCCACCGAAGCTAATATTTGACCATTGGGACTAAAAGCCAAACCGAAAACCCCATGTTTATGCCCTTCAATAGTTTGTAATAATTCCCCATCAACAGTCCAAAATTTAATCAACCCATCTTGACCACCAGATACGAGGGTTTGATGTTCATTTGGCTGGGGATGAAATATAACTTGACAGACACGATCCGTATGTCCGGTTAAGGTGGTTAATAATTGGCCATCTTTGCGCCAAATTTTAATTGTTTGATCCGCACTGGCTGAGGCTAAAATTTCACCGTCGTAACTAAAGCAAATACTGGCAACCTCTTGATAATGGTGATTTAAGCAATTTTGCTCTTTTACTTGATAAATTGATGTATGTAAAAAGCTAATAGTTTGCAGCCGAATAAAGTCGGAAACGCGGGTTTTTTTTAATTTGAAACCTGCTTGAATACTCGCGAAAAGTCCTTTGAGTTGCTGGTCAGATAAAAAGTAGGCTTTGGATAGGGAATTTAGGGCTTTTATTTCGGCAATTTCCGCCCGAATGCGTTGTTTTTCTGCCTGAATATACAGTTGTTTCCAGCGATCGGCTTCTAGACGTTCTTGTTGGCGACTTTTGCTAATAAACGCTTGATGCAGTTTGGTGATTGGTGGTTGTTTTTGCTGCCGTTGGACTGATTTTAACCAAGTTTCGGCGATCGCTAATTCGCTGCCCCGTAACAACAAATCAGGATTTTGCTTTTTCTGATACCAGGCGATCGCTCGTTGCAACAATTGATTATGGCTATGTACATATTCGCGATCGGTATCCAGGGTTCTAATTAACTCACTAAAATTAGCATAAAAATCGCCTCCATGCTGACTAAAATTAATCCACTGTACCTGGGCTAAAATCGGATGTAAATCACCGGCAGCAACGGGACGATATAATATAGTCACCAACCGCTTATTTAACTTTTTAGCATATTCCACCTCATCCCCACAATAGGGAGAATTAACGGAACTGGGAGAAATAATAAACAGAAAATTATCACACTGTTCAATCCCCCGATAAATTTCTTGCTGAAAATCACTCCCAGCGGCGATACTTTCCTGGTCAAACCAGGTAGTTTTGCCTTGTAATTGCAGGGCATCATTAATTTTACGAGCAAAATCTGAATCCACCCGCGAATAAGAGATAAACACTTCTAAAGAAAAAATCGTGGATTGACTCAGACTTTTCTCAATAAATTTTACCTGTAAAGGAATTGGTGGATGTTGCTGACGAGTTTTCGCCACCTTCAGCCATGCTTGAAAATGCTGTAAATTATATCCTCTTAATAAAATACTCTGATTATACTTTTGCTCTTGCCATTTGAGTGCTTTTACTAGCAAAATTTTATGTTGTTGGTAATAATTTTTATCGGTATTCAGTTGTTTGATTAATTGAGCCATAACTAGGCCATAATTTTCCTTTTTCTCCCTTGGGGTAAGATTTAAAAAAGGTAAATTTATCAACTCCAACGGAATCATTTGCTGATCGGTGAGTTCAACAATTACACAAATAATCCGCTTATGGTAAGCTAAAGCTAACTTAATTTCGGCTTGGCAGTATTTTGATTGTAAAGACTCTGGAGAAATCAGATAAATGAAATTATCAGCCGCCGCAATTCCTCGGTGAATTTGTTCCTGAACATTTATGCCGGTTTCCATATCGGTGATTTTCGTCCAAACCGTCAATTTTTCTCTGCGTAAAGTTCGAGTAATTTGTTCCATCATCTCTCGGTTTGCCTCTGCATAGCAGAGAAAAACGTCAGTCATCAGGTTATTAGAATTTTTAATACTGGCACAGATATACTCGCAATGTAAATCCGTGGGCAAACAAGGGGGTTGTTCATGTTTAAACCGCACTTGTAACCACCGTTCTGCCCCTTGTTTGGCTTCGCCAATTAATAAATAAGAACTTTGCTTTTTTCCCCGCACCCACTCTAAGGCTTTGACTAACAATTCCGTATGCTGACTGACATAATCTGCATGGTGCTGAAAAACTTGGATTAAGCCCCCGCAAGAGGTTTCAAAATTATCAAGATTTTCTCTAAAGTAAACCCAGTTAATTCTGGCAATTCCTGGGTGGATATTTGTGAAACAAGAATCTAAGCCTTTTGCTTGGTAATCTTGCCATTCGGCTTCAGTACCCTGGGGATTTCGGGCTTGCCAAGTTTCTTGGGTAATTTGTTCCACGTGGAGTAAGGGAATTATCCGCTTATGGTATTTTAATGCCAGATTAATCTCTTTCTGGCAATAGGGGGAATTCACCGAATGAGGGGAAATGATAAATAGAAAATTATCCGCTTTGGCAATGCCATCATCGATTTGATTTTGGAAATCTACCGCCAAGGGGATATCATTATGGTCAAACCAGATATTAAAGCCAGCGTTGGTAAGGCAATTGTAAAGTTTGATGGCAAATTCTTGGCTATCGGCGCGGCCATAGGAAATAAAGGCATCGTAAAATTCAGGCATAAGCTTTTAATACCATTTTTAATTAATGGTGCGAGTAGAAACCCGGTTTCTTGAAGAAACCCGGTTTCTGCCAGAAAGCGGGTTTCTTTGAATAGATTATCATCAATCCTCTTTGTGTCCTTTGCGTCTTTGTGGTGCGTGAGTTTTCTGCTGCCATTGCTGACAAGTTTTCCTCGCCTGAAATGCGATCGCATCACTCAATTCCTCGGCTTGAATCAATGCGGGATGCGATCGCAGCCTCTCACACCCTGCCAGTAACCAAGACTGCCAAGAACCTTGCCAGACTCTAATCGTCTTGTCGGAACTGCCGGAAATGACTTTTTGGCCGTCCGGGGTCATGGCTACGGAATACACAGGGGCTTCATGGCCGGTAATGACAGCCAGTTGGTTGCCGGAGAGATCCCACAGCCTGACGGTATGGTCATAACTCCCAGAAACAATCGTCTGGCCATCCGGGGAAAAAGCCAGGGAAATCACCGCATCGTCATGTCCCTGGAAAATTTTGTGTTCCCCTTGGCGGTTCCATAATCGCAAAGTATCATCCTCACCCCCAGATACAATGGTCTGACCATCCGGGGAAAAGGCCACCGCGTAAACCGAGGCTTGATGCGCGGAAAACAGCTTTAATTGATTGCCCTGGAGGTCCCAAAGTCGCACCGTTTTGTCATAACTCCCAGAAACAATGGTCTGGCCATCCGGGGAAAAGGCCACCGATCGCACATAATCTTTATGGCCGGAGAAAACCGCTTTTTGCTCTCCTTGGCGGTTCCACAGTCGCAAAGTCTTGTCCTCACTGGCAGAAACAATGGTCTGGCCGTCCGGGGAAAAGGCCACGGAATAGACAGGCGCCTCATGTCCCCGGAAAACCGCTAATTCCTGGCCTTGGAGGTTCCAGAGTCGGACAGTTTTGTCCTCACTGGCAGAAACAATGGTCTGGCCGTCCGGGGAAAAGGCCACGGATCTGACAGCATCTTGATGTCCCTGCAATGTTGCCAGTTTCCTCCCGGAAATATCCCATAACTGAATCTTGGTGTCCTCACCTCCAGAAACCATCGTCTGCCCATTTGGGGCGATCGCCACCGATCGAACGGCGGCATTATGGGCGCTGACTGCTGCCACTTGGTTGCCAAAGCTGTCCCACAATCGCACGGTTTTATCCCGACTGCCAGAAACAACGGTTTGACCATTGGGGGAAAAAGCCACAGACCACACCGAATCCTGATGTCCCTTCAACACCGCGATTTCATTGCCAGACATATCCCAAATTCCGATAGTTTTGTCGGAATTGCCCGCGAGAATTTTCCGATCGTCAGGGGCGATCGCTAGGGAAAGCGCAAAAATTTCCCCCAGGTTCCATACTGCCAGGGGATTGCCCGATATATCCCAAACCCGAATGGTGCGATCGGCGCCCGCAGAAACGATTCTTTGCCCGTCCGAGGAAACAGCCACCGCAGTCACATCAGCTTCATGCCCTTTGAACACCCGATTATTTACCCGAAGTGGCTGACCAGAGATATGCCACAGCCGAATCGTATGATCTCGACTACCAGAAATAATCATTTTTCCGTCCGGGGAAAACGCGACCGCAGTCACAATATCCTCATGGCCTTTAAGTAGCCCAAGTGGTTGACCAAAAACATCCCAAATCCGAATTGTTCGATCCAAACTACCAGAGGCGATCGTCTTTCCGTCCGGGGCAAAAGCCACGGCAGTCACTATATCTTTATGTCCGAAAAATTGTCCCCTTTCCTGACCAGAGATATCCCAAATTCTAATAGTTTTGTCATCACTCCCAGAAACAACTTTTTGTCCGTCTGGGGAAACCGCCACCGATGTCACTGCATGAGTATGTCCGTTTAAAACCGCCAATAAATTCCCCTGAATATCCCAAATTTTCACCGTGCGATCGGAACTACTGGAAATAATCTTTTTTCCATCTGGAGAAAAAGCCACGGAACGCACCCAACTTTCATGTCTAAACTGATTCTGTTCCCTAGCAAAGGCGATCGCAGCCGACAAACTAGACTGAACCTGGGGCAAAACTTGGCCTAATTTTGCTTCACTTTCCCCAGTAATTTCAATCGCCCAAATCAAAGCTTTCAGAGGTTTAATAGACAGTAAATTGTTCGCCAACAATGCAGACTCTCTCAGACCCATAATTGTAGCCTGTCTTTCGGCTTTTTGCCACTGAAACCCAGCAAAAACTGCCGCCCCACTCACCGTCGTCACAAAAGTAGCTAATATGCCGATTTGCCACAGGCGATTATGGAGTTTTTGCCGATGACTTTTGCCAATATATTCTTTTTGTAAAGCCGTTGGGGGTGGTTGTCGCTGATTGGCCTCACTTTCCTGCAACCAAACCTCAGCAAACGTCAACTCACTGCCGCGCAATAATAAATCAGAATTCTTTCCTTTCTCCTGCCATTCTGACGCCTTTTGTAACCATAAAGTGTGACTCCGCAGGTATTCTCTATCCGTATCTATAGTTCTAATTAACTCGCTAAAATTCGCATAAAAATCGCACGGTTGATTAAAATCAATCCACTGAATTTTCGCCAAGGCCGGAGGCAAAGTTTCTGGGTCTAGGTTATGATAATTATATAATATAGTGACAAACCGCTTATTTAGCTTTTGGGCATATTCCACCTCAGCCGCACAATAGGGAGAATTCACCGAACTGGGAGAAATAATAAACAGAAAATTATCAGAAATTTCAATCCCCCGATATATTTCTTGCTGAAAATCGATTCCAGCGGCAATACTTTCCTGGTCAAACCAGGTCAATTTTCCTTGAGATTGCAGCGCATCATTAATTTTTCTGGCTAAGTCGGAATCGGTACGGGAATAACAGATAAAAACTTCTAAGGATTTGGCTTGATACTGACTACTAGCGGCGATAAATTCTTGTTGTAAAGCCGTTGGTGGATGGTCTAATCTTGTTTCGGCGACTTTCAGCCATGCCTGAAAATTCTGTAATTTATATCCTCGAAATAAAATACTAGGGTGGCGATTTTGTTCTTGCCATTTCAGAGATTGCACCAACAAAATTTTATGGTATTCATAATATTTATCATCGTCTCTAATTTGTTTAATTAGCTCATTTGCTTGGTGTTCATAACTAAATTCAGGCAGCGCCTCCATTTCTGGGGATGGCACCATAAAACAAATCACTCGCTTGTGATACGACAACGCTAAATTAATCTCTTTTTGGCAATAATCAGATTGAAGAGAATCCGCAGAAACGAGATAAACAAAGTTGTCAGATACGAGAATACCGCGATTCAGTTTTTCCTGGAAACTCATTCTTTTTCTGATATCGCTTCTCTCAGTCCAAATAGTAATTTTTTCTCGCTGCAACGTCCTAGTTAACTTTTCCATCGTCCCCCGGTCTTCTTCCGCATATCGGATAAACACCTGAGTCAGAAAATTATTGGCATCCTTGATGCTTTCACAAATAAACTCACAATGTAAATCCGTTGGCTGACAGGGGGCTTGTTCACCTTTAAATCTAATCTCTAACCAATCTTCTGCCTTTTGCCTTTCTTCGGCAACTAATAAATAGCGATTAGGCTTTTTATTTTCTGCCCACTCCAGGGCTTTCGCCAATAACTCCGTATGTTGTCTGACATAATCTTGATGCTTATAAAATAAGTCGATTAATCCCGCCAATGCTGCGTTAATATTATCAATATTTTCTCTAAAGTAAACCCAGTTAATCTTGGCAATTTCTGGGGGGATATTTGTGAAACTAGAATGTAACCCTTTAGCTTGATAATCTTGCCATTCGGCTTCAGTACCCTGGGGATTTCTGCGTTGCCAAATTTCTTGGGTAATTTGTTCTACGTGCAATAAGGGAATGATCCGCTTATGGTATTTTAATGCCAGATTAATCTCTTTCTGGCAATAGGGGGAATTCACCGAATGAGGGGAAATGATAAACAGAAAATTATCCGCTTTGGCAATGCCATCATCGATTTGATTTTGGAAATCTACCGCCAAGGGGATATCATGTTGGTCAAACCAGATATTAAAGCCAGCGTTGGTGAGGCAATTGTAAAGTTTGATGGCAAATTCTTGGCTATCGGCGCGTCCGTAGGAGATAAAGGCATCGTAAAATTCAGCCATAAGTTTTTAATGATTGGTAGGAGCAGAAACCCGGTTTCTTGAAGAAACCGGGTTTCTGCCAGTTTTTTCAAGAAATCGGAGTTCTTTATAGAGATTATAATCAATCCCCTTTATGTCTTTTATGTCTTTTTGGTAAATTCTCCTGGTTTTTTTTAAGCAAATTTGGTATTTTACCAAGAAGGCGATACCGTTGTATCGCTTCCTCTGATAGTTTAATAAGAGTTTATCAATGAAAGAAAAACAGCGATTTTCTAATTTTAAAACACCTATAAACAGTGCGATCGCGGTCGGTACTGCGGGCATGGTTAGCGCGATCGCCACTGTAGTGGTTCCGGCAGCCCCCGCGCAAGCCCAAAATTCCCCAGTTTCTCCAGCCCCCGTAGTACCTACTGCACCCCTTAGCTTTGACCTGGGTGGTACGCCAGTGGAAACCTCCACGCCCACACCCACACCGACGCCCACACCCACGCCCACGCCCACACCGAGTATTTTTCCGGGTTCCGCACCCACGCCCTCCCCAAGCGTTTTGCCTAGTCAGCCGCCCCCCGCAACCCCCACCCCAGGCTCGCTCTCCGGCACGACGACTACCTCAACTTCCGGGTCTCAGTCTGGGAGGAATTCAATGCCCCTACCTACCCAGCCCTTTTCCCGGTTAGCACCCAATAGGCAAAATAATAACCAAAACAACTCTGACAGAACAGATGAAGAGAAAACAGCAAAAGTCTGTCAAAACGATCGCTTTACAAATTTTTTCTGTATTCGATAACCTAATTGTCATCCGATGTAGCCCCTAAATTTCTGAAAATTGTTGCTTATTGGTATTGGTTAGTGGGATTCTAATAATAACTCTTTTATCACGTCCTCCGTTAACGGGTTTTTTCCCTGACGTAACGCATCTACCCAGCCTTGACGTTGATTTTTTTCTACGTCATTATCACTCCAGTTAATAAATGCCTCAAAATCAGACATTGCCCCGGCATAATTGCCCGTCAACACTCGCGCCACCCCGCGACTATCCCGCATTCCCCCATGATTGGGTTCGCGTTTTACGGCAATTTCGCAAGCAGCGATCGCCTGAGTAACATAACCTTGTAAAGTGCCATACCAACAGATTGTATTTAAATCCCCTACAGTGGCTTTTGCTAATTCAGTGTCTAATTCCCGCGCCTGTTGATAATGTTTCCACGCTAACTCTAAATCTCCTTGGCGAATCGATGCAGCGGCCTTAGTAATCCAAGTAGCCGCGACGATTTCTTTGGCTTTTGTTTCCGGGTCAAATGGTAAAGCCGGATCGATATTTTTCGCCCGGTTAAATTTGGCGATCGCGCCGGGTAAATCTGCCTGTTGTGCCCGGTTTTCTGCATCTTGGAGCAACATTAACACCACGATTTGCTTGGCTTTTGTTTCTGGGTTAAATTCTAAAGCAGAATAAAATTCTGGGTCTAACTGTTGCGCTTGCTTAAACTGTTTTTTCGCGGAGGCAAAATCACCCGTTGACCGGGCAATTAATAAACCTTGTTGCACATAAAAATCGGCTGTTTGCTGTTTATTCCATACCTGTTCTTGACAAGTTTTTACCGCTGCCAGTGGGATATTTTCTGTTTCTGATTTTTGGGAAAAATCCAAGCGGATTGATTCTACATTTGGGCGGTTAAATGCGGTTTCTAAGAATACTGGATGTAACCGTAAGCGATCGCATCCTGTGGCTAACCAACCAGACCAAGAACCTCGCCACAAAAGAATCGTTTTATCATCACTGCCAGAAATAATATTCTGCCCATCTGAAGTAATCGCCACTGCATTAACTCCGCCCTCATGTCCTTGTAAGATTCCTACTTCTTCCCCGGCTAAATTCCAGACTCTAATTGTATTATCCTGACTAGCGGAAACAATATTTTGGCCATTGGGGGTTATAGCCACAAATCGCACATAATTCTCATGGCCTTTTAATATAGCGAGGGGCTGACCCGCTAAATTCCAAATGCGAATTTTGTTGTCTAAACTACCAGAAACAATTCTTTTGCCGTCTGGGGAAATAGCCACGGAATAAACCCCGGATTCATGGCCGGTAAATACGGCTAATTGTTCCCCAGAAATACTCCACAAACGAACTGTTCCATCATCACTACCAGAAACAATTTGTTTCCCGTCGGGAGAAATAGCCACGGAAACCACCGCCCCCTCATGTCCTTCAAATACAGCTAAGTCCTTACCGGAGATATCCCAAAGTCGAATAGTATTGTCTGAACTACCAGAAACAATTTGTTTCCCGTCCGGGGAAATAGCCACAGAAATTACCCCAGACTGATGCCCTTTTAACACCGCTAATTGCTTACCAGACATATCCCAAAGTCGAATTGTCTGGTCATCACTACCGGACACAATTTTTTGGCCATCGGGGGTAATAGCCACTGAATTAATCGTCAATTCATGTCCTTTAAATACGGTTAATTTATCCTGAGATATATCCCAAAGTCGAATGGTTTTATCCGCACTACCAGAAACAATTTTTTGCCCGTCTGGAGAAATGGCTACGGAAATCACATATGAGTCATGTATCCCTAGAATTTTCGGTTCTTGGGCTGACATATCCCACAGACGAATTGTGCGGTCATCACTGGCAGAAATAATCGTTTTGCCATCGGGGGATATGCCTATGGAAAGTACCCCTGACTCATGTCCTTTATATTCCGCTAATTCTTCACCGGATAAACTCCAAACTTTAATCGTTTTATCCCCACTACCGGAGACAATTTTTTGGCCATCGGGGGTAATTTTCACAGACCAAACTCGATCCAGATGTCCTTTTAAAACTTTTAATGGTTCACCGGCCATATTCCAGACCCGAATTGTATTATCCCAACTCCCAGAAACAATATTTTGCCCATCGGGGGTAATCGCCACAGAAATTACTCCAGAATCATGGCCTTTTAATACTTTTAATTCAGATCCGGAAACTAAATCCCAAATTCTAATTGTGTTATCCCAACTGGCGGAAACAATGTTTTGCCCATCTGGTGTAATGGCCACCGCAATCACCCCATTTTCATGTCCATTTAAAACGGCTAATTGCTGGCCTGAATTAATATCCCAAATTCTAATTGTGTTATCCCAACTGGCGGAAACAATGTTTTGCCCATCTGGGGTAATAGCTACTGCTAAAATGTTCCCATGATGTCCTTTTAAAACGGCTAATTGTTTCCCGGAAATAATATCCCAGACGCGAATCGTACTGTCCCCACTACCGGAAACAATTTTTTGATCGTCTGGGGTAATAGCCACGGAGAAAATATAATTTTTATGGCCGGTTAATACCGCTAATTTTTCTCCCGAATTATCCCAGATTCTAATGGTTTTATCTCCACTGGCAGAAACAATTTTTTTACCGTCTAGAGTCATCACCACTGAATTAATATTAGCGGTATGTCCTTTGAGGCGATCGCGTTCTCGAATTGCGTGGACGGTGGCGGATAAACTAGATTGAGCGATCGGCAAAACTTGGCCTAATTTTGCTTCACTTCTGCCGGTGATTTCAATGGCGGAAATTAAAGCTTCTAGGGGATTTGCTCTAATCAAATTTCGGGCTAAAATTGCATCAGCTTTAATCGTCGCTTCTGTGGCCAATTTATTCGCCTTTAACCCCAGGGCGATCGCCGCCACCAATGCCACGCTAACTCCACCAAGTAGGGTTCTTAAAATCAAAACTCGTTGCTTTTCTTGCTTAATCCCAGCTTCTCTCGCGGCTTGACTTTTCGCAATATATTCCTGTTGCAAATCCGTCACCGGAGGCTGCTTATGTTCTTGTTGACTTTCCTGCAACCAATCTTCAGCAACACTTAACTCGCTGCCCCGCAACAATAAATCGGCACTTTTCCCTTTTTCCTGCCATTCCAAAGCTCGTTGCGACCACTTCGTATGACTTCTTAGATGGTCTCTATCCGTGTCTAAAGTTCTGACTAACTCACTAAAATTGGCATAAAAATCGCCCCCATGCTGATTAAAGTCAATCCACTGCACTTTCGCCAAAACGGGATGCAAAGTTTCTGGGTCAACGGGACGATATAATATAGTGACAAATCGCTTATTTAATTTTTGGGCATATTCCACTTCCGCCGCACAATAGGGGGAATTCACCGAACTAGGAGAAATAATAAATAAGAGGTTATCAGAATTTTCAATGCCCCGATAGATTTCTTGCTGAAAATCTGTCCCAGCGGCAATACTTTCCTGGTCAAACCAGGTAAATTTTCCTTGAGATTGGAGTGCATCATTAATTTTTCTAGCTAGGTCGGAATCGGTGCGAGAATAAGAGATGAAAACTTCTAAATAACTGAACTGATACTGACTGCTGACCTCAATAAATTCCCCTTGTAAAGGAATTGGCTGATATCGATCGCGGGTTTTTCCTAGTTTCAGCCATGCCTGAAAATGCTGTAAGTTATATCCCCGCAACAAAATGCTAGGGTTGCGGTTTTGTTCTTGCCATTTTAAGGCTTTAGCCAGGAGAAGTTTATGGTCTTGATAATAAGCGGATTCTTCTCGGAGTTGTTTAATTAATTCATTGCTTTGTTTCTGATAAATTTCATAATTTTGCCAATCGGTTAACTCGATAAATTGAAGCGATCGCAATGTTTCAGGAATCGTTTTAACTTCTATAGGCTGAACCATTAAACAAATAATCCGCTTTTGGTAGGACAAAGCCAACTCAATTTCTGAGTGAAAATATTGAGAAGCGAGAGAATCTGGAGAAATTAGATAAACTAAGTTATCTGCCCCAACAATCCCTCGCTTAATTTCTTCTTGAAAATCTGCACCAGTTTTAATATCTCTGGTATTTTGCCAAACCGTAATTTTTTCTCGGCGCAAAGTCCGAGTCAGATGTTCCATAATGTCCCGGTCTGAGTCTGCATACCCGATAAATACTTGGGTCATCAAGTTATTCGCATTCTTGATGCTTTCACAAATATATTCGCATTGTAAATCAGTGGGTTGACAAGGAGCAGGTTCATCCACGAATTTTCGGTCTAACCATTGTTCTGCCGCTTGCCTTTGTTCGCCAATCAACAAATATCGAGTTTGCTGGTGATTTTCTTGCCAATTTAGAGCATCAGCCAAAAACTTAGTGTGCTGTCTAACATAATTTATATGGGTATCAAAGACTTGGATTAACCCGCCTAAAGACTCATCAAAACTATCAATATTTTCCCGAAAGTAAACCCAGTTAATTTTTGCAATCTCTGGGGGCATATTGACAAAGCTAGAATGTAACCATTTAGCTTGATAATCTTGCCATTCGGCTTCAGTACCCAGGGGATTTCTGCTTTGCCAAGTTTCTTGGGTAATTTGTTCCACGTGCAGTAAGGGAATTATCCGCTTATGGTATTTTAATGCCAGATTAATCTCTTTCTGGCAATAGGAGGAATTCACCGCATGGGGGGAAATAATAAACAGAAAATTATCCGCTTTGGCAATGCCATCATCGATTTGATTTTGAAAATCTACCGCCAAGGGGATATCATGTTGGTCAAACCAGATATTAAAGCCAAGGTTTGTGAGGCAATTGTAAAGTTTGATGGCAAATTCTTTGCTATCGGCGCGGCCATAGGAAATAAAGGCATGGTACAATTCAGACATAATTTGTTAATAATTGCTGGGAATAGATATGCCGGGGATAGAACCCAGGTTTCTTGAAGAAACTGAGGTTTTCTTCATAAACCTAGGAGTTTTTTAAGAAACCGGGTTTTTTTAGAGGCAGAGATAATCATTATTTAATCAATGGTTTTGAATAACTCAGTAAACTCTTGATTAATTTTCTGATATCCCCGCTGGTTATAGTGTAACTCATCAATGCGATAAGACGCTGGCATCATGCCCCGGTCATCCGCGAGAATGGAAAAAGAATCAAATATAATAATCCCCTCATCCTCTAAACTGGCAATATGGGCATTAATTTCTTGAACCGCAGGCAAAATATCATCAGACCATAAAGGTTGCCGGGTGATAGGAATATCCCCAAAAGGAAAAATTGTCGTGACGATCACCACCGCTCCCAAGGCTTGAGATTTTTTGACGATTTCTCGAATATTTTCTCGACAATTGGCAATAATTTCCGCTTTTTTTTCGGGAAATAAGCCAATGGTTTTTAAATCATTAATCCCTAGTTGCAGTACCACAATATCCGGTTGCAGGGGACGGATATGCTGGTCAAAGCGTCCTTTAATTTGCACCGAAGTTTGTCCCCCAATTCCCCGATTAATAAATTCATAGTTGGGCAAGTTGGGCGCTGGCCAACTCAGGACTCTAGAGTCTCCAAAAAATACCACTCGCTTTGATAAAGCTTGCGGATTTTTGGGCGGTTTTGCCTCTGGGGGATAGGTGCTTACCTGAAAAGGATCTAAGCGAGTCTGATTCAAGTCTATATAATACTGAATTCCTCGTTTGTAGAGGATAAAATTCAGTATTATAGAAATGAATAAAACAGCAAATAAAGCAATATTTAATAAAACTAAAATTTGCCTTTTTTTCATAATAAAACTTTTACTGATTCAGCACGGTACAAATCAAATTGCCTGCCCCATTTTTCTCGAATGAGACGATTTTGCCATCTGCTTTTGTCCGAGTGCGATCGCGGCAATTATAAATTTCCACCGGACGAGTTGCGCCATTCACTTTGACCGCTGCCCGATATTCCCAATAATATTTAGCACTGCGTTCAATACTCAGAATACAAATACTATTTCCTTTGTAATTCCGGCAAAAGGCTGCTGCCGCTGGTTGGGCAATGCTGAAAGATAAGAGGAATATGAGGACAAAGGCAATTAAATTTATATTTTTCAACTTCATAATTGGATTTATGGCAACATCTCATTATTTGATTATAATAAAACAATTCTGTCAGGGCGAAGCGTTTTAGTAATTTATTTCTGGCAAAATAATCGGCAATAAGTGGTGATGCTTATTGTTTACTCTTAATCTTTATGGTTAAAATGCTGTAAACAGCCTGTAAATTATGGTTATTTATCGACTATCGACACCTCCTAGATAACTGCTTATATAACTAATTAATTAATCAATCACTATTTTTTTAGCGTTGAAATTAAATATTCCGCGAGAGATATATCACCAAAAATGACGATCGCTACTTCCTCAATACTTTGATTGTCGGTGCCAATTTTGGCGATAATCTCATTTACCATAATATCAAAAACTTGCAGAGAAGTAAACCGGGCTTTACCAGTTCCCAACAAAGGAAAAGCAATGGTTTTAAGTTTTAAATAATTCGCACAATCCAGGCAATTTACCACTGATTTTTTGATCGGATCTTCCGTTGGCTTTTGTAGGGGCTGCCAATCAAGCACCGCTGCATGAAATATTTTTTTTGCCGCCAAATTTCCAGCGGTGGTAATGGCAATATCACCTAAAGATAAAGGAGTTAATAGTTGAGCTTCTTTTTTAATTTCATCGCCGCCCACTCGTCTGATTTTGGCCGATACTCCTCCGCCCATTGTCAGATATATGTCATCAGAACTGACGATCACATCAACGACTAAATCAGTAATATCTCCTAGATAGATTCTCAGCCAACAATTATGAATCATCGATTCATATAAAAAATTTGAGTTTAAATTCCGATCTTGGGCAGAAATTAATGGAACACGATTCATTGTTTTTTGTGAATTAACGACAATATTTTTTGATTTTACTTTGGGGGCATCGGCAAGGGAAGGTGATGAAGATAGGCGCGGATTTTCTGCTAACTCTGAACTAGATTCTAAATTACAATCCTTCAGCCGAGAAAATAGATAAACACATCCTTCAAATAAATCGCCAATTTCTTCTTCTGTCCAGTTTTCCGCTTGCGCGATCGCCTCTAAAAAATCCCTTTCTTTGAAAGTCTCATCACCGGCAACAGTCGGCCAAAAAACTACCATAACGCGAGGAAGATGTCCCAGGGGAGAAGTGCTGTGAGAATTGCTATTAAACCTCAGTTGGGAATAGTCCAACCAAGAACCATTTTTGCGCCAACCAACGCGATCGGCAAAACGACTGTAGGTTTCAGAATCATCTGAATTGACCAATCCCCCCACTTGTTCCCAAATCTGTTTTTGTACCGTAAAGCCAAACCGCCCATCACTAAAATCCAACCACAATTGGTTAATTCTGCCAAGTTCCTCACAAGGAAATTTTTGGATATCCTGACCTGTCAACCGACTGGCGGATTCTTTACCAGCGATTTTCAGCATAATTGCTGCGGTTTCTTGATCCGCTGCTTGCCACTGTTTAGCCGCCAAAAAATCCCGGAGTTTGCTGTAGTCAATTGTCACATCATTGAACGGATTTAGGGGATGATTTTTCGTAAAAGTTTCTTTTAAAACATATGATAACCAAGTTTGATTAAAAACTTCACCATAGATGCGGTTATATATTTTTAATCTACTATTGTGTTTCACCACTAAGCCGGTGAGTTGCAAATCTAAATATTCGGGCTTTTGCTGTGCTCTAATTGACCCTTGGCGTAATATTTGCTGATAGAGTCGCAGGATTTTCCCTTGTCGATCGCCCCGCCAAAGTAGGCGATCGCGAATAGTGCGTAAATGTTCCGGTTCATCCTGGGATTCCCAATTATAAATCACCTGCTGACGGATAATTTTTTCCACCCAATCCGCCAGATTTTTCTCCGTGGTGGGCGGGGTGGCATTGCCCAACATTCGACAAACTTTTTGCGTTAAAAAAGGCTGTCCTCCCGTCCAAGACAACACCTCTTTTAAAATAAGATCCGCATGGGCAAAATGGGCAAATTTTTGCCGTAATCCTTGGACTAAAGGTGCTGCCTCATGGAACTGAAATCCGGTGAGGGCGATCGCTCTGCCAATATTAAATGGGGTACTGCGATTTCTATCCTGAATTAAATCATAAGGAGTAGTCACCCCCAAAATACAGAAAGTCAGTCGCCCTAATGCGGGCTGTTCTGCCCGTTTATTATAGCAAGCCCGAATCGCCGCAAAAAAATCATCAACTTTAAAATTTAAACTCAAAACACTATCAATTTCATCAATAAAAATCACCAGAGGTTGCTGAATTTGATGGATCAGAATTTGCTCAATAAATTTACTGAAGCGGCGTAAATTTGACAACCGTCCCTGGGTTTCCCACCATTCATCTAAATCAAACACATTATATAAATCTAAGCTGCCCACAATACTGTCAATTACCCCCGCATACCATTCTTCTGGGGTAATTTCTGAAGTGCCGATCGCTGTTAAATCAATGGAAGCACAAAGAATTCCCTCTGCTTGTAACCGTTGCATCGTCCGCACCCGCAACGAAGATTTACCCATTTGTCGGGAATTCAGCACATAGCAAAACTCTCTCGCTTTTAACCCTTGATAAAGGTCTTCATCTGCCTGCCGTTGCACATAGCTGGGAGCATCTACCGGCAAGCTACCGCCGACTTGGTAAGCGTAATCACTCATGGGTGGGAAATTGGGTATCAATAGGGCATCAATAGGGAATGCCTCATCCCTTTTATATCCTATTTTTCCCAAAATGCGCGATCTATCTCCAAAAATGAACTAATAAAAAAACCGCCCTTAGCTGGGAGTAACTAAGGGACGGTATTTTTATGTTGAGGATAAGCAGAAGAGATTGACGCTCATTGATGCAAAATCGTCAGATTAACCTTGGATAGCGGGAGCCGCGATCGCAACTGGTTGAGATTCACCAGCAGCTAAATCTAAGGGGAAGTTGTGAGCATTGCGCTCGTGAATCACTTCAATTCCCAAATTCGCCCGGTTGATCACATCAGCCCAAGTATTAATCACTCGTCCTTCAGAATCTAAGACAGATTGGTTGAAATTAAACCCATTCAAATTGAAGGCCATTGTGCTAACACCGAGAGAAGTGAACCAGATACCAATCACAGGCCAAGCGGCGAGTAAAAAGTGCAAAGAACGACCGTTATTAAAGCTGGCATATTGGAAAATCAAGCGACCAAAGTAACCGTGAGCGGCAACAATATTGTAAGTTTCTTTTTCTTGGCCAAACTTGTAACCAGCATTTTGAGATTCTTCCTCACTGGTTTCACGAATCAAGCTAGAAGTCACCAAAGAACCGTGCATTGCGGAGAATAAAGCGCCGCCAAATACCCCGATAACACCAAGCATATGGAAAGGATGCATCAGAATATTATGTTCAGCTTGGAACACAATCATAAAGTTGAAGGTTCCACAAATTCCTAACATCAAACCATCAGAAAAGCTGCCTTGTCCAATCGGATAAACCAACAGTACCGCAGTCGCTGCCGCCACTGGACCGGAAAAAGCAACAGCAATCCAAGGACGCATTCCTAAACGGTAGCTTAATTCCCATTCGCGACCCATGTAAGCATAGATAGCGATTAAGAAGTGCAACACAATCAGTTGATAAGGGCCACCATTGTAAAGCCATTCATCCAAAGAAGCTGCTTGCCAGATTGGATATAAATGCAACCCGATCGCCGCAGAAGAGGGAACAACAGTTGCCGTAATAATGTTATTTCCATACAGCAAAGAACCGGAAACAGGCTCACGAATGCCATCCAAATCTACCGGAGGAGCCGCAACCATTGCCAGAATAAATACAATTGCTGCGGTTAAAGCTGTGGGAATTAACAACACACCAAACCAGCCAATATATAGACGGTTGTCGGTGCTGGTAATCCAGCTACAAAAGCGTTCCCAAAGACTGTTACTTTGGCGTTCTTGAAAAGTAGTGGTCATAGTTTTGATGATGGCTAGTATTTTTCCCGACATCCTCATCCTCATCATCAAATTTGATTTGAGGTTTTGCCTGTTTATATATTTAAATAACTATATAAGTGTTTAGTTGTTAAATGTTTTTTGAAAAAATTTTTTTATTTCCTGAAAGCTTTACTGTGTATGGGTTTTGTTCTTGGTTCTTGGTTGTTGGTTGATGGTCTTTAGTTCTTTGTCATTGACAAGCAACAAGTAATCAGTAACTAACCAGCAACCATTAACCAGCAACCAGCAACCACCAACCACCAACCACCAACCACCAACCACCAACCACCAACCACCAACACCCAACCACCAACAACCAAATATATCTGAGTGATATAATTAATTGGTTTACAGCAATTTTCTCCGCGAGTAAACCAGAAATATCTGTAGGGGCGAAGCATTCCGGCAGATAAATTATTGCTTAGAGTATTAACCTGACTGCCGGAATGCTTCGCCCAATCGTGGTTTAGTAATCTGAAAACCGCTGTAAAAATTAGTCTAATCGGGTAGTAATTGCCCCCAAATCGTCCCTAATACTAATGAATAAACTGGAAAAACAGCTAGGAGAAACACCAATGACACAAGCAAAAATTTTAGAAAAATACGAGGCATTGCCAGAGTCACTCAAAACCGAAGTCGGTCACTATATCGAGTTTTTGTTAGAAAAATATGTCAATTCGACGGGAGCATCTCGACCAAACGGCAAAGAGGAGAACCAACAAGACCTGGAAAAATCTCATGGTTATGGGAGTTGGGCTGGACAAATCATTATGTCCGATGATTTTGACGAACCCCTGGAAGATTTAAAGGACTATATGTAGCATGAAATTTCTCTTAGATACTCATGTATTCCTCTGGTATTTACTAGGAGATCCCAGACTCATTAATGAAGCCAGACAAATCATCGATTCCAAGACTGGTTTGTATTTCAGTATCGTTAGTTTATGGGAAATTTCCATTAAATTAAACGTGGGAAAACTAGAAATTAATCGACCAGTTCAAGAGCTATTTCAGGAGGTGGTGACGATCGATGCGGAAATTTTGCCCATAACCGTTGAAGATACTCAAACTTACGCAAGTTTGCCGGTTATCCCCGGTCATCGAGATCCATTCGATCGCATTTTAGTCACTCAAGCTATGAACCGATCGCTGCTGCTGTTGAGTGGCGATACTAAATTTAATTCTTATTCAATTCAACGAATCTGGAAATGAATTTGTATACCCAGGAATTCCCCAGAAAAAAACCCAATAAAATCGGTTTTATTTGACAACTTATAGAAATAAAACTGGGAAGCTCCCGATTGTACAAATAGGTCTTTAAAAGCGAAGCATTCTTGTCTAATATGTCTAATCTCCACTACCAACCGAGAAATTATCGCCGCTTTTCAGTTTAAGGGCGAAGCATTCGCGGGTAAGTCTCCGCGAATGCTTCGCCCCTACAGATATATTTACCAAAGGATAAAATTATTAGGGGGGCATTGCCAACCCTATATTTAATACTAATTTCAAAAATTATGGCTACAATTTTGAAAACGGTATAACTTATAAACAACAAGCGGAGGAGTCAGAATTTGATGAATTGTCCTCAAATTGGGTGCAAGCGGTGCCCGCAAAATTGATATCTGCGGCCAGTTCGGGATGTTCTTGTTTCCGTTTGGCGATTTCTTCTCTGGTGTAAATTTTGGATTGATCGAACCCTAAATCAATTTCCGTATGTAGCCCTTTTTGTTTGACGCGGTTAAGGTTATAAAAGCGCTTATTTAAAGTTGCTTTGGCAAAGGCTTTTAAGCAGCCCAACATATATTTCCGCTTAAAGCTATCTTTGATTAACCAATACTCAAATGTTTTCCGCATATAGAAACGAGCATAGTTATGTAGTACCCCTTTGAGTACCTCTTCTCGTTCCATGTTGTTGGGTTTAATAATTGGGGTGACAAAGTTATATTGAGAGTAGTCCCGCACTTCGACGCGATCGCCGATTTCTTGGAATAATTCAGAAAATGGCCAAGGAGTAAATATATTCCAGTTCACCATATCTGGATTCCATTTCAGCGCCATATTATAGGTTTCTTCAATGGTTTCCGGGGTTTCATTTTCTAAACCCATAATAAATTGGGCTTCGGCCACAATGCCATTTTCTTTCAGCAATTGCACCGCCCGGTGATTATCTTCAATGGTGGTTTGTTTGCGAAACACATTCAGGTTTAATTGGGCGGCTGCTTCCGTGCCCAGGGACACATGAACTAATCCCGCTTTCCGATAGAGAGGCAGTAACTCTGCATCCCGTAAAATATCGGTGACGCGAGTATTAATTCCCCAGTGAACCCCCAAGTTGCGATCGATTAATTCCTCACATAAGGCGATAAATTGTTTCCGATTAATCGTCGGTTCTTCATCAGCTAAAATAAAGAAACCTACATTGTGTTCTTTCACCAGGGTTTCAATTTCATCCACGAATAATTTTGGCGTGCGGATGCGATAATTGCGCCAAAATTTCCACTGAGAACAGAACCGGCAGGTAAACGGACAACCCCTAGCGTAGTTGGGCACCGCTACCCGCACATTTAAGGGAATATAAATATATTTATCCCATTCTAATAAACTCCAATCCGGGGTTAATGTATCCAGATTGGCAATTGGATCGTGGGCTGGTGTGGCGAAAATTTGGCCATTTTCTAAAAATGCAATCCCTTTAATTTGGTGGCGATCGCTCATATCCGTTCCCGCAGCGATCGCCCGCATCAAATTCACCGTAATCTCTTCCCCTTCACCCCGAATAATATAATCCACCCAAGGGGATTCCGTCAAAACTTCTGCATACATATAAGTGGGGTGAATTCCCCCCATAATCGTCTTCGCTTGGGGGCAAACTTCTTTCACCATCTTCAGAGTTTTCTGCGATTGATAAATCATCGGGGTAATTGCCGTTGCCAGCACCACATCCGGCTGATTTCTCTCAATAATTTCCCTTAAAATATCGTCAGAGATATTATTTGTCATCGCGTCTACGAAGCGAATATTCTTAAACCCTGCGGTTTTCAACGCGCCCCCCACATAAGGCACCCAACTTGGCGGCCAATTTCCGGCAATTTCCGCCCCACCAGAGTGATAATTCGGTTGAACCATCATTATTTTCATCATATTTTTCTCCTGATAAAAATAAGCAGATTATAAACAGATTTACCACAAAGACACAAAGGACACAAAGGACACAAACGCAGAAGAAAATATTTATGCTTTTTACATCCCTCCCTAAGCCCCATTTTTCAGGGTTTTTGGTGGTTTTTTTCCGTAATTATGCTAATGGTCTTTTGTGTCTTTGTGGTTGCTTTGTGGTTACTTTATTAAATAGATCGGGAAAGTATTCTTACCTGATTTTGGCGGCTATGAGCATCAAAAATTGTGGCAATATTGCGGATGAGTAACCGACCCACTGGGGTAACTTGGATTTTTTCCGCGTCCACCTGTACCAGTCCATCTTTTTCTAGGGCGTGTAAATGCTCTTGTTCCCAAGCAAAATATTGCTCAAAATTCAGATCATATTTGGCTTCTATCTGACGTTTGGATAAGTTGAACTGACACATCAGTTCCATGATTACTTCCCGACGCAGCATATCATCAAAATCCAGAAATACTGCTTTTTCTACCGGCAGTTGTTTTGCATCAATGGCTTGGTAATAATCTTTCAGGCGTTTATGATTTTGGAAGTAAACATCATCGAGCATACTAATGGAAGTAATGCCAAAGCCAAATAAGTCGGCCCCAGGTAAGGTGGTATAGCCTTGGAAGTTGCGGTGCAGTTCCCCTTCCCGTTGGGCGATCGCTAACTCATTATTCGGTTTGGCAAAGTGATCCATGCCAATAAATACATAACCATTGCTGGTTAACTTTTCGATCGCCATTTGTAAAATTGCCAGTTTTTCCTCTGCTTGCGGCAAGTCTTTTTCCGCAATATTTTTTTGTACAGGTTTCATGCTGGGCAGATAGGCAAAATTAAACACCGCCACCCGTTCTGGATCGAGTTTAATGGTTTTTTCAATCGTCTCGGTAAAGGTACTCAGACTTTGGAAAGGCAACCCATAAATTAAGTCCACATTTGCACTTTCAAACCCCGCTTCCCGAATCCAACTCATCACGTTAAACAGCAATTCTTCTGGCTGAACTCGGTTCACTGCCGCTTGAACTTGGGGATTAAAATCTTGAATCCCAAAGCTAATCCGATTAAAGCCTAATTCCCGTAAGAGAAAAATATAGTTGCGATCGACATAGCGGGGATTGACTTCTATAGAAATTTCGGCATTGTCTGCAAAAGTAAAATGTTGATTAATTTTAGTCCAGAGGGCTTCCACTTGATGCAGACTTAAATAATTCGGAGTTCCCCCACCCCAGTGAAGTTGAGAAACTTTCCGGTCTTTGTCAATTAACCCAGAAACGTTGGCAATATTTTGATATAAATAATTCAAATAAGGTTCAATAGCTTTCTGGGTTTGGGTGACAATCACATTACAACCACAGAAATAGCAAGCACTTTGACAAAAAGGAATATGAAAATAAAGGGATAGGGGCGATTTTTTTTCATTACTCCGGGCGATACAGTCGTGTAAAGCTGTCTCGGTAAATTCACTGCTTAAGGCATGGGCAGTGGGATAGCTGGTATAACGGGCGCTGGTGCGATCGTACTTGACAATCAAATCGTGGTCAAATTTTACGTCTTGGGTTAATAATTTCATAGTCGTTATTTCTGAAATTTTAAGAGTGGAATCAAGTAAGAGTGGGACAAAAATTGGTTAAAAACCCGGGTTATTTTTATGTCTGAAATTAGAACAAGAGATCAAAACAAGATTTATTTAGCAACCCGGTCGATCGCCCGTTTTGGCAGATTTAGGCTACGATCTAGCCCCTACGGTTTCCGTACTTCCGGGGTGGGTTTGGCTGGCAATGCGATCGTATTCTGCTTGGCCAATGACTTTAATTAAATCAACTTCTAGTCCTTTAAATAGACTGCGACTGAGATAAAATGATTCATTTGCTTCAGCGACAATTTTATCGGCAATTTCATCGCTGACTACCAAATAATTTAAAGCATCGCGATAGCGATCTTTAAAGGCTGGGATATCAGAAATGGCATCAAATTCATAAAATCTTGTGCCTTTGTCTGCCGGTAATTTTAAAGCATTGCGAAAAATTTTCCGAAATGCTTGACCGCCGGATAAATCGCCTAAATAGCGAGTGTAAGCATGAGCCACTAATAATTCTGGATGAGTGACTGATACGGCATGAATCCGCGCTACAAAAACATCGCAATGTTCTGAGGTAGTGATTTGATCGCGCCAATTTTCGCCATAAAAATAGGCTAAATCTTCTTGTAAATTTGCGGTGCGATTCAGTTCGGGAAAATACATCGGCCCAACCACCGGATGTTGCCGATATTTTTCTAGATTTTGTTCTAATGCACTGTAGACAAAATATAAGTAGCTAAGAAATTTTCTCAAGGAGATGGGTTCGATAACCCCTTTGATTAAACACAGCACAAAACCCGTGTTTTCGGCTGTGCTATGAGGCTTTTTTGTTCCTTCCCGAAGCTTTGCGGCTAGTTGACTGCTCATGCTGAATTGTTAATGGTTTGTAATCGGGTGCCTGAATCAGAAAGTTTCTGAGGGAAAAAGGTTTCTCAGTAATAATACTTACGCGAAACCCGGTGTCTTAATCTTTTTATTACTCTATAGTGATGTAGCTTTTAAGTATAGTCAGTTTAATAAAAATTCACAATAGGTTGGTTGTTGGTTGTTGGTTGTTGGTTGTTGGTTGTTGGTTGAGGCCGCCATCGGTGTAGGGTGTAAGGCCGCCATCGGTGTAGGGCCGCCATCGGTGTAGGGCCGCCATCGGGGGGAGAAGTGAAAAGTTAAAAGTGATGCATTGAAAAGTTATGCATAAATATCACTATTGACTATTGACTATTCACTCTTCCCTACACCCTACACCCTACACCCTACACCCTCTCTTCCCCGTTCCCCGATTTTTTAGCTTCTGCACTAATATGCAATAGGTTCCGATACTCTAATAATTACGGAGAAATACATGGATTTATCGAATTCACAACTCTTCCTGAAGCGCAATGTAATCGTGAAAGCCGTTGTGACGCCACGATGGAAAGAAGAAGTCCAACAACAATTACAAGCGCAAATTAACCAACTGGATACTCAGTTACAGCAGATCGAAATCCAGGCGAACCGAGCGATGAGTGATTTGCAAAGACAGAGTGCTAGTGTCGGTGGCGCACAAATCCAGCAACAGATGGAAAGTATTCAATCTCAGGTTAATAATCAGCAACGTAAGCTGCTGGATCAGAAAAATCAAATTTTGCAAAACTTGCAACAAGTGCAGACCTTGGAACTGGAAACAGAAGTCACCCAAACTCAGGTTGAAAGCTTTTTTACCGTTGAACTGGGTGAGAATCTGATTAAAAAAATGCAAGTGGAAATTTTATTACGGGATGGGATCGTGGAAGAAATTCGCGGGGATCTATAAGGGTATGACCGATCGCCCATAATGTGAGGCCGATAATGTCAGGCCGATAATGTCAGGCCGATAATGTCAGACCCATGATGTCAGGCTCATAATGCCAGACCCATAATGCCAGTAAAATAATTTGGCAAAAATTTGGCGAAAATTGGGCGAATTGTATCCGTGGTGTCCAGCATCACGGTACAATGCCATTTGACCTAATTTTGATTAGGACTTACGCATCCCTATGCATATTTATTTGTAGGGGATCTGCCGATCGCGGTGGTTGATTCTATCGACCAGATCGATCGGCGGATCGATCGGCGTACATTTTGTTTTATTTTAGCGTCTAGTCGGAAACTTTCTCCCCATGATTCACGAAGTTTTCATGCCCGCCCTGAGCTCCACAATGACCGAAGGTAAAATTGTTTCCTGGGAAAAAGCCCCAGGGGACAAGGTGGAAAAAGGGGAAACCGTTTTAATTGTCGAGTCGGATAAGGCTGATATGGACGTAGAGTCCTTTTATTCCGGGTATTTGGCGACGATTATTGTCCCTGCCGGTGGTACAGCCCCAGTAGGAGAGGCGATCGCCTTTCTCGCGGAAACGGAAGCGGAAATCGAAGTAGCAAAACAGAAGGCGAAAAATCTGTCGCAACCCGCTGCCAGCACCAGTGCTGCACCAGCCAGCGCCCCAGCGCCCAAAGCAGCCGCAACGAGTACACCTGCCGTACCTGCCACTGTGGACAATGGTCGCACCGTTGCCTCCCCCCGTGCGAAAAAGTTGGCCAAAGAACTCAAAGTTAATTTAGACACCTTAAAGGGTAGTGGCCCGCATGGTCGGATTGTGGCGGGAGATGTGGAAGCAGCCGCCGGGTTGCAACCAGCCGCTGCCGTGGCGACTCCGGTTGTTGCTCCCGTTGCTCCCGTTGCCCCCGTTGCTCCCGTCGCCCCGTCACCAGTCCCCACCGTGACTCGAACCGTGACCCCCGTGGTGACTCCAGCCCCGTCAGCCCCCGGTCAAGTGGTGCCGTTAAATACCCTGCAAAAAGCAGTGGTGGCGAATATGAACGCCAGCCTGGAGATGCCGGTGTTCCGCGTTGGCTATACGATTACTACGGATAATCTGGATCGACTCTATAAGCAACTGAAGCCCAAGGGCGTGACCATGACTGCTTTGTTGGCTAAGGCGGTGGCGAATACGTTGCAGAAACATCCGATTATGAATGCCAGTTATCGGGATGGGGCGATCGCCTATAGTAGTGCGATTAACATTGCAGTCGGTGTGGCGATGCCTGATGGCGGTTTAATTACCCCAGTGCTGCAAAATGCTGACCAGTTGGATATTTATTCTCTGTCGCGAGTTTGGCAGGATTTGGTGGAACGGGCTAGAGCTAAGAAACTGCAACCCCCAGAATACAACAGCGGCACTTTCACCATCTCTAATTTAGGGATGTTTGGGGTAGACCGTTTTGATGCGGTGTTGTCACCCGGTCAAGGGGCGATTATGGCGATCGGTGCTTCCCGTCCGCAAGTAGTAGCCACTGACGATGGAATGTTCGGGGTGAAGCGTCAGATGCAGGTGAATGTTACTTGCGATCATCGGGTGATTTATGGCGCTCATGCCGCTGCTTTCTTGCAAGATTTGGCGCAATTAATTGAGACTAAGCCTGAGTCTTTGACGATGTAATCAAGAAACCGGGTTTCTGGGTTAACTTAGGGGAAAAAGCTTCTAATTGTTGCCCTAAAACCCGGTTTCTATATGGTTATGGCGATCGCTTTTTTTGGTTCGGTGGGCGAATTGTATGGGAAAAATTTAATTGAATATTATTGAGAATAATTTAGATTAATTCAGATTAAATCGCTCCCTAAATTTTTGATTAATTATTGTTAATTTAAGTTTATTTGAGGTGAAAAAATGACGAAAAAAAAGCAGCATATTAGAACATTAGCAGTTGATATTGGCGGCAGTGGGATTAAAACCATTGTATTAGATGAAGCGGGAGAACCTTTGACGGAACGCAACCGGGTGCCGACTCCCAATCCCGCACAACCAGAACCAGTGATTCAAGCGATCGCCTCTTTAGCCAGTGAACAAGGAGAATTTGACCGAGTATCGGTGGGTTTTCCCGGAGTGGTGCGGCATGGAGTGATTTACACCGCAGTGAATTTACACCCCGATTGGGTGAAGTTTAATTTAGCAACTGTCCTATCTGAACGGTTAGGAAAACCCGTGCGAGTTTGTAATGATGCGGATATACAAGGGTTAGGCGCGATCGCTGGTGTGGGAGTAGAATTAGTGATTACTCTCGGCACTGGATTTGGTACAGCTTTGTTTGTGGATGGTAAATTAGTCCCGAATTTGGAAGGGGGACATCATCCATTTAGAAAAGGCGAAACCTACGAACAACAATTAAGCCGAACTGCCTTAGACGAAATTGGCAAAAAACGCTGGAATAAACGATTAGAAAAAGCCCTAGAATCTTGGCAAAATATGTTTAACTGCGATCGCATCTATATCGGTGGGGGCGAAGCCAAAAAAATTGCGATCGACTTACCAGAAAATGTCACAATTATCCCCAATATTCACGGCTTATTGGGTGGCATTGCCCTGTGGAAAGATTAAAGATATAGATCGAGCGAAAATTGGCAATATTTTGCCCATCTGATAGCAAATCCGGGTTAATCAACCCAGATTTGCTGGGGATTAAAAATCAAGCTTTAAATCATAATGGGTTTGACCATTACCATTAATTTCTACATTCATTTCCGCCATCAGTTTAGCGATTCGCTTGGCAAAATAAAATAATCGCTTCAAATATTCAATAAAATCGGATTCGACGCGAAATGCTACTAAGCCATTAGATTGGTTAGCTTTTAAACGCATCGCTAGATGATGATGAGCTTGGTCAGCTAACTGATTAATATGCGGCTTCATAGCCACAACTTCGGCGGCTAATTTTTGATCGCCAGAAACCACAGAGGCGATCGCCTGTTCCACCGCTAAACAAACCTCCTCATGCAGTGACTTTAAAACCTGTTGCGTCGAATCACTTAATTTAATCTCATGGCGCAGCCGCTGATAACCCAGTTCCACCATATTTGTCTCAATGGTATCGCCAATATTTTCAATATAACCGGCAATATCCAAATACATTGAGATTAACTGAGATTGGGGCGGGACTAACCTTTGTAAACTTAGCTGACTTAAATAAGCAACGATCGCCTCATGGAGTCGATCCACATCATCATCCATCGTTCTCAGGGCTGTCACCTGATCGTTGTTTCCTTGCTCAACGGTTTGCAGGGAACTCCGCACCATCTGAAGGGTAATTTTTCCCAGTTCAGCTAACTCCAAACGCACCCGATCTAAGGCCAAAGCTGGGGTAGTCAGCAAAAGGTCATCCAGATATTTTGGTTGCCATTGTGCTTTCTCCAGAGAGCGATCGGGGACTAACCATTGTAAAAACCTAGCGAAAAGCGGGACAAACCAAATAAAAATAAATGCATTTGCCACATTAAAAAAAGTATGGGCATTAGCAATTTGTCGGGGCGTTTCTACCGCCAGTTTACCCATACCTTCCAAGGATGATGAAACCGGAGTGATCCAGCGAATTACATCAGCTAGTTGGTCGATAAACCCAATCCAGAGAATCACACCCAAAGTATTAAACAACACATGGGCGATCGCTGCCTGAAAAGCCGCTGAAGGTTTGCCCAATGATGCCAAAGTTGCCGTGACACAAGTGCCAATATTTGCGCCAAACACTAAAACAATTCCGGCTTCCAGACTCAATAAACCTTGACTAGCCAGCACAATCACCAAGCTAGTTGTCACCGCCGAACTATGCACTAACGCCGTAAAAACCGCCGCCAAAGTTATGCCCAACCAAGGATTTTGCACTTGCTGCATCCATTCAATAAACGGGGGATAAGTCTGAAGTGGAGTTGTGGCGATCTTCATTAACTCCATCCCATAAAACATCAGACCTAAGCCCATTAACAAAACACCATACAGGCGAAAGTATCGTCGTTTAGAAATCAGTTGCAAACCAAAACCCAGGGCAAAAAACACTAAGGCGGAACGAGTAATATTGAAAGCAATAATTTGAGCGGTAATCGTGGAGCCAATATTCGCCCCCATAATCACCCCAATGGATTGGGGCATCGTCATCAAACCAGCAGAGACAAAACCCACTACCAAAACCGTTGTCACCGTTGAGGACTGGATCACAGCGGTGACAAATGCTCCCACCATCAAGCCATTAAAATGATTCGAGGTCAGTTTAGCCAGCATAAGCTTCATGGATTTACCGGCAACTTGTTTTAATGCCTCGGTCATTTGTTCCAGTCCATAGAGAAAAAAGGCCAGACCTCCACAAAGACCCACGGTAATTTTACCGAGTTCTAAAAGACTAATTGTGTTTGTGACTGTCATTTTTTGTCAACCTTCAGAGAAAATTAAGCCATTAAAAGCCATTAAACTTTTAATGGTCTACTTATTTAATATTAACTCTTTTATAAAATCAATTAAAAACATTTTTTAGTTGATCCCCAGTTGTCTAAGTCACTTTTTTCCTGTTTAAAGCTGGTTAAAATTTTTGATTTCTCTGGGGTCGGGAGAATGCCCGGATCGGGGGTCAGCATTCCGCCGAAAATAGTCAACCGGAAAAACCGGCTTGATTTTATCCTATATAACAGATATGTTATTATTTATAACAATAAAACCAGATTAGACATCATCGGTCTTAAAATAGACTTAGTTGTGATTGATACCTGGGAGGGCGATCGCTCACTCAGAGGGCAATTTTTCCAGGAGAGAATCAGGAAAGAATTAGGAGATAATTAGGAGATAATAATTTGAAAGAAACAATCATGTTAGGGTTAAATCCGATGACAGACTTGAGTAAAAAACTGCGTGGATCATTCAGACAGTCCCGGAGTTTAGTCGTGATGCTTATGGCTTGTAGTTTAATGCTATTGAGTGGCTGTGTTAAATATGATTTAGGAATTAATTTTGCCAGTCAAACTCATGGGGAGATTATTCAACATATTCAAATTGGAGAACGGCTGAGTTCATTTAGCAGCGAAACCGCTAGATTATGGCTAGAGAGTATTAAGCGGCGTACTCGTGATTTAGGCGGAAAAACTCAGAAAATTTCTGACCAAGAAATTGTGGTAAAGATTCCGTTTAATAATGGGGTTGAATTAGCCGATAAAATTAATCAATTTATGAATCCCGGTGGTCAACCGGGTTCTGGAGCGAAAAAAGAATTAGACCCAGACCTGCCGCCAATTTCCGCAGCAATGACCGTGACCCAAAATAATTGGTTGTTTGCTTTGCGGAATCGCTTAATTTATGATTTGGATTTGCGATCGCTCGGTGTCATTTCTACCAATGGTAACCTGTTAATTAGCCCAGGGGCTTTGCTGGATTTAAAATTTGCGTTGCAAACTCCTTGGGGAGGTGAAGTTATTACCGATGCTGCCGTTACTCCAGAGAGTGAATTAGAAGCAAAAATAAGTCAAAATGCACCGCTAATTCCCGAAATTATAGACCAGGGAAAAACCTTTATTTGGCATTTACAACCAGGACAACTGAACCATATTGAGGTGACTTTCTGGGTGCCAAGTCCGATTGGTATTGGGGCGGGAATGATTGCTTTATTTATTGGCATCAGTATGTATGCGAAAAATCTGTTGTCACCCCCACAGGGGTCAACAGAGGAACGGTCAACAGAAGACCCCAACTCTGGTGCGATCGCTTCAAAACCAGAACAGGACTTAAGCAACCCCTCGATCGGTAGGGTGAGTTAGCGGCAGCGTAACGCACCCTACCGATCGAGGGGCGGTTCCGCTTGGCATTGGTGTCAACCCCCCCTCGCGGGGGCAGGCTTAACGTCAAGTTTCGCATCCGACAGGGACTTAAGTCCCTGTCGGATCCTGAAGCGATCGCCCCCATCAAACAAAGGATCCAGGGAAAGCCGCGATCGCTTTTTTCCCGGACTGCAACCGGAACCCACCGCCAGGCGATCGTCTCAGGAATATTTATGACGGTAGTATTGATGGCGGTAATATTAATTGGGAACCTTCGCAACTGTTGACGAGAATAAGCTAAAGTGATAGTAGGAGTCTGGTAGATTTCCTAGAAAAAAACCATAATTCAGACAAACTGGAGTGAGATGTCAACTAGATGCCAACTAGATGCCAACATAAACAAAACCGTTGTCAGAATCAAAACTGAATCAACAAATTTTGCAGTCAGGGTACTTTGAAAGTAAAACTGGAGGGAAAAAATGTCGTCAAATGAGAATCAAAGCCCGACAATCTTAGCGGTAGATGATAGTCCAGTGATGCAAGACCTGGTAAAAAGGGCTTTATCCAGTGAATATCGGGTGCTGGTCGCCGATAACGCCGTGGACGCTTTATCAATTATTTACCACGATCAGATTGCACTATTATTGCTCGACGTAACCATGCCAGGAATTGACGGTCTTGAACTCTGTCGCACGGTGCGTAACATTCCACAGTTTCAAGAACTGCCGATTATTATGTTAACCGCCCGTGATGGAATGTTTGATAAAGTGCAGGGACGATTAGCCGGAGCCACGGAGTATTTAACCAAACCGTTTCAAAGTGAACAGTTGTGTCAAGTGGTGAAAACTTTTCTGAGTATTCATGCGAATTCTGAAGAGACAGTGGAGCAACGGTCAAAGATCAAATAATTTGAGAGATTTAACATCACCAGCGATTCTCTATCGGCTATTCTATCTTCGGCTTTATAGAGGCCGACCCACTTCAGCCAAATTAAGCTATTTTTAACCTATTTTTTCCCGTGAATCAACGGGCAAAAACTAATCAACGGGCAAAAACTAATTAATTCAGCAATTCAGCGAGGGTCGCGCCTCCAGAATATCTCAAGCCAATCAAACCCTATTTTAATCTTATTTAGCGATCGCCTCTAGCGGCTGCTTAATTATGACTTCATAAGACTTCATATGATTGGCTGATTTTAGCTGAGTTTAGCTGAGTTTAGCTGAGTTTAGCTGATTTTAGCTAATTTTAAAATTTATAGTTGCGATCGCGCACCCACAAACTGACAGGCACCGAATTCCCCGATCGATCCACTTTAATTTCCACTACAAAAGCCTGTGGTTGTCGTTGAGCTTGAGCAATTTCATTATTAATTTTTTCTCCTTGGTCTTCGGGCATATAATAAGTTTCTATGCCATAGAGAATCTGCCATTCATTGATATATTCTCCCTGGATAGCCACTTGATTCGCGGCCAAATCTTGGGGGCGATCGCGACTAATTTTAATCGGTTGCCAAGGACTTGGCGTGAGGGTGCTTTTTGGATTTGCTGGTTGTTCCATCACAATATAAAAAGTCTGAGAGTTTGACTGATAATTGGCGGCATAATTTCTCTGCGGGGTGATTTCTTCCCAACCGGGTAACTTCTTCAAAGTATCGGTATCAGAAATTTTATAGGATAAAGTTTGGTAGTAACCCCGCATCGGATCGTAAGGATCGACGGGTCTAGTTTCCAAAATAACTGTGGTTCCGGTTAAATGAGTATAAACCGCTTGAGCGGGAACCGCTAAAATTAATCCGGTTTGTAATACCAGGATTACGGCGAATTTCCACCATTTTCCAGAATTTTTAGCCTCAGCAATTGGCTGATATTCTTTGGGTTCTGATTCAGGATTTTGGTGATTTTCTTTCGGTGATATCATGGGCTGAATTCCTTTAACGAATTTGACAAAAATGAATTAATCGTTGTTGTTGGAAAAAACATGGAAAAATATAGGGGAATGTGACTATAAATAATTTTTGCTATATTCCCCTTTATCCATTTTTCCTAAATTGATTCAGGTAAAGATGCTTTAGCTTTCGCGGCTTTAAGCTGACGTTCAAACCACAAACCCGCCGCAATAATGGCCACACCACAGATAACAAAGACGATGGCTTTTAACAGCAATTCTGTGTCATATTCAAACATCCGACTGGTAATTTGCAAGACTAACAGCACCATGCCATACCAAAAGGTTGTGCGTTTGACTAAGGTTAAGGCATCCCGAATTAACCCAATAGCGAACCAGGCTAATAAAATGTTAATGGCGATGGTGGCAATTGGCAGAATCGGCGTAATATTCAGGTGGACGATCAATAAGATATTGATGACGCTCATCAATATGAGAATCATCCCATTGTTAATGTTAAGGGTCTGAAATGGATTCAGATTTTGAGGCTGTTTGAAAATTTGCAGCCATCCCATGAAGGCAAAGACGCTCAACAAGAATACATCGGGTAAAAATTGGCGAAACTTTTCGATTTCTGTGACACTAGGATCACTCCACAACCAACGATCCCAAACTCCGTGAAAGGAAAAGAAATATAAAAATATGGCGAAAAAGCAAAGGGCGATCGCTCGTGAAATGGCCTGAAAAGAATATTCATTTAAAGCAGGCATCCTGGCGATCCAGATTCTGGTAAATTTCCATAAATCATCGCGATAACCCCATAATAAAGCGGGCGGTATAGTAAAGGCGATCGCGGCCAAAATACCCCCGCCGTTCGTACCCAAGGCAAAGGGATTAATACCGATCATAAAACTGAGGGTAATGCCAATACTGGCTAAGGCAAAAATTACCCGCGAACCACACCAATAAGCTAACGGAACAAATAATAAACTGAGGGCGATCGGCAAATGATTTATCAGTATTTGCGAGAAACCAAACTCTTCGATTCGACCGTAATCTGTCAGTTCTGAAAAATAGCTGATTCCCAGGAGAATTTGGGCGAAAACTCCTAAAGAAGTTAACCGGAGAGCAAAAGCCATTGGTAAGACACCTAATGACCAATATAAAAATAGCTCGTAAATGGGGCCGCTTTGGTGAAAAAGCTGGGACATTAGGGCTATATTTGCCCCTAAAATTAGCGACCCGAACAGTAATAATCCATGACCCAAGCGTTTTTTTCCAGGGTTACGGGTCGGTTGTCGCCAAAGATAGAAGCCGCTGATATTCACGGTCAAAAATACGGCCAACAGTAATATAACCCGAAAGTTTCGTGACCAATCTTGCCAATTTGCGGCGACAAATGTGATCGCCCCTAAACCCAGGAGAATACATCCTAAACCAATTAAGATACTAATAAAGCGATCGCTGGCGGCGGAGTCTAACTGATTAAATCTATAGCGTTGGGATAATTCCTCATATTGCCGGGAACTAATCAATCCTTCCGCTTGCCATTGCTGAGATTCTTTGCGTAATTCATGGCGAAATTTTTCTGAAACCATAATCAAAACTAGCCTTAAAGAGAAGTCTCAAAGGAAAAAAGTCTTAAAGGAAAAATGAATCAGCCTCCCGATCTATTGGGGATTCTGGACCCCCGGTGGCTAATTCCGTTGATGATATGCCAGTTAATCAACTGGGATATGAACGAACAACTTTTTTGTAACACAACTGAATTTTGGTTCCGTTGGCTGTGGGACAGTTGATAAATTGCCCCCTACTACCACACGCATCAAGCACCGCGATCGACGGTGTTAATGCTCAGTTTAAGCGGCTGATAAGCACTGGTGTAAAATAAATTGCACATTGTTTGTGATTCGTGTATAATAGCATAGGGAAAATCCACCGGTGCTTGGTACTAAAGTGAGATTTATTCAGAATTTAAGTCCAGAAACCCAAAGACTTCTAGAAAGAATTTATCAAGAAAGCAAGCGGACTCAAGTGCGAGCCCGAGCCCATTGTATTCTATTAAGTTTTAGCGGTTTCAGGAGAGAGCAACTCATCGACATATTCGGAGTCAGCCGCCGTACCATACACTATTGGTTTCAGAAGTGGGAAACTCAAAAATTAGTAGGATTGTATGACCGGGCAGGCCGAGGCAGAAAACCCAAGTTGTCATCATCCCAAAAGGAACAAGTGAAAGAGTGGGTGAAGTCGGAGCCGAAAACTTGAAAAAAAGTGATAAATCAGGTAGAAGAATCCTGGGGAATCAAAGTGAGTAAATCTACCCTAAAAAAAGTGGTAAAAGAATTCGGCATGACCAGGAAAAGAATGATCATAAGTCTCAACGGGTCACCCTTTGAGTGGGAATATGATCTGAAGCTAGAAAAATTATCAGTCTTAAAAAACCTTGATGAAAAAGGCGACATAGACTTAAGGTATTTAGATGAAGTTGGGTTTAGCCTGACTCCTGTTATCCCTTATGGATGGCAATTGCCGGGGGAAACAATTACTTTGAAAAGTTCAGTGCGATTCGTTCACACGGGCGCGACCTGAAATGGTCATTTGAAACAAGGTTCCGAACCTTATAGGGATTTCCACCCCTAGCCCTCACAGAAAGGACTCAACGAGCTAGCAGTTAAATTTCCAAAATGAGAATTGCTGTGATGCCTTTCAGCAAAACCCACAAAACGGGTATATATACCCAAATCCAATGGCAAGAAACGTCCTCTAGGGATTCCCACCATCAAGGATAGAGTCGCACAAGCAATAGTCAAAAATGTAATGGAACCTGAATGGGAAGCCGTGTTTGAAGCAAACTCCTATGGCTTCAGACCCTGAAGAAGCTGCCAAGATGCAATTGAACAATGTTTCAACAAGTTCAGAAACAACCACTCAGGAAGACACACCAAGCGCTTCAAACCAAATATCCTCAATGGGATTCTGAGTTGGATCATTGGCAGCAAAGCTAATACAAGTCACTTTCCAGTGAGATTCATCGAGTTCTTGATTGACCGACTTTAGATCATCTTTGACGGCCTGAGAACGATGATACGTTGCACCATCCCAAATGATGGCAATCCTACTCTGAGGATATTGGTCTAACAAATATTTAATGAAGGCTATCGCCTGACTCAGAATTCCCCTTCTTAACGACTTGAATTAGACACTGCTGGGTATATAAATCCACCGCTCCATAGTAGGTCTGCTTCTGTCTCTCATTCGTGATGGGGACTGAAATCCGTTCGTCTGTTTTACCCCATACATACCTACACAGATATCCCCACCACATATGGCACTCATCTTCATGGAAGCCCGTTTACTTTTTTGACGCACACTGCTCTTGAAAGTTTTTTCTTGATTAAGGAGATTAAGAGCCAGACGTCTGAGAAAGGCGAAATTACGAGGACTATGACCAAAGCGGATCCGGCATTGATCTTCTTTAAAAGTAACGTCTATTGTCCAGTGAACTTGATTTTCAATGCCCCAGTGCTGGCGAATCACACGACCAAGATGTTGGGCATCAGCAGGTAAAGAAGACAGATAAAAGTGAACGTCACGAGTAGTTTTGTTCCACAGATGACGGACTCTCTCAACCATGACGACACATTGAAGTCCGTTCCCATTGCTCCTGTTGATAAAGACCACCAAAAGCTGACAGTGGTACAGCCCAAACGTGACGCTTTTCAACACGATGATGCCCTTTGTCAATGCGTTGGTCATACATAACTAACATCAAGGCATTCAAAATGGTTGCTTTGAGCCTGGATAAACCAGTTTTTTACTTGGGTGTAAAGAGTTGGATGATTCCCTTTGAGTGTCAACACATAATCGGCTTTTTTCTCTCTAAGGAGTCGGACAATATCAGTCTGGGTTACCATCGGATCAATGGTAATAATTGCCTCTTGAATATCTAATAATGCCAATAGAGCGGGAATTGCAGTAATTTGCAGTAATTTCATGTTTAATGGTCTTCGACTTTGACTTGCGCTAATACTAGACGTTGTTCACTCAGGGTAAGCTCATCTAATTTAGTAAAAAATGTCCTTGATAAATTTGTCAAAATATGTAATGGGTTCGAGTCACCGAAGTTAAACCTATAATCAATTTTGAATTTGAATCTCAGTGATAGTCAATCAATTTGAAACGGAGTCAAAGGCAATGACAAAGGGTTTTGCATCGGCAGATCAACTTCCTCAACCCCCTCAACCTAGAATATCTGACCAACCAACCTTAACTTCTCTAAACGAAATCCAAGCCAATTTATTAAATTATGTAGCTTCTGTTCCCGATCCGAGAGTGGCAAGAACCCAAAAACACAACCTTAAAGATATTTTAGTCATTGCTATTTTAGCTGTGATTGGCGGTGATCAGGGGTGGGAAGATATCGAATGTTTATAGGCATAAGATTCGGCTACCAAGTGATACAACTTAGTATTAGGCCAGACCTTGCCAGTCTCGAAGAACCGTTGCCTTATGTAGTAGTTGCAGAGGTTGTAAAGATTCTTGGCTTTAAAGCATAAAGAATCGCATTCTTGCCAATCCTCATGTGTCTTCTTGATTAGATGCCTCTCGACTAGCTGCATTTCGTTTCCGCCTCATAGCGGATATTCTCCTATAAATCAAAAAGAGTTTTCAATTTTTGTCTAGGTATGTCTATAATTTTGTTAAACTATTCAAAGCCTTAATGCGCCTGTGTTTGCCGCATGACTTCTGATACTTCTGTTCCATTGTCGGAAACCATTTCCCAGGAAAACTCTACCAACATCCCAGCCACCAACATCTCTGCCGAAACCCCTCCAGAGAAAGAACTGGAGCAACCGGAGACCTCCTCGACGGAGGAGCAAGTGACTGAGGATAAATCAGCGGAGGAGCCAGATTTCTTCATTGCGATCGATCCGAACTTGCAGCCTCGATTTACCACCAAGGATGGAAAACTCTTGCTAATTCTGCCCCGAGAAATCCGAGCAAAAGATGGCGATACACCATTGAATGATTGGATGGAGATGTGGCAAGCCCTAAAACACCGATTAAATGGGGGCGATCGCTTCTGGCAAGCCAATACCTCCGTCTATTTGATGGCTCAGGATCGGTTGCTAGATGTGCGACAATTGCAGGCGATCGCCGATGCCCTTTCTGAAGTGCAATTAAACCTCAGTCGGGTTTACACTGCTCGCCGTCAAACCGCTGTGGCAGCGGCAACCGCTGGCTATTCCGTCGAACAGCGCATCAACCTAGCGGCCTTTAATCCCAGCAACAATGCCCCAGTCCAAGCCCTCGCCGATCCTCTTTATCTAGAAACGACCATTCGTTCTGGGGTAGAAATTCGCCATGAAGGAACCGTGGTGATTCGCGGGGATGTCAATCCGGGGGGTTCCGTGGTCGCTGATGGAGATATCTTAGTCTGGGGCCGTTTGCGGGGCATTGTCCATGCAGGAGCGCGGGGCAATAATGAATCAATCATTATGGCCTTGGAAATGGAGCCCACCCAAATTAGAATTGGCGATTATGTTGCCCGTTCTCCAGAAAGTCCCCCGGAATTCTATCCAGAAGTGGCGTATGTATCCCCAGAGGGTATTCGCATCGCTGGAGCTCTGGATTTTGCCAAATCTTCTTCCTCGGCAACGGAATTATAACTGCTATTTCTGCTCTTTCCCTGTTAAAAACACCAAAATTTCTCGGTTGAGTCCGAAGTGTTCCTCGGACCAACGCAGCACACTATGGTAAAGTAAATCGGCTACCAATCGATTAACTAAATCGGCAGTCCAACTCTGATCAGCTTTATCGCTGGTAAATAAAAATAACCCATCCATTCACCCGCAATCTCATAGTCAATTTTATTTATGAGTCGCATTATTGTCATCACTTCTGGTAAAGGCGGGGTGGGAAAAACCACCTCTACAGCGAATCTCGGCATGGCACTGGCTAAACGAGGTCGCAAAGTAGCTTTAATCGATGCTGATTTTGGCCTAAGAAATCTTGATTTACTTCTTGGGTTAGAAAATCGCATCGTTTACACAGCGGTAGAAGTGATTGCCGGTCAATGTCGGTTAGAACAAGCCTTGGTTAAAGACAAGCGTCAACCGGGACTCGCACTTCTGCCCGCAGCACAAAATCGCATGAAAGATGCCGTGACCCCAGATCAAATGAAACAGATTGTTCAGCAACTGTTGCAGAAATATCATTATGTGCTGATTGACTCACCGGCGGGAATTGAACAGGGGTTTCAAAATGCGATCGCCGCCGCGAGAGAAGCCTTAATTGTCACCACGCCGGAAATTGCCGCAGTGCGTGATGCTGACCGGGTGATTGGTTTGCTGGAAGCCCACGGAGTGCGGCAAATTCATTTAATTGTGAATCGACTTAAACCACAAATGGTAGAAGCTAATGACATGATGTCAGTAGCGGATGTCCAAGAAATTCTGGCTATTCCTCTGATTGGAGTGATTCCAGATGATGAACGGGTGATTGTTTCTACCAATCGTGGGGAACCCTTAGTATTAGGGGAGGAGCAAACACTCGCTGGCAAAGCGTTTGATAATATTGCCCGTCGTTTAGAAGGAGAAAAAGTAGAGTTATTAGATTTAAGTCTACCTTCAGACAACTTCTTTTCCCGCATCCGCAAATTGTTCTTTACCAAAATAATGTAAGCCTCTACCATTTTTGCAAGCTACATGATTAGCGAACTTCTCGAAAGATTGTTTCCTCGATCTGGGCCTGACAGTAGTCGCCTAGAAGTCAAGCGCCGCCTCAAACTGGTGTTGGCGTACGATCGCGCTGATATCACTCCAGATACCTTTGAGGCGATGCGACAAGAAATCCTGGAAGTGGTTTCTCGATATGTAGAATTAGACTCCGAAGGATTTAATTTATCCCTGGAAAATAGCGATCGCGCCACGGCGTTGATTGCCAATTTTCCCATTCGGCGAATGAAAACACAGGTAGAATCTTCGGCAAAATCTAAATCTGGAATGTCCTTAGATTTGCCGTCAAATTACCCTCAATTTACAGCCGATGGAGACTTAATTTCTCCTCTATCAGCACCGGAAATTGAATCGGAAATAGATCTGGAAAACGATCTAGACATTGATTCTGAATCGGAAATCGATGCCGAACTAGAAACGGCATCTAAGTCCACACCTGAACTTAAATTACAATTAGGATTAGAAGCCAATCCCAATATAAATTTAGAGCCAAAACAACTAGAAAAAAAACCAGATTCAGACCGGGATTAATCAGAACCAAAAATTGATCGAACGACCGGAAGTGAGAAACCTTTGAGATCCTAACGCGCATTTTCTGCGGGGCGGGTCTATTTTGCCAACCGCGTGTATCAATCTCTGGGAGGGAGAATCCCTGTTTCTCTGGATTTCACCAGCGAAATTTTATTTCAATGGTGGGAAATTATCCGAGAAATTATCCGAGAAATAATCCGGGAAATAATCCGGGAAATAATCCGGGAAATAATCCGGGAAATAATCCGGGAAATAGATGAAATAGATATTATAGTTATTGCAATTAAGATTAATATAATTATGTAGGGGCGGTTCGCGCAATTATTAATTATGTAGGGGCGTATGTAGGGGCGGTTCGCGAACCGCCCCTACTACGATTAAATGTCTCATTTAAATTTAAAATTACTATAAACTACACAATCGATGATGATTTAGCAGTCAATAAATTAAATGTGGGGGATGCGATCGCGCCCAAAAAAACCTCGACAATGAAGCCGAGGTTTTGTGCTGATTTATCAGAGATTTATTAACCTCTAATCGGCATTAATCTTCAGAATATTCTTCAGAATATTCTTCCGCAGAATCCTCATCGTGAGGATGTCCCACGGAATTAGCAGAAACCAGGGCACCCAGTTCTAATTGTTCGCGCACTTTTTTCTCAACATCTGCCGCCATTTGGGGATTTTCTTCGAGATACTTCGAGGCATTATCCCGTCCTTGCCCAATGTTATTATCGTTGTAGTTATACCAAGTACCTTTGCGAGTAATCACGCCAGTTTCTTCGGCCAGATCCAAAATACAGCCGTAGCGAGAAATCCCTTTACCAAATAAAATATCAAATTCGGCAATGCGGAACGGGGGCGCAACCTTATTTTTCGCCACTTTCACTTTTGCCCGAATTCCATATTCTTCTGAGCCTTTTTTCAAGGTTTGAATCCGGCGGATATCTAATCTGACAGAAGCATAAAACTTCAGGGCTTGTCCTCCGGTTGTCACTTCTGGATTCCCATAGGTGACGCCAATTTTTTGCCGGAGTTGGTTGAGGAATACCACCGTACAACCAGATTTACCAATATTTCCAGTAATTTTTCTGAGGGCATGGCTCATTAAACGGGCTTGTAAGCCTATTTGAGATTCTCCCATTTGTCCTTCGATTTCTGCCCTAGGCACCAACGCCGCCACAGAGTCGATCACTACAATATCTACAGCGGTCGATCGCACCAGTTGATCCACAATTTCTAAACCCATTTCTCCCGTATCTGGTTGGGAAACGAGTAAATTTTCAATATCCACGCCCAGGTTAGCGGCATAAGTCGGGTCGAGAGCGTGTTCCGCATCGACAAACGCGGCAATTCCCCCAGATTTTTGAATTTCGGAGATGGCATGGAGTGCGACGGTGGTTTTACCCGAACTCTCAGGGCCGTAAATTTCAATCACCCGCCCTTTTGGTAAGCCGCCTCCCAGGGCTAAATCCAGGGTCAAGGCTCCACTGGGGATGGTTTCCACTTTCATCCGGGTGGCGTCTCCCAGGCGCACGATTGAGCCTTTGCCAAAGTTTCGCTCAATCTGGGTCAGCACCATTTTCAGGGCTTTGTCTTTTTCGCTATTCGTAGAGGTTTGAGTAGCCATGCCTAGCCTCAAGAGTTGTCAGGGTTTTCGAGAGCTTTTATTTTAGCTTGCTTGCCTGAAAATTTGTGGTCAGCAAGGAAAAGCCCTAGGATTGCTCTCTCCGGGCTTTAAACCCACTATAGGATATATTGACTTTTAAGTCAACTAAGTTTTCTGGTAAATTAAACCTCTGACTGCTCGTCGCGATCGCTGCTGACTCGTTGCTTATGACTGCCGATTTGCCCGATTTTCAACTTGCCGATGCGGATCTAGCCGATATCTCCGTGGTGTCGGTGTCTGGATTGACTGCTTATATTCAGGCAGTTTTACAGAAGGATCCGCTTTTACGCCAAATTTGGGTGATGGGAGAGGTGTCAAGTACACGACATCATGCCAGTGGGATATTTTTTACCCTGCAAGATGAGGGGGCTGCCATTCGCTGTGTGACTTGGAATAGTCAGCGGGGAAAGTTGGTGCAACAGCCTGTGACTGGGGAACAGTTGCTCGTTTTGGGCAGTATTCGCCTTTATCCCCAGCGGGGAGATTATCAGTTGACGATTTGGCAAGCGTTGCCAGCCGGAGAAGGGTTGCAGGCGTTGCGTTACCGCCAACTGCGATCGCGTCTGGAAGCAGAGGGGTTGTTTGACCCGGAGAAAAAGCGACCTTTGCCAGTTCATCCCCAAACCATTGCGGTGGTGACTTCGCCGCAAGCCGCCGCTTGGGGCGATATTCAACGAACTCTCAGCCAACGCTATCCAGGGTTAGAGGTCTTGTTCTCCCCGGCAACGGTTCAGGGTCAACAAGCCCCAAGTTCGATTGTTCAGGCGATTCAGCGGGTTGAGGCAGATGGTCGCGCTGAGGTGTTGATTTTGGCGCGAGGTGGTGGCGCTACGGAGGATTTGGTCTGTTTTGATGATGAAAGAGTGGTGCGAGCGATCGCTGATTGTTCGATTCCGGTGATTACAGGCATTGGGCATCAACGAGATCAGTCTTTGGCGGATTTAGCGGCGGATGTTTGCGCTCACACCCCGACCGCTGCGGCAGAAATTGCCGTGCCCAGTTTCCGGGTTCTGGAGGCGGAACATCGTCAGCGGATGACGGCGCTTTATCGTTCCGTGACACAACAGTGGGAAGAGGCTAGGGAAAATTTAGCCTTTATGCGATCGCGCCTGCTTCAGCTTCCCCAAACTAGCCGCAGTTTGCAAAAAGCTGACCAAACCTGTGATTTATTGCGGCAAAAATTGGCTGCCCTTGACCCTAATGCGGTGTTAAAACGCGGCTATGCGATCGCCAAAACCGAAGCTGGGGCAATTGCCCGGTCTACCGCTGATTTATCCTTAGATCAAGGGTTAATCATTCAGTTAGGCGAAGGACAGATTAAAGTTAAAATTACCGAAATTTTATCTGATTAAATGAATAGTACAGCTAATAGTAACGCCCTATGAAAAAATCTACTACTACCAAGTCCGCTAAAGCTAAAAATTGGAATTATGAAGCTACCGTAGCTAACCTAGAAACGATTATTGATGAAATTGAATCAGGCCAGTTAGACCTGGCGGAAGTCTTTGATAAATTTGCCTGGGCTGTAGCAGCGTTACAGGAATGCGAGGTTTTTTTGTCCGAGAAAAAAAAGCAAATGAATTTATTAATTGAAACCTTAGAAGATGAGGCAGAATTTTAATTTTTTAACCAACCACTTATGGCTTTTGTCCTTGGTTATTTGTTCCTAGTCCTTAGTCCTTAGTCCCTAGTTATTTCTGCTTTCTTTTTGGCGATCGCTCATTAGTTCCTAGTCCTCGTTTGCCCGTTGTCTGTGAACAGTCCACCGTCAACCATCAAATATCAAAATTTTAAGCAGTAGGGGCACGATCTTTCCGGCAGTTAAATTAATATTTTAAGCAATAAATTAACTGCCGGAAAGATCGTGCCCTTAGACTGCCGGAATCCTTCCTTCGCCCCTACGGATATTTGTGGTTGACCAATCTGAAAACTGCTGTAAGGCAAAGATTTTCTCTCTTATTTTCTCTCTCACCTTCCTGATTGATGGCGGCTGTGAATGAATGAAAGTGCTATTCAGCCGTAGCAAATTAATTTAGGAGATGTCTAAGATGTTGAGAAATATTTTCGCGATCGCGATCTCCTCAGCCATCACCACCACTTCCTTTGGGGTTCATGCACAGCCACAACCGGATAATCGGGGAAACTTTAGAAATGTAAACTGGCAATCTTGGCGGGTGGTTGACCGAGATCCCAACGGTTTAAATTGTCGTCAAGGGCCGGGGACTAATTATAACATTCTCAGAAGATTTCGTTTTTTAACACAGATTGCTCCGGTATCATCCCGCGAAGTCAAATTAGATAAGGATCGAGATCCTTGGGTAGAAGTAATCGTCGATAATAATCAATCTTGTTTTGTGCGTTCTCACTCAGCTTTCATTCTGCCTAGCTGGGATTTTTATCAACAAAATTAACGGCAAAATTAACGGCAAAATTAACGGCAAAATTATCAACAAAATTAACGGCAAACTTAACGGCAAACTTAACGGCAAACTTAACGGCAAACTTAACGGCAAACTTAACGGCAAACTTAACGGCAAACTTAACGGCAAAATTTATTATCGGGATTAGAGAAACCGGGTTTTTGCTGTTTTTTCCAAAAATGTGGGTGGTTCGGAAAAAACCCGGTTTCTTTTCTCTGCCCGGCTAATAAACTGATGATTTAGCATTCTGATGAGACACAATCAAGCCACTCCTTTAACTTTTTTGTGAGGTTTGATTGGACTGTTGGCGATAGCGATAATAAGCAGCACAAGCCCCTTCGGAAGAAACCATCGGCGCACCTAAAGGATGCTCTGGAGTACATTCGCCGCTAAAAGCCGGACACTGATGAGGCTTTTTAACTCCTTGCATAATTTCCCCACTAATACATGGTGATGGTTCGGCGAAAGCTGACGGGATACTCTGCAAATTAAAGCGTTTTTGGGCATCAAATTGGCCATATTTATCCCGGAGTTTTAAGCCGCTGCGGGGAATTTCCCCAATGCCGCGCCAGTCTCGTGAAGTCACTTCAAACACTTCTCGAATTAACTGTTGAGCCGGAATATTTCCTTGTTCTTCTACGGAACGTTTATACTGATTTTCTACTTCGGCTTTCCCTGCTTCTAACTGCTGCACGCAAAGATAAATTCCTTGGAGAATATCCACAGGTTCAAATCCGGTGACGATGATGGGACATTGATATTTTTCGGCAATGGGATAATATTCGGTGTAACCCATGACGGTGCAAACATGACCCGCCGCTAAAAAGCCTTGAACTTGACAGTTGGGTGAGGCTAAGATCGCTTCCATTGCCGGGGGCACTAACACATGAGAAACTAACATGGAGAAATTCTTTAGTTCTTGTTGTTCTGCCCGAAATATGGCCATTGATGTGGCTGGGGCAGTGGTTTCAAATCCGACAGCAAAAAATACCACTTCTTTGTCAGGATTATCCCGCGCAACTTTTAAAGCATCTACGGGAGAATACACGATCCGCACATCTGCCCCGGTTGCTTTTACACTTAACAAGTCTTTTTCTGTGCCAGGAACTCGTAACATATCCCCAAAAGAACAGAGGATAACTTCTGGACGTTGTGCTAGGGCGATCGCCTGATCGATTAACTCAATAGAAGTGACACAAACCGGACAACCAGGCCCGTGAATGAGGGTAATTTCTTTGGGTAAAAGTTCATCAATGCCATATTTGACGATCGAGTGGGTTTGTCCGCCGCAGATTTCCATAATTGTCCAAGGTTTGGTGACAATTTTGGCGATCGCCAGAGCATAGTCTTGTGCAGCCTTCGCATCTCGGTACTCATCCACAAATTTCATAATCTTTGATCCTTTATGTTTAGTTATTGCCAAATTTAGCTGACCGCCGATCGCGGACTCCCAGCCCCTGGTGGCAAACTACTCTCTAGACGGTTATCACTATCTTACCCACTACATGGCCGGCTTCGCTGTGTTGATGGGCTTGGGCAATTTGCCAAAGGGGGTAGGTGCGATCGATAATACTGCGTAGTTTACCCGCAGAAACCAGGTCTTTCAAGGTAGCCATATCTTCACCACTAGGTTTAGCCAAAATAATTTTACATTTTTTTCCGGGCAATAACAGAGTTAGGAAACTTTCTAATAAGCAAGGTAATATGGGCAAAGTGGTAATATAAACTCCGTTTTTGTGTAAAATTTTATTACATTTTCCTAAAGATTTATGAGCAATTGTATCAAAAATAATATCATAAGTTTCTGAAGAAATTGTAAAATCTTGTTGCGTATAGTCGATCGCGCGATCTGCGCCTAAACTTTTGACTAATTCTAAGTTTTTGGTACTGCATACAGCGGTGACATGGGCTTGATAGGCTTTGGCAATTTGGATGGCATAAGTACCTACCCCTCCAGAACCGCCATTAATCAGCACTTTTTGTCCGGGCTGAATTCCCCCTAAGTCTCGTAAAGATTGTAAAGCGGTTAGGGCAGCAACAGGTAAAGCGGCAGTTTCTTCGGCGGTCATATTGTTCGGTTTAAATGCCGCAGCGGTTTCTGAAACTACTGCATATTCCGCATAAGCCCCACCGGGAAAATCGACCATTCCGTAAACTAAATCTCCGGGTTTAAATTTGGTGACTTTGCTGCCGATTTCTATCACTTCCCCACACACATCAAATCCTAAAATTAAGGGAAATTTTTGGTTAATTAAAAATTTCAGCATTCCTTTTCTGGTTTTCCAATCAATTGGATTAATGCTGGCTGCGTGAACTTTGAGCAAAATTTGATTATTTTTGGGAGTAGGTTTGGCAACTTCGGCGATTTGTAATACTTCCGAGGAACCGTATTGATTGATGATGGCTGCTTTCATAATAATTTATGGTTGATGGTTGGTGGGTAGGGATTCTATGGTTGGTGGTTGGTGGTTGGGGAACTGGGAACGGGGAACGGGGAACGGGTAAAATAATTAACAATTAATTAACAATTGATAATTCATAATTGATCGATCGCTAAAAAATATCAATTATCAATTGTCAATTATCAATTGTCAATTATCAATTAGATTAATTTGGCAAAAGAAAACAGGTGCGATCGCCCCCTAACCTAGCCAACCGCGAATTAATCCTCTTAATCGCCATAATTGTCGGTAATGACTTTTCCCCGGAACACAATATATTGATAAATATTGTAAAACAACATAATCGGGATTAAAAAACCAATGAAGACAATCATAAACACCAGGGAACTGGTGGCAGCGGCGGCATCATATATAGTAATTTGGATGGGGATGATGTAGGGAAACACAATCAAAGCTAATCCAAAAAACGTGAGTAGGAAAATGCCGATTGTCCATATAAACGGGGTTTTTTCTTGTCGCTGGTTCAGGCTATTAATCAATAAACCGATTAACAAAATGCCTAAGAAAGGAATCAGGGCAAAAATATACACTTGCGGGGGATTAAATAGGCGATCGCGGATTTGGGCAAAAAATAGCGGCGTGGTAATCGTAATTAATCCCGCGCCCAATAATGTTGTCCAAGCGGCGATTTTGGCAGTGCGGAAATGGGTAGTTTGCAACTCTCCGGAAGTTTTCAGAATCAGATAAGTAGAACCGATTAAAACGTAACCTTGAATTAAAGTCAACGCCACCAACAAAGAAGACAAACTTAACCAGTCCCAAGTATTGCCCACAAAATGTCCTGCTTCATCAACGGCAATACCTTGCAAAACACCCCCTAGGGCAAATCCTTGACCAAGGGCGGCCAAGAAACTACCGGCACCAAAAGCAAAATTCCACAATACTTTGCGGCGAGAATGTTCGCGAAATTCAAAGGCCACCGCCCGAAATATAAACCCGAAAATCATCATCAAAATCGGGATATATAGGGCATTGAGAATAGTGCTATATGCCAAGGGAAAAGCGCCAAAAAGAGCACCACCCATCAGCACTAACCAGGTTTCATTCGCATCCCAAACATTGCTTAAGCTTGTCATCAAAATACCTCGCCGTTTTTCCGTAGAAGCGGTCAGAGATAAAATTCCCACCCCTAAGTCAAAGCCATCCAGCATAACATAAAGGAAAAGGAACAAGGCTAAAATGACAAACCAAACTTGTGGGAGAAATTGATCTAAGGTTTCCATAAGCGTTTGTAAAAGTTCACAACAGGAAATCGAGCAGAAAGTGTGGCGACCCAACAGGTCAGAGATCAACACGCTGACTGTAGATAGTCCAGAGCATTGATACTCTTTGGTTAAACAGACGTTCCATAGAGATTATAACGGGATATCCTTGAGAGCGATACTGCCCCGATCGCCACGTTTGGCAACGGGGGTAATTTTCTGGCAATTCCATCACCGCGATCGCTGATTAACAAAATCAGCTACAATCGAGAAAATTTTCAGCATTGGAGTGGGTCCGTGGTAAACGCGGCACAGCAATGGCCAGAACAAATGGCGAGTTATTCTACACAGTCACCCCAATTACTCGATCCAACCTTGCTCAGAGCAGCAAGACTGTTTTATCGTGCTTATAAAGAAGTTCATCGAGAACGGATGGATCGCCCTGTGGGGGTGGCAATTGATCGGTTGAGTTATCGGGGACAGCTAATTTTCCAACGCAAACCGATCTTATTATTTACTGAATCTTTTGTCCCGTTTGAGCAAATTGAATCGGGACTTTATTAATTGAAGATTCGGGCATCTTATCAGGAAAAATTTAAACTCACATGGAATGGATCTACTATTTGCCAGCGATCGCGATCGTGTTTATCTTGGGTTCGTCCATTGGCAGTTTTCTCAACGTCGTCGTCTATCGGGTGCCTGCTGGCTTATCAATTCTTTGGCCTCCGTCCCGTTGTCCCCAATGTTTGCATAAACTGGGCAAGACCGAAAATATTCCGGTCTGGGGTTGGATCCGATTGCGGGGACGCTGTGGCCACTGTCGCAGTCCAATTTCTATCCGATATCCCTTGGTAGAAGCCGCCACAGGTTTATTATTTGTCTTCATTTGCTTAACTTCTTTGGCGACTCCCTTGGACATGGTGGCAAATTGGGCATTTTTTAGCTGGTTACTCGCCCTATCTCTGATCGATTTGGATACCATGACCCTGCCCAATGTCCTCACGAAATCAGGTTTAGTTGTGGGTTTGGGGTTTCAGGTAGCCCGGTGTTTTTTGCAAGCCCCGAATTTTGCCGCCGGACTCCACGATTATTTGATGCCAGGAATTATCGGCATGGTCTTGGGAATTTGGTTATTAGATATTATTGGCGTGGTGGGGTCGATCGCCTTTGGACAAGCGGCAATGGGCGCAGGAGATGCCAAACTGATGGCTATGATGGGAGCTTGGTTGGGCTGGAAATATATGCTCGTGGCGGGTTTTCTGGCTTGTATCATGGGCGCATTTCTCGGCGGAGGGGCGATCGCTCTGGGTTGGTTGGATCGCCGACAACCCATGCCCTTTGGCCCATTTTTGGCGATCGGTGGAGCCATCAGCGCCATTTGGGGTGATGTGATTTTATCCAGTTATTTACGGTTATTTTTTCCCAGCTAATCCAACCGGGAATAAATACCAACGGAAAGGGGTTTTCCCCTGAATCAAATGCCCTTGGACTGCCCTAGGGTAATTTTTCATCGGGTTTCTGCTAAAGTTAAGCTAATTTCCCCATATTCCCTAGGGAGATATCACCATGACTTCCTGTACTAAAGGTAGCATTTTGATCGTTGACGATTTACCCGATAATCTTCGACTTCTGAGAGACACATTACAAGGACAAGGCTATAAAGTTCGTTCCTGTACAACCGGGGCAATGGCTTTAAGAGGGGCGAAAGCGGCGGAGACAGATTTAATTTTACTGGATATTAAGCTACCTGATTATGATGGCTATGAAGTTTGTCGTCAATTAAAAGCCGATGAGCAAACTGCCCAAATTCCGATCATTTTCTTGAGTGCGCTGGCGAATACTTTCGATAAAATCCTGGGATTTGCCGTGGGTGGGGCGGATTATATCACCAAACCCTTTCAAATCGAAGAAGTATTAGCCCGCGTAGAAACTCATTTATCCATTCAGCGCCTGCAAAAAATTCTCCAGGAAAAAAATTTGCTTTTAAGGCAAGAAATCGCCGACCATCAGCGCACCCAAGAAGCATTATTCTTTGAAAAAGAATTAGCTCAAGTCACCTTAAAATCCATTGGGGATGCGGTGATTACCACCGATGCTCATGGTTTTGTCACCTATCTCAATCCGATGGCCGAATATTTAACCGGCTGGAATGAAAAAGAGGCTCAAGGGTTACATTTATTTGAAGTTTTTAATATTGTTAACGAATTCACGAAAAAAATCGTGGAAAATCCGATTTTTGAGGCGTTAGAGCAAGTTAAAATAGTTAATCTCGCTAAAAATACGATGTTAATAGCGCGGGATGGGCGAGAATTTCCGATTGATGACTCAGCGGCGCCGATTCAAGATCGTCAAGGTAATGTCATTGGGGCAGTGATTGTGTTTCGGGATATCACCGAATCCTATAATTTTACCCGTCAATTGTCTTGGCAAGCCAGCCACGATGCCTTAACCGGATTAATGAATCGCCGGAAATTTGAACAAGAACTCGAGGAGGCGATCGCCTCTGCCAAAAATGAGCAACACAACCATATTTTATGCTATTTAGACTTAGATCAGTTTAAGGTGGTGAATGATACTTGTGGTCATGCAGCGGGAGATGAGTTATTACGTCAAGTGACTCAATTATTGCAGCAGCGCATCCGGTCTACGGATACTTTAGCTCGTTTAGGCGGAGATGAATTTGCTTTTTTACTTCATCAATGTTCCCTGGAAAAAGGAATTGAAGTCGCCGAATCTTATCGCCAAAAAGTTGAAAAATTTCGCTTTTATTGGCAGAATAAAACCTTTAAGATTGGGGTGAGTATCGGCGTAGTGGCGATCGACCAGCATACCAAAGATAAAAATACGGTTTTGAGTATTGCCGATGCCTGTTGTTATGCGGCAAAAAACCGAGGGCGTAACTGTATTCAAGTCTATCAAGATAATGATTATGAGTTAGTCAGACAACGGAAAGAAAGACAATGGGTTGTCCAAATTAATCAGGCATTACAGGAAAATCGCTTTTGTCTCTATTATCAAAAAGTTACTCCCATTCAAGGTCAAAATAAGCCGATTTACTATGAAATTTTATTGCGTTTCTTAAGTGAAAATGGCCAACTATTCTCCCCGGCAGTGTTTCTGCCCGCTGGAGAACGCTATGGATTGATGCCAACCATAGATCGTTGGGTCATTCAGACTTTCTTCAGTCAATATCGCCATTACTACCAGCAAAATTTTGACCGGGTTGATGAGACGCATAATTTATATGCGCTGAATATTTCTGGATCTAGTATTAATCAGCCGCAATTTCTTGATTTTTTCAAGGAGCAATTACAGCAAGCGGAAGTCCCACCGCAGACGATTTGTTTGGAAATTACCGAAACTACTGCGATCGCTAATTTTGACCAAGCCATTAAATTAATTAATGAACTGAAGCAATTGGGCTGTTGTTTTGCCTTAGATGATTTTGGTCATGGCCTGAACTCTTTCGATTATATTAAACATTTTCCGGTGGATTATTTGAAAATTGATGGCAGTTTTGTCAAGAATCTTGTCAATAGTGAGATCGATCTGGCAATTGTGGAAAGTTTTAATCGCATTGGGCAGGTGATGAATTTGCAAACCATCGCTGAGTTTGTGGAAAATGCCGCAATTTTAGATAAAATCGGGGCGATCGGTGTAGATTATGCTCAAGGCTATGAAATCTCAAAGCCTGCTCCTTTTGATTTTGGGAAAACATTTGTTAATGGTTAATGGTTAATCGTTGATGGTTTTCTCGTTCTCCCCCCATATCTAGCCTGGGAACGAGGGCAAAAAAATGACATGAGTCATGGTATTATGTTCCCAGGCTCCAACCTATAATGGCAGGACTAATTATCACAAAATAATCACAAATATTGGAGATATCTAATGAAAAATGACATGGGTCATAGGAGTATTTTAATCGTTGACGACTTACCGGATAATCTGCGCGTTCTGAGAGACACATTACAAGCAGAAGGCTATTTCGTTCCTGTACCAATGGGGCAATGGCTTTAAGAGGGGCGAAAGCGGCGGCGACAGACTTGATTTTACTGGATATCAAACTACCTGATTATGATGGCTATGAAGTTTGTCGTCAATTAAAAGCCGATGAGAAAACGGCCCATATTCCCGTAATCTTTTTAAGTGCCCTGAATAGTACCTTAGATAAAGTGCAAGGATTTGCCGTTGGGGGGGCGGATTATATCACCAAACCTTTCCAAATTGAAGAAGTTTTAGCCCGCGTAGAAACTCATTTATCCATTCAGCGCCTGCAAAAAAGTCTAGAAGCAAAAAATTTACGGTTGCAGCAAGAAATCGCCGAACATCAGCGCACCCAAGCGGCCTTATTCTATGAAAAAGAATTAGCCCAAGTCACCCTCAAATCCATTGGGGATGCGGTGATTACCACCGATGCCCAGGGTTATGTCACCTATCTCAATCCGATCGCCGAATCTTTAACGGGTTGGCATCAAAAGGAGGCGCAAGGGTTACATTTATTTGAAGTATTTCAGATTATTAATGCTATTACAAAAGAACCCGTAAAAAATCCGATTATCCAAGCCTTAGAGCAAGTTAAAATTGTCAATCTGCCGCCAAATACTATATTGATTGCCCGGAATGGCCAGCAATTTCCTATTGATGATTCAGTCTCCCCGATTCAAGATAGCCAAGGTCAGGTGATTGGGGCGGCGATCGTGTTTAAAGATATCACCGATTATAAGCGCCAGGAAGAAGCGAAACTGAATAATATTTTGAATCGGGCGATCGCGGCGATTACCAGTTATCGAACATTTCCCGATCGCACTTGTATTTATGATTATTGGTCTCCGGGATGCGAAATCCTGTTCGGCTATACCGCAGAAGAACTCATCGCCGATCCAAATCTCTGGAAAAACAATATCCATCCTGAAGATTTAGACCCCCTGTTTGCTCAAATTACTGAAGAAGATCGGGTGAAACCCATCAGCCATGTAGAGTATCGCTTCCGCCACAAAGATGGTACTTGGCACTGGATTTCCGCTTCCCTGTTTTCTGAATGGGAGCCAACTCATAATTGTTGGTTCTTAACTGGGGTTTTAACGGATATTACCCAACGGAAAAATTCAGAAATAGCGCTGAAAGAAGCGGAAAATATTATCAAGCAACAACAAGAACAATTCCGATTAGCATTAGAATTAACTAAAACTGGTATTTGGACTTGGGATATAACCACCGGAATTATTCAATGGAATCCGAGTCATTATACCTTATTAGGCTATCAACCAGGGGAAGTGATATCGGATTATGAAGCGTGGCGATGTCGTCTTCATCCCGATGATGTGACTGAGACAGAAAAGAAACTCCTACAAGCACAAGAAAATCACACAGTTTACACCGCAGAATATCGGGTTATACATTCAGATGGCTCTGTCCATTGGCTGTTAGGCAAAGGACAAGGAATTTATGATCAAACGGGAAAAGCTGTGCGGATGATGGGGACTATTATTGACATCAGCGATCGCAAACGATCGGAAATTGCCTTAAGGGAAGAGCAAAAAAAATTAAGTTTGTTTGTGAGATATGCTCCTGTCAGTGTGGCCATGTTCGATCGCGAAATGCGTTATCTGAATGTCAGTCAACGCTGGCTAGAATTGTATCAATTAGATTCTATGGCAGCGATATTAGGGCGCTCTCACTATGAAGTATTCCCGAATATTCCTGATACTTGGAAACAGATCCATCAAGAATGTTTAGCAGGTGCTACGCAAAAATGCGATCAAGACTCTTTTATCCTACCTGATGGCTCTGTGCAATGGTTGAAATGGGAAATTTTACCCTGGCGACTTGATACGGAGGAAGTGGGAGGAATTCTGATTTTTGTTGACGATATTACAGAGCGCAAACAAGCAGAAATGGCTTTACAAGAGACTCAAGAGAGTTTAATGATTGCCATTGAAGCCGCCCAAATGGGTACATGGTATCTGGATTTAATTAATGATGTTTCCTCGGTGCGATCGCTACGCCATGACCAGATTTTTGGTTATGATACGCCCCAAATAGAGTGGGGAGAAGCCATTGCTAGACGGCACATTTTGGAAGCTGACCGGAAAATTTGGGATGATGCCTTTGCTCGTGCCATGAAAACGGGTAAACTCGATTTTGAAGTGCGTGTTCAGTGGCCAGATGGAAGTATTCACTGGATGGCGGCTTATGGACGTTTTTATTTTGACGAAAATGGAAAACCTCTCTATGGAGGAGGTGTAAATCTTGATATTACAGAGCGCAAACAGGCAGAAATCGCCTTAAAAGAACGAATGGCACGGGAGCGATTAATCACCAATATCACGCAAAACATTCGTCAAACCTTGGATCTCAATCAAGTATTACAAAGAACCGTGGATCAAGTGCGGGAATTTCTCACCGCCGATCGCGTGATTATTTTTCGTTTTCAACCGGATTGGACTGGTGTAGTGATTACAGAATCGGTGCTAAGTGATTATCCTGCTATTCTGTCCAGGCATATTTACGATCCCTGCTTTGCGAACAAATATATCGAACCCTATCGTCAGGGAATTGTCACCAACCGCAGCGATTTTTATGCGGATGACATTCAACCCTGTTATCGCGAACTAATGGCATCTTTTCAAGCCAGGGCTAATTTAGCCGTTCCGCTTTTGGAAGGCGATCGCTTATGGGGATTATTAATTGTCCATCAATGTTCTGCCCCCCGGCAATGGCAAACCACAGAAATTGAATTACTGCAACAATTAGCGATTCAGGTAGGGATTGCCATTCAACAATCAGAATTGTATGAAAAAACTCGTCAAGAATTATTAGATCGGCAAAAAGCCGAGCGCAAAATTGCTGAACAAGCAGTCTTAATTGATATTGCCACTGATGGGATTTTTGTCCAAGACCTAGAACAGCAAATTGTTTTCTGGAATCAAGGGGCTGAACGGTTATATGGTTGGACAACCGCTGAAGCGATCGGGCAAAAAACTCAAACCCTATTTAATCAAGATGATGCCCTGAATCAAGCTTTACAAATCACAATGAAACAGGGCAGTTGGCAAGGGGAAATCGCACAAGGGACTAAAAGCAATAAAAAAATCATCCTAGCTAGTCGCTGGACATTGGTAAAAAATGAATCAGGCCAACCGAAATCAATCCTGAGCGTCAACAGCGATATTACAGAGAAAAAACAACTGGAAAAACAGTTTTACCATGTCCAGCGTTTAGAAAGTATCGGCACCTTAGCCAGTGGCATTGCCCATGATTTTAATAACATCCTGACTCCCATCTTGGGAATTAGTCAACTCTTGCCTCTCCGACTCACGAATGTTGATCAAAAGACACAAGAATTGTTGAGTACCCTGACTACAAGTACCCGACGGGCGGTGAATTTGGTCAAGCAAATTCTGCTGTTTAGTCGCGCCAGTGACGGTGAATTCGTTGTCTTCCAACTCAGGTATCTGTTTCGAGAATTGATCGGAATTGCCAAACAGACTTTTCCCAAATCGATAGAAATTTCCGATCAAAGCCCCACCAGAGAACTCTGGACAATTTCCGCCGATCGCACTCAAATGGATCAGGTATTTATGAATCTGATGATTAATGCGCGGGATGCCATGCCCGAAGGAGGTAGTTTAACCATAAGTGCCGAAAATCGCTATTTAGACGAACATTATGCCCTGCTGAATTTAGAAGCCAAACCGGGGCCTTATGTGGTGGTTACGGTTTCTGATACAGGATCCGGCATTCCGTCGGAACTATTAGAGCGAATTTTTGACCCATTTTTCACCACTAAGGAAGTGGGAAAAGGCACCGGACTGGGATTATCTACGGTGATGGGAATTGTGAAAAATCATGGCGGTTTTATCCGGGTGACAAGTGAGTTGGGTAAGGGGACAGAATTTGAAGTTTTCTTACCGGCTATTCAGGGAGAAATCATTACGACCACCTTAGAAGAAGAAATGCCCTCCGGGAACGGAGAGTTAATTCTAATTGTGGAGGATGAAAGCTCGATTCAAGAAATTACCAAAACTGCCTTAGAGAAGTATAATTACAGAATACTGCTGGCGAGTGATGGGATTGAAGCCCTGGCCATATATGCCAAAAATCAAGCAGAAATCAGTGTGGTTTTAATGGATATGATGATGCCCAATTTAGATGGATTTACCGCCATCCGCACTCTGAAAAAAATGAACCTAGCAGTTAAGATTATTGCCACCAGCGGCATCCTGGACAATAAACAACTGGCTTTACAAGCTGATGCCCAAGCCTTTTTGTTAAAGCCTTACACCATTAGTCAATTATTGAAAATTTTAAAGGAGGTGAATTATTAGACAAGACTGCAAAATTATCAAAAACACCCCCTTTTTTAGCTAATCTTGTAGGGTTTGGGAAATCCTGTCTTCAAAAATCGTTATTTTACTTTTCAATTGAATAGACCACAAATATTGGTCGGATCCATCGGGGATCCGTAGGGGCGAAGCATTCCCGCCGATAGTTTATGGTTAGAAGCGTAAATTTTGTACGGGAATGCTTCGCCCCTACACGAAATAACGATCTTCTGTTGAACGATTTTTCGGGGTTTCCAAACCCCTAAAAGAATAGCTTGGAAGCGGGGGTTGGGGGGGATCGAGATTGGTATAAAAAGCCGATGGCGGTTTTAAGGGGGGTTGGGGGGGATCAAGATTGGTATAAAAGCTTTCTTGTCTATGTTATACAGTTATACAAAATTTACCCTTGGTTAAACTTATGAACAAACGAATCGGTCAATTTTTGAGTTTTTTGGTCATGGCCATAGGCGGTCTGGTGCTTCTAGGTTGGTACTGGGATATTCCTTTACTCAAAACAGGTTTTCCCGGTAGTATATCAACCATGAAAGCTAACACCGCTTTGGCTTTTTTATTAGCTGGAATATCCTTAAGAATTCTCCAATATCAAAGAATTACCCGACTGCAATATCGCATCGCCCAAGGGTTAGCGTTATTGGTAAGCCTGCTGGGAGTAGTCAATATAATTCAATATTATTTGAAAATAAATTTAGGCATTGATGAGTGGCTTTTTCAGGATGTCAGCCCTGCAATTACCACAACTTTTCCGGGGAGAATGGGGTTTAATACAGCCCTGAATTTTGTCTTAATGGGAATAGCTTTATGGTTGGTGGGAAACAAAACCAATCGTGGCATTTGGTTGGCGCAATTTTTCAGTAGTGTGGCCGCTATTATTTCTCTTTTGGCTTTATTGGGACATTTGTTTAATGTGGGTGTTCTGGCTACTTTGATCGCCTATTCAACCACTCAAGCAATCCATACTGCTCTGGCTTTTTTGCTTCTCTATGGTGGAATTTTGTTGACCAATCCCGAAGCCGGATTGATGGAAATCATTGTCAGTCCCTTTATCGGTGGTTTGATGGTGCGTTGGCTCATTCCTTGGGTAATTTTATTTCCTCTAGTTCTCAATTTTTTGGTGTTTGAAGGATATGATTTCGGCTGGTACGATCTGAAAGCGGCTTATGGCATTCAAGTAACGTTTACCATTGTTTGTTTTTTAGTGATTGTTTGTTGGAATGGCTATTGGTTAAATCAAATAGAGCGCGATCGCACCGAGGCTAACCAGTCCCTTCAACAGACACAACAACATTTTAAACAAGCGGTAGAAGCGGCGGAATTAGGAACATGGCAATGGGATTTAATCACCGGAAGTCTCATATTATCTCCTCAAAGCGAAAGGCTGTTAGGTTTGGCGGCGGGCAGTTTTCCGGGAACTTATGAAGCCTTTATTAACTTACTCCATCATAGCGACCTCGATGCGATTACCAATTCCTTGGAAATATCCCGGTTAAACGCTACTCCCTGGCTGATGGATCATGAAATTATTGATCCGACTGGCAAGGAGCGTTGGGTTGTCTCAAGCGGTAAATTTTTGTATGACGAAACCGGATCGGCAGTACAGATGCTTGGCATTCTCAAAGATATCACCTATCGAAAAAATTTAGAACTTGAATTAAGGGAAACTAATCATAATTTAGAAAACCGAGTGGCGGAAAGAACCCTGGAATTACAAACTCTGAATCATCAACTACAAGCAGAATTAATCAAGAGGCATCAGTTTCAACGGAGCTTAGAAAATAAGAAAGCGGAAATTGAAGCAATTTTTTTAGCGATTCCCGATCCAATTATCTTTACCAATGTCAGTCGCAAAATTAGGAAAGTTAATCCGGCATTTACTAAAATATTAGGGTATCCTGCCGAACGGGTGTTGGGAAAAACTCCCCAATTTCTTTATGAAACACCCGATATGTATTATGCCCATTGGAAAAAGTATTATAGTCCGACGGCAACCGACGAACCAAAACGATCGGAAATTGAGTTTCGCCGCCAAGATGGGGGAATGATTCTGGCTGAAACCATTGGGACAATGGTGAAAAATAGTGAAAATCAGATCATTGGTTTTATGGTGGTGATTAGAGATATCACTCAGCGCAAAAACGCTGAAAAAAAATTACAAAAATATGCGGAAGAGATTACGGATTTATACAATAATGCCCCCTGTGGCTACCATTCCTTAGATAGTCAGGGCAGAATTATTCAAATTAATGATACTGAACTGAAATGGTTAGGTTATAGGCGAGCAGAAGTTGTGGGAAAGATGAACATTACTCAATGCTTTACCCCCGAAAGTGTTGAAATCTTTAAAGAAAATTTTCCCATATTTAAACAGCGCGGTTTTATCAATAACTTAGACTTGGAAATGACTCGCTCTGATGGGACAGTTTTTTCGGTGAGTTTAAATGGTACAGCCCAGAAAGATGCCGCCGGTAATTTCTTAATGAGTCGCTCTACTATTTTTGATATTACGGAGCGCAAACAAGCGGAGTTAGAATTAAAACAAGCCAAAGAAAAAGCCGAATTAGCGAACCAATCTAAAAGTATGTTTTTGGCGAATATGAGCCATGAACTGCGGACTCCCTTAAATGCTATTTTGGGCTTTACCCAACTTTTAGGGCGCGATCGCTCTTTAAGTGCTTATCATCAAGAAAGGTTACAGATTATTAATCGCAGCGGGGAACATTTACTCGGATTAATTGATGATATTTTAGAGTTATCCAAAATTGAAACGGGACAAATGAGTTTAGCCCGGAATGATTGTGACTTGCACTGGTTATTACTCACCGTTGAAGAAATGTTACGCTCTAAAGCGCAAGCCAAAGGATTAAATTTAATTTTCGACCGGGCTTTCGATCTGCCTCAGTGGGTTCAAATCGATGAGAAAAAATTGCGTCAGGTCTTAATTAATTTATTAACTAATGCGATTAAATTTACCGATCGAGGCAGCGTGACTTTAAGAGTTAGCGTTAGCCTAGGGGAAAATGAAATCAATCCGGCGAATAATCTGGCGAATGATTCACTGATGACTGATGACTATTGCCCTTTCTCTCTATGCTTTGCCGTAGAAGATACCGGAGTGGGAATTGCTCAGGATGAGATTGACAGTTTATTTGAAATTTTCTTGCAAGGAGAAGCGGGAAAAAATTTAAATCAAGGCGCGGGGCTGGGTTTAGCGATTTCGCAAAAACTTGTGCAATTGATGGGCGGTAAAATCCAAGTTGCAAGTGTCTTAGGAGAAGGCACTATTTTTTCCTTTGCTATTCCGGTTCAATTAGGTTTAGCCTCGAAAAGTGAACCGGAAAAATTGACTCAAACCGTGGTCGGACTAGCCCCAGGACAGCCGAATTATCGCATTTTAGTTGTGGAGGATCTTTGGGAAAGTCGTTGCTTATTGGTTGAACTGCTGCGGGCGATCGGTTTTGAGGTGAAAGAAGCCACAAATGGCGCTGAAGCTGTGGCTTTATGGGAAATTTGGTCGCCCCATTTGATTTGGATGGATCTGAGGATGCCGATTATGAATGGCTATGAAGCCACTCAACGAATTACCGAAGCTGCTGGTACACAAAAACCTGTGATTATTGCTTTAACCGCAAGTGTTTGGGAAGAACAACAGGAAGCAATTCTCGCGACAGGTTGTGACGATATGGTGAGAAAACCTTTCCAAGAATCGGTGATTTTTGCCAAAATTTCTCAATATTTAGGGGTGCAGTATATTTATGAAACTCCATCCCCTATACAGCCAGCTTTTGCAGGGGCTAATTTATCCCCAGAAGCTTTAGGGGTGATGTCCCCGGAATGGCTAGAAGAAATGTATCAAGCCGCTTACTGTTTGGATGCGGATGTGATGCTGGAATTAATTAGACAAATCCCTGATTCAGAAGCCAATTTAGCAAATGCCTTGAGAGAGTTAGTGATTAATTTTAATACGGATATTGTTATGCAATTAACTCGTGCTTTACTTGAAAAGTAGTCGGGTGGGCATTGTCAACCTTGTGAAGATGATAAGGGGAGATAGGGGAGATAGGGGAAATAGGGGGGAAAATTAAGCTTGCGTAGGCATTGGCTTTATTAAATAGCAAATATTATATAACGAATAACAAATAATGAATACCTGTTAACAAATAGCGATTATTTTATGCTAAAAGATTTCGCGCAGTTTGTGGCTTTTTAAATAAACTTAAATAATTTCACAATAATTTAAGATTATGGAACAAATTTTAGGGCTAAATTCGGGCGGAAATTTTCTCAAAAAAATGGTCAGTTTCTCAGGAATAAGATAAACTATAATATGTAAAGAATATATAAAGGATCAAATAATTTATAGGGATTAGTGGTTAGCTTGTAAAGAGCAGCAATTTATCCTCTCTACATCAACCCGTGAGTCGTTAACCTTGAGGCTCGGAACCCAAGGCTCATGGGTGAGAACTGGCCGCTGTCAATGCTGAATGCTGACAAAATTTTTTTGCATGGGTACGACCGATCGCCGATCTCTGACTACTGAAGACGTAGAATAATTGATAGGAATGGGTAGGCAAAACAATGAATTTATATATCAAAGACCAGGGGCTTCCCGATATTTATCGCGGATTTGAACGGGTTTTAATCGAGCAGCAAAGAGTTGATAAAGCCTTGGAGGTATCAGAACAAGGCAGAGCGAAAGGATTTGTGGATTTTTTGACCAACCATATAGGGATGCGATCGCCCTTTTTGCCATCGGTTTCTCCCCTAAGTATTTACCAGATTAAACAAATTGCCAAATCTCAGGCATCTACTTTAGTGGAATATTCCCTGATTTATGATTACAACCAGTTTTATCAGGGAAGTTCTACTCGTTCTACTCATTGGGGCATCCCTGATATTTATGCTTATGCAACGAAGTTACTGATTTGGGTGGTGTCCCCCAAAGGTCAGATTTGGTTTCAAGAAGTTGACTTAACACCTTTGCTGGAAGAATATCAGACTTCTTTGGCGAATTTGGTGCGAACGGTGCGAGAGGCGATCGCCGTTGGCAAAGATTATTTGTCCACGTTACCGCAAATGTTTCGCCGCTATTCCCTGGACGAACAATTACAATTACTGTATCGGTTTTTGATTTCGCCGATCGCGGATTGGTTGCCGAGGGATCCCAGTTCACGGGTGATGATTATTCCCCAAGATTTCCTATTTTTACTTCCCTTTGGCGCTCTGAAAGATCAAAATGGTCAATATTTGATCGAAAAACATACTTTATTGAGTGCGCCAAGTTTGCAGGCGATCGAACTGATTCGGAAAAGACAAAAACACTCATTTGTCCCGCAGGATCTCCCCCCCGATCAATCCCTCAGCAGTTCTTTGACCCCCAAAAGCAGCGATCGCGGCAGCGGAGCGGAGCTCCTTCGCCTCTCAGATCCGACCGCTAAATTACCCCTGACTCTTTATCCGGCATTAGTCTTGGGAAATCCCACCATGCCCAGTTTTTCCCTACAATTTGGGGAGGTTCCCGTCTATATGACCCGCTTACCAGGAGCGGAAATCGAAGCTAAAGCGGTGGCTGATGTACTGAATGTGGCACCCCTGACCAATGATGCTGCTACAAGAACTGTGGTTTTGGAGCAAATGCCCAAAGCCAGAATTATTCACTTAGCTACTCATGGGTGGCTGGGTTCCACGGAATGCATGGAAGGAGTCGTTGCCTTAGCACCCAATTCCCAAGGAAAAAATGGTTTTTTGACCCTGCGAGATATTTTTCATTTAAGCAGCGATCGCCACCAACTGCCCTTATCAGCGGATCTGGTTTGCTTGAGTGCCTGTGATATTGCCCGGGGTCAGATTTGGGGTGACGGGGTGTTTCGACTCAGCCAAGCTTTTTTAGTCGCGGGAGCGAATACATTAATCATCTCTCTGTGGCTGCCCCCCACCGACTCCAGCCCCATACTAATGAAACAGTTTTATCAAGATTTTCAAGGCACTGGAGATAAAGCCCAATCTTTACGTCAAGCCATGCTCTCGACCAGGGAAAAATTCCCAGAACCTAGATATTGGGCAGGGTTTACTCTCTTTGGTTGTGCTGCACTGCACCCTGCACCTTGATTCAGGCGATCGGGCGGCCCTAGTCCGAGATAAAACAGCCGAAAATTGCAACTTGTGTTAGCATCGGGGGAAAACTTGCTTTTAAAATCCCTAAAATTAATCTCCAAATCCCCCAAATCAATGAGTAAGGTTCTGGTTCTTAACGCTTCTTACGAACCGCTCAATATCACCAACTGGCGAAGAGCGGTGGTTTTATTGCTCAAAGGCAAAGCCGAGCAAGTAGAACATAACGGTAAATATGTTTATGCTGAGTTTCCTTTGCCCACGGTGATTCGGTTGCGGCAATACGTCCGGGTGCCTTACAAAGATATCCCACTGACTCGCCCTAATATATATTACCGAGATAACCATACTTGTCAATACTGTGGATATTCTGGGGATGATTTGACCCTGGATCACGTCCTGCCGCGATCGCGCCACGGTGGAGATACCTGGGACAATCTCGTGACTGCCTGTATTCGTTGCAACGTTAAAAAAGGAAATCGTACCCCCCAAGAAGCTAATATGCCTCTAAGTCATCATCCGCGCAAACCGCACAGCAGCCTCTACTTTGAGGTGAACAAGCACGTCAAGAGTGGCTTGCATCAAGAATGGAAAAAGTATGTGATTGGCAGTTAAAACCCCTAGCATGAGTTCAAGTGCTAGGGGTTTTTGCTTACGCACAGAAAAGAAACCAGGTTTCCAGAAACTCATAAACCTGGTTTCTTAATTGAAGTATTAACACAAGGATTAACACAAGTTAATCCAGGGCGGTGCTATATCTTTGGGTTAGATTAGTAAATTTTCTACGCCTTCTGTTGTGCTCAAATTGGCTAGATCAATAATTCTTCTATATTGCAATCTCCACTGCAAGGCATTTGAAATCGTTAAGAAACCCTGTTCTGGAGGGTGGCTGATTATGCGATCGGCTAAAATTTCACGGCCTATCTCATCTAGAGGGAGATTCCGTTCTTCTAAAAACGCAATGATATCATCTTTATTACCATGACGCCGTATAATTTCTCGCAATCCATAAGTGGTTTGATAATCAGCGGTGTGTTTTTGTTCTAAGAAAACAATGTGTAAAAATTTTAGATCACAAGTATGAGAGGCTCTATCGTCGGTTTTTTCATAGACTAAAACCAGGAGATGATACCCCAGTCCAAATACTTTCTGACTGGCATCGCGAAATGGACAGGAAGACTGAGGCTGTCGAATGGATGTTACTTTTAAATCAACATTTAAATCGGGAAAATCTATGCCACTGGCGGCACTTCCGCTGCTGTAAGAATATTGACGAATTAAATATTGATTAAAGGCAGCTTATACATAAGTTTCGACTGCTTTTTCGTCAGTAATTCCGTATAAGCTTGGAATCGGAGTATCACTGATTTGTCTGGCAAATTTTTGGACTTCTGTCTTTAATTTAGTCAAGGTTAATCGTTGCATTGATTCAGGCTAATCCTGGTTACAAAGCTAAGGTTAGTTGCTGAAAACTTGGCTGATTTAAGATAAGGTTATTTTTACCGATTCGATTGGCTACCCATGCCACACAAGGAGGAGCGATCGCATTGCCAAATAATGCATAGCGATCGTAAATTCTGGCAACGCGACACCAATCATCGGGAAATCCCATCAATCGGGCATATTCCACTGGGGTTAACCGTCGATATTTATCCCCTACTTGATACCGTTCATAATGTCTGGAAGTAGAAGCGGTTAGGGTTGAAGTAATGCCATTAATCCCAAAAATAGTATAACCGAGTCTCGCTCCTCCTCCTTGATTATAAAGGATTTCGACTCCATTACAATAGCGATTCACGGCTTTACTTTGTTTGATTCTTTCCCCAGTATCGGTGGTAAAATCAAACTGCGGATCGACATCGGATTCATTTTCCAGAATATCTCTGAGTTTCTTTCTCGGTTGGATGTCTGGTAACGGAGGAATCTGCTTAGAGTAGATTTTTTTCTGATAGGCAATTCCCCAATTTCCCGGTTTGCTGTGACTGCGGATAATTGGCGTTAAATTATCCGTAAATGATGGATTAATTTCTAGGAAGTTTAAATCTTCATGGGTTAAAAAGACGGAATATTTTTCTAGCATTTTTAGCATTTTTAGCATTTCTAGCATTTCCGGGCTGTTTGTTTGGTTAATCCTAGTGCCAAAAATAAAGATGCGCTCGCGATTCTGGGGTAAACCAAAGCTGACAGTATTAATTATTCTCCATTCTATAAAATAATCCAAAGCTGACAGGGCATCTAAAATCGCGCGAAAGTGATAACCGGATTCCATTGTCAACAAACGCTTAACATTTTCTAAAAAGAAATACTGCGGTTTTCTATGATGCAAAATTTCTATAATCCGTTCAAACAGAGTTCCCCGAATGCGATCGCGAACTCCCTGCTTTTTTCCTGCGGGACTAAAAGGTTGACAAGGAAATCCGGCAGTTAAAATATCATGGCAGGGAATTTCTTCTAGATTAATTTCCCTAATATCGCCTAAAACTAAAGAATTTTTGCCAAAGTTACTCCGATAAACTTGACTGGATAATTCACTGCTATCATTAGCCCAAATTGTAGAAATATTCGCCGCTGCCATGCCTAGGCGAAAACCGCCTATCCCGGCAAATAATTCAATGGCTTTTAATTGTGTCTTTTCACTCACAGAAATGCCTCATTTATCCTCTTTATGCTTGACGATTGTCTCAGGTCGTCGGTGCTGATTTTACCAAAAAAGTTGTTGGTTGGTGGTTGTTGGTTATTCGTTGGTGGTTGGTGGTTGGTGGTTGTTGGTTGGTGGTTGCATATTTTATATTATCGCATATAACATATAACATATAAACAATAAATATCCAATAAATAACGAATAACAAATAACGAATTTATTTTGAGAAAATTCAGCGCTCAAAAATGACCAGATTTCGATATGATAAGGATGCTTAAACCATCGATGATGGTTTTGTTGTTATCTTTTGCTATATATTCGGAGATTTTTTCATGGTTACGTTGAAAATCGTTGTCAATATCGTGGTTCTGTTCTTTGTGGGCTTATTTGTGTTTGGATTTTTGTCTTCTGACCCATCCCGGAACCCCGGTCGTCGCGACTTGGAATAATTCAGGGAAGAAATATCCCAAGATTGAACCCCCGCGCTTAAGTGGGGGTTTGTCACGAATGGGGAGAGTTGCCGGATAATGCCGGATAATAATGATTGTCAATTGCCTGGGAACTTATCCTCTCAGATGAATCTCCTGGAAACTATTGTTTTAAGCTGGCAGTTTTATCTGAGATTTGGGTAAATTGCCACGATTATTTATATCTGTTGTGATTAAATATGTCCTATCCGGTTCCCCCTTCTGAACCGCCTGCGATCATTGAATACCAAATGCCGCCAATCCAGGATTCGGAGTTGACTACGGCAGAAAATTTTTCTATTGCACCTCCAGCACAGCGGTTATTTAATGTTGATGCCGATCGCTTAACGGCGCTGCCAGTTGTCCCTGATGCTAATGGGGCAATACCGCCGCAAGCTTTTTTACTCGGTGGGCCTTTAGAAGTGAGTTGGCCTTTATCAACAAAGGAGCGATCGCCCTCCGAACTGACCCCAAAACTGTCAGAAATTAATTTTTCAGAGATTAACTTTCCAAAAATTAACTGTTCAGAAAATAACTTTTCAGAAATTAATATTAGTCAAGCGGGTCAAGTCACCCCAGCCCCAACCCCGGCCCCAGGAGAAGCCGTGACCCCCAACCCACAACCCACGGAGGGAACGCCTCTGCCGTTGAGTGCAGAGGATGTAGTAAAAATTAATTCCGATCGCCAGGAATATAACGAGCAACGTCAGGTGGTGACGGCGGAAGGCGATGTGTTTATGCGGTTGGGGAATACGGTATTAAATTCCCAATGGCTGCAAATGAATTTACTCAGCCGGTTTGCCGTAGCCCAAGGGCAAGTGCTTTTAACCAATGGCACTCAGGTGATCGAGGGCGATCGCTTGGAATACGATGTGGTCAGAAACCAAGGGGGAATGCAGCAGGCTAAAGGTCAGATTGTTTTGAATGAAGCGACCTCGACGGTTGCCACCACCTTACCCACGGATGTGACGGCGGGGGCTGGACAAGAACGGGCGCTCACGGAAAGACTGCGGGCGGGAGAACCGCCGCGCCGAGTTAGGAACACAGGGGGTCTAGTGATCGGCGTGGGGGCTGGACTAAATCAAGGGGTGGGTCTGCCCACTACCGGAGGCACCATCAACCGGCTGCGGTTTGAAAGCGATGACCTGACCTTTACCGGGGAAGATTGGCAGGGGACGAATGTTAGAATTACCAACGATCCATATTCTCCCCCAGAATTAGAATTACGCTCCCGTCATGTGACGGTGCGACGGTTGTCCCCGGAACAGGATGAAGTGATTGCCCGACGACCTCGGTTAGTTTTCGAGAATAAAGTATCGATTCCGCTGTTGCGGGAACGAGTGATTATCGATCGCCGGGAACGCGACCCGTCTTTAATTCGTTTCGGCTATGATGGGGGCGATCGCGGGGGATTTTATGCCGAAACGCCTTTAGAGCCCATCGTCAATGACCGATTCCAATTCAGCATTAGCCCCCAATTCTATATTCAAAAGGCGATCGCCGGCCCCGATAGCATTTCTGACCTGTTTGGCTTCAAAACCAGAGTCAATGGCAAACTCAGTCCCACCACCAACCTAGAAGGACGAGCCACATTTACCACCCTCAACCCTGACACTATTGACGATAAAACTAGAGCCAATCTACTACTAAGGCAACAAATTGGCACCCATTCTCTGACAGGGGAATACGCCTATCGCGATCGCATTTTCAACGGTTCTCTTGGCTTTAGAACCGTGCAACAAAGTCTGGGCGTCCTATTAAATTCTCCCATTATCCCCTTGGGCAAAACCGGCATCAACCTCAGCTATGAAGGCAGCATTCAATCCATCAATGCGGACACCGATCAAATCGACTTACTCGAACCGATCCGGGAGCATAATCGCACCAGCTTAACCCGATTTCAAGGGGGTGCGGCTTTAAGTCGTGGCTTTTTACTTTGGCAAGGAACCCCGTTACCGGCGAATCCCCAAGAGGGACTACGATATAGTCCCAGTCCTGTCATTCCATATATTCGCTTGTTCACGGGACTCAACGGCACTTTGACTGGCTACAGTAATGGCGATACCCAAAACTTTGTCTCTGGAAGTATTGGCATCCAAGGGCAATTTGGTCATTTTTCCCGTCGTTGGTTAGACTATACGGGTTGGAGCGTAAGTTTATCCCGGATTTGGAAAGATGGTGCTTCTCCCTTTTTATTTGATAGAATTGCTGACTCTAAGGTACTTGCCCTCGGATTGACCCAACAAATTTATGGGCCAATTCGCTTCGGGGTACAAACTCTGATTAATCTTGATACCAAGGAAGCGATTAATACTGATTTAATTCTGGAGTACAGTCGGCGTAGTTACGGTCTAGCGATTCGCTATAATCCTGAACAACAACTCGGTTCTCTGTCTTTGCGGATCAGTGACTTTAACTGGAGGGGTGGAGGTGAACCTTTTTCTCGCTCAGAAGTGCGATCGGTGGATGGTGGGATCCGGCGAGTTAACCAAGAAATTCAGTAAATCCGACAATTACAAATAATGGGTGAAATTCTGCAAAAAAAATGACTAGACCAGATCCAAAAAATAATGATGCAGCAGCGATGACTGCTGAAACGCTGCTGGTTCACTATAGTTTTGATCTGAGTCATTGGACCGCAGCAGAATTAATTCATAAATGGCTGCAAGATTATCCATCCCGCTGGTTACGGTTAGCGATTATTGAAGCGTTATATCAAGGCCGTTATAAAAGCATTTCTGTAGAACAAATTTTAGCCTGCTGGCAGCGGCGATCTAGGCCAATTTATCACTTTAACTGGGAATTTGAGCAGTTAATTTGTGGGAAATTGCCAGAAGCAAATATTCCCGAACAAGATGTTCAAGTGACTCATCAATCGGCGCTGCTTGAAGCCCCTGAATTGGCAGAAAATATCCCCGATACAATTATTGAGGAACCGGATAAATTATTGACAAATAACCCCGCGATCCACCCCATAATTGCTAAGTATAAGCCTGATTTGAGCCTGCCAACCACCGGGGAAACTGTCCCGAGAATCATGGTGGATACTGCGGAACAATCCCCCGCAGTGGCTTTGCTATCTGCCGCTGAAAATTCTGAAAACTCTGAAAATTCTGGGGAAAAAAACGGCATCGCCTCCCCGGAGGTTGAATCATTTGAATCAAATGCCGCTCATTCTTTGCCCTTGATTTCTGAGAATAGCGCTAACTCAAAAGCTCAGTCAAAAGCTGATGAAAAAGAAAAGTTATCTACCGAAGAAATTCAGCGTCAAATCATTAATAATTTACTCCAAGATCCTTGGCTAGATGAGGAAGATGAAGCGACGATTCAAAGCATTCTCAATGTTTCGACAAATTCCTCTTTCAATGATTCTATCAATGCCGCTAATGCGGCGATCGATGCTTCTATGAGTTCTTCTGATTTGCCAACATTTGATTGGCAAACAGTCCTAAACCTTGACTCAGATCAACTACCCTCAGCCCCGGTGAATTCTGAATTTAATTGGCAAGAAACTCGTCCGCCGATTCATCAATTTACTCCAGATGTAGCCGCTTCAGAGTTTTATATGAAGCTAAAAGCGGTGTTAGAAAATAAGTTAGAGCATCCCGAAGAAGAACCGCGAAAAAGACGCTCTCGACCTCGGAAAAAATCAAATTAGACGATTAAATCAGATAATCGAAAGCCCCCCGAGGATCGGGGGGTTGGGGGGATCCGATCATTCCTTGGGCTTAACTCCACCCATGCGAATTTCGCTACAAAATGACAATAAACTATAGCCGGTTTCGTCTTTTACCGCACTGGTACGCAAGCGTAAATTATCTCCAGCAAACCAGAGCCTTTCTTCCGCAAACAAAGAATCGGACTCGGTAGTAATGGTGACAGCGTTATCATTGCCGATCGCAAACCGACTAACATTGCCAGCGCGATCGCTGATTCCTGGGCCTGGTTTTCTCAATAACTTGCCTTCTTTGGCGTGAGGGTCGGAGGCGATCGCTACCAAAACCGTAGACCCCATCTTTTTCGGTTCCTTGTACAAGGGTTTATTTTCCCAACGTACCCGCACCGCACATAAAGCCAAAGAGGGGTTAACTTTGTGATCCTGACAAAGTTGCAGCACCTCTTGGTCATTTTTCTCTAAGGAGTCAATCCATAGATCCGTGCTATCTGCCACAGATTTGGTTTCTGCCATATGTTGACTGGTGCGCTGAGAAAACCATTTACCAGCACTCTGCTCAAAAAACTCAATAATGTCCATCAATTAAAGCAATTCGATCGCTATATTTATATCTATCGGTCTATGGTACAAGTTATTGGGGGATCAAAAAGAATCAAGATTAAGAATCAAGATTGATTTTTGATTTTGCCCAAACGTTCCAGGGATAAGCAAGCCGCCGCTGCCACTTGGGGATGGCTATCTTTTTCTAAGAATTTCAAGGCTGAGAGACTTTTCTCCGTAGGCAGATTTCCCAAAGCTTCCGCCAAACGCTGACGCACCAACCAATCTTCGGATTGGATAAACCGGAGAATCCGATCCACGGATTCTACGGATTGAATTTCCCCTAATGCCGCGATCGCCGCTTGTTGCACCACCACTTCTGGGCTATCCAGGGCAGAAATCAGCACATCACGGGCGCGGGGATCTTTCAAATTGCCCAAAGCGACTGCGGCACTAAAGCGCACCAACCATTCCGTATCCTCATAAAATGCCCGGACTAATGGCTGAAATGCTCGCGGGTCTTCCAAGTAACCCAAAGCCCCCGCCACATTTGCCCGCACACTGTAGTCCGGTTCGCTTTCCAGCCGTTGCACCAAAATCGGATAACTTTCGTCGGTGGGCTTCAGTCCCACCGCAAACGCGGCCATTGCCCGCACTTGCAGACTTTCATCATCTAAAACTTTCTTAATTAAAGGCATGGCATCTTCCGGCGCCACATCCCGCAGATGCGCCAATGCCACCATGCGATCGGCCACTTTTGGGCTGTCCAACTTGGCAGAAATTTCTTCTAAGGTCATTAAAGCACTCATTTTCTTTACAAAAGTTTACATTACCGTGTTTCTATTATAAGCAGAATGCCGCCAAAGTGGTAAGCACTGGTGTAAAATAAATTGCACATTGTTTGTGATTCGTGTATAATAGGACAGGGAAAATCCCCCGGTGCTTGGCACTACAGTGAGATTTATTCAGAATTTAAGTCCAGAAACCCAAAGACTTCTAGAAAGAATTTATCAAGAAAGCAAGCGGCCTCAAGTGCGAGCCTGAGACCATTGTATTCTATTAAGTTTT
>NZ_LIUQ01000009.1:0-32625 GCF_001276715.1 Planktothricoides sp. SR001 | reverse complement strand
GGGGAATCAAAGTGAGTAAATCCACCCTAAAAAAAGTGGTAAAAGAATTCGGCATGACCAGGAAAAGAATGATCATAGGTCTCAACAGGCCACTCTTTGAGTGGGAATATGAGCTGAAGCTAGAAAAATTATCAGTCTTAAAAAACCTTGATGAAAAAGGCGACATAGACTTAAGGTATTTAGATGAAGTTGGCTTTAGCCTGACTCCTGTTATCCCTTATGGATGGCAATTGCCGGGGGAAACAATTACTTTGAAAAGTTCAAGCAGCCCCCGATTGAATGTGGTAGGTTGGCTGAACAGAAAAAATGAATTGTTTTCTAAAATTTATCATAATACGCTGACAAGTGACGGGTTAATAAAGGTTTTAGATGATTTTTGCCAAACCTTAACTAAAAAAACCGTAGTGGTGATAGACCAACCAGGCTTCAATCCATACAAGTAAAGCCGCGATCGACAAAATAGAATCATGGCAGGTCGCTGGGCTGGAAATATTTTGGCTACCCCCTGATTCACCCCAGCTAAATTTGATTGAGATTTTGTGGAAATTTATGTATGAAATATGAATGGATTCAAGTAGATGCTTATAAGGACTGGTCAAGCCTAGTAACATCTGTGAGAAAAATTCTCCTGGGGATTGGAACTGAATATGCAATTAATTTTACAGATGCACTTATCTGCGATCGGTTGACCGTCACTATCCGGATAAATAATTTCTGGCTCGGTTTCGGGCAATGAAAGTTGAGCGATCATATTAAGTTTCCTCAAAACCTCTGGACTATTTTAACCAGAACAGCACTGACGCGATCGGGTCACACCCGTCGTTTGCTATCATGCCATTGAGATTGCTCAGTATCAGGAGAACAAATAGTGAAACTGAAAAATTTACTGATTGGTGCCGGAGTCGCTGCGGTTGGCGGCATTGGTGTTAAGCTGGCCACGGATTATTTACGCAACCGAGGCAAAGAACAAACCCCCGAAGGAAACTTAGAAGACGAAGCGGCTGTTGAGGAAACCGTTGCCGCAAAAATGGCCTCTTTCTCAGCGCCACCGGAACAGACCATTCAATATGTCAATGTAGAACCGAGTTCAGTTCAGGGTTTTCTTGATGCCAGTTTTGGGTCTCCCGGTCGTTACGTCCCCAATCGTCCACCGAAAGTTTTTGATTATCAAGATACTCAATATATGGTGATTTGGGCTGACGATAACCAGAAAGGGAAAAAACAAATGTTGGCTTTCAAATATACCGATGGTGCTCGGAAAATGGTTGCCAGCGTTGGCTATACAGCGGATGGGACTGATTACAATATCTCTCTAGAAGGAACACCAATGGCGGTGGAAGTGGAGACCACGGGTCAGCAAATTACGTCCGGTCAAGGACAAACTGATGGCACTAATGAGGTCGATTTTGTGCTCGCTGGTGCCTAAGTGAGGTGCCTAAGTTGATTTTGTTTTAGCTTAACTTACCCTCCCATAAGGGGGGGCTTGCCTCAAGGAGGCGCTGGCATCCCCAAGCATTTCTGTCACAAGTTTTGGGGGTCTGGGGTGTGCAGATGAGAGGATAAATTTTATCTTTTAATTTTCTCGCCTGTTTCGCTTTTGATTCCCCGGCACAAGATGGCCAGCACAAGATGGCGGTATTTTCGGTGAATTTAATCAAAACTTTCTTTACTTATTCTCTTAAAAGTCTAGATTTGAGTTCACATTTCTTGTGTCTGAGGCACCCTACAAAAATTTCTCACAAAAGCTTATTCTAGTTAATAGATTTTATCGTTACACTTGGAACACTTGGAGTATTTATGGTTGCAACTCAAGTTTCTGCCCGCGAATTTTTCCGTGCTGCTTATGAAAATCGTTACACCTGGGATGCGGATTTTCCCGGCTATACCGCTGATGTCACTTATGAGCATGAGGGTCAGGTGATTCAGGGCCGGGTGAAGGTGGGGCCGGATATGAAGGCGGAAGTTATGGATGTTGCTGATGAGGCGGCGCAAAAGGCGATTCATGGGCAACTTTGGGAAACGGCGATCCACCGTGTGCGTCGCGATTTTGAAGCGGTGCATGGGGAAAATACTTTTAGCTATGGGGAAACCGATGAAACGGGGGCAGTGGAAATTATTATCGGCGGTAAGGGGGAAGGCGATCGCTACCAACTCCGCAATAATGAGGTCTGCATGGTGCATCGCCACATCCACGGGGTTGTGGTGACGATCTACACCCAAAGCAGCCACCAAACCCCAGAGGGCTACCTTTCCCACTGTTATGATTCTGTCTATCACGACCCCAAAACTGGGGAGCAAAAGGGGGAAAAGAGCAATTTTGAAGACCACTATACCCAGGTGGGCAAGTATCAAATTCTGAGCGATCGCCTGATTCACAACCCGGAAAGCGATCGCCGCGATCGGTTCACCTTTTCTAACATCCAACTGTTGGGCTAGGCTGAAATCCCGATGAGCCGAGCATTTCTATTTTTTGATAGAATTTGATGTTATGGGACAGGCATTATGTCTGTCCTTTTTTTGTCTTTCACCTAGATGGGCAAGCTGCCGGTTATACGGTGGAAAATCGGGTGGAAGTGGGTTTATTGAGGGGGATAATTCATGGAGTTTCTGCTCCGTTCAATTTGTTTATTTGCCTCAAATTTTTGCTTTTTTGCCAATGTCATCACTTTGTTAGCTATTTTTTTCACTTGCCTTTTGAATATCGCCTTTTGACTATCGCCTTTTGAATATAAAACTTGCCCAGTATTGCCTCCAGGGTTAAATTTTTTCATCTTCTTCTACATAGGGCTTGTTCATTTTCAGTCAAATCGCATCGCCGAATTTCTGACGAGCAAACTTAGTTGTTTGCCAACCATGACTCTGGCTTGTGCCAACATCTGAGTTTTCTGATGAGTTTTCTTATTTTCCTGAGTATTTTTTTCTAGACATCATCATTATGTTACAAAATGTAAAGGAATGCGGAAATCCCCCTAAATATCGGTGAAACTAATTCTATAAGGAAAAATTTTTTTGGGTATTTCCCCATTACTTGATGACTTTATTATAACAATTCTCACCGTCTAAACATTCAGGGGGAGGAAGTGAGATGTTGCATCATTTAATCAGTTCAACGTCGCCATTGCTGGACTTTGCCCGTTTCGCCCAAGTCACCAAAAATCTCTATTTAAAGGGTGGTGTCTTGCTGGGAACTATGCTGGTCGGATTATGCGCGACACAAGTGCTGGCATTGTCGAACGTGGTCGATGTGACTCCAGAAGCAATTCTGCATCGAACTACGGAAAATATCGCACAGACAATTCATTTATCAAATCCTGCATCGATTAAACCAGAAAAATTGCTCGACAAGAGCGATGATTCCTTGCCCGATGGCGTTTATCTTTATGGTGAATCCTCGGAATTAGATCAAATTGGTCAAGCTTATATGGTGTTTGAGTCTCGTGGGGGCAAGATTATTGGTGCATTGTATATGCCACATTCCGAGTTTGATTGTTTTTACGGCACTCGTCAGGGAAATCAGTTAGCTTTAACTGTAGTCAATAGTTATGATGGCATGACTCATACTTTTGCTTTGGGAATTGTGGAAGATTACCCAGTGGCGTCAGCCAGCGATCGCCAACCTCCGGGAAATGGCGAGACAAAGTTCTCTTTAGAAGGATTTCAGGCGATCGCCAACCTCAGCGACTTGGATCGGCGTCTTTTAGCTACCTGCAAGGACAACTATCAAGAACAAATTTGGTAAATTTGGTACATTTGGTTATTGGTTATTCGTGATTTTGAGCCAGATAATTCAAATAACTTGCCAACAAATAACTTGCCAACAAACAACTTGCCAACAACCAACAAACAGGGAACAGGGAACAGGGAACAGGGAACAGGGAACAGAAAAGAGGTGAATTATGAAAACTCTCTCTTCTATGCATCTTTCTTCTCTCTTCTCTCTCCTCTCTCCTCCGTTCCCCGTTCCCTGATAACTGTTCCCCTTTCTCCAACCAACAACCAACTTGCCAACAATCAACAAACAACTATCAATACTCAATTCCTGGTTGCGCTTTCACCCCTTGCTCCCGGAACGGATGCTTAACCAGGGTCATTTCCGTGACTAAATCAGCCCGTTCAATTAAAGGGGCTGGGGCGCCTCTGCCGGTGAGAATGACATGGGAATCAGCGGGTTTTTGGGCTAAACCAGCAAGGACTTGCTCTACAGATAAATAACCCAGCTTGAGGGCAATATTAATTTCATCAAGGAGAACCAGCTTAATTTCTGGGTTGGTAATTAAGCTTTTGGCTTTTTGCCAAGCTTCTTGGGCTTTTTGGGTGTCGCGATCGCGGTCTTGGGTATCCCAGGTAAAACCTTCCCCCATCGCATAAAATTCTAATTGAGACTCCCACTGACTGAGGACGGCTTTTTCTGCCGGTTCCCAGGCACCTTTGATAAATTGGACAATCGCCACTCGATAACCATGACCAAGCGATCGCACCACCATTCCCAATGCTGCGGTCGTTTTTCCCTTGCCATTGCCTGTATGAACAATAATCAGTCCTTTTTCTGGAATGGCTTTTGCCAGCCGTTCCGCTTGGATAGCTTGACGCCGTTGCATCTTCTGCTTGTACTGTTCGGCATTTAAGGCGCGATCGATGCTTGAATCGATGTTGTTGGAATCGATGTTTGAATCTATTTCCCCGTTGCCTTGTGTTTCTTGAATTCGGGTGTTTTTTTCCATTTTTTGCTTACCATACAACGCTTCTAGCTTACATCGAAGGTAACCTAACGCGATTCTATCACTCCGATATGCAATCGCCAACTTGCAATAAAATTGCAGACAAAACCATGAGAGATTGTGAAAATGAGATAAGACTAACTCACCGCCAGGGACTGGTAGGCTGTGGTTTCCTGAAGTAATGGACTCTAAATCTAGAGTCGCCAGTTCTCATCAGGCATTTTCCGCCACTAATTAATTTTATTTTAAAATTAAGTTAAAATTAGATTAACTTAACCGAAAAACGTCCAACAAAGCAAAACATAAATGCTTAGGACAAAAGATCCTGATAGGTGAGTTGAATTACCGAGAGATCCAAAAGGAGAAAACAAGATAAAACCATAAATGAATGTTGCCAAACTAGGAAATATTTATCCGGATACATGATTTGTAAATAGAGGAGAACCTAATGCCAAACAGCAAAGATGATTTTCTGTATCCTCGGAGTCGTTACTACGGGGATTTTAAACCGGAAAATGTGGTTTTTAATTCAAATTTGCAGGAATTTGCCCAGAAAGTAAACTATATTTGTAACTTAGAAACCGGAGGCAAACTCAGTCCGCAAGAAGCTTATGAAGAAATTAAATCTCTTTGGCATGAGTTAAAACAATCGAAAAAAAATCTAGGGATTGGCAAACCTAATCCCAGTGATGAAGAGTCGGAAGAAGACGAATAGCTGAGATGAATTTTTCAATTAATCACTGATACTTTAAAATAATCAGGAGGTCAGTATCAAAAAAATATAAGGTAATATGTTGTCAGTTGAAGAAGCTGAGTCAATCATTTTCAACCTGGTCAAGCCGTTAGATGACCAGCAGGACGTAGAACGTTTAGACTTGTTATCGGCATCTGGACGAGTGTTAGCGGCGCCGGTGGTGGGGTCAAGAGATTTTCCCCACTGGGATAATTCGGCAATGGATGGGTATGCCGTTCGTTATGCAGATGTGAGCAACTCTAGTCCAGAAACTCCCACCCTGTTAACCGTGGTTGAAGAAATTCCCGCTGGTAAACCGCCACAGGTAGAAATTAAGCCTGGACTGGCTGCCCGGATTTTAACCGGGTCAATGATGCCCCCTGGGGCGGATACGGTGGTGATGCAAGAAGAAACCCGACGCCAAGGCACAGCGGTGGAAATTTTGGCCGCCCCACGAGAAATCGGGGAGTTTGTTCGGTATGGAGGGTCTTTTTATCGGGCGGGAAACCCCCTGCTGCCCGCTGGAATTGCGATCGCCCCCCCGGATATTGCCGTTTTAGCCACGGCGCAATGTGTCCAAGTCCCGGTCTATCGCCGTCCCAAGGTGGCTATTCTCTCCACAGGCGACGAGTTAGTTGCCCCCGGAGAATCCCTGAAACCAGGACAATTGGTGGATTCTAATCAGTATGCTTTGACCGCAGCAGCGATCGCCGCAGGGTGTGAGGCTGTCCCGTTGGGCATTGTCCCGGACGATCCGGGCAAGCTGAAACAGGCGATCGCCCAAGCCTTGTCCCTGGCGGATTTTGTCCTTTCCACTGGCGGAGTTTCTGTCGGTGACTATGACTATGTAGAACAAATCCTCACGGAATTAGGCGGTCAAATTCATATTAAATCTGTGGCGATTAAACCAGGAAAACCTTTAACCGTCGCTACATTTCCCCCGTCCACAACCCTGGGAGATTCTGCCAGCAACTTATCCAGAAACTTATCCAGAAACTTATTATATTTCGGCTTACCAGGAAATCCGGTTTCCGCATTAGTGACATTTTGGCGCTTTGTCCAACCAGCCCTGGGCAAACTCTCTGGATTACGCGATCGCTGTTTACCAGAATTTATCCTCGCCAAAACTCAGCAAGACTTACGGGCTGGAGGTCAGCGAGAAACCTATCTTTGGGGTCAGATCCAATCCGTTGATTCTGAATATCAATTTAAATTAGCCGGTGGTAGTCATAGTTCGGGAAATCTGATCAATTTAGCTCAAACAAATGGGTTAGCGATCGTGCCTGTGGGTAAAAAATTAATTCCTGCTGGTGAAATGGTTCAGGTTATGTGGGTGAAATAAGGAATATTTGTTGATTGTTGTTTGTTGATTGTTGGGTAGGGGTTCTTTGTTTGTTGGTTGTTTTTGCCCTTCGGCTTCGACTGGGCTCAGGGCAAGATTGTTGTTTGTTGGTTGTTGGTTGACATTTAATCAGCAACTAACAACCAACAATAAATATCATCTAAATATATTAATATATTTAGATGATATTTATTGTTTATTTTGGTATAAATAGCCAGATTAATAATAGCATTAAAAATTCATCAATATCATTTTAATTAGAGATATAATTAATTTTATTCATAAATAATAATAAATGTTTTTGACTGAATTTTTAAGCGTTGATGAAAAGTTAATGAAAAAAAGGCGATGGAATCAGATAGGATAGTGAATATAGGCGATTTGAGCAGAGAAATAAAATTTCCATGACTTCAGTTATTCCCGAAACTCCCAAGCATAAAAAAGCGAAAGCCCTGCGACCCGGTGCGCGGCGTCCCGCCAAGGAACTTTGTAGCGAATGTGGGCTGTGTGATACTTATTACATCCATTACGTCAAAGAAGCTTGTGCTTTTCTGAACCAGCAGATGTCAGAATTGGAACAGGCTGCCCACGGGCGCGATCGCAACTTAGATAACCCCGATGAACTGTACTTTGGCGTGCATCAACAGATGATGGCCGCCAAGAAAAAAGACCCGATCCCCGGCGCCCAATGGACTGGGATCGTCAGTAGCATTGCCTGTGAAATGCTCGATCGCGGTCTAGTAGAAGGGGTGGTCTGCGTGCAGAACACCAAAGAAGACCGTTTTCAACCCATGCCCGTGGTAGCGAGAACCAAAGAAGAAGTGCTGGCGGCCAGAGTGAATAAACCCACCCTTTCCCCCAACTTATCGGTGCTCGAACAAGTGGAAAAATCAGGCATGAAACGGTTACTGGTGATTGGGGTAGGTTGTCAAATTCAAGCCTTGCGAGCGGTAGAAAAACAACTCGGTTTAGAAAAACTCTATGTTTTAGGCACCCCCTGCGTCGATAACGTCAGCCGCGCTGGGTTACAAACCTTCTTGGAAACCACCAGCAAGTCACCGGATACAGTGGTTCATTATGAATTTATGCAGGATTTCCGGGTTCACTTCAAACATGAAGATGGTTCCGTGGAATTGGTGCCGTTTTTTGGCCTGAACACCAAGAAACTGAAAGATATTTTTGCCCCTTCTTGTATGAGTTGCTTTGACTATACCAATGGCTTGGCGGATTTGGTGGTGGGTTATATGGGGGCACCGTTTGGTTGGCAGTGGATTGTGGTTCGCAACCAAATCGGCCAAGAAATGTTGGATTTGGTGCAGGATCAACTGGATACTCAGCCGGTGATGTCCCAAGGCAACCGCAAACCCGCCGTACAACAAAGTATTCCCGCTTACGATCAGGCGGTGACTTTACCAATGTGGGCAGCGAAACTTATGGGGGTGGCGATCGAAAGAATTGGCCCGAAAGGTTTAGAATATGCCCGCTTTTCCATTGATTCTCACTTTACCCGCAATTATCTTTATGTGAAACGGAATCATCCAGAAAAATTAGCGGATCATGTGCCGGAATTCGCCAAGCGAATTGTGAGTCAGTATAAACTACCGGAATAAACTCGGATTTCCTCCTTGGTTTGATGGTGGTTGTGCGATCGCTGGTTGGTTAGTAGGGGCATGCATCAGCATTCGCCCCTATACTATTGAGAAAAATATTGGGAAAATATTGGGAAAATATTGGGAAAAATGCCGGTAATCTGGTAACGAGTTTACTCTGCAGCGATCTCAGATGAAAAAAAAACAAGATTTACCAGCGATCGGTTGGCGAGAATGGCTGTCTCTGCCAGAGTTGGGAATTGTGGCAGTGAAGGCCAAAATTGATACCGGGGCTAGATCCTCGGCGATTCATGCGTTTGATCTCCAGACTTTCTCCTCAGAAGATAAATATAAGGTGCGCTTTAAAGTGCATCCTTATCAGCGGAATCCCCACACGACTGTGATTAGTGAAGCGGAAATTTTAGAGGAACGAGAAGTCCGCAATTCTGGAGGGCATACTGAGTTAAGATTAACGATTGTCACATTGGTAGTTCTTGGCGGTTCTGAATGGCCGATTGAACTGACGTTAACTAATCGGGATGTGATGGGCTTCAGGATGCTGCTGGGACGTCAGGCAGTCCGCGATCGCTTCTTGGTTAATCCTGGGAAATCATACTTACTTAGCCGCAATCTTTCTCCCACCGGAAAAAAACAAGTTAAACGAATCATTGTATGAAAATTGCCATCTTATCTCAAGATAGTACGCTTTATTCTACTTCTAGATTGAAGGAAGCCGGTGAGCAACGGGGTTATGAAATGAAAGTAATCAATTACCTTCGTTGTTACATGAATATCACCTCCCATCGACCGATTTTAGTGTATCAAGGCAAACAATTAGAAGACTTTGACGCGGTGATTCCCCGAATTGGTGCATCGAAAACCTTTTATGGCACCGCAGTGGTGCGGCAGTTTGAAATGATGGGCGTATTTTCTACCAATAGTTCCCAGGCAATTTCTCGTTCTCGGGATAAGTTGCGTTGCTTGCAACTACTAGCCAGAGAAGGAATTGGTTTGCCGGTGACGGGATTTGCCAATTCTACCCAAGATATTGATGGGTTAATCGATATGGTAGGCGGAGCCCCTTTGGTGATTAAATTATTAGAAGGAACTCAGGGCATTGGCGTGGTGCTGGCGGAAACTCACCAGGCCGCCAAGTCGGTGATTGAAGCGTTTCGCGGTTTAGATGCCAACATTTTAGTCCAGGAGTTTATTAAAGAAGCAGGTGGTGCAGATATCCGGTGTTTTGTGGTCGGGGAAAAAGTGATTGCGGCGATGAAACGCCAAGGGGCTCAGGGGGAATTTCGCTCTAATCTTCACCGAGGGGGAACCGCAGAGAAAATTAAGTTAACTCCAGAGGAACGTTCCACCGCAATTCGGGCGGTGAAAACGATGGGGTTGAAAGTAGCCGGGGTGGATATGTTACGTTCTAATCATGGCCCGGTGGTGATGGAAGTGAATTCTTCCCCCGGTCTGGAAGGAATTGAGACGGCAACCGGAGTCGATGTCGCGGGTAAGATTATTGAGTTTATTGAGAAAAATGCGGTGAAGGGGAAGATGCGCGATCGGATGCAGTATTAAATTTTTTGTTTCTTGCCGATGAAGCCGATGAAATTGTTAGATGGATTTGTTGCGGAGTGAATTGGTAAACATCAGGGATAAAGCATCAGGGTGACAAAAGATGACAAATCATCATTCTGTCATGTCATCATGCTGTCATGGTTTAATCATAGAACCAAAATTAAAATTCCCTGTCAAAATAGTTGTTAGGCTTAAACTAATTCAGGAGGGGATTGCTAATATTTTAGCTCGGTCAGCCTCAGCCTAATAGCGCCTGGGAATCAATATCAGATCCGTCTGTCAAGATCCGTCTGTCAAAGAATTTGATCGGGCGATCGCGCTACATTTCTCGTCAGCTTAATATTTCGGAGATCACGTGCAGTAGCGGGGGTTTTTTGAATGGATGCTCAAGAACTGTTAAAAGCATACGCAGCAGGAGAAAGAGATTTTTGTGGGATTGATCTCAAAGGGGCTAACCTCAAAGGAGTTGATTTAAATGGTGTTGACCTGAGTGGTGCTGACCTCAGTGGAGCGAACTTGAGTGGGTCTAACTTGAGTGAAACCGAACTCCGCAGCACCAACTTTACCGGGGCGGATCTCAGTGATGTGGACTTATATGATGCCAGACTCAACGGTGCGAGACTGAATTTAGCCAATCTCAAATTAGCCAATCTCAGCAGTGCCAATTTACAAAAAGCCTGCTTGAGTCATGCAGACCTAAGAGATAGTAAACTCTTTGGAGCTTATTTAAGTTATGCAGACTTAAGCTATGCGGATCTCCGGCGGGCCGACTTATTTCGGGCTTATCTCTTTCGGGCTTATTTATACTGTGCGGATTTAAATGGGGCGCACTTAATTGGGGCCGACTTAATTAGAGCAAATTTAACCGGGGCTGATTTAAGTAAAGCTCATTTAAAAGATGCCAAATTAGAATTCGCCAACCTCGCGGGAGTGAATCTGACTGAAGCGGATCTGACCCGCGCCAAAATGAGTGAAGCGCAACTTTATAATGCGGACTTAACCGGGGCAAATTTAGAATACGTTGAATTAATTAATGCCCAATTATTTTCTAGCAAAATGGTCGGGGTGAATTTAATTGAAGCCGACCTCAGAGGAGCAAAATTAAGTGAGGCAAATCTCAGCAAAGCTAATCTCACTGGCGCGGATTTATACTCGACCAATATGACTCGTGCAGACTTAACTGGAGCCAATTTGACTAGAGCCCATTTAAGTCTGGCTAATTGGAGTGAAGCAAATCTGAATCATGCCAATCTCACGGATGCTAAATTAACGGAAATTATCGGCAATGCTGGGTCGGGACATAATACCAATTCTTTGGAAAGCAATTTGCAAAAATCCACTGAATTAGTCATCCCTCATTCAATTTGTTTAAAAAATAAAAAATTTGTCCTACTTGGTCGCCATCATAATGCGGATGTGCGGTTTATTTCCCCGATGGTTTCTCGACGGCACGCGATTATTGAAACGGACGATCAAGGATGTTACATTTTAAAAGATCAAAATAGTACCAATGGTGTATTTGTCAATCGACAAAGAGTGAAAGAACCTGTGGTTTTAACCGATGGTTCAACGATTCAAATCGGTATTTTTACTTTGCTGTTAGTGGGTGATCAGTTAAGATTGCCATCTTTCGGCAATTATGAAAAGTCCCGTCAGGAGAACCCCATAGAAAATCTGGCGACAAAAAAGTTGGCCAATTTAAGTGGAGCAAATTTATATGGAGCAACGCTGACAGGGGTTCATTTAGAAAAATTTAACCTCAGTGGTGCGATTATGCCCGATGGCACGATTTATGAATGATTTGTTAGTTGTTATTTGTTGTTAGTTGTTGGTTGTTTGTTGTTTGTCAAACGTCAACAACTAAAGGATCCCTACCCAGAGAATCCCTACCCAAAGAATCCCTACCCACCAACAAAAGAATCCCTACCCACCAACAACTAACAACCAAAGAATCCCTACCCAACACCTAATAACTAACAACTAATAACTAACAACTAACAAATCATTATTGTAAAAGCAGAATAATAGTTTGCATACAACCGACAATCAGACCTAACACTCCTCCTAGATTAACGATCGCCTGTAATTCACTTTTGACAATGCCATTGATGGCATTTTCTAATTCTTCGGGAGAGGTGGCTTTCACCCGATTGATAATTACTTGATCGATGTTTAAAATGGGGATGGCTTTGGCCACTAAATTTTCTAAGTCCCGTTCTAGATATCTTTCTAAAATCAGGGCTAGTTCGTGACTGACTAATCCGAGGGATTTACTGACCACTGCGGATTTTTGTAAGCGAGTTAAGATTAAACTAGATACTTTTTGCCAATCAATTGAGTTACTTAAGCCTAATAATAAATCCGTGCCGCTAGTTTGCAGGTAGTTGCGGACACTATCGCGGATGGTTTTCCGCAATTGTTTGACGGTGGATAAGGGCAGATTTTGCAGGGAAAGGGTTTGAAACCATTCTTCTAGGCGATCGCGCAGTTCCAGGGCAACAATTAAATCCCGAATGCGATCGTTTGACTTTTCTTTTTCATCTAAACAAAAGGTGCGTAACCGCATCAAGGTACTGCGTAATCCAATCAGGTTGGCTACGACCCAATAGGTGCCACTACTTTGTTCGCGAAATCCTTCATCAATGGTGTGAATGTTGCGATCAGTCAAGAAATCGACCAACACTTGCCGAATTACATCTGGGGGCAATACCACATCTAACAGCCAATTGGCTAGTTGATGGGCTTGGGCGCGATTGAGTTGAATTTCTAATAAAACTTGGTCAAAAATTTGATCGAGTTGTTCTTGTAAAAAGCTTTCATCTTTGGCTAAAACCTTTAACATTCTTGGCAAAGATTGGCCGAGAAAATCATGGAGAATTCCCGCCAAAATTTGCGCGGTTTTGGCTTCTGTATCGGACTTAATCTGATCCATTGCCATCCGCAATAGCCAGTGAATTGCCCCTTCCATGCGTTCGGTTTGCAGCAAACGCCGTGCCAGGTTTTGCAATTCTTCCGGGGTTAACAAAGACCCCATAATGGTATCAGAAATTCGTTTAGCTAGACGTTCTTGATTTCGCGGAATTAGTCCGGGAGTAAATGGCAGCCGCCGATCACCAATGTAAATCGCTCGATAGGGACGAAATAACATTTGAATGGCGATATCATTGGTGAAATAGCCAATAATGCCACCGGCAATGGGCGGGCCAATATAAATAAATAAGTTAGATAAATTCATTGATCGAGCAAGAGGCAGGGATCAAGTAGAAGTTTGGTCTTCAAACCCCCTTGGGGGTTACTGCGGGAGCATCCCATTTTGGTAAATCAGCCCGTAGGGGATGAACGCATTCGCGGATAAATTTATCCCAAAAAACCGAAAAATTATCTACGCGAATGCTTCGCCCCTACAAATATGGGATGGTCCCGGTTACTGCGGATCCTGGGATTTTGAGATGAATCCGGTAAATGCTGGTTTTTGCGGTGATGTAAAGGGTTTGATAGTCACTGTCTCCAAAGGCTAAATTACTCGGAACTTCTGGTACTTGAATCAGACCCATAAAATCCCCTGCCGGGGAGAAAATGGACACTCCTTCTGGTCCAGTACAATAAACATTTCCTCGCCGATCTACTTTTATCCCATCTGGCCCTCCGATTTGACTAGATGGATTGAGTTGGGCAAAAATATGTCCGTTGGTTAGGGTGCCGTCTGGCTTCACATCAAAGACGCGAATGTGAGATTTTTGGAAATCACTGATGTACAATTTTGTTTCATCTGGAGAAAAGGCAATCCCATTGGGATGTAGGAATTCCCGGCATAGAAGCGTCAATTTACCATCCGGGGTGAGCCGATAGACCCCATAGAATTCCAGTTCTTGAGAATGTTTTTGCAGATGGTAATGCTGGATAAATTTAGGGCTGTAGTTAGGGTCAGTAAAGTAGATACTGCCATCGGATTTAACTACTAAGTCATTGGGGCTATTGAGATATTTTCCTTGATAGCGATCGGTCAATGTAATCATTGTACCATCTTTCTGGGTCAAGGAGATCCGACGGTTAGCATATTCAGCACTTAGCAAGCTACCCTGCCGATTTAAAGTGTTGCCATTGGCATTTCCAGAAGGATGACGAAATACTTTTAACTCTACTTGTTGATCGGGTTGAGCGACAAAAAAATTATTGCTTAGGTTGGGTTGAGGAACGAAACCCAACCTAACGCGATCGCCCGTCCACAATTGATAGATAGTATTAGCGGGAATATCACTAAATAGTAAAAAACCACCATCGTGCCAAACGGGGCCTTCTGTAAACGCAAAACCTGTGACTACCTGTTCTACCCGATCGCCCTCATTGATAATGTCTGCCAAATTGTTGGCCAGAACCGGAGTAGGGAGGGCAACTAAAATAGTGAATAGCCACAGGAAGCCAAGGGCTAGTTTAGGGATGAAAATCATCTTTTACCTTATTTTACCTTAATTCAGGGTTGGGTTAATTAGCCAGGAATGAGGACTTAATTTTTTGGGCGATGGACTCAGGACTATTAAGCGTTGTATCAATAAATAGAGTGCGGTGGGTCGGCAGGAGTTCTAAGACCGATCGCGCCGCTAAGGGATCGTAGTTTTTTTGTTCTTCCACGATAATTTTTAGGCGATCGCGCACCTCGGCGATCGAGTAGTCTCCTTGATTAATTTGAGTTAAAATCCTGGTGGTTTCTTCCGGTGAGAAGAAATTCACCGCTTCGGGCAATCCTAATTCGGCCAAACTGCTAATTTTCTGAGTATCATTGTTACAGGCGATCGGGCTAGATTGTCCAATGCGATCAAAGGAATCTTGACGAGTTAACAGACGTTCCAAGCGAACCGAATTCGGCGCTTCTAACACGATAAATTGAGAATTTGGCAGAAGTTCACTGGCATATTTTACCTCCAGCTTTCCGCGCAAACCATCAAAGAGTAGCGGAAAGCAGAGTCGCTCCGGGTTGATTTGTAATTGACTTAAAACATAGACCATTCCTTCGGGAAAGAGTTGCTTATAGCGACGGGTATAAGAGAAGCGTGTCACACGGCAGGTGAGATCGTCGTCCGTGACCACTCCATCGATTTGTCTCACGGTGGGAATGATAAATCGATCGGTTAAAGTTCGACGGTTAGGCAACAGGGTAAAGTTTAACTGGGTATCCGATAAAGCCTTGACCAAGGTACTTTTGCCGACTCCCGTCAAGCCAACTAAAATCAGCAAGGGTTGTTCCACCAGGGGAAGCCAGCCATCAACGGCGGAGAATCCAAATCCAATTCCAGGGATTAACTCTATCGACTCCGTTTGATTTTGGTTTAATTGCATCATGTTGTTTTTTCCTCGATTAAAATTTTTTTATGGGAGCTTTGGCTAGTTTTTGCCAGAAATATGCCGCTCAAAATAATCACAAATCCCAAGGAATTTAACCCACTTAAGGTTTCGCCAAAAATCACCCAGGCAAAAATTGCTGTCAGGGTTGGTTCAAGGAGTAAGAAAATCGCAATAAAGGTGGAAGAAAAATACTTGAGGTTATGAATCAACATACATTGACCAAAGCATTGACAAAGACTGGCTAAGATAAATACGGTAGCCCATCCGCGCCAAGAATGGGGAAAAAAACTGTCTTGGGTTAGCCAAATCAGCGGCAACAAAGCGATCGCGCCAATCGTGCAGCGCCAAAATAACAATTTCACCGCTGAAAATTTGGGGCGTAAATATTCTAGGATAGACAGATTTAAGGCATAAAACAATGCGGCTAATAGACCCAACCCATCTCCCCAGAGATATTCTAGTCCAATTTGGATGTCATTCATGCCAATCAGTGATGCGCCAAATATGCCTAAAAACAGACCACCGATCAGGCGAATTTCAAACTGCTGTTGTAAGAATATCCCACCGAGAATACAAGTAAATAAGGGCGATAAATTCCGCATCAGGGTTGAGTTTGCCACGCTCGTTTGAGTTAATGACCAAGCCCAACATAAGACCGAAGCCGTGCCGATAATTCCCACTAGAAATAAAAGCGCAATTTCCCGAAAATTAGGGATTGTTTGGGGCTGGGTAGTCAGGGTTAGCCCGGGCAGATCGGATTCGGGGGTGCGATCGCCCATTTGAGCGATCCAATCCCAGCCTCCTAGTAAGATCGATGCCATCCATAAACGGTTAAACACGGTGCCAATCGCGCTCATTTCTTGTTCGCATAGTTTAATCAAGATTGCGGCAAAAGACAAGGCGATTAAAGCCAGGAACAGTGAAAATATCGAACCTGGGGAGTTAATTTTAAATCTGTTAAATAGGATGGATATTGATGGGTTAGAGATCATTTAACGTCAAACCTAGAGGCTCCTCAAAGACAATATTTCTATGGTTTTAGCAACCCAAACCATAAGGGTGAATGCTGACCAATATTATTCAAAATTTTCTATAGCAACACATCGATTAACTAGGTTGATAAATTCATTATGAATATCAATCAAAGTTCCTTGTTTAGCTAAAAATTTCACCTCTTTTAGAATTGACTTAATTAGACTTTCATTCTCGATCATTTCCTCTTTGCCAATTTGCTTGAGAGCTAATTCAATTGAATTTCGACCAGATTGCATTCCTAAGGCTAATTTATTTTGATGAGCCAAACTCTCCAGGTTGAGACTTTGATAAAGCATCGGATCCTTGGCGATCGCTGTGACATGAACCCCGGCATAGTGAGTGAAGGCATTTTTTCCCATAATCGGGAAAAGAGGCGGAATTGAAATCCGGGAAGCTTGACTCACCAGATGATAGAGTTCTTGAAGATATTTAAACTCCCAACGCCGTTTTGATTCCCCCATTTCAACTAAGTTGACTAATAAAGTTGCCAAATCAACAATCCCCGCACGTTCTCCCAAACCGATAACACTGACATCGATAATATCGGCGCCAGCTTTGTAAGCATCAAGGGCATTGGCGAGGGCTAAACCTCGGTCATTGTGACAATGAACGGCAATTTTAGGAAATAGCTGAAGATCCGCTAGTTTTTGCTTTAAAGTTTTGACAAAATAGGCGTAACTGCGATCGGGTTGAAACGGAGTTGCGTATCCCGTTGTGTCGGCAATGCTAATAATATCTGCACCAGCTTGGACTGCCGCCGTGGCTACTTCAATCACCTGTTCGATTTCGGTGCGGGTTGCATCTTCAGGGGTATAGCGAATCAACAGGTTGGGATTTTGGGCTTTGGCATAGCGAATTACTTCGACAATTTGCTCAAGGGCTTGGTCAAAAGTAATATGGTAGTCTCGCTCTAAACGGTGTTTGGCGACACTAAAGAAGATGCCTAAAAAATCTATGCCACAATCCAATGCTTTTTGAACGTGATCGATGCGACAAAGAGAGTGGGCGCCAATTTTCGCATTTAATTTTGCCTGGGCAACTAAGGCGATCGCTTCAGAAATTTCCGGGCTAACAGCAGGATTTCCGACTTCAATAATATCGATGCCAATTCGATCTAGATATTGAGCAATTAACAACTTTGTTTCCGGGGAAAAATAAACTCCTGGGGTTTGCTCTCCTTCTCTGAGAGTAGAATCAAGAATCTGAAACATAGCGCAATCTAATCTCCTTTAATCGTATTCGCAAAGAGGTGTTTTTTTCCAGGTGTAGGCTGTAGGGGAGAGGGTGTAGGCTGTAGGGGGCAGGGGGCAGGGGGCAGGGGGAGATAAGAAGACGGTGATCTCCGTAGAGACAAGGTGAAAGTCCATGTCCTGCTGCTTCAACAATCAACAATCAACCACCAACAATCAACAATCAACCACTAACAAGCCCCCAACCCCCCCCCTTCAAAGAGGGGCCACCAACAACCAAGCACTAAAGATTAAACTTTATTCACAACTAATACTCCCATTATTCCTTGGGCAATAGGATAGTGAGTGGCGGCAGCAAATCCAGCCGCTCGCGCTAACTCAACTTGCTCTTTGCCAATGGGAAATCGATCTAAACTGGGAAAAATGTAAGCATATTCATTATATAATCCGTTGGCTTTGGCTAAGGGTACGACAATATGATCTAAATACCAGTGCTGAAACTCACGGGCGATCGCATTACTGGGGCGATGAAAGTCCAAAATCGCGGCTTTGGCACCGGGTTTAAGCACTCGATGCAATTCGCTTAAACAACGGGGAATATCTTTAACATTGCGTAAACCATAACCAATGGTGGCACAGTCAAAATATTCGTCAGGAAAAGGTAAATCCAAGGCATCCCCTTCTACCCAGGTGATGACCTCTTGTTTTCCCGGACGTTGACGCGCTTGATTCAGCAATTCTACAGAAAAGTCTACCCCAAAGACTTGACCTGTTTTTCCTACTTCTTCCGCGAGAAGCAGAGTTAAATCCCCACTGCCACAGCACAGATCCAAACAAATATCTCCAGGACTGACTTCACTCCAGGCAATAGTCATCCGCTTCCAAATCCGATGCTGACCCAGACTCAGCCAGTCATTGAATTGATCGTAAACTGGGGCGATGCGATTAAATATCTGTTGAATTTCGCTGGCAGAAGGAACCATTTGATTGGATAAAGATATAGGAGGTTTAGAAACAGTAGACATCTGTAAAATAAGAGTAATTCAGGGGGCAGAAAAATTATAGAGAATCCATCAGATCAACCTTAAGGATGATAGCGGACACAGGTCAGGGTGACACCCACTTGCCTAGCGCACAAATGGATTGTAGACACTTCATCTTCTCGCAGGGTAAAGGGTTGCTTCCACTGAAGAGACAAGACTGCTAGAAGTTCATCCCGGTAAGTAATTGGCATGACCAAATGAGCTTGTGTCCCAGATTTTTGATAATGTTCGTCCTCGGCAAGGTTGCTATCTTTTTCTACATGAACAGATCCTTGCAAGGTTCTGGTGGCGATCGCCGCTGCGGTTAACGGGTCATGTTCTAACCAGTTTTCCTCAATGCCGACTTTAGAAAATACCCCTTGACTGGGGATTAAGCGATTATTTTCCACCAGTTGCAAAAGACAAACATCAGCGGCAAAATTTTCCCCAAAGGCGACGGCGATCGGTTTCAAACAATCCTCTAAAGAATTAGCCTCTTGAGATAAATTCAAAATAATTGATAGGAGGTTGGTTTGCGCTTCAGCCCGCCGCAATTCTTCCGTGCGATCTTTGAGCACTTTATAAGTTTCTGCGGCACGATGCACCACCGTTTTCAGTTCATTCGGATCCCAAGGTTTCGTAATATATTTATAAACCTGACCGGAGTTAATCGCATCTACCAGGTCTTCAATATCCGTAAACCCAGTTAGAATAATCCGCACTGTATTGGGAAAATCAGGCACCGTTCTACTTAAGAACTCCGTCCCTTTCATTTCCGGCATTCGTTGGTCAGAAATAATCACGGCCACTTCACCCTCTTCGCGCAATAATTCTAAAGCGCGGGTGCCACTTTCGGCTTTGAGTACCTGATAGTCCCGTCGGAAAGTGCGGTAGAGTAGATCCAGGTTATCTGGTTCGTCATCCACCACCAGCATTTTGGCTTTGTTACGTCGTTGTAGGCTTTTCAACTGAGTAATAATATTTTCTAGCTCTGGAATTGAGTTATTCATCATACAATTAACTATTAACTCACGAATCTTTGAGTTTGGGCAATCCATCAGGCAAAAATCAGCATCTTTGTCATGCAGGACAAAGCAAAATGTCTTGCACTGAAGCGTCTGGTTCTTGGTGGGCAATATGGTACTTTCTTGGTCAACCAGGATTATGACTATTACATCATTTATCGACGGTAGACCGCACATTTAGTTATTTCTCGTGAACCAATCGGTTTTAGGCAAGTTCCCTGGAAACCGGAGTCAGACATTAAGCGGTCAGATGTAGCAACACATTAGGTAGTCATTTGTCTAGTGGTTAAACTGTATTAGGAAAATTACTTAAGATTTCTTAAGATTTCTGTGGATGACCCCGATCGACTAAGTAAGGTGGGCATTGCCCACCTTACTTTCGCCTTATGTTCAGGCTGAATTGCCAGTGTTAATTTTAGCCCACCAGGTTTCACTTCCCCGGACAGAAGTCACCCATTGCGGGTTGACATACAGACTTATACAGACTCAAGATTACTTTTTGAATGCGTGGATATAATCAACAAAGTAAAATTTCGGTTCTAGCCAAAATTTGAGTCCACCGTAGACCCCCATACCGAGGAGTGCGGTTAAGGTTAAAGGCAGACCCCAGGGCAGTCTGAGGGCATCTGGCAGCAGTGCAACTGTAGCAATTGTGAGGATAAAGTAAACCAGCAAAAAGATTTGCCACCGTTGCACGGTTTTTAATGCCCCCCGACAACTGCTGCAATGTTGGGTATGTTGATGATAGCGATCGAGTATTTGTTGTCGGTTTTGAGTCATTGGCAAAATTGACAAAATATCTGGCGGGTTTATTCCTACTTCCTGCCACGGCAATTTACCCCCAGAATATTTATCAAACCAATTGCGAAATTCAATAATTAATTTGTCCGCCGATGTGGGCATTTTGTAGGCGGTTTTCCAAGTTTGGGTTTGTTGTTTTTGTTGTAATATTCGCTCTTGATAATGGAGGAAAACCATGTCTCCGTCTAATATTAAGTTGCGATTTTGTAGATGATCCCACCATCGCGGGGTGATCCGGTGTAAGTTTTGGGCAAAATTCCGAGAAAACTGCGCGACTATTCTCGACTTGCCTGGAGAAACGGGAATACAATAGGTGATTAATCCTATTTGTTTATCCGCACCCAAGGAAATTTGATATTCTAAATGACAAGGAGGTTGAAAGGTAATTGTGCTTTTAAATTTTCGGTCAATTTTCGCTTCGATGATTTGGGCATTTGATTGGCTGATGGTGATGGGTAAGGGTTCGGCTTTTTCGCGATCGCCTTGTACCCCATGATGAGCAAAAGGCACATGACTGGGGTCGGCGACATTTTCGATCAATGTCTGCCAATCATATTCTAAATCTCGCACGATTGAAGACCAAACAAACCCTTTTTCGGCATCAATTTGCGGTGATAAAGGTAGCGGGGTTTTGGCGGCTAACTCCTCTGATTTCGGATCCAGCCAAACCCAGAGTAATTCATTCGCTTCTTGGGTGGGAAATTTGCGGGCACAAAAATTTGTTTTATTTTTACTCACTAAGTCGGGATTTTCCGCTTGGGGAATCCGCTGACAAGTGCCATCGGCATCAAATTCCCAGCCATGATAGCTACACATTAAATTTCCGGTTTTCGGTTCGATTCTGCCTTCACTTAAGGGGGCTAAACGATGGGGACATTCATCTAAAAATACTTGATATTTTTTAGATACCGGGGATTGCCAAATTACCAAGGATTTGCCCAAAATCGTTACGGTAGTAGGTCGGTCATATTCTAGGTCTTCAAGGGGGGAAATCGGATACCAATTTTGAAAAAAGTTAAATTCAGTTGTCATTGAGGTTATTTTGATTTTTTCTTAATTATGTAATATACCATAAAAATTACCAAAAAAGAATTTAGTTTGACTAATTTCACGAAATCTTCAAAAATTACTTATGGTTCCAGGATTGGTTCCAGGATTACAGAATGGTAGAATGCTAGAGAATCGGCTTAATTGCCAATGGCGATCGCCTGCCGATGGTTCGGTTCAATTATTTTTGGCATTATGACTTTAACGACGGAACAAGAAAAAGCAGCCTATTCTTCTGGTAGTGTAGCGGTGATTGCTGGTGCTGGTACAGGGAAAACTTATATGCTGGCAGAACGCTATTTTTATCACCTCACTGTTGACGGGTTTTCCCCTTTGGAAATTGTGGCTTGTACGTTTACGGATAAGGCAGCAGCCGAACTGCGATCGCGCATTCGGGCAACGGTTTCTCAAAGACTGCCCGATCGCTTTGACTTGTTAGCTGAATTGGAAGCAGCCCAAATTAGTACCCTCCACTCTTTAGCCACCCGAATTTGTCAGGAACACCCGGAAGCGGCAGGGGTTCCCGCTGATTTTACCGTATTGGATGAGTTGGAAAGTAAAATTTGGCTTAATCAGCAATTAATTTTGGCTTTGACAGAATTACCTGCCGAGATTTATCAAGAAATTTTTTATAGTCAATTGGGGGAAATTTTACCCCATTTAATTGCCGATCCAATCGCCGCTGAACGAGCTTTTAATCGGTCAATTAATCCAGAACATTTAATTGCCCAAATGCAGCAATTTGCCCTGAGTGAATTGTTGGGCAATTCCCAATGGCAATTGGCAACAGAAACTTTACACCAGTTTGCAGGACTTGAAGGCGATCGCATAGAATTAGCCCGGAAAACTGCGATTCAGGCAGTCAATAGTTTAAAAGAAAATAGTGAACCAACAAACGCTTTGGAAAATCTAACCAAGATTAATTTGCAGGGAGGCAGTAAGAAAAAATGGCCAGATGGGGGATTTACGGAAATTAAAGAGGCGATCGCTACTCTAAAAAAATTGGCAGACAAAGAAATCAAGCGAGGCAGGATTAATCTAGACATTGGCGAATTTGACCATAAATTAACCGCTATTTTGCCCATCCTCAAGCAGGCATTTATGCAAGTGCGGGAGTTTTTAGCAGCGGCTAAACGAAAAGCCCGATTATTAGATTTTGCGGATTTAGAAGTCTATGCCCTAAAAGCCCTGAGTCATCCCGAAGTTCAAGAGTATTATTGGCAACGGTGGCAAGCTTTTTTAGTGGATGAATTCCAAGATACTAACCCCGTCCAAGGAGAATTTTTAGAGTTGCTAAATTCTAAGGCAATATTGACTATTGTGGGCGATGCTAAACAGTCAATTTATGGGTTTCGACGGGCCGATGTGGCGGTGTTTCAAAGCTGGTGCGATCGCATTCAGCATGATTCAGGTAAAAGAGGAAAAGGTGGCGAAATTGTGGAACTTTCTACCAGTTTTCGCACCCATGAAAGCTTGATTAACCAGATTAATCACATCTTTGCGCCGCTATTGGGAAATTTGCACCAAAATTTAACGGCTTTTCGCACAGAAGCCCCATATGTTAATGATATTAATCCAGATGTTAATACTTATTTAGAGGCTTATACTGTTGCCGCTGGAGAGGTAAATGATATTAACCGTTGCCGTCAGGCAGAAGGTCGGCATATTGCCCGAACGCTTAAACAAATGTTAGAGCAAAAAATGCCTGTTTATGACAAAAAAACAGGCGGTTTGCGTCCGGTGAAACCGGGAGATATGGCGATTCTTTCTCGCACTTGGGATCCGTTAGAATTGTATGGGGAAACTTTGGCAAGTGAGGGCATTCCCGTGGTGTTGTCCGGGGGCGGCAATTTGTTAGATACTAGGGAAGCAAAAGATGCTTGGGCTTTATTAAGATTTTTGGCGGATCCTACGGATGATATTGCTTTGGTGGCGGTGTTACGGAGCCCATTTTTTGCTATTAGCGATCGCACCTTATTTATGATTAGTCGTTCTCTGTTAACCGTTGAGGGAAAAAACCTTTCTTGGTGGGAAAAAATTCAGATGGAACAGAAACCGGGTTTCTTGGAGAAACCCGGTTTCTCTGCCGTAGAAATATTAAAGCAACTTTTAGGCGATCGCACCGTAGAACCGCCCACCCGTTTACTGCAAATTGCTGACCGTTTAACCGGATATACAGCAGTGATTAATAACCTACCAGGAGCACCCCGTCGGCTGGCAGACTGGCGAGGTTTTATGGAACTTGTGCGACAATTAGAAACGGGAAATAATGATGTATTTAATGTGGTGCGACGGTTACGACAAATTGCCGCCGCTGATGTGAAAATTACCCGGCTACCTTTGGAGGCAGAAAATGCCGTTACTTTAATGACGATTCATGCAGCTAAAGGTTTAGAATGGCCGGTGGTAATAGTGCCTGATTTAACCAGAAGTAAACCCAATTATTCGCCATCGGTGTATTTTGACCCTGCGTGGGGTGTGGCAGTTTCCTTGTCTAATGAGGAAGGAGAAAAACAAAAGCCAGTCCTTTACGTTTGGCTGGAAAATTTACAGAAACAACGAGAAGATGCTGAAGCTTTGCGGTTGCTTTATGTGGCTTTTACTCGGAGTCGCGATCGCCTAATTTTAACCGCAGCTAGTGAGAAAGGCAGTTTGTTAGATTTGCTGCGTCCGGGACTGAATGCGGCGAATATTTCTGTAGAAAAAATTCCTTTAACCGCCGAGGATTTATTCGCCCCCGAACCGCCATTACCCCCTTTACTAGAGGGCGATCGTCCAGAAATTATCGGTTTTGTTGGTTCGGGATTATTTGAATTGCCGGTGACAGCTTTGAGTGAATATACTCGCTGTCCTAAACGGTTTAAATTTCGCTATATTGATGGACACCCAGGGACAGGAGAAGGGATGGCGATCGCTCAAAAAATTGGCATTTTAGTCCATAAAGCTTTGGAAAATAACATCAGAAACCCGGAAACTTTATCTCGATTTAACTCTAGCTTATTCCCGGCACAAATCCAAGAAATATTATCTCTGGTGCAAGCTTGGGATGAATACCCAGACTATGCCCCCTATCGCCAAGGAAACATTAGCAAAGAAACCAAGATTACTTTCAAAATAGATAGCATTACTTTTAATGGGGTGATTGATTTATTAGGTGATGATTTTGTTTTAGATTATAAAACAGACCAAATCATCGAACCTCATTTACATCGCTGCCAATTATGGGTTTATGCGGCAGCAACGGAACGCCCCCAAGCCCACATTGCTTACTTAAGAGAACCCAAGCTTTTCACTTATCCCCGTGACTATTTCCAAGCCGTTGGTGATGAAGTGAAAAATATTGTGCAAAAAATTTTACAAGGAGATTATCGCGCCCATGCTTGGCCAAGCAATTGTCAGATTTGTCCCTATGCAGAAATTTGTGAATATGCTTATCAAGAAATCGGGGATAAAATGGTTGAGGATGACTTAGCTTTTTAGGGTTTAGTTGTAGTTGTAGGGTTTAGTGCGATCGCCTATTTTCCCATTGCAAATTATCTCCGTAGGGGCGAAGCATTTCCGCCGGAAATTTATGCTTATAATTAATCACTTATCGGCGGGAATGCTTCGCCCTTTACTCGGTTAACCCAGGGCGAAGCATTCGGGTAATTATCTTAACTGTAAAAACCGAAAATTCACTGCCCGGTAAGCGAAGCCATGCCGTAGACGCGGAGCGGCTTCCCGTAGGCGGAACGCCTTCCCGTAGGGTAGGGTAGGCTATATGCTTCGCCCCTACAAAAGGGGTATGCTGTCTATAAATTAATGGGATAAATTAATAAATTCACGGTGATTTGCCCATTTTCCAGAAATTAGACGCTGAATATCATCCATCAGAAATTTAGCACCACTTGGGGGAATCAAAACCAATTGTTTATGGCAGAATCAAAATAGTCAGCGCAATTCACCATCCAGCATATCTCTAATGATTGGGACAACATTACGGGGACGCTATCATATTATCAAGAGTTTGGGCAGTGGCGGCTGTGGGGAAACCTATTTAGCCGAAGATCGGGATTTACCGAGAAATCCTCATTGTGTGGTGAAGCGACTGCAACCTCAGTCAAAGAAATCATCAGTTTTGGCTACAGCCAAACGGATGTTTAACACCGAAGCGGAAACCCTGCATAAACTCAGTCATCCGCAGATTCCTAAATTGCAAGCTAATTTTCAGGAGCATAGCGAATTCTATTTAGTTCAGGATTTTATTGACGGGGATGACCTGAGTAAAACTGAATTGAAGATTGGTCAGAAGTTAAGCGAAACCGAGGTAATTAATCTATTAATAGAAATCTTGGAAGTGCTGGCTTATGTGCATCAGCAGAATATCATTCACCGGGATATTAAACCCGCGAATTTAATGCGGCGTCATAGTGATGGGAAAATTTGTTTAATTGACTTTGGGGCGGTTAAAGAAATTTCTAATTTATCGGTGAATCCCCAGGGGCAACCATTGACGGTGATGGTGGGAACTCACGGATATATGCCCAATGAACAAGCGAATGGCAATCCTCAATTAAGTAGCGATATTTATGCGGTGGGGGTAATTGCAATTCAAGCCCTGACTGGGTTAAATCCAGACCCGCGTAGTGGGGAGTTTAAAAAGGATGCTAATGGAGAATTAATCTGGCAAAATCAGGTGCAAATTGCTCCATTATTCGCTGCGGTTTTAACCCGAATGGTGCTTTATGATTTTAATCAGCGTTATCCATCAGCGGTAGAAGCTTTAGCAGCAGTCAAAGCAGTGAAAAATAGCAATCAAAATACTTACTCGCCCACTTCTACTCCGCCAGAGGTGGTATCACAGCCTAATCCGGACAATCATTCAGGGAAAAAGCCAAATAAACCGAAAAAACAGAATTTTTGGATGAAAAAAAAGGTTTTCATTCCCATAGCTGCCGCAGGAATCATGTCTCCGTTACTGGCAGAGATAATCAAGCAGTTACCACCACCGTCATCACCGCCACCACCGCCACTACCCTGTCAAAAATTTTCCCCTTATGATAATTATGAATATGGGTTTAAAATTAAATATCACCCAACTTGGAGGAGGCAAGCCATTGATGATCCCATGACCGGGGAAATTACTAAGTTTATGGCACCTGATGATGCTAGGGCTAAGGTGACGATTAAGGTAGAAAAATTACAGAAAACTTTATCCTTAGCTGAATATTCTCAAGCTTCGATGGAGGAGATTAACAAGTTTTTTCCTCAAGTTACGATTTTGAATCGGCAAGACGGCACTTTAGCCAATAGTCCCGCTTATGAGTTGACTTATCAGGGAGTTGAAAATGGGGTGATGGTGAAGAAAATAGAGATGGGAATTGTCAGGACTGATAAAGCTTATGTGGTGATTTATGGGGCAGAAAATGGGCAATATAATAAATTTGAAAGCACAGCGAGGGAAATGATGCAATGTTTTGATTTGCTGTAGCAGAGAAACCGGGTTTCTTCAAGAAACCCGGTTTCTGGTTTTATTACGACGCTTTTATATCTGTCTCCGGCAAAAATAACTCTAGAGCCTAACGCACCCTACCAGATATCTTTGGTTTCATGCTATACTGTGATATAGCAACGCGGTCAAGATGATTTTGGTCAATTTTACTGAATATTAAGGACTATGACCACCGTATCAGTTAAAGATGAATATATTGAGATACTGACGGCTTTGGGTGATGTGCAAGCAGCGATAGATTTAGCGGTTCAATGTTATGCGATTTCCCAGATTACCGCAAAAGTAGCCGAATTGAAGAAAAATGAGGCTAAATATCGCGCTAAATATGGCATTGATTATCCCACTTTTGCCCAACGCATTGGTCAAGATGAAGCCTGGATTGAGAAAATAGAGGCGGATGGAAATAAACTATGGGAAATTGATTTGGCTGATTGGGAATTTTGTTACAAAGGAATCGAAGATTGGACAATCAAATTGCAGACTATTTTAACGATGTAATTGTTTTGGCAAAAGCCACCTTTGAATCCGTGGAATTTATTACTGATATGACTCCAGCCAGGGCAATTTTACGGATTCAAGGTAAATATGGTTTGTATCGGGTGTTGGTGACAGAGTTATTCAGCGATGAAGTGAGGAAGTATCGGTATTATGTTTTACTCGGAGAACGAGTCGAAGCGGGGTTTGATAATAGTCCCGATCCTCGTGCTATTCGGCTAAAATATGGCGAAATTGGAACTCATGCCGGGGAATATGTTCCTCATCTTCATAGGGAAGATAAAACTCAGTTAACCTTAACCGAAGAAATGACATTTGTAGGTTTTGTGGATTGGCTGAAAAAAAATATTCAATAAATCGTAGATCCATCGTAGCGGTAGGGTGTGTTAGGCGGCGAAAATAATTGGCAATTTCTGGAAACTTTGCCGAAAATCGCCGCCGTAACGCACCAAGGTGGATAAATATATTAATTGTTTGGTGCGTTACGGCGCTTTTAAAATTATCTATCTCCGGCAAAAATAACTCTAGCGCCTAACGCACCCTACCTACCAATGCTACCAATGCTGTTTGTATCGTGTTAGCTGGCTAATTGGCTAATTCCCTGAGAGTTTTGGTAAAGGTTTCAGTACCAACCATTTGAGATTGATTTCGTGCCTCTTCTGCTGTTTGACCTAACAGCATATCCTCTAGTTGGGTGAGGCGATCGATTAATTGTTGATAGCTTTCTGCGGACATGAGGACATAGCTGGGTCGAGATTGTTTTGTCAGTAATACGGGTTCTACGGCCGCTTGGTCGAAGACTTCCCCGTGTCGGTTTCGGGCTTCGCTAAGGGTGTAAGTCTGCATGGTGATAGTTTTTGACTATTTTGGACATTTTGACTATTTTAGCTCATTTGTGGCAAGGGATGTGACAACCTGCTAAAGCCCAGAAACCGGGTTTCTGTGGTGAATCAAAGGGTTAACGGTGACAAGCAAACAAGAAACCCGGTTTCTCAACCTCCACCCGCAAACCCAGAAACCGGGTTTCTTTTCGGGATATCAAAGTTATCGGTTTTTCGCCAACAAGAAACCCGGTTTCTTTACCCCCACAGTAAACTTATAAACAACCCAGAAACCGGGTTTATGTCGTGGATATCAAAGTTATCTGTTTTCTGCCAACAAGAAACCCGGTTTCTTAATCCCACCAACCACCAACCACCAACCAACAACCACCAACAAAAAACAAACAACCAACAACAATTACTCTAATTCCCGAATTCTCTCCAAAGCATTTTGATACCATTCTTAGTTTCCTTACCGTTGATATAGTTCAGAAGCTTTGCGGAAGTTCTCCTGGGCTTGACGGTTATTTCCTTGGTTGTAGTAGGCAAAACCTCGATTACGATAAGCATCGGCATATTCAGGATTAATCCTAATCGCTTGGTTAAAATCCGCGATCGCCTGGTCTAATTTTCCTTGGTCGGAGTAGGCAAGACCTCGGTTGTTGTAAGCAAGGGCTAATTCAGGATTAATCCTAATCGCTTGGTTGTAATCCGCGATCGCCTGGTCTAATTTTCCTTGGTCGGAGTAGGCAAGACCTCGGTTGTAGTAAGCTGAGGCATATTCAGGTAATTTTCCTTGCCTGTAGTAGGCAAGACCTCGGTTGTTGTAAGCTTCGGCATATTCAGAATTAATCCTAATCGCTTCGTTAAAATCCGCGATCGCCCGGTCTAATTTTCCTTGCCTGTAGTAGGCAAGACCTCGGTTGTTGTAAGCATCGGCATCTTCAGGATTAATCCTAATCGCTTGGTTATAATCCGCGATCGCCTGGTCTAATTTTCCTTGTTTTTCGTAGGCAACACTTCGATTATGATAAGCATCGGCATAATTAGGATTAATCCTAATCGCTTGGTTAAAATCCGCGATCGCCTGGTCTAATTTTCCTTGGTCGGCGTAGGCAGCACCTCGGTTGTTGTAAGCATCGGCATCTTCAGGATTAATCCTAATCGCTTGGTTATAATCCGCGATCGCCTGGTCTAATTTTCCTTGGTCGGCGTAGGCAGCACCTCGGTTGTTGTAAGCAAGGGCTAATTCAGGATTAATCCTAATCGCTTGGTTGTAACTTGCAATAGCACTTTCATAGTCTTGTCGATTATACTGTTCATTACCCTGCTCTAAGAATGCCCGATCGCTTTGGGTATTAGATGGTTGAGTCGTTTCTCTTGGCTGAAGGTTTGGTCGAGACACCCTAGCTTGCAGCCGTTCAAAAGTATTAATCGGAATTCCCAGATATAAACCCACCACGCCAATCCGTGGATCCGATATCGCTTGTCCATTCACCCCGATGACTTTACCATCCTGATTCAATACCGGGCCACCACTCATGCCTTTATAGTTACCAGTGGTGTTATAAACCAAAGTATAACCGCCATCATTTTGTGACTGGATTGCCGTAATTTGTCCCTGAATCAAACTATAAGCTGGTTGGCGAATTGCATCAGACAAAGGATTCATCCAACCTGACACATATATCGGCTGAGTCAAACTGACATTATCTGAATTCCCCAACTCTGCCACTCGATAACTCTGGGGACTGGTAAAATACATCACCGCCAAATCTGCCCCTGGTAGTTGTTGGATTTGGCTAACCGAATATTCTCGACCATCCTCGGTTTTAACTGTATATTGCCCTTCGCGATCTACAACGTGCCAGTTTGTCGCAACTGTATAGGTATTACCTTCTCGTTTAACAATAAATCCCGAACCCCCGGCCCCAGGCCCATCAATCCGCACCGTAATTTCTCTGGCAATTTGCTGCACGTCTGCGGCTAAGGCTACGGGTGTCGCGAATTGCATCATTACGATTTTGCTGCTAACTATTGCGGCGCCAAAGATAGCTGGTGGGAATCGATGGGAAAAATTCATAATTTGGCTGGTTATTTCTCGTTGGCGATAATTTATTTTAAACCTATTTTATACCTCAAGTCAGGAAAAAATGTAGGGGCGAAGCATTGACGTATAAATATGGTCGTTTTTTCCGGGGGTTTGGGGCGCAATGCTTGCGCCCCTACAGATAAATCACCAGATATTGTAGGGGCGCAATGCTTGCGCCCCAAATTAATCTCGGAGATGTAGCAATAATTTTTGAAATTGGGATAAATATGGTCGTTTTTTACGGGGGTTTGGGGCGCAAGCATTGCGCCCCTACGGTACACAATTTTTTGCGGCTTCGGCGGCTAATTGCATTTGCAAAATAAAATAGGGGGTATAACGCTGTTGACTTTCATCGATCGCGGGAAATGCCAAATCTTCTAATAACAAAGGAAACGAATTATCAGCGGTTTTAGCAACAACGGTGGATAATACCTCAATGGGAATTGCCCAACTCGATCGCGCAATAAAATCTTGTAACGGGGGGCAAGGTTCCGACCCATCCGCATATAATTCCGTTGCATCCCACAGGGGATAAGCGTGTATTCCGTTAATTCCCACTACTTCCCCGCGAAGGTTCAATAAGGGCCCACCACTCATCCCTTTTTCTACATCATTATTTGAGCCAATTTGATAGCCATCTTCTAAGGGCCGATCTAATATTAGGGTGACTCGTCCGGGTCGGAAAGCAAAACCTGGGAGATTTCGGGTGCAGGTTGTAGGGGCGCAATGCTTGCGCCCTGGGGGAGTTGGAGGGTCGGAAAGAATTTGCCTAGCCGGAAACCCTGCCGCAAATACCTCATCCCCTACGGACAAACCCCCCCTCGCCCCTCCTTGATGGGGGGTTGGGGGGGTAGGCAACCGGGCCACTGCATAGACCACATCCGGGCTGCGAAATTGCAATAAGGCCAAATCATACGCCGATAAATCAACCCCCGTCACCACATCCGCAACATATATCTGACCATCGGGCATTTGGACGCGATAGGGAGGTTTGCCCCCTCGGAGGACGTGCTGATTTGTGACTACGGTATAAACTGACTCTTGCTTTTGAATCACAAATCCCGAACCCAGGGGACTCGTAGATAACACCCTGATGGTAATAGCCCAGGCTTGCTGCTGCAATCGATCCACTACTAGCAAGGGCGGATCTGCTTTTACGGATATCAACTCTGGGGTTTTCCGAGGCATATCTCCTGGCAAGGTGAGCAGCAAACTCGTAATTAGGGCGATCGCACTCATGGGCGGCAATTTCTCCTTCCAGTAAATCGCCACGTTGCGTTTAAAACTGCCATTACCAAAGTTCTTCCAATTCTTCATTGGTGCGCCCTTGTTCGAGAAACACTTCCATATTGATGTAGGCTTCCCCATCAACATAGAAGAATAAATCATCGTTCAATTCTATCGGCCCCCCACCCACGCGCGACCGCAAGTCAGTCATTTGCTGCAAAACATCATCGGCATTCGTACCAGGTTCTAAAGTAACGAGAATATCTTCTTGGAGGCAGTTTCCTCCCTTAGTATCGGCAATGCAAATCACTGGATAATTGCCGCTGTTGCCGGTTCGCATATATTTCAGAGTGCCATTATCGTGGTAGCGTTGAAAGCGATCGGCCACTGCTTCGCAGCGGGTTTGTGGCGTCCACTTCGGATCTTTAATCCAATCAGAAACCCAGTGAATCATTGGAACTGGGCCGCGTTCAGTCCGGGCGATCGTGGCTGGGACGGTACCGTGAGTGGGACTAAAATCGGTGCCGCAAAAAAAGCGGCGGTTTTGCTGTGCCACCGTAGGCAGATTTACTGTAGTGGCTACGGCGACGGTGAATCCCGTCAATCCTGCGAATAGTTGGGTGAATAATTTGCCTCGGAACGTCATGGAACCTGCCTCCTGAAAATATGAACCCGAAAATATTAAGTTATGTAAAGCAAAACAGGGGTACTAAGTATTAATCATTACTCCACTTTGATTTTATTTCTTTACGAAAAAGCTGGCTATTTTTTTTGGTGGTAGGCAACGGATGGGTTAACGGATAGGCAACGAATGGGCAACGAATGGGCAACGGATGGGTTAACGGATAGGCAACGGATGGGCAACGGATGGGTTAACGGATGGTGGCAGCGGATGGAAGCAAGAAAGAAGTAGACAACCCAGAAACCCGGTTTCTTGCTTTACTGAACTAAAATTCGAGCCCTCCGGGTTCGCCCTACGGGTTCGTCAGTTGCTGTACTTGGGGAGACCCCAAGACCGCACTGACTCACCAGTTGCTCTACTTGGGGAGACACGCCACTTGCTCTACTTGGGGAGACCC
>NZ_LIUQ01000033.1 GCF_001276715.1 Planktothricoides sp. SR001 | reverse complement strand
CTATGCATCCTATGCATCCTCTCTTCCCCTACACCCTACACCCTACACCCTACACCCTACACGACGGCGGCTTCCCCCGCTCCCCCGCTCCCCTTTTGTTGCTTATTAGTTATTATTTATTAGTTATAATAAAGTTTGAGAGGGTGGTGAAACCCTCTCTGGGGGATCCGCTTACTCTTCAGAACCCTGAATTTTCAGCAGCAAAAAGCCGAGGGATAAACCCACTAAAATCAAAGAAAAGGCTAAAAAAGCAGCATTAGCAATTTCACCAGCCATCGTGTTTTAATCTCCTAACTTCAAATAATGACCACAAGCAGCTAATTCCAGGGCGAACCCTAGCAGTCTTGTGTATTTTAAACCAGTTTGAGCCTCGATCAGAACGTGGATCTATAGATCGAGGCAAGATTTCGGCGAGATGGACGCGATATTGACGCGATCGCACTCACCCAGAATCATCCAATTTTTGTATTAATTTATACAGATTTTTGGTAAAAACTATGATCGCGTAAATGCCGTTAGTTAGCGCCAGGGGTCTTGGGGTTTTGAAATGCTGTCTTCAAAAATCGTTATTTATCGTTATTTATCGTTATTTCGTGTAGGGGCGAAGCATTCCCGCAAAAAATTTACGCTTCTAACCATAAACTATCGGCGGGAATGCTTCGCCGCCCTCCGTTAGCCATGAATTATAGGTTGGGTTGAGGCACGAAACCCAACCTACAAGCATCCTGAATAGGAAAGCTTCAGAAATGAGCTTTCTTAAATTTATTGCTCAGGTTTATTGCTCAGGTTGGACAAAAACCGGGACTCTTTTATAAGCCGGTGTTTCCGCCAACGGATCGATCTGTGCCTTAAATAAAACATTGGCTTCGGGATAAAACATAAATGCCGTCCCTGGTAAAACATTACCGGCAATAATTTCAATCTTATCTAATGCCCCCGCATCTCCTCGCACTTTTACCCGTTGATGAGGTTGAAAACCGGCGTTTTTTATGTCTTCTTGATTCATCAAAATACAGTAACGGTGAGGCATTCCCCGATATTTGTCCGCCGAATTATACACAACCGTGTTATGTTGCCCATACCCTCGACCCGTGCCTAAAATTAACACAATTCCCGGACTATCTTCGGCGACTCCAAAAAATTGTTTATGGGGAATCGTCAACTGGGGTAAAGGGGTTACTTTCATTTGGGCTTTACCGTTAGCAGTGGCAAAATGAGGCTGGGTAAAAATCCGCCCATCAATGGTAAATTCGGTCTGATTTTGGTCAATTTCACCAATTTTACTGTAACCCGGAATAGTTTTAGCGATTAACTCTCGAATATAACTGGTGTCCTGTAAACGCTGCCAATTAATCGGAGTTTTCCCTAGGAGGCGATCGCCCATTTCTGTAATTAATTCAACCTCGGAAATTAAATCGGTTTCTGGGGAATTCAGATGGGTTGTCCCCGGTTCATTTAACCGCACAAAATTATTCCCCGATTCGGTAGTAGTCCGGTGGGGATTTTCAAAACGGTTAAACACCGGCAGAATCAGAGTATTTTCTTTCCCTAACCCATGAAAATGGCCTAAATTTGGTTTAGTAGCGACATAAAATACCGTGTCAATATTGGATAATGCCTGTTTCGCTTCGGTTAAATCAGGATTAGCGGCGTATAAATTCCCACCTAAACAAAACAACGTATCAATTTTATGGTGATAGGCAGCACTAATTAAACCTCTGGCAGAATAACCTTTAGTTTCGCTAACAGTTTGCCCTAAAATTTGCTGCAAAGCTTGTTTAATCGGTTCACTTAATCTAATTGTCACCCCCATTGAGCCAAAACCTTGGACATTAGAATGTCCGCGAATGGGCATTGTCCCAGCCCCTAATTTACCGGCATTTCCAGTGACTAAAGCCGTATTAGCAATACTTTTAACATTATCCACTCCATTGGTATGGTGAGTGATGCCCATTGCCCAGGCAAAAACCACTTTACTTGATTTGCCAATAGTATAGGCAACTTCTTCTATTTCTTCTTGGGATAAACCACAAGTATCGGTAATGGTTTGCCAAGGGGTATTTTTAGCATGATTAATCACCTCTTGCCAACCGTCTGTATGCTGTTCTAAATAGGCAAAGTCGATTAAATTTTGTTCTAGTAAGGATTTTTGAATGCCTACAAATACCGCCACATCACTACCGGGAATTGGTTGGAGATAAAGGGTAGAAATTTCTGAGCCGCCTTTGAGTAAAGATTTGATGGGAAAAGCCGGAGAAGCAAATTTCACTAACCCTACTTCGATTTGAGGATTAATAATGATAATTTTGCCGTTTTTCTCCCGAATTTTAATCAATTCATTCATTAACCGGGGATGATTTGCGGGAGCATTTGACCCAATTAAAACCACACAATCGGACTCTTTGAGGCTTTCAAGGCTGACCATTGATGTGCCACTGCCGAACACTTCTTTTAAGCCAACGGTAGAAGGGGCGTGACATAAATCTGAGCAATCCGCTAAGTTATTACTGCCTAATGCTCTCATCATTAATTGTAAGAGAAATGCGGCTTCATTGGACGATCGCCCCGAACTATAACTGGCTACTCTTTCTGGACTTTTTTTAAAGGCTTTTTCGGCGATATCATAGACTTCCTGCCAGCTAATCCGCTGATACCGATCGCTGCCTTTTCTGAATATAACCGGATAGGTTAATCGACCCAGGCGATCGCACTGTTGGGAATCTAATTCTTGTAACTGGTCAATGGTAAATTTTTCAAAAAAATCGCCTTTAATCCCCTCTTGTAACTCAGCGGCGATCGCTTCTACACTTTTCGCACAGCGTTGTAGATATTCTCCTGCTTCATTCACGAAACCACCCTTTTGTCCACCAGTCCCCCATGCACAGGATAAACAACTACTTTGATGCTGCAACTTTTCCCAAATTTTCAACCCTTGAGGGGATACAGTTTTTTCTACCCAATATTGAATCACGGGTAAGCCCCCACCAGCAGTCGGAGAATGTGCGGAATTTTCTGATTGAGTCGGTTGATTCATAATTACCCTAGGCTAATTTTGGATGTTAATATTTTGGATTTTAATATAGTTTGTCTGGAATTACAGAAAAATCATCACCAAATCACCATGTAACCGTCAATAGCAAATAATCCTAATGCGCGATCGGCAATTAAGCACAAACGAAACATCCCGATGATGGAAATCAGCCCTAAGACGCGATCGGGTCGCGTTGCGGAGTAATATCGAAGCAAGGGGATTTATCTGCCATATTCACCAAAAAATTATCTCCGAGAATGGGTTATTCCCCTAGGGCCTAGGGCAAATCTGATTTTTCGCCGATTAACCAATAGGTTAACATTTCTCCCTTCCCTTTTACGGAAATCAATCCTCTATTTTGAAAAATATATTTATCCTTTAATACTTCATAAGTTGTTTCACTTACTTGAATTTTACCAGGTTCCCCAGAAGATTCCATTCGGGAAGCCACATTCACCGCATCTCCCCATAAATCATAACTAAATTTTTTCGTGCCAATCACTCCGGCAACGACTCTGCCCGTATTAATCCCAATCCGCATAGTAAAACTTTCTGATTGCCCTTGAGAAATTTCTCTAATAATCCCTTGCATTTCTAAGGCCATATTCGCGATCGCCTCTGCATGATCTGGTCGGGGATTTGGTAAGCCAGATGCTACCATATAAGCATCTCCAATAGTTTTAATTTTTTCTAGACCGTACTTTTCGGCCAAGCGATCGAAACTGGAAAAAATATTATTTAAAAAATTCACTACATCTAAGGGTGACAACCTACCGGATAAAGAGGTAAAACCCACCAAATCAGCAAATAATATGGTCACATCATCAAAATTATCAGCAATAATCCCTTGATTATTCTTTAACTTTTCAGCGATGGAATGAGGCAAAACATTCAACAGTAATTTTTCCGTTTTATGTTTTTCCTTCTGCAACTCATCTAACATCCAGTTAATCGTACCGGCAAAATTAGTTAATTCGTCTTGACCTTGAATTTGCACTCGCAGATCAAAATCATTGGTAAAGCCAATATTTATCACATCCTGACTCAAGCAAATCAACCGCTTTAATATTAAGCGATCGATTAGGATAATTGTAATTAACTCAAAAGAAACTCCCACTATTAATAAAGCAATAATTAACGATAATAACGCCACATTACCCTGGCGATAAATATCCCGATTTAGAGTAACTTGTAATAAAATAATCGGTTGACCATTTACATCTTTTAAAATCGAGTAACCAGCAATATTGTCTTGGTTAATCGGTTGAACGATAATTTTAGGGGGTTTTGTTTTTTTTGTTAATTCTTGAAAAACCCCCATTAAATCAGGAGTAATTTGATCCACTCGATGAAAAATTAAAGACAACTTGGTTCTTTGGGCAATTTCCTCAACCTTAGATTGATTAATTAAGCGCCCCATAATCAGTGTACCGGAACGCGGCCCTGTTTGTTCGCTGGTTAAAATGGGCAGAGAAGCGATTAACAAAAACCCTTGTTGCACCAAAAGTAAACCCGTCAACTCATCTTGGTCTGTTTTGTGGTTTAATAAAATACTATTTGGAGTTAAATATTTATTTAACTCCGGTGAAACAGGGACAAATTCACCACCTTCAAAATCATAAGCCAAATTTAATACGCTTTTGTTTTGCGAATTATAAAAGAACATTAAGTTAATTTGCAATGTTTCAAAAGCCGATGGAAATAAATTTTTATCTTGATAAGTTTTGTTGGGGGCTTTAACAAAATTATATGTATCATCCCATCTCGCCCAATCTTTAGTAGTAGAATTTAGCTCATTGAGTCTTTCGCTGAGATACTCTTGGACTCTTTCTACATTTTTTTCTGTATTTTGTTTCTCTATTTGGGTAAAACTTTTGATAAATATCTCGTAAAAAATAATAATAATAACTGCGATCAAACCCGATAAAGTCAAACTAATTAGTAATAAAGTCTTTTGCCGAATATTCATAAATTTAAGATCGGGACAGCTTCAGCACGAATGTTGTAAACGGCTAGTTAACCCCCGATCTCATTATTAACATAAAATTTCCTTATTGTAACTAAAAAAAACAGCCTACTACAAGTCACCATGCCGAATCACCTGCGGTTGGTTTGTGGTCAAGGACTTCTGGAATAACCCTGCTAAAACCCCGCGATCGCTCCCTTTCACTGCTTTTCAATTCAAAGGTCAATTCCCAGGGGGGAGTTTTTGGCTAAAGTGACATTTTTCATCCCCCCGATCGCGGGGAAAGGGCTGCCATATAGGCTAGTTGGTTGGGTTCTCTTCAGCTAGAGATAAGTTCAGCGGATTTTCCGAGATTTTCGGGAGGATTCAACCTAAATTGAAAGGCTTATTTAGTAAAAATTAAACTAATGCCAAACATAGCAATCACCACAAAAACAAAATCCCGTAAGCTCACCGGCTTTTTCAAAAACAAATCAAAGCATAAAGCAAATAGGGGACTGGTATTCAGTAAAGTTGAAGCAATCCCTACTGGGGCGAACTTAAATGCAGTTTGGTGTAACCATAAACCGATAAAAGTGCCTAAAATTGCCGCCAGACTGAGACGAAACCATTCACCCCAAGTGAGGGGAGGCATCAATTTACTTTCTTGCTGCCAATTTAACCAGAATATCACCATAATTATGCCACTCAGTAAGCGAATATTGCTACTCCATAAAGGACTAACTGTGGTAGTTGCTAAGACAAATTTTAATAAAATCGCTCCTAACCCTTGAGTGGATGTCGATATCAGCCCCCAAACGATCCCTCGGCTTAAATTACTAGCTTCTTGATCCATTGTCCGATGATTAATTACCCCGATAATGCCGATTAAAGTCAGGATAATCCCGATCGCCCCCCAGCTAGAAATTTTTTCTTGCAAAAAAATAAACGCCAGCAAGGTTCCAAAAACCGGAGTCAGAGTTTGTAAGAGTAAAGCTTTTTTGACGCCCACATCTTTTAAACTAAAGAAAAAAGCCGTATCCCCTACCGTAATGCCTAAGATCGCACTCAGAATCAAACAAGTCCATTGGACTAAACTTAACCCAGGCAGGGGATCTTGAGTTACCCATAAACTTAGACCCAGAAAAGGCAAAGCAATCACTCCTCGATATAAACTTAATTGCAGTGAGGATATTTCTCTTTGTTTGATTAAACTGTCATACAAGTTGGATGCCATCACCCAAATTGCTGATGCTGTTAATGCCGCAATCTCCCCAAACACATTGACTCCTTTGGTAAAATTTTTTAATGAATAGATAATAAATATACTGGGAATGTTCTCCCTTGGCTCAAATTTTCTGCGATCGCGAAGCTCACGAGAGGGAATCGCGGTCATAAGGGGAAGCGATCGCGGAAAATTACCGTAAGTCCTGATATAATTTTAGCGATTCGCCCCTTGTTTCCCTAAAGGAAGCGATCGCCTACCCAAAATAAGTCAACCAGAAATTTTATTTACCGAGCATGAATTTTAAACCTGTGCAACAAATTCGGCAATTTTCCTGGCCTCTTTCCTTCAGAAACTTAGCCATTTTTCTGAGTCTCTTATTTATTTTCACCTTAAACGGCTGTGGCCTTAACCGGCTGCACCATTTAAATATACCGAGTTCTCAATTAATCTTTACCACTTTAAGTAATCCAACCACTTTTAATCCCCCCTTAAACACTTCAGCTTTTAATGTCTTTGGGTTCCTGTATGATGGCTTAATCAATCAAAATGGCATAACGGCGGAATTAGAACCAGGATTAGCGGAATCTTGGGAAATTTCTGAAAACAAAAAACAGATTATATTTACGTTAAGAGAAGGATTAAAATGGTCAGATGGCCAGCCCCTCACTGCCGACGATGTGGTTTTTAGTTACAATGAAGTTTACTATAATCCCAAAATTCCCACCGGCATTAAAGATATTTTAAAAATTGGCACCAGTGGAGATTTACCCACCGTCAAAAAACTAGACGATCGCCGAGTAGAGTTCACAGTTTCTGAACCCTTTGCCCCATTTCTCCGATATGCTGGAGGCATTACTATTTTACCCGCCCATGCCTTGCGACCCTATCTCCAATCTACTGATAGCAATGGCAATTTGGCCTTTCTTTCCGCCTGGGGAACCGGAACCGACCCCAAAGAAATCATTGGCAATGGGCTCTACCGGATGGTCAGTTATAAACCCTCAGAAAGACTAATTTTTGAACGAAATCCTTATTATTGGCGTAAAGATGCTGCCGGTAAAACACAGCCCTATATTGAAAAAATCGTTTTACAAATTATTGAATCAACGGATAATCAAATAATTAAATTTCGTTCGGGAGAAATTGACAGCATAGACGTGACTCCTGACGCATTTAGTTTATTGAAAAAAGAAGAAAAGCGAGGCAGTTATACTATTTATAATGGCGGGCCATCTTTTGATACTCGATTTGTCACTTTTAATCTGAACAAAATGCAGAATCAACAGGGTAAGCCTTTTGTAGATCCCGTGAAAAGTCGCTGGTTTAATACCTTAGCTTTTCGGCAGGCGGTAGCTTATGCCCTTGACCGAGAAACCATGAAAAATAATATTTATCGAGGACTAGGTGAAATCCAGCATTCTTCCCTCAGTTCAAACAATCCTTATTACTTATCGCCGGAAGAAGGATTAAAAGTGTATGAATACAATCCAGAAAAAGCCAAAAAACTCCTAATTGATGCGGGATTTAAATATAATTCTCAAGAAGAACTCTTGGATCGAGACGGCAATAGAGTCCAATTTACGATTCTGGTAAAATCTGAAGAAAAAGCCCGCGTAGATGCAGCAGTGCAAATTCAACAAGACTTGGCCAATATTGGCATGAAAAGTGATCTCCAAGTTTTAAACTTTAATGCCATCTTGCAAAAGCTAGACCGACGGGATTGGGAATGTTATGTCGGTGGATTTAATGGCAGTGGGGTTGAACCCCACGGAGGATTTAATATCTGGTCTTCCGAAGGTTCATTACATCAATTTAATCAAGGACCTCAACCTTGGGAACCAGAATTAAAAGGATGGGAAGTCTCTGATTGGGAAAAAGAAATCGATCGCCTCTTTGCCCAAGGAGCCCAAGAACTCGACGATCGCAAACGTAAAGAAATTTATGGCAAATTCCAACAAATTGCCGCCGAACAAGTGCCCTTTATTTACTTGGTCAATGGTCTATCATTTCAGGCAGTGCGCGATCGCGTCCAAAACATCAAATTCTCAGCATTAGGCGGGGCTTTCTGGAACCTTTATGAACTGAACATTGCCCAACCGTCTTAAAAAATATTTGTTGATTGTTGATTATTGTTGGTTGTTGGTTGTTGGTTGTTGTTTAACATCCGAGCGCAAATAATAAATAATAAATAATAAATAAACAACAATTAACAATCAACAATCAACCATCAACCATCAACCATCAACCATCAACCATCAACAACCTAAATTTTATTAATAACTTGGTTCATTCCCCGGTTTCCATTTAATATTGCAACCGATGCTGGGAGTCTGTACTCGGTTCACCGGCTGACCAGCTAACACCGCATCGATCGCCGCCCTTAAATCTTTACCCGTCACAGGTTTATCATTACTGGGACGACTGTCATCTAACTGACCGCGATAAACCAGTTCCAACTGGCGATTCCCGTCAGGGATCCGCTTCGCGGAATCGAACACAAAAAAATCGGGAGTACAAGCTGCCTGAAAAGCCTTAGCCACTTCCTGAGTGGCATCGTAACAATAGGGAAAGTTAAAACCCAGGGCGATCGCCATTTGTTTGAGCAACTCTGGGGCATCCTCTGGGTGACTCTTCACATAATTACTACTAATCGCCACAATTCCCACATCTTTATCCTCATAGTCCTGACCAATTTTGGCCAATTGTGCCTGAACGTGCTTCACAAAAGGACAATGGCGACAAATAAACATCACCACCAATGCTTGCTTACCGGAAAAAGTTGCCAAAGAAATGGTCTGGCCAGAAACCACATCCGGCAATTGAAAATCTGGCGCTTTTGTTCCCAGCGCCAACATAGTTGAAGGGGTTAAAGCCATCACGATCGCTCCTTTGCATTGTCAGACCGAATGGGAATATTTCAGCACATTTTGATTCTGCATCATCCAGAGGCGCCATATACACCCAGAGAACGCCCCTTTGATATTAAACAGTTAAATTAACTATTAACCTGCCGATACATTGCCTTTAGATACATTCAACCTCCCGGACTTAGAGCCACGATAGATAACCCCAATAACATTTTGAATAAAGCTATTTTCTGTATCTATCGGCCAATCTCCCCTGTCAGTATATTAGATAGACCCTCAACTAAATTATCTTATTTAAATGTGTGAATTGCTCAAAAAAATCGGCAATCATCTAAAACCCTAATACCGGGCATCAGTAATTTGTATAATTTAAGTAATTACACTGAGAAAAAATACCACCGTACTCCGAACAAATACGGATAAGCAATTTGCCTAAAACAAATATTGCTAGATAGTTAATTGCTATTAGCTGTTTTTTGGCGGGCGCGATCGCAGTAGCGGGAAATCCCTGAAACCCTTACAGGGATTAAAACTAATTCATAGGTTTACTTTAAAAGCCTAACCTTGGGTCATCTTTTAAAAATTTTATTTTTTATTTAGATTTTGGATGCCTTCAGGATAAAATACTAACTAACCAGGCTGACCTGTAAAAAAATCACGAAATTTTGCAACAAATCTAAATATTCTCATAAAGATTTATCAAATAAAATTCAGGGAAATTTCGGTTGATAAACCTTTGTAAAATTTGGCACAATTAACTTATAACTCATACGGTGTGCTTCCGATGACGGCTAACTTAATCAATCCCACATCCAGACCAAGCTTTACTTCTCAAGAAGTGATAGAACTCTACGCCTCCGGGACGAGAAATTTTGGTTTGGCCAATATGACCGGCGCCGATTTGAGTGGTTCTAACCTGAGTGGAGCCTATCTTGGCGGAGTTCGCCTGAGCAAAGCCAACCTCAGTGGAGCGAATCTCAGAAAAGTCAACTTCACTGGTGCCAGCCTCAGTGGAGCCAACCTCAGTGGTGCTGACCTCCGGGGTGCCGATTTGACTGAAGCACACCTGAACTGGGCAGATTTAAACGGCGCAAATTTAACGGGAGCCCTTCTCCCCAAAGCGGATATCAGCGGTGCCAACCTGAGTAGCGCCAACCTCAATGGGACTAATTTTACAGGCGCATACTTAATTGGCGCCAATCTTCAGCAAGCTGATTTAACCCAAGCCAACCTCAGTCAAGCCAGCTTAAACAAAGCCGACCTCAGTGGGACTAAGCTCATTGAAGCCAACCTCACGGGCGCCAAGCTTAAACAAGCCAATTTAACTGGAGTCGATGCCACTCGCGCTAAGATGACGAGAGCCAACCTGAAGCAAGCCAACTTGAGTCAAGCCCATTTGAATTGGGCTGATTTGGTACAAGCCGATTTAACTGAAACAAACTTCACTCAAGCAAATCTCAGTAAAGCCAACTTGAGCAACACTGACCTGACCACTGCTTGCCTGAACCGGGCAAACTTAGCTGGAATTAACCTCAGTGGGGCTAACTTAACTCAGGTTGACCTGAGCCAAAAATTAATGACTGGCTCAAACTTAAGTGGGGCGAATTTGACTATGGGGAATTTAAGTGGCGCTTATCTAATTCAAGCCAATTTAAGTGGGGCAACTTTAATCAGAGCGAATCTGACGAAATCACACTTGATGAATACCAACTTAAGTGGTGCGGATCTCAGACAGGCTGATTTGAGCAAAGCGAACGTCATGCAAACCAATCTCAAAGACGCTCAGGTGAAAGGTATGGTGTTACCCAGTGGCAAAATTCACGCATAAGCTAATGAAAACATACCAGATAATATTCGATTCACAGTAAACTCGGTTTTATTAAATAAAACCGAGTTTATTTTTTTTGAGATTAGTATTTGGCCATGAAACCAGCGCCCTTGCCAAACAATGAAACAGAACGCCTAGAAGCCCTCAACAGTTACAATATCTTGGATACTCCACCGGAAGAAGCTTTTGATGAACTGACTGCTTTAGCCGCGCAAATTTGTGGAACTCCCATTGCTTTAGTCAGCTTGGTGGATGCAAATCGACAATGGTTTAAATCTAAAGTTGGGTTAGAAGCCAGCGAAACCCCCAGAGAATTGGCATTTTGTGCTCATGCAATTCTGGAACCGGAACAAGTGATGATCGTACCTGATGCCAGTGAAGACGATCGCTTTGCAGACAATCCTCTAGTCAAAGACAATCCGAATATTCGTTTTTATGCCGGGACGCCTTTAGTTACCGCAGACGGTTATCCCATTGGCACTTTATGCGCGATCGACCAAACTCCTCGTCAATTAACTCCAGAACAATTAAATGCACTACGTCTGTTAGGTCGCCAGGTAATTACCCAAATGGAATTGCGAATTAATATCGCTAGGTTACAGCGACAAATTAAACAAAATGAACAAATAAAAGCAAAATTAAGAGCCTCCGATCGCCAAGTGGTTGAGTTACTCGAAGGGATGAAAGATGGTTTTTTTGCTTTAGATCGTCAATGGTTTTTTACTTATGTTAATCAAGCCGCTGCCAAAATTTTCCAAAAACAACCGGAAGCTTTACTCAGTAAAAATATTTCGCAGGTTTTCCCTGGTTTAGTGGGTTCAACCTTTGAACGGCAGTATCAGCAAGCAGTACGTCAACAAGTGAGTGTGACTTTTGAAGCCTTTGACTGGGGAGTGAACCGTTGGTTAGAGGTGAGAGTGTTTCCTTCTTATGAGGGACTTTCGGTTTTTTTCCATGATATTACGGAACGAAAAGCCACGGAAGCGGCTTTAGAAAGAGAAAAAGAAAAAACCGATAATTTACTGTTGAATATTTTACCAAAACCCATTGCGGAACAGTTAAAACAAGGCGCAGGAGTGATTGCGGAAGGCTATGATTCGGTGACTATTTTATTTGCAGACTTGGTAAATTTTACCGAACTAGCCAATCGCACTCATCCCAAAGGATTGGTATTAATGTTAAACAATATTTTTTCTCAATTCGATCGCCTCACCCTGGCCAAAGGTTTGGAAAAAATTAAGACTATTGGCGATGCTTATATGGTAGTGGGTGGTTTACCGGAACCCAACCCCAACCATGCCCAGGCGATCGCGAATTTAGCCTTAGCCATGCAAGCCACCATGACTAAATTTAATCAAGAACATTGGACAGAATTACAACTGAGAATTGGCATCAATACCGGGTCAGTAGTGGCGGGGGTCATCGGCATGAACAAGTTTATTTACGATCTATGGGGGGATGCGGTCAACACCGCCAGTCGCATGGAGTCTCATGGTTTACCGGGAAAAATTCAAATTTCAGCCAGTACATTAGCCCTGCTTTCAGAGGAATATCTCTTAGAAGAACGGGGCTTAATTGAAGTCAAAGGGAAAGGCACGATGAGAACATATTGGCTCCTGGGTGCTAAACATGATGTATCAGCGATCGAACCAGAAAAAATGATGCCGAGGATAGATTTTCATATTTAAGCAGCGGCTAATCAGCGGCAAAAACCCATTGCCCGATGCCGCGTGCATATCGGATCCCTTGCCCGATCGCCCCCTTCCATTTAAAAATAAAATGATCGTGATTCGCACCAGGAGGATCAGGTGAGTCAAGAGTTTGATTATGATCTAGTAATCATCGGTGCCGGTGTAGGCGGACATGGTGCTGCCCTACACGCGGTGGAATGCGGCCTAAAAACAGCCATTATCGAAGCCGCAGATATGGGTGGCACTTGTGTCAACCGTGGCTGTATCCCTTCAAAAGCTTTACTCGCCGCATCAGGAAGAGTTCGGGAACTGCGCGACGCCCACCATCTACAATCCTTGGGCATTCAACTTGGTGCAGTGGCCTTTGAACGGGAAGGCATTGCCGACCATGCCAACAACTTAGTCGCCAAAATCCAAGGGGACTTAACCAACAGTTTAAAACGGTTGAAAGTTGACATCATCCGAGGTTGGGGGAAAATTGCCGGACCGCAAAAAATATCTGTAAAAACAGATAGTGGGGAAAAAACCATTACAGCGCGGGATATTTTATTAGCCCCCGGTTCTGTTCCTTGGGTGCCCCCTGGAATTGAAGTAGATGGCAAAACTGTCTATACCAGCGACCAAGCCGTAAAATTAGAGTCTTTACCGCAATGGATCGCTATTATTGGCAGTGGTTATATCGGTTTAGAATTTGCCGATGTTTATACCGCGTTGGGGTCGGAAATTACCATGATCGAAGCCCTCGATCGCCTCATGCCCACCTTTGACCCGGATATTGCCAAACAAGCGGAACGAATTCTGATTAACCCCCGCGATATAGAAACTCGTGTGGGTAAATTAGCGCTGAAAGTCACTCCCGGTTCTCCCGTGGTCATTGAATTAGCGGATGCCAAAACCAAAGAAGTCGAAGAAATCTTAGAAGTCGATGCTTGTTTGGTGGCTACAGGTCGGATTCCCGCTACCAACAATTTGGGATTAGAATCCGTCGGCGTGGAAACTGACCGCCGTGGGTTTATTCCCGTGAATGATGATTTAGCGGTATTGTCTGGCGGCGAACCAGTCCCCCACTTATGGGCGATCGGGGATGCTACGGGTAAGATGATGTTGGCTCATGCCGCCTCCGCGCAAGGGGTGGCGGTGGTGGAAACGATCGCCGGTCGTCCCCGCCAAGTGGATTATCGCAGTATTCCCGCTGCGGCCTTTACTCACCCAGAAATTGGCTTTGTGGGGCTAACCGAACCCCAAGCCAAAGAGTTAGGGGAAACCGAAGGCTTTGAAGTGGCGGCGGTGAGAACTTATTTTAAAGGAAATTCTAAAGCCCTGGCTGAGGGAGAAACCGAAGGCATTGCTAAGGTGATTTACCGGAAAGATAATGGGGGAATTCTCGGCGTCCATATTATTGGCATTCATGCCTCTGATTTGATTCAGGAAGCGGCTAATGCGATCGCCCTGCGTCAATCCGTCAATACCCTAGCGTTTACGGTGCATACTCACCCCACCCTCTCAGAAGTGTTGGATGAAGCCTACAAACGGGCTGCTACTTACGCTTAATTTTATGGTGATTGGCTATTGGTTATTCATTATTTTCATAGAATAACCAATAACCAATACCCAACAAAAGAATCCCTACCCACCAAAAACTAACAACCAACAACCACCAACCAACAACAAATAACCAGTATCGTGAAGAATCAAGAGTTACAAATTCGCCGTCGTCCGCCCAACCCCCCAGTGGATGTGAAACAGTTGCGCTATCAGGTACAGGTGCCCGATGCTGAACCCAGGCATATTCTGGAAGAAATTGTCTGGCACAAAGAAACAGAAGTGGCTCAGTGGCGCGATCGCGTTCCCTTGGTGGAACTACAAAAACAACTAGCCACCTTGCCCCCTACCAAAGACTTTGTCTTGGCATTGCGCCAGAGTAAAACCAATCCAGCGGTAATTGCGGAAGTGAAAAAAGCGTCCCCCTCCAAAGGAGTGATTCGGGAAGACTTCGACCCAGAAGCGATCGCCCGCGCTTACCAACAAGGGGGAGCCAGTTGCCTATCCATCCTCACCGATGAAAAATTCTTTCAAGGCAGCTTTGAGAACTTAGAAAAAGTTCGGGCGGTGGTGGATTTGCCCTTATTATGCAAAGAATTTATTATTTATCCCTACCAAATTTATCTGGCACGAACCAAAGGCGCCGATGCCATCTTACTCATTGCGGCCATTCTATCCGACCAAGACCTAAAATATTTTGTGAAAATCGCCAAATCTCTGGGCATAACCCCCTTAATTGAAGTCCATACCCTCGCGGAACTTGACCGGGTATTGGCCATTGATGGCGTCACCTTGGTGGGGATTAACAATCGCAACCTGCAAGATTTTTCCGTGGATCTGCAAACCACCTGTGACTTGCTGGCACAAAGAGGTCAACAACTCACTGAACGCGGTATCCTAGTGGTCAGCGAATCAGGTTTGCACAGCGGCGCTGACTTAAAACAAGTGAGCAATGCCGGAGCCAATGCCGTTCTGATCGGGGAGTCCTTAGTGAAACAACCCGACCCGGGCATCGCATTAGCCCAGCTAATTGCTAGTGTGGATTAAATCGGTCACCGAACCAGTAGGGTGTAGGGTGTAGGGTATAGGGCAGCCATAGGTGTAGGGCCGCCATCGGTGTAGGGTGTGGGGGGAAGAGAGAAAAGAGAATAGAGAAAAGAGAANNATCCTCTTCCCCCACACCCCACTCCCCACACCCCACACCCTACACCCTACACCCCGCTCCCCCGCTCCCCCGCCCCTACATATAATCTTGATTCGATATTGGTATAAACTAAATTGGCTGTCATGGCTCCTATCCCCCTTCCTTCTCATGTCCACTACGAACTTTTGTTGCAACTGCTGGAGCGACAGACGATGTTTGCGGTGGGACAAAACTCTCCCCAGCGAGACCAAGTGCGTCAGTTAATCGCAACCCTTCGCAAAGCTTTCGCCCAACAAAAGCGACTAGAAGAGAGTTGTCAACATGAAAACTTAGCCATTGAATACCGTTGGTCTTTGAATAAAGGATCGGGGGAAAGCAGGGAAGATGCCAGCTTGACCGCACCGCCTCCAACCTTAGACGATCGGTGATATATTTGTTATTTGTTACTTTTTTATTTGTTATTTGGTGTTAGTCCGATCCATAACGAATAACAAATAACAAATAACAAATAACGGTTATCTGTTAACGGTCAAATACTGATTAATTTTAGGAAGAAAATTCATGGACGATAAGTTAATGCTGATGATTCCTGGCCCAACCCCCGTGCCAGAAAGAGTTTTACTGGCGATGGCCAAACACCCGATGGGTCATAGAAGCAAGGATTTTGAAGCGATCGCCGGGGAAATTACCGAGAATCTGAAATGGTTGCACCAAACCCAAGGGGATGTGCTGATGTTGACTTCATCGGGCACTGGGGCAATGGAAGCGGGAATTATTAATTTTCTCAGTGCAGGCGATCGTGTTTTGGTGGGCTGTAATGGGAAATTTGGCGAGCGCTGGGTCGAAGTCGCCACCGCTTATAATTTAAACGTGGAACAAGTGACGGCAGAATGGGGCAAACCCCTCGACCCGGAAGAGTTTCGCGTCAAGCTGGAAGCGGACAAGGACAAGCAAATCAAAGCGGTGATCGTGACTCACAGCGAAACCTCCACGGGGGTGATCAACGATTTAGCAACCATTAACCGTCACGTCAAAGCCCACGGACAAGCTTTAATTATTGTGGATGCCGTCACCAGTTTGGGTGCGGTGCATATTCCCATCGATGAATGGGGTTTAGACGTGGTGGCTTCCGGTTCCCAAAAAGGGTTTATGGTGCCACCGGGTATGGGATTTGTGGCGGTGAGTGCCAAAGCCTGGGAAGCTTACAAAACCGCAACCCTACCTCGATACTATTTGGATTTAGGCAAATATCGCAAAGCCGCCGCGAAAAATAGCAGCCCCTTTACTCCCCCAGTGAATTTAATGTATGGTCTGCAAGCGAGTTTGGGGATGATGAAAGCCGAAGGGTTGGAAAATATTTTTGCCCGACATCAACGGCATAAGAACGCTACCCGCGCTGCGGTGAAAGCTCTGGGAATGCCTTTGTTTGCCCCAGATGAAGCGGCTTCTCCTGCTATTACCGCTGTGGCCCCGGTGTCGGTGGAAGCAGAACAGGTGCGATCGATTCTGAAAAAACGATTTGATATTATTCTGGCGGGAGGTCAAGACCACCTGAAAGGCAAGATTTTCCGCATGGGGCATTTGGGCTTTGTGAGCGATCGCGACATTCTCACAGCGATCGCCGCCTTAGAAACCGCCCTCGTCGAGTTAGGTGTGAGTAACGTCACCCCAGGGGCAGGTGTAGCCGCCGCCAGCCAGGTCTTTGCTCAGTAGTCAGTAAAAAGTAAGTAAAAAGTAAGTAAAAATGCCGCAAAAAAGGGTGAATTGTTCGCCATGAACAGTTCACCCTTTTTTAATCCATAACAATTGGCTGCAAATCAATTTTCCCTGATGTCCGACTTGGGCGCCACCCCTACCCCCCCTAAAAAAAGCTAACCGAGAAAAGCGATCGCAGCGGTTGATCCGATCAGTTGGCTCATCATTAAATGATTCCATCCGATGGAGCCTCCTATAGTGTTTGTGAAATCTATGCCGTTTCCAGCCAGTCAAAAATTCGCTCTAACTGCTGAATGGTGACTAAGCCATATTGCCAAAGTACCATTGGTAAAGGCATCGGATCGGACTCACGATTGCGAATCCCAAAAGAACCACAAACCCGCTCGGCTAAATCAATTGAAGAGGCAGAAATCGCCAAATCTTCTTGCAAAAACCGAATAAATTGAGAATAACTGGATCGTCCCATGGCTCAGTCAACCTCCGAAATCTTAAAGTCTATTATTTCAACTGTTTTTTTATCCACGCCTACCCTAAGTAGCCAGTTTTTAATCTGTACACTCAACCAACGGCTAGATAATTCATTCCTAACGAATAAAGCGATCGCCCTTTGGGTGCTTCAATTCGGGGATCAGCGTTTAACCCTCTGGGATCATCGCGAAATCGAGATCATTTTCTTAGCTTAAATCCATTTTGATCGCTTGTCGTGCCAGCGCCGCAACGCAAAAACTCACACACCACACTAGGCCGATTCCTGTCAATAAGCAATCATCACGTCTGATCCTAGTTCAGCATAGGATTGCTTAAATGACATCAGCGAAATTACTGATTTTTTTTTTCAAGTTGCTCAGTAAATTTACGCATCGAAAATTTTACCCACTCTTAAACCTATAGTCTAAGTCTGAGGGGTGCATTTGTCAAGAGACTATGACAAATTGAATATCGAAATTGGTCAGCGAATAGCCGTTGTATTTGGCGGCTATTTGGCGTTGTATTTATGGCCTTGCGGATTCTAGCAGACCTAGCGCCGTTTTTACCACCGTACTGGGTAGCCATTGGCAAAATTTCGGCCATATTACCAGGGCGATCGCCCCCGTCAGCAAACCGGGGGACTGCTATCCCAGGGATAGCCCAAATTTCGCTCATTCTAAAACATCTTTAATAAGTTTTGTAAAAAATTCGGAAAAATTTTTTACATCGCTCCAATTCTCCCCATCACCAGTCCGGTCAAAGTCAGAGAATCAAGCCTCCCGCAACACATAACCCAAACCTCGCACCGTATGAATCAGCCGTTTGTTACCATTGCTTTCTAATTTCAGACGTAAATAACGGATATACACTTCAATCACATTCGACTCGCCCATAAAATCATAGCCCCAGACATTTTCCAAAATCTGGTCGCGGCTGAGGACTTCACGAGGATGCTCCATTAAATATTTCAGTAGTTCAAATTCTTTCATGGTTAAAGCAATCATCTCTTGGTTATTGCGTAAAACCGTCCGCTTCGATAAGTCCAGGATAAAATCCCCAAAGTGTAATCGATCGTTGCCATGAGTTTCCGGTTTCAGGTACAGATGAATTAACTTGAGAAAGTCCTCCCGACGATACGGCTTGAGAAAATAATCATCCGCCCCGGCTTCTAAACAAGCAATTCGATCAGGGAGAGTATCTCTAACCAAAAGCATTAATACCGGGACATAATTCCCCTCCCGTCTCAGTTGGCTACACAACTCTAAACCCGATTCCGATCCCAACATTCTGGCAATGACAATTAAATGAGGTTGGTGGAGATTGACCTGATGCCAGCCCGTTTTGGCATCCGGCGCTATGAATGGTTGATACCTGGCGGTTTGCAAATCTTCGCAGATTTGCCCAGCTAAGACTGGATCTGATTCAACCACGAGGACAGAAGGATTTATTTGCAGAGCAACTGGATTCATATTGATTGGTGTAGGATTTTAGCGATCGCCACCGAAAGCGAACCCGAATCGGTCGGTTAGGTTCATCTTTGGGGTAACCACCATTGTTATATCAATCAATTCTCAGCCATTGAGACAATTAATTCGGCGAAATCCCTAGACACAGCAATGGGTTGAGCCACTTTGATCTGGATATCTTCAAATGTTCCGCAGAGTTGGGTGACAGAATCAGCGATCGCCTCCGTCAGTCCTCCTGGAAATAAAACATAAGGCAAAATCGCCATCTGCTGATAGCCCATTTTGACAGTTTGCCTGCTTTTTAGGGTAGCCAAGATATCAGACAAGAAAGGGGCCACAAACGAATACGCCGTCACTACCTCCAGCCCCGATAGTTCAGCCAAGTAATGGGCGATCGCCTCCACCGGCTGATTTCCCCCATGCCGACGACTTCCGTGAGAAAATAAAATCGCGATACTAGCGGCGGATGAATCATTCACTGCCGCCATCCGGGACAGCAGCAAACCACTCAAAGCCTTCTGCTGAGTTCCTATATAGGGCAACAATTCCAGGGCGATCTTTGGGTCTATCAGATTTCGGGCTATGGCCACCTCAGCGGGAATATCTTCATAAACATGGACTCCGGGCAACAAAAATAACGGCAAAACCTGAATCCGCCTCATCCCTTGCTGGACAGCGCGATCGGCAAAGGCCACAATTTGCTCATGTAACGGCAAAGGATGAGCCTCCAAAAAAGCCACATCCACCAAAGTCCTCCCCAATCCCAAGGTTTGACTCCTACCGATCGCCCGCTCCTGCACTAACACAGTGAGTTCTTTCACCGCTGCATTGTAGCTAGGGTGATGACTGCCATGTACTACCAATAAATACGCTACTTTATGCATTTGTTATTTGTTATTTGTTATTTGTTGTTGGGTAGGGATTCTTTTGTTGTTCGTTGTTCGTTGTTTGTTGTTTTAACAAATAACAAAACGACATCATAATAAATAATGATGCCGTCCTGAAAAAATCCCCAATCAACCCTTAAATGTGTTTAACTGTTTAACCGAAACGACCGCTTACATAAGCTTGGGTTGCTTCTTCAGCAGGATTATGGAATATTTTTTCAGTTTGGTCATATTCAACTAAGTAACCAACTCTTTGGCCTTTTTCATTCGGATCCACATTGAAAAACGCCGTCATATCAGACACCCGCGAAGCTTGCTGCATATTATGGGTGACAATGACAATCGTATAATCTTGCTTCAGTTGGTGCAGCACCTCTTCAATTCTCAAAGTAGAGATTGGGTCAAGGGCCGAACAGGGTTCGTCCATCAGCAACACATCTGGTTGCACAGCCAAAGCACGAGCAATACACAAACGCTGCTGTTGACCTCCGGAAATTGCCAAACCACTTTGTTGCAACTTATCTTTCACTTCATCCCAGACTGCCGCTTGTTTTAAACAGCGTTCCACTAACTCATCCATGTCCCCTTTATACCCATTGATGCGGGGGCCAAATGCCACATTGTCATAAATTGATTTGGGGAAAGGATTCGGTTTTTGAAAGACCATGCCAATGCGTCGTCGCACTTCCACTGGATCCACTTGGGGGTGATAAATATCATGGCCACGATATTTAATCGTCCCTTCTAAGCGAAAGCTTTTAATCAAATCATTCAAGCGATTATAAGAGCGTAACAAGGTACTCTTGCCGCAACCACTCGGTCCAATGAAAGCAGTGATCCGGTTTTTGGGAATTTTTACATTCACATTCCGCACTGCCAAAAAATTCCCATAATAGATGTTGACATTTTCAGTATCAAACACCGTCTCAATTTTCTGGTGAGATTCCTCACTTCGAGAATGATTCAATTCACTGGAATAATTCATACAACCTCTTTTTCTTTAATTAATAGCCGATAGATAGAAAATCAGCAATAATCCTGACTAAATTATCAAGATTATATCAAACAATTAATCGATATTTTACTGCATATATTATTCCCAGATAATAATTTATTTCATCATCATCCTAGGGTTAAAAATTATTTCAATAATCCATATTTTTCCTTCTATTTTTTTTATCTAATTTTTTTGAGTTTCTATGCTCAGAATAATTGGCAATTTTAGCAATTTTAGCAATTTATTTTTCGGAAAATATTAGTAAATTGCTGAAATGTTGGGTGAAATAGCTTAATAAACTTTACGGGAAGTCGCCCACCGGGAAATCACACTGGTGATCAGCACCATCAGTACCAGTACCAGAGAACCGACCCAGGCTAATTCCACCTGATTGTCAAACGGGACGATCGCAAAGTTGTAAACCAAAACGGACAGAGAGGGAGTTGGTTCCATGAGCGATCGAGGCCAGAATTGGGTAAACAAGGCGGTAAAAATCAATGGGGCGGTTTCTCCCGCTGCGCGGGCTACGGCCAACGTCACCCCAGTTAAAATTGCCGGTAAAGCAGCGGGCAAGACAACTAAAAATACGGTTTGGTAGTTACGCGCCCCCAGACCCACTGCCCCCTGGCGAATTTCATCTGGGACTAATTTTAGGGATTCTTCCGTGGCTCGGACTATAATTGGTAACATTAAAATCGACAAAGCAAATCCACCAGCAATGGCGGAAAATGTGCCGGTAGTTAATACCACAACCCCATAAGCAAATACACCAACAATAATCGAAGGCACGCCACTGAGTACGTTCGTCGCAAATCTTACCCAAGAAGAAAATTGGCCATTATTGCCAAATTCTGAGACAAAAATTGCCGCCATGACGCCAATAGGAATGCTAATTAAAGCGGCGATTCCCACCATCACGAGGGTGCCCACGATCGCATTGGCAAAGCCACCGGGTTCTTGTTGCATCGCTGCAGGCGGCAATTCGGTAAAAACGCTGAGACTCAGACCGTTAAAACCTTTATAAAGTACATAAGATAATACGGCGCCCAATGGTAAAAGTGCGGCGATCGCTGCTACCCCAGCTAAGGCACTCATCACCAAACTAAATAAGGTTCTCCGAGACTGAGGAGAACGCCTTAAACTACTGGCACTGATCGAAGCAGTATCTTGGGTATTTGGGTATTTGACACTCATATTTTCTGGATATATTCTGGATATATTCTGGATATTTTCCTGATTTCGTTTAACCCTTAACTCTTGGGGCATCGTTGTTGCTGATTGTTCACTGTTAACCGTCAACAATCAATCCTTGAAATCATCAATCTTTTCAATTTTTCATCGGGGATGATTCAGCTTTTACGGTTAACGGTTAAGGGTTAAAGATTAACCGTGAACAATCTAAGCTTTAAATTCCTACCCTTTAAATTCTTTGGACGCGGCGAATTAAAACCTCAGCCAACATATTCACCACCAAGGTCAGGGCAAATAAAATCAACGCTGCATACATTAAAGCGTAAACTTGCATCCCATCCGCCTCGGCAAATTGATTGGCCAATAGACCGGCAATACTACTGGCTGGAGCGAACAACGAAAAGCTAATTTTAGGGTTGTTGCCAATTAGCATGGTGACAGCCATTGTTTCTCCCAAGGCGCGACCGAGTGCCAGCATAATAGCACCAACAATTCCGGAAAAAGCAGCGGGTAGTAAAACTCGTAAAATGGTTTCCCACCGAGTTGCACCGAGGCCATAAGCTCCTTGACGCAAAATGTCGGGAACGTTGAGCAGGGCATCCCGCGCTAGGACGGCAATGGTGGGCAATATCATAATCGCCAATACTACTGAAGAGGCTAGTAAGCACGGACCATTGACGCCGATGGGTCTTAATAAGGGAATCACCACAAAAATTCCCCAGAGTCCGTAAACCACACTAGGAATTGCGGCTAACAGTTCCACCAAAAAAGAGATCCCCTGTTGAATATTCGGGGGTAAATAGTCTTCACTTAAAAAAATGGCCACCCCTAAACCCACTGGCACCGCTAAGATTAGGGCAATCAGAGAACTGACGAGGGTGCCATAAATGTGCGGTAACGCACCATATTCTTCTCGATTGGGTGCCCAACCACTAGAAGTAAGAAAACCTAAACCATATTTGGCGATCGCTGGCCAAGCTTCCAGGGTGACAATCACAACCATCCAGATCAAAGTGGCTAGGACGGCAAACGCTAAGATTCGAGCGAGCCAAACGAATCCTTTTTCTAAAATTTGTGGCCAACTGACACCCGAATCAGATCCTTTAAACTTATCTTCCCGGTTTGATAAACTCATAAATTTGTGTGTACTTCAGCAAAACTTTCAGATCCAGGGAACATCTTATCCCTTGAGGATTTTTAATCCCATACTGGAAATTATAATTTTTTCATTCACTCATAATATCTATGCCGTTGACTCAGGTCTTAATTCATGGCAATTAGGCCATTAATTGAATGACGATATTTTTTTGGTAATTTGATTTAATTTTTTTGATGTTTTTTTACTGATCAAGACTGCTTTGTTTTTATCAGATAATTTATCAGTTCAATAATATTTGATCCTATAAATTTAACAGGGAAATGATTTTTTGTAATAAAAATATACAATAATCGACAAGAATTAATTAAAAAAACCAAATAATCCGTATCTAATTATACCACTTTTGCTGAAAAAAATGTTAAGATTTCATTAAGAAAAGTTTAAGAAACGTCTAGAAAATCAGGCAGGATTTGTTGATTTTTGCAATATTTTAACAGTCATCAATTTTTTTCGCTGATTTTATATCATAACCATCGATGCCAGAAAGTTAAAGCTTTATTTAAAATAAATTATCAAAGATCAAAGGAGAATTAGAAATATCTTCAGAATTTTCTCAAAATTTTCTCAAATTAGCACCATCAAAACAACGATCGATCGCAGGGGTTTGCTTCCGGTGAGCATACTGGCAATGGGATTAGGGGCGCCCTAGGAGATAAAAAGTCATTGGCTTGAGAAATGCTGACACCCCCAGGCTGATGGTAAAATGCCAACACGCTATAGTCATGGTCATCATTAAGGATCCAAAAGTGCTACAAACACAAGTCTCAAGTTCTACTAAGTTATTAATTTCTCAGAATTCATCGATTAGCTTGCCATCATCCACCTGGACAAAAGAGGAACTCCAGCAGTGGTTAGAAAACCGAACGGCCAGAATTATTGCCGGGGAACTGCTGCAAAAACAAGAGGCGATCGCATTGACCCAAATCGAGGGTCAGGAGAATATCCTACTTTTGTGTGCAGCCGCCGATCAGGTGCGACAAGCTTGTTGCGGCAACAAAGTAGATTTGTGCAGCATCATCAACGTCAAATCTGGCAATTGCTCAGAAAATTGCGCGTTTTGCTCCCAATCCGCTCATCACCCCGGAGAAAATTCTCCGATTTACGGACTTAAGTCCCCAGACGAGATATTAGCGCAAGCTAAAGCCGCAGAGGAAGCAGGCGCTAGTCGCTTCTGTCTGGTGTCTCAAGGAAGGGGTCCTAAATATCATAGTCCAAAATCGGCAGAATTTGAGCAAATTCTCGCTACAGTTCGCCGCATTGCTGCGGAAACCAATGTTAAGCCTTGCTGTGCATTAGGTGAGGTGACTCTAGAACAAGCAAAAGCTTTGCGCGAAGCCGGTGTCACTCGGTACAACCATAATTTAGAAGCGGCTGAAGATTTTTATCCCGAAGTTGTCACCACCCACAGTTGGCAAGACCGGGTGGAAACGGTCAAGAACCTAAAAGCCGCAGGGATCCAAGCTTGTACCGGCGGGATTATCGGCATGGGGGAAACCTGGGAAAATCGGGTAGATTTAGCGTTATCGTTGCGCGAACTGGAAGTCGAGTCAGTGCCGTTGAATTTACTGAATCCTCGCGAAGGCACCCCATTAGACCATTGTTCTAAGCTCGATCCTTACGAAGCTTTAAAGGCGATCGCCATTTTCCGGCTGATCCTGCCCACACAAATTATTCGCTACGCCGGTGGCAGAGAAGCGGTCATGGGCGAACTCCAAGCCCAAGGCTTAAAAGCGGGAATTAATGCCATGCTGATTGGCCATTACCTCACCACCCTAGGGCAACCCCCAGAAAAAGACCATGAAATGCTCGCCCAACTTGGGCTAGAAGGTTCAGAAGCCCCCGTGCCGGTTTTCGACCATTAAACAATTCCACCATCAACCAATGGTCTATCAATCTAGCCGGTAAATAACTTGTAAATTGTGGCTTCGGCGAAAAACGTGACTTTTCCTTTGGAATTAATGTGGGCTTTGATTGGCTTGCTACTAACAATTGCTGGCACCTTTATCGAAGCCTCAATGATCAGCCCTCCTTGGGATTGGGACTCCCAGGGAATTTCCATTTTTTCTCTGGGTGTCACCTATCAAATTGGGGCTGTTTTATTAATCGGATGTTTGGGCGGTAAAAAAGCCGGTACACTATCGCAAATTGCTTATTTAATCTTAGGATTACTCTGGCTGCCGGTGTTTAGCCAAGGGGGGGGGTGGACGTATTTAAAGGAACCTTCCATTGGCTACTTACTCGGATTTGTTCCGGGGGGTTGGGTTTGTGGCACCTTGGCTTTTAGAAAACGCTTGCGGTTGGAATATCTGGCGTTCAGTTGTCTTTGTGGATTACTGGTGATTCATATGGTGGGCATCAGCTATTTAATTGTCAGTCATTACTTTATTGATGTACCATTAGTGCCCCAAATATTTAAATACTCCGTCGCCCCCTTGTTAGGACATTTAGTTATTGTCTGTGAGGTGACAGTATTGGCTTTTATGTTGCGAAAGTTTCTGCTTTATTAAGTTGTCTGGTTGTGGGTTAATTTGGGTAAATCACCCCTAAATGCAATTTGTTAACTTTGAATTATGGAGAAAATGATGCAATTAAATATGAAATTTAAAAATAGCGTATTTTGGATCGCGGCTTTGATTAGTTTGGGATTTGACCGATTTACTAAATATTGGGTGGTGCAAAACTTTGAGTTTAAAGAAAGTTGGGCCTTATGGCCCGATGTGTTTCACTTTACTTATGTCACCAATCCCGGCGCCGCATTTAGTCTTTTTCCTGGTGCTGCTTGGTTGCGTTGGCTGTCTTTAGCGGTTAGTTTAGGATTAATCGCGTTAGCCTGCTTTGGCCCAAGATTTAATCCCTGGGAACAAGCAGGTTATGGGTTGATTTTAGCCGGGGCTTTGGGCAATGGGATTGACCGCTTTGTTGCCGGAGAAGTGGTGGACTTTTTACACTTCAAGCTGATTAACTTTCCGATTTTTAATGTAGCTGATGTTTCGATTAACCTGGGGATTATTTGTTTAATTTTGCTGAGTATTTTTATGCCTCATCCTACAGAAAAAATTAAAAAGACCCAACAACAAAAAATTTCCAATATAACTAAACAAGATTAATTGATTTAGCTTAGTTAATATTAGATAGAGTGGCTATGTTAATTTTTTTAAGAATAAATTGATATAAGTCAATTAAAGAATTAGACTTATATTTAAAGCCAGTAAATATTTTAATTGGCGCTAATGGTGCGGGTAAGTCTAATTTAATTTCTGGGTTTAAATTATTGCGATGGATGATGCAATCTCCGGGGAAATTGAAATTTTTTATTGGCCAAGCGGGAGGCGCAAATTCTTTACTTTTTAATGGTGCGTCTGTGACTCCACAAATGGAAGCTGAATTTCATTTTGAAACCGAAGCGGGCAGAAGTGAATACTTTTGTCGGCTATTTCATGGGGCACCGGATACTTTAATCTTTGCTGATGAACGCTATCGATTTTCTCGGAATACTTTTAATGGATTGGCTGATTGGACTTTATTAGATGCCGGTCATAAAGAAGCCAAATTAATTGATCTAAATAATTTAGGCGATCCAACGGCTAGAACAATTTTTAGGCTAATGCAAGGTTGTGCCGTATATCAGTTTCATAACACTTCAGATACAGCGCGAGTTCGCCAAAGATGGAATATTGAGGATAGCCGATATCTGCGTGAAGATGCGGCAAATTTAGCCCCTTTTCTGTTGCGGCTGAAAGAAACAGAACCCATCTATTATAAAATCATTGTAGAAAGCAGCAAATTGCGCCTTTTTTTGCCGATTTTGTTTTGGAACCAATTAACAATTCGGTGATGTTACAATGGAGTGAACGAGATACAGATTTAGTGTTTAGCGCCCATCAAGTCTCCGATGGAACATTAAGAACGATCGCCTTACTGACTCTCTTGTTACAACCACCAGATAATTTACCTGAAGTTTTAATTTTGGATGAACCTGAGTTGGGTTTACATCCTTATGCGATTAATATTATTGGTGGCTTGATCAAGAGTGTGTCCCATTATAGTCAAGTGATTTTAGCTACTCAGTCTCCTCTATTGATTGATTGTTTTGAGCCTGAAGATATTATTGTCGTAGAACGGAAAGATGGGAAATCTTATTTTTCTAGATTAGAAGAGTCTAAGCTTGAAGATTGGTTAGCTGAGTATTCTTTGTCTGAAATCTGGAATAAAAATATTATTGGAGGAAGACCACGGCGATGATTCGGTTACATATTATTGCGGAGGGACAGACAGAAGAAGAATTTGTAAATTCAATGTTAACGGAATATTTAGGAAATTAGGACATTTTTTAGTCGCTTTTCAGGAAAAATGGCTGATATCTTTGTAGCGATCGCGAAGCGTCCCGTAGGGAATCGCTGCTCATTTGAGTATCCGATTAGCTTTTTTTGGCTTTTTTGCCGATCGCGATCTGGTCGTTGCCCGATCTCTAAGCCTTAAAATTGAGATCAAGCAAACCTCATACTCAATCGTTAGTCGCTGAATTTTCAGAGGATATGACCCCACCACCCCCCCAAAGACCCAAAACGATTCTGAATGTTGTCACCCAAGCGGTGCAAACAGTTCACGCCCAAGTGATGGGAAAGCTGAAGCTGAAACCGAATGCTAAAGTCCCGGAATTGTGGATTTCTGAACCCAATGCTAATAAACCAGAGGTTTATCCTTTGCTGGGCGATCGCTACTTGTTGGGGCGATCGTCCAAAACCAGTGATATTGTGGTGCGGAATCCACTGGTGAGTCAAGTTCATCTATCTTTAAGTCGGAATTCTCAGCAGCGTTATGCCCCATTTATCCTGAAAGATGAGAAGTCAACCAACGGTGTGTATCAGGGTAAACGACGGATTACGAAAATAGTCCTGGAACATGGGGCGGTGTTTAGTCTCGGCCCTCCGGAATTAGCGGATGCAGTCCAAATTAAATATGTGAATCCGCCACCGTGGTATATCCTGATGTTGCGCTGGTCCCTGTACGGCTTCACCGGCATAAGTGCGTTATTCGGATTATCGATCGCGATCGCGTGGCAAAAAGTCTCGGTCAAACCCTTGCCCACATCGATTTCTGGGCCTGTGGTGGTCTATGCTCGGGACGGACAAACCCCACTACGTCCGTCTTATAGCCATGCTCACCGAGAAATCAAACGATTAGAAGAGTTTTCCCCCTATTTGTCAAAAGCCTTAATTGCTTCGGAAGATAGCCGGTTTTATTGGCACTTGGGGGTCGATCCGATTGGCGTTACCCGGGCGGTATTGGTGAATTTAAGCGGAGGCAGCATTAGCCAAGGGGCGAGTACCCTAACACAACAGTTGGCCCGGAGTCTATTTCGGGAGTATGTAGGGACTCAAGATTCTGCGGGGCGCAAACTCCGAGAAGCCTTGGTGGCCTTGAAGTTAGAAACATTTTATGGCAAGAACGATCTACTGCTGGCTTATTTAAATCGAGTCTATTTGGGCATTGACCTCTATGGATTTGAGGATGCGGCCCAGTTTTACTTTGGCAAGTCCGCCCGAAATCTCAATTTATCCGAGGCGGCAACTTTGGTGGGAATGTTGCCTGCCCCGAATGCGTTTAACCCGGTGCAAAATTATTCTTTGGCGGTGAAATACCGCGATGGTGTGATCTATCGGATGCTGAAATTGGGCATGATTAGCCAAGAAGAAGCCGATCGCGCCCGCCGATCGCGGATTTCTGTGCATTCCAAAGCCAAAGAAATTATTGGCAACACCATTGCCCCTTATTTCTATAGTTATGTGTTTGAGGAATTGGAGTCTTTGCTAGGGGTGGGTCTAGCCAGAGAAGGTAATTTTATCGTGGAAACAGGTTTAGACCCGAAGATCCAAGCCAAAGCCGAGAACAGCCTGAAAAATTCCGTAGCCGAAATGGGTGGTATTTATGGCTTTGAGCAAGGGGCGATCGCCACCGTAGACTCCCGAACCGGGGAAATTTTGGCTTTAGCGGGAGGGGTAGACTATCAAATCAGTCAATTTAATCGGGCTACTCAAGCATTACGTCAACCGGGATCGACCTTTAAAATTTTTGCCTATACTGCGGCTTTAGAAGAAGGAATTTCCCCGAATACCACCTATTCTTGTGCCGCATTGGTCTGGGAAGGGGTTTCCTTTTCCCCTTGCGAACGCAGCAGTGGATTTATCGATATGTGGCAAGCGATCGCCCAATCAGAAAATTCCGTTGCCTTGCGGGTTGCCCAACAAGTCGGCTTAAATAACGTCGTGCGTCAAGCCAGAGAACTGGGGATTAAAAGCGACCTCAATCCCGTACCGGGCTTGGTTTTGGGTCAAAGTGAAGTCACCGTGTTAGAAATGACCGGAGCATTAACGGCATTAGCCAATGGTGGAAAATTCAACTCTGCTCATGGGATTAAGCGAATTTTAGATAGCAGTGATTGCAAGGACCTGAATAACCGAGAAACCTGCCGCGTCATCTATGAATATGGACAAAACCCCGAAGCCAACCGGCAAGTCCTTTCCCCAGAGGTGGCGGATACCATGACGCGAATGTTACAAGGCGTGGTGCAAAGTGGCACGGGCAGAGGTGCGGCGATCGGTTTGGGAGAAGAAGCGGGCAAAACCGGCACCACCAACAATGGCGTAGACCTTTGGTTTGTGGGCTATTTGCCCCGCCGACATTTTATCACCAGCGTTTGGCTGGGCAACGATGACAATAGTCCCACCTCCGGCAGTAGTGGCCAAGCAGCCCAAGTTTGGGCTAATTATATGAATGAAGTGGTGAATCAAAAGTAACTCGTCACCGATGGTTGATGGTTGTTTGTTGATGGTTGATGGTTGATGGTTGTTTGTTGATGGTTATTTGTTGATGGTTGATGGTTGTTTGTTGTTTGTTGATGGTTGATGGTTGATGGGTAGGGATTATATGGTTAATTGTTGATGGTTGATGGCTACAACCACCAACAAAAGAATCCCTACCCACCAACAAACAACCATCAACCATCAACCATCAACCATCAACTAAAAATTGTTAATTATCAATTAGTTCGGATTGTGATAACATTTCTGTGTGTTGTAACCAGGCGATCGCTGCTTGATGAAATTCTTCTATTAAAACAGTTTCTGGCGGATTACTTTCATCAATTAAATCCTCAATTGTTGCCCCTTCATAAGATAAACTAAGGCAAAAAGCATTACCAATTCTTTGCCAGGTTTGTAAACTACCGGATTGAATTAAAGTAATTTTATCCAGTAAATCTCTAGCCCATTCAGGACTGTGCTGAATATCCATAATTAAAAACTCGGAAAGCCGAAGATGAGCCGGGTCATTTTTTCGGTGTCCCGGCCAGGTAAAAGCAGTTTTAGACATAATGTTTGACGGTAATAATAGACGATCAAAAAGTCAATAAAGTCGTCCAAATCAGATAACTTTAAAGACTATCTTAAAGGAAATGCCGTGTTAATTTGGCCATCGCTTAAGAAAGCGCCTGCTATTGTAAATAAACGATTATTATCACTCTTACAATAGTTGTCGGCGTTAGCGCTTGGCGCATTAGGACCACACCAAGCCCACCTAGGTGCATTTGATGGGCAATTTTGTTGATGGGTAGCGGCGTAGATAATTGAGTTTAAAACTTGAGTTTGCGTGCAGCTATCTGGAAACATGGTGGAGAATTTTCTCTGGTTAGAATGGCCGGAATAATTCCAGGTTCCGCCGTAAATTCCTTGGCTATTGGCTGACTGAGTAATTTGAAAGTTTTCCACCGTATTGGGGGTAACTCCACCGGGTCGGGAATGAAATCCTTTAGGCCGGTTTTGACTCCACTCCCCACAGAATATATGGGTCTGGTTAAGTGGGGGATTTGTTCTCGACCAATGATCTATATTAGCACAATTGACTTGACTTGGTGCGGCACAAGCAAAGAAAACGATCGCCCCAAAAAGTGATAGCGCGCTCGCCATTAGTTTAGGTATAGTTTTCATATTTTTGCAGATTTTTTCATTTTTGATGGCATCGATCGCATTTTCTGGGAAAGTCAGACAATCATGGGATGCCACACCTTACGCAAAATTTTAACCCAGAATCGATCGCTCCCGCAATTGACATCTGGGAAAAAATGGGAAAAAAGGCGATCGCGATCTGTTTTAATTAACTGCTTTTCTCAAAATGGTTTAAATCGGTTTGAAGCAAAGATTATCAAGAATCAGTGACAGTCTGGCCGGAGCGAACCAACTCCGAAGAGAATCGCGATATTCTATATATTGCTCATCATGGCGATTGGGTGCATTACTCCGGTGAGCACAGAATCGCAATTCGGTACATTTTAATGAATCAATATTTTGCAACAGTTGCCAGAGGGTTAGAAACCCTGGCAGCCCAAGAGTTAGAAAACTTGGGGGCGCATTCTGTAGAACCGGGATTTTGTGGGGTTGCTTTTAGGGGCGATCGCACCTTACTTTACCGAGTAAATCTATGGGCTCGCTTACCCTTCCGCATCTTAATGAAACTTGATGAATTTCGCTGTCAAGACGCCCAAGAACTCTATCGCCACATCCAAACCATTGACTGGTCAAACTATCTGACTCCAGACTTGACCCTAGCGGTCAAAGCCACCGGGAAAAGCGATCGCCTCAACCACACTCATTTCACCGCCCTTCAGGTGAAAAATGCGATCGTAGACCAACAAATGCAGGAATTTGGCGATCGATCCAATGTAGACACGGAAGCCGCAGATTTGCGAATCTCCGTGCATATCGATCGCGATATCTGTACCCTAAGCCTCGATAGTTCCGGCAACAGTCTGCACCGTCGAGGTTATCGTCCGGCAGTTGGGGCCGCCCCCTTAAAAGAATCTTTAGCCGCTGCCCTAATTCAAATGTCCGGGTGGCAACCCGACCTTATGTTCTACGATCCCCTCTGTGGTTCCGGCACTTTACCCCTAGAAGCCTGTTTAAAAGCCCTCAACGTCGCCCCCGGACTATTTCGGGAAAGCTTTGGCTTTGAAACTTGGCGAGACTTTGACCCCTCAGTGTTGGAAAAACTGATTCAAGAAGCGGAAGACAGCCAACTGGATCAGCTTCCCGCACCAATTTGGGGCAGCGATGGGGATCCGAAAATGATCGAACAGGCGATCGCCAATGCCACCAACTGCGGCGTCCTCGATCAAGTCTATTTTTCTCAACTAGACTTAAATGAAATAGCTGCCCCTGGAGACAGTGGAGTGTTATTCTGCAATCCTCCTTATGGAGAACGCTTAGGGCGCGATCGTGACCTAGGGGAATTTTACAAACAACTAGGAGACATCCTCAAACAACGGTTCAAAGGCTGGACAGCCTTCATCCTCAGTGGCAACAAAGAACTCGCCAAATCCATTGGACTCAAATCATCGCAACGGACGGCAGTATTTAACGGCACATTGCCCTGTCAGCTAATGAAATATGAACTCTACTAGAGGGTCCGCGCATTCCGGCAGATATTTTTGGGTTAAAAGCATAGATTTACTGTCGGAATGCGCGGACCCCTACAGAGGTTGTGGACAAAAAACACAAAACCCCCTTTCCGCAAGGGAAAGGGGGCGAAAAGCCACAAGAATATCCGCTTAATAAGCGTCTTGTAACTCGTAAAAATCTGGGGAAATATAATCCTTGCGTAAAGGCCAACCCACCCAATCCTCATTCATCAAAATTCGTTTCAGGTTGGGATGTCCTTCATACACAATCCCGTACATATCATAAGACTCCCGTTCTTGGAAATCTGCCGCCTTCCAGATCCAATAAACCGAAGGCACTCTGGGGTCTTCTCTGGGCAAGAAAACCTTCACCCGCACCTCCTCTGGCTCAGTGACATTATCCTTCACCTTCACCAAATGGTACATACTCACCAAATCTTCCCCAGGGCCAACATCATAGCCACATTGACATTGGAGATAATTAAACCCATAAGCATAGAGAGCGGTTGCCAGAGGAATTAAGAAATCTCGGTCAACCTTGATCATCTCTACCCCGGAATGATCGTTGCCCAAAGACTCATGTTGAAAACCATTCTGGGTTAACCATTGGGATACCTTACCCGGAGATGCCACTGGCACACTAGAGGCTTCAGCGATCGGAGTATTCTTCTCTTCAGCCACGTTTCACCTCCTGTTTTTGCGCCGACTGAGCCGACTTCAGGGCCGGAGGCACAGGCATACCCATCGCTTCCGTCAACTGCTTCGGTGGCACCTGTCTCGATTCAGTCTGCAAATACTGACCCGTCAAAATCGGCGAAACCGCCTTCATTTGATGCTTCGTCGTATGGTAACGATGAGTTTGTTGCAACATTCCCCGTTCTTGGATCGACTCATTCGCCACCTTTTTCCGCAGCTTCACGATCGCATCCATAATCGCTTCTGGACGGGGAGGACATCCTGGAATATACACATCCACCGGAATCAACTTATCCACCCCGCGCACTGCCGTAGGAGAATCCATACTAAACATTCCCCCGGTAATCGTGCAAGCACCCATCGCGATCACATACTTCGGTTCCGGCATTTGCTCATAAAGTTTCACCAAAGTCGGCGCATACTTCATCGTAATCGTCCCAGCAGTAATCAACAAATCCGCTTGTCTAGGGCTACAACGGGGAACCAGACCAAAACGGTCAAAGTCAAACCGCGAGCCGATCATCGCCGCAAACTCAATAAAACAACAAGCCGTACCATACATCAAAGGCCACAGACTCGATAACCGCGCCCAATTATAAAGATCATCCAGGGTCGTCAACACGACATTTTCTGAAAGCTCTTGAGTGACCTGGGGTCGCTCAATTGGGTTCATAATATATTTTTCGTCATTCATGGGCGTTTTTAAGACCATTCCAAAGCTCCTTTTCGCCATGCGTAAACCAGTGCAATGATTAAAATTGCAATAAATATCAAGGCTTCAATAAACGCCAAGAGTCCCAGTTTATGGAACGCCACCGCCCAGGGATATAGAAAAACCGTTTCTACATCAAAGACAACAAACACCAGGGCGAACATATAGTAGCGAATGTTGAACTGAATCCAGGCACCACTAAAAGGCTCAATCCCGGATTCATAAGTCGTCCGCCGTTCTAAAGAAGTCCCTTTAGGGCGCAAGAGCTTCGATGCACCCAAGGCAACAATTGGGACTAAACTGCAAACTAGCAGAAAGCCTAGTAAATACTCGTAGCCGCTAAGGACAAACACAATAAATATCTATAAAGTGACAGGACTTCAGGATTTGATTCGTTTACATTTTTACATAATCCTGGTGCTTGTTGATCGGCATCGTCTCTTTTAGCTCGTTGCATTTTTTTATCTTTGTCATTAGTTATTCGTTGTTAGTGATTCGCTATTTGCCAGAAGCCCCCCTGCCCCCCGCACCCGAAGCCCCCCATAAAAATAGCAAATAACAAATAACAAATAATTAATAATAAATAACAAATAAAATTAAACAGATTTTTGCCAAACACTTGCGGTACACCAATCTTTGTCATAATCTGTTACATATATTTTAAGATTTGCCACAATCGCATTTTTTTGAGTAGCCATGAGCAGCGAAGTCATAGAACCAGTCAACCTAGATCGGTATGAATGCCGCGCCTGCGGATATATTTATGAACCGGAAAAAGGGGATGCCCGCAGTAAGGTGGAGGCCAACACACCATTTACAGAATTGCCGGTGTCATGGCGCTGTCCTGTCTGTGGGGCAAAAACTTCCGCCTTTGCGAATATCGGGCCGGCTGGCACTGCCTCGGGATTTAAAGAAAATTACAATTATGGTTTAGGAGTCAATGTTTTAACTCCGGGAATCAAGAATGTACTCATTTTTGGCGCATTGGGGTTGGGAGTCTTATTTTTCCTCAGCCTCTATAGCTTAAATTAGAGAATGTGTTTTGGAATGTGAATTCCAGTGATTGACTGTTGGTGGGTAGCGCAATCGAAGCGGTCAGGCTAGTAGCGCGGTGATTTTCATCACTTCAACTCAGGCTTAAGAAAATTCACTGGTGAACAAATCAACCAGATGAAATTCTCGGAAAATTTATTTTGCGTGATTTGGCAAATAATGCAGAGCGAAATTTAACCGTAATGAAATCGATCTTGAAACATTGGCAAAGAATTGTCGGCTTGTTGGCAGTTGTGCTGCTCTGTGCTGGATGTAAATATGCTCCATCACTGAGTTACAACCCTTGGCACCCCGTATATGTTCCCAGTCAAGTTAACCTGCTGGATATTGGTTTCACCAACAATGGTAAACATGGGTGGTTGGTGGGAGCCGAGTCTACTTTACTCGAAAGTACCGATGCAGGGGAGACTTGGCAGAAAATCGGTCTGAGTTTAGATAGCGACAATTATCGCTTCACATCCGTGAGTTTTTCTGGTGAAGAAGGATGGATTGTTGGGGAACCGGCAATCATGCTTCATACTACCGATGAAGGAAAATCCTGGGAGCAAATTCCTTTGGACAAGAAATTGCCGGGAGACCCCCTGAAGATTGTTGCCCTAGGTGACAAACAAGCGGAAATGCTGACGAATATCGGCGCGATTTATCGCACGGAAGATGCAGGCAAAACCTGGCAAGGGTTAGTCGCTTCCGCTGTCGGTGTGATGCGTAGCGTCGATCGCACCCCGGATGGTCGATATATTGCCGTATCCGCCAAAGGAAACTTCTACTCTACCTGGGAACCGGGTCAACCGGCTTGGGTACAGCATAATCGCACCAGTTCTCGTCGTCTTCAGAGTATGGGATTTGGACAAGATGGCCGGTTGTGGTTGTTAGCCCGAGGTGGAGAGATTCAATTTACCCAACCCAAAGAGACTGGGACTATTTCCTTTAGCGACTTAGAAGCACCTGATTTTTGGCAGGAACCGATTTTCCCTGAGTTTGCCACAAGCTGGGGATTGTTGGATTTAAGTTACCGAACTCCAGAAGAAATTTGGGTTTCCGGTGGCAGTGGCAATTTACTTTGCAGTCTTGATGGGGGACAAACCTGGCAAAAAGATCAGGCGGTAGAAAATTTGCCTTCAAATTTTTACAAGATTGTCTTTCTATCTCCTGAGCAAGGATTTGTGATTGGTCAGAACGGGTTGCTATTAAAATATCAAAAAGCCCCGGAAACGGCCTGAATCCCATTTATGGACGGGCAAAAACTGGAACCAGGGCAAAAACCGGGGCAAAAACCGGGGCAGAAATTTTTCCCGAATTTTTGCCGAATTTTTCCCGACTTCCGTATCCACAGGGTAAAAATGCTTAGTAAAAATCCGAATCAAGACTCGGCTTTGAGTTGCCAGCGATGGCATCATCGGTTGATCTCAAGCCAAGTTATGATAGATTTTTCACCATAGCCTTGATCCACCCGCCTGGAGAAAAGGTTCAGGAAATTATCGACGGAAAATTGATCTTCAAGAGCGATCGCTTACAGGTTAAAATCCTAAAAAGCCGAGCGCTGAAAACAGAAAAGCTAATTTGTGAGTTTTTGGAGATAAGAGGAGGATTCTTCAATGTCTGGAGTAACTGGTGAGCGTCCATTTGGTGACATTATTACAAGTATTCGTTATTGGGTGATTCACAGCATCACCATCCCGGCATTATTTATCGCCGGTTGGCTGTTTGTGAGCACTGGTTTGGCTTATGATGCTTTCGGCACTCCCCGCCCAAATGAATACTATACTCAAGATCGTTTGGAATTGCCAATTGTGCAAGACCGTTTTAATGCAAAACAACAAGTCGAAGAATTCATTGGTAAGTAATTAAATTTAAGGAAGCAGAAGTTATGGCAACTCAAAACACTAACGAGCCAATTAGTTACCCAATTTTTACCGTTCGCTGGCTGGCGGTTCATACCCTCGGCGTCCCAACGGTATTCTTTCTAGGCGCGATCGCCGCTATGCAGTTTATTCAACGGTAAAAAATCATGCCCTTAGAACGTAATCAAAACAGTAATAACCAACCAGTTGAACTCAACAGAACTTCCCTTTACCTGGGTCTGCTACTGATTTTTGTGCTGGGAGTTTTATTCTCCAGTTACTTCTTTAACTAAGTAGTGATTCTGGGTTGAACTTTTGAGCGGTGGTCGCGCAAGTGACTCGACTGGTCAGGAATTGTCTCCCAGGATAATTCCTCAAATAAATGCCTAAATCATTGGCGCAAACCAGTCGAGAAAACTAGCAACCTTTGCTCTATTTGACCGGCTCTATTTCACTGGCTCTATTTCACTCTCTGTGAAACTATCAAACTATCTTTAATCTCTTGATTAATCTCTTGATTTCTGGAGATCAAAGACGCTCGATGTAACGTTGTTTTTGTTAGGCATGAATTAAAGAGGTACAAGCTGTGTCTGAACCAGGAAGAATTCCTTTGTGGCTCGTCGCTACCGTCGCTGGTCTTGGTGTAATTGCCGTGGTGGGTCTTTTCTTTTACGGAGCTTATGCTGGGATTGGTTCTTCTATGTAAGAAGCAATTCGGTTTAACTCAGAGTTTTATATCTATCTAAAGTTTGGAAAAAATGGGACAGTTGCTTGGCTTAAACAGCAAATGTCCCATTTTTTGTTTTTTGATTGGTGTTTTGATTGGTGTTTTGATTGGTTGTTTGATTTGACCGGCGATCGCGTTACATTGCCCCCGCAAAATTACAAATCCTAGATTAAGAATTCCCATCCGGGGCGATCGCACCTCGTCACACCCAGGGGAGACTAATCTTGTAGAGGTTTTTGCCGGCTCGGAAAAATCGTTATTTCGATAGGTTCATCTGGGGGTGCGGGGCGACCACTTCGGGGAGTCCCTGCCAACCAGGAAGTGCTATATATAAACCCCTACAAGATTAGACCCTACAGAGGTACGGGGAATTTCGTGGTTTTTTGTTAAACAAGACCCCTGACTCTGATAGACTTTTAGACGGTCGTAGGCAGCACATACGACGACAAATCGGCTATGAAATTAGGAGATATCTAAATGGATAATGCAATTGGTTTAGAGATTATTGAAGTAGTTGAACAAGCAGCGATCGCTTCTGCTCGCTGGATGGGCAAAGGCGAAAAAAACACTGCTGACCAAGTGGCCGTAGAAGCCATGCGCCAACGCATGAACAAAATTCATATGCGGGGCAAAATTGTCATCGGTGAAGGGGAGCGGGATGAGGCGCCGATGCTCTACATCGGTGAAGAAGTGGGCATTTGCACCCAACCCGATGCCAAGAATTTCTGCGACCCAGAACAATTAGTGGAAATCGACATTGCCGTCGATCCCTGCGAAGGAACCAACCTGGTAGCATATGGCCAAAATGGTTCAATGGCAGTGCTGGCAATTTCCGAAAAAGGTGGCTTGTTTGCGGCTCCCGACTTCTATATGAAAAAACTTGCCGCCCCAGCGGTGGCGAAAAATCATGTAGATATTCGCAAGTCGGCTACAGAAAACCTGAAGATTCTCTCCGATTGTATGGATCGGTCGATTGACGAATTGGTGGTGGTAGTGATGGATCGCCCTCGTCACAAAGAATTGATTAAAGAAATCCGCGCCGCAGGTGCCCGCGTCCGACTGATCAGTGATGGGGACGTATCCGCCGCCATTTGCTGTGCTTTCTCCGGCACCAATATTCATGCCCTGATGGGCATTGGTGCCGCCCCAGAAGGGGTGATTTCTGCCGCAGCCATGCGAGCCCTGGGTGGACATTTCCAAGGACAGTTGATCTACGATCCCGAAGTAGTGAAAACTGGCTTGATTGGCGAAAGCAAAGAAAGCAATCTAGAACGCTTGGCCAGCATGGGCATTACCGATCCCGATAAAGTCTATAACGCTGAAGAACTGGCTTCTGGTGAAACCGTCCTGTTTGCCGCTTGTGGCATTACTCCAGGCCCATTGATGAACGGGGTGCGCTTTTTCCACGGCGGTGCGCGGACAGAAAGTTTGGTAATTTCCAGCCAATCTAAGACCGCTCGGTTTGTCGATACTGTTCATATGTTTGAAGCGCCTAAAACCATTCAAGTGCGCTAAGGCAGTTGCCAAGAATTAAGAATTATCAGATTTACCAAAATTTTATAATTCTTAATTCCCCAGTTTTCATGGTGAATTGATTCCTGAGTATTTACCGAAAATTTTAGCTTAATCTGTAAGTAATTCAGGGAGATTAGCATGATTTGATAATGAACTTTCAGCTTGATTTTTCTGGCTTCGCTTAGAGTAATTAAGCTGAAAGTTATAAAATAAATCCGTTTGAGGGTGTGATATCTCTCGGTGTCGGAACGGTTGAGTCTGGCTTTCAGATTATCTGTTGAGCTTTGATGATTTAAAAAATTTGTTGTCGATATTTCAAGAGGAATAACTTCAGGAAAATAAGCATGAATATTGCAGTCGTAGGTCTCAGCCACAAAACAGCGCCGGTAGAAATTCGGGAAAAACTGAGTATTCCAGAAACACAAATGAGTCAGGCGATGGCTCATTTGTTAGGTTATCCCCATATTGAAGAAGTGGCCATTTTAAGTACCTGTAACCGCTTAGAAATTTATGTGGTGACTACGGAAACTCAAGCCGGAGCCATGGAAATTACGCAGTTTCTTTCTGAGCATAGTAAATTGCCTTTACATAAGTTGCGGCCTCATTTGTTTATTCTGCTGCATGAAGATGCGGTGACTCATGTGATGCGGGTGGCTGCGGGTCTGGATAGTTTGGTTCTCGGTGAGGGTCAAATTCTGGCTCAGGTGAAAAATACCCACAAACTTGGACAACAATATAAAGGGGTGGGTCGCATTCTCAATCGCCTCTTGAAACAAGCGATTACCGCCGGAAAACGGGTACGCACGGAAACAAATATTGGCACTGGTGCCGTTTCCATTAGTTCTGCCGCCGTTGAGTTAGCCCAAATGAAGGTCGAGAGTCTCGAACCCCAGAAAGTTTGTATTATTGGGGCGGGCAAAATGTCCAGACTTTTGGTTCAACATTTGTTGGCTAAAGGCTGTCAGCAGATTGCGATTGTTAACCGTTCTATGGCGCGATCGCAGGAACTCGCCCAGAAATTTCCGGACGCAGCCCTACAACTGCATCCCCTGGCTGAAATGATGACGATTATTAGTCAATCAGATATCGTGTTTACCAGCACCGGAGCAACACAGCCATTACTCAACCGGGAAAAATTAGCCCCCGTCTTAGAACCGACCAAATCGATCATGTTGATTGATATTTCCGTCCCTAGAAATGTGGATGCCGATGTCCAGGAATTGACCAATGTGCAATCCTTTAATGTGGATGACCTAAAGGCTGTGGTTGCCCAAAACCAAGAAAGTCGCCGCCTGATGGCGATGGAAGCAGAGATACTCCTAGAAGAAGAAGTGGAAGCCTTTGATGTTTGGTGGAGTAGCTTGGAAACGGTGCCAACGATTAACAGCTTACGAGCAAAAATCGAAGGGATTCGCGAACAAGAATTAGAAAAAGCCCTCTCTCGTCTCGGTTCAGAATTCGCCGAAAAACATCAAGAGGTGATTGAAGCGTTGACGCGAGGAATTGTGAATAAAATTTTGCATGACCCAATGGTACAACTGCGGGCACAACAAGATATTGAGGCTCGACGCCAAGCGATGGCCACTTTGCAAACTTTGTTTAATTTAGAAGATGCTTGCTCTAGTGAGCAATATAGCTAAGTGGTTCATTGACTTCATTTTAAAAAAATCGCGAAATTGCTATTCGCGGCTAGTAAATGAAATAAATACTCAATTTACGATTGGGACATAGCAGCACAAAACCTCCAACCTCCTTGATCTCTCCTAGTTTATCAATGAGGTTGGCGGTTAGAATTTAATTTGAGGCAATAATTTAAATTGTAAGATTTATGGTGTGGGGGTTTTTGTTGGTTATGAATGATTCGGAAACTGCCCAGACACCAACAATTAACAATTAAAAATTAAGAACTTAAAAAGTACAATTAACACTTTAAAAAGTACAATTATAAATCATGGTTTTCTGGTTTTGGAAACGAGTTTTTCCGTTCATTATTTTGATATTAGGAATTTGGTTAACCTTTGATATTTTTGCCTGGATTATTACCGAAAATCTCTGGTTTCAGGAAATTGGTTATTATCGGGCTTTTTGGTTAAGGTTTATTACCCGTACTATTGTTTTTTTCTTGGTTTTTGCTGTTAGTATGACTTTTCTATGGGGCAATTTACAGATTGCTCATCGGCTGAAATCTGAACATATTACTCTAGAAAAACGTTCTAAACAATTGATACAATCAACGGTAGAAGCGACGGGAATAGAAATTAATTATGTCGAGTTTCAATTGAGGCTGCGATCGCTTTTGCCGATTGTGATTGGATTAGCGGTAATAGTCGAGTTAATGGTCTTATACTACGGTCAAGCTGCCGCGAAATATTGGCAACTGCCTGGGGGTTTGCCGTTGATGTATTCTTCAGCCCCCCGTGGTTTTGATATCCAAGTAATCTGGCAGATGATTGGGTCAATGGATGCCCCATATTGGCCGAAAATTTTAGGCTTATTTATCGGGGCAACTTTGCTGCTGTTTTATCCTCAAACCCTTTGGGCGATCGCGGCTTTTTTGAGTCTTTGTTTTGGTTTTGTCCTTTCTAATCATTGGGAAAAATTTTGGTTACTAGCTAAAGGTATATCGTTTAATGTTACCGATCCTTTGTTTCATAAAGATATTAGCTTTTATATCTTTAGGCTGCCTTTTTGGGAACTGCTAGAGTTTTGGCTAAAAGGCTTATTAATTGCGGCGGTTGTTGTGGTATTTATTGACTATTTACTGGCAAATAATAGCTTGAGTGATGGCCGTTTTTCTGGTTTTTCTCTAAAAGAACGCAGCCATATATATCGATTAATTAGCTTACTAATGGCCTGTATTGCGGGAAATTATTGGTTGTCTTGTTATCGCTTACTTTACTCTCACCGTGGGGTAAATTATGGCGCCAGTTTCACCGATGTGAAAGCTCAACTACCGGCATATATTATATTAAGTCTTGGCGCTAGTGCGATCGCGATTTTTCTGTTAATAATCACCAATACATTTAAATTTAGCGAATTACAGCTAATTACTCTCGGCAAATCTAGCAGCAAATCCCTAGAATATAACCAAAAAAAATCGATGAAAAAAACAGGATTAAATTTGGATAAAATAAGTAATTTTTATGGCAAAAAAAATCGTGATAAAATATCAACATTTAACAGCACAACCTCCAGCCTCCCAAAGCTGAGATATGCCATATTTGCCTATCTTTTAGTCATGGTTGTAGCTGAATATCTTTGGCCATCAGGAATACAGCGGTTTATGGTTCAACCCAACGAACTGGAGAGAGAAACTCCCTATATTCAGAGGAGTATTGCTTTTACTCGTCAGGGTTTTGGCTTAGATAATATTGAAACGCGAACCTTTGAACCAGAAGGAAAATTGACCTACAATGATATTAAAAATAATGACCTGACAATTCGCAATATTCGCCTGTGGGACAGTCGTCCTTTACTACAAACCAATCGGCAGTTACAACAAATTCGTCTATATTATAAATTCTTCGATGCGGACATTGACCGCTACACTCTGAAAAAAGAAGCACCCAGTGTTCAAGGGCTGACCACAGAAAAACAACAAGTCTTAATTTCGGCTCGCGAATTAGACTACAGCGCGGTTCCCGAAGCGGCGAACACCTGGGTAAACGAACATCTCGTTTATACCCACGGTTATGGGTTTACTCTTTCCCCTGTGAATACCGTTGGTCCAGGAGGTTTACCGGATTATTTTGTCAAAGATATTGGGGTCGGTACTGGGGATAACCAAGGACTTTTAGGCACTTCTAGCGAACGAATTCGCGCCAGTATTCCCATTAGTCATCCTCGGATTTATTACGGTGAATTAACCGATACTTATGTCATGGCACCGAGTCTGGTACGCGAGCTAGATTATCCCAGTGGTGATGAGAATGTTTATAATACTTATGATGGCAGTGGTGGGGTGTCTCTTAATTCTTGGTGGCGCCGGTTGGTGTTTGCTCAGTATTTGAAAAATTGGCAGATGGTTTTTACCAAGAATTTTACCCCGGAAACTAAAGTGTTATTTCGGCGGACGATTCAGGAAAGAGTTCAGTTAATTGCCCCTTTTTTAAAATATGACAATGACCCCTATTTGGTGGTGGCAAACACTAGCTTATTCCAGGGTCAAAATGGCACTGGTGAACCGAACCGTCCAGGGTCAACGGTTAATAATTATTTGTATTGGATTATTGACGCTTATACCACGAGCGATCGCTATCCTTATTCCCAACCGGGAGAAGAAGGCTTTAACTATATCCGCAACTCGGTAAAAGTGGTGATTGATGCTTACAATGGATCGGTTGGTTTCTATGTCGCCGATCCGACCGATCCAATTATCTCCACTTGGCAAGATATTTTTCCGGGGTTATTTCAACCCTTAGAGGAGATGCCATTAGCTTTGCGGGTGCATCTTCGTTATCCAGAAGATTTGTTTACGATCCAATCCCAACGCCTGCTGATCTACCACATGACCGACCCCCAGGTTTTTTATAACCGGGAAGACCAGTGGCAAATTCCTCAAGAAGTTTACGGCAATGAACGGCAGCTACTACAGCCCTATTATCTGATTATGAAACTGCCGACCCAAGACTCAGAAGAGTTTATCTTGCTCAATCCCTTTACTCCTACCAGTCGGAATAATTTAATCGGCTGGTTAGCCGGTCGTGCGGATAATGACAATTATGGCAAATTACTGCTGTATCAATTTCCTAAACAGCGGTTAATCTATGGTCCCGAACAAGTGGAAGCCCGGATTAATCAAGATCCGGTGATTTCCCAACAAATTTCTCTGTGGAGTCGGCAGGGTTCTCGGGCAATTCAAGGCAATTTATTGGTGATTCCCATTGAACAATCTCTGTTGTATGTAGAGCCATTGTATTTGGAAGCTGAACAAAATAGTCTGCCAATTTTAGCGAGGGTCATTGTGGTGTATGAAAATCAAATTGTGATGGCAGAAAGTCTGGAGGAGGCACTCAAGGCAGTGTTTGACCCGAAAAGTTCTTCCTCAACCACTATTATCAGACCTGTGGAACAACCAGAACTTCCTTAGTTTGTGTTATTTGTCTTTTAACGAATAACGAATAACAAATAACCAACAATAAATAACCAATAATAAATAAACCCTGTAGCCCCAGAATTGGCAAATCTCTATCTAGCGAGGTCTTAGATAGATAAACTGTTGTGATGAGGATTATATAAGTTGAGTTTTGTATGGATATCAGTGCAGTGGATTTGTGGCAACGATATCAAGAGTGGCTGTATTTTCACTCTGGATTAGGTTTGTACCTGGATATCAGCCGGATGCGGTTTGATGATGCTTTTGTGGCGAAGATGCAGCCGGAGTTTGAACGGGCATTTGTCCAAATGGCAGAGTTGGAACGGGGGGCGATCGCGAATCCCGATGAAAACCGGATGGTGGGTCATTATTGGTTACGCAACCCTGACTTAGCCCCGACCCCAGAACTGAAACAGGATATTATTCAGACTTTAGAGGCGATCGAGGCTTTTGTCGCGAAAGTGCATTCCGGGGAAATTCATCCCCCCAATCAGCCCAAATTTACTGATGTGCTGTCGATTGGGATTGGGGGTTCCGCCCTGGGGCCGGAGTTTGTGGCGGAAGCCTTGGAACCGGATCAGGCACCGATGAAGATTCACTTTATCGATAATAGTGACCCGACAGGAATTGATAAAGTCGTGAAATCCCTGGAAGATCGACTCTCTAGCACTCTGGTGATCATCATCTCCAAGTCTGGGGGCACCCCGGAAACCCGCAATGGGATGTTAGAAATTGAGTATGCTTTTACGCAGCGCAACCTGAATTTTGCCCAACAAGCGATCGCTATTACCGGAGTGGACAGCAACCTCGATCGCCATGCCAAGTCCCAAGGCTGGTTAGCCACCTTCCCAATGGAAGACTGGGTAGGAGGACGAACCTCGGAACTGTCCGCCGTGGGCTTACTTCCTGCCGCTTTACAAGGAATCGACATTCGCGAAATGCTGGCTGGGGCGAAAGAAATGGACATCGCCACCCGTACCCCGAACCTGAAAGACAATCCTGCTGCCTTATTAGCCCTCTCTTGGTACTTTGCGGGCAATGGACGCGGGGAAAAAGATATGGTGGTTTTGCCCTACAAAGATAGTTTGCTTTTATTTAGCCGCTATCTGCAACAACTGGTAATGGAATCTTTGGGCAAAGAAAAAGACCTAGATGGCAATATTGTTTACCAGGGAATTGCCGTTTATGGCAATAAAGGGTCTACGGATCAACACGCTTATGTGCAACAGTTGCGCGAAGGGGTGCCCAATTTCTTTATGACCTTGATTGAAGTCTTAGAAGACCGTCAAGGCCCCAGTATGGAAATCGAACCCAATGTCACTTGTGGCGATTATTTATCCGGCTTTTTAATGGGAACTCGCGCTGCTTTGTTTGAAAATGGCCGAGACTCCATTACTCTGACCATCCCCCAGGTGAACCCGCGCACCGTTGGGGCGTTGATTGCCCTGTATGAACGGGCTGTAGGATTGTATGCTTTTTTGGTGAATATCAATGCTTATCATCAACCAGGGGTAGAAGCAGGGAAAAAAGCCGCCGCCAGCATTTTGGCGCTGCAAAAACAGGTGTTGGCAGTGCTGCACCAAGAAACCGCCCCTCTGTCTTTGGAGGCGATCGCTGCTAAAGCTGGTGCCAGCGATCAAATTGAAATCGTCTATAAAATCCTCCGGCATTTGGCAGCTAACGATCGGGGTGTTGTTTTACAAGGCGATTTCGCGAAACCATCTAGCCTCACCGCGATGATTTCCGCTAGTTAGTTGTTAGTTGGTTGTTGGTTGTTGTTGGTTAATTGTTGTTTGTTGGTTGTTGTTTGTTGGTTGTTATTTGAAAATCGGATAACCAATAGCCAACAACTAACAACTAATAACCAACAACTAACAACTAATAACCAATAACCAGAGAGAGAATAGAGGAGAGAGAAGAGAGAAGAGTGAATATCTTTACTCTTTACTCTTTCCTCTTTGCTCTTTGCTCTTTGCTCTTTGCTCTTTGCTCTTTGCTCTTTGCTCTTTCCTCTTTACTATTTCCTCTTTACTCTTTACTCTTTACTCTTTACTCTTTACTCTTTCCTCTTTCCTCTTTCCTCTTTCCTCTTTCCTCCCCCTACACCCCACACCCCACACCCCTTGACTATCCATGTCTCTGATAATTCTTGTTGTTGATGACGATCCGGCAATTTGTTTGTCGATTAGTGACTATCTTCACGGTTCTGGTTATGCGGTAATCCGGGCAGAAAATGGCCGAGATGCGCTGATTTTAGTGGAAAAATATCGGCCACATTTACTGATTACGGATATTATTATGCCGGGGATGGATGGTTATGAATTGATTAAAAAAATTCGGGAACAACCTTTTTTTAGATTATTGCCGGTGATTTTATTAACCAGTAAAACTAAGACCGAGGAAAGAATTTTAGGGTATCAAGTTGGTTGTGATGTTTATTTGCCCAAACCGTTTGAGTTGCCAGAGTTGGGGGCGGTGGTTCGCAATTTGTTGGAGCGATCGCAGCTAATTAACGCTGAAAAAGATTTTTCTGTTTATCTAGCTTCTCAAGTGGATTCCCGCTTTCGCGGGAATGACAAGCTTGTGTCGGCAGATCGCCCAGTTTCCGATGCCAAAAATTTAACCGTTGATTCCAGAAAAATCGCCCCTTTAGAGATTGATTTAACTCACCGGGAACAAGAAGTTTTAAGTTTCTTAACTTGGGGATTATCCAATGCAAAAATAGGCGATAAAATGCACCTGAGTTCTCGCACCGTTGAAAAGTATGTGAGTAGTTTATTGAGAAAAACATCCACTTGTAATCGTGCGGAACTGGTACGATTTGCGATCGCCCATCAATTAGTTGATTAATAATTGTTTTTGGTTGGGGTGTGGGGTGTGGGGTGTGGGGTGTGGGGGAAGAGAAGTGAAAAGTCGTAGGGGCTTTCTGGCCATTCGCCCGTACAAAAGTCGTAGGGGCGAATGGCCAGAAAGCCCGTACAAGTGAAAAGTTATGCATAAATATCACTATTCACTATTCACTATTCACTATTCACTATTCACTATTCACTCTTCCCCACACCCCACACCCTACACCCTACACGACGGCGGCTTCCCCCTACACCCTGTTAGTTGTTAGTTGTTATTTTGAGCTAAATAATGAATCACGAGTCACTAATAACCAATCACGAACAACTAAGAATATTTTTTCTAGGCGCAACATCACCCAATCGATCGCCTCAAGTACCACTTGCAAGGGATGTTTAACATAGCCAACGGAGACAACCTTGGTTTCAATATAATCCCGTCCGGTTTCCGGTTCTCCCATTCCGGTAACGGGAGTTTCAGTTTGGGTCAGAGTCGAGGTGGTTTCAGCGGTAGCAGGATCCTTCAGGGTCAGTTGATGGCTTGCTCGTGAATGCGCGATCGCCTCAATTTTTCCCCAGTTTTCTGCCACCGTTTGGCCAACTTTCTGGATCGTGGTGGTGGCTACTGTTGCCACGGTTAATGGCAGGAATGCAGCCGTGTTTTTTAGGGTGTAGGGTGTAGGGTGTAGGGTGTAGGGTGTAGGGTGTAGAGCCGCCGTCGAGAGAGAAAGCTCCTCTGCTCCTCTGCTCCCCCGCTCCTCTGCTCCCATGCTCCCCTGGTTCGGGGAATTCACCGTCGGAATATGAACTAAAGCGTTCACTTTGCCAAACCATTCGGTGATGGTGGTGCGAATAACTGCTTCACTTTTTTGTACTACTTGCACCAGTTGCGGCAATGGGTTTTCGGCTAAGTCGGAGGCTGATGCTGGGACGAATGTTTGAGTTTGAGCCGTTTGGTTTGCTGAGGCAGCCTTTGCCAGAGTCGCACTGCTGGGTTCAGCCCATAAATCGCGGGTTAAATCTTCATCTTCTAAATTGAGGGGATAGTCTCCCTGCCACATATACCAATTTTTGACAGGTTCCCAGAAGGATCGCGTGTTGTCCACCACCGCATCAGTCATCTCTTGCCACTGGGGAAACTGTCCCGCTTCTAACTGGGCTACGGTGCGTTCGCGAAGCGTTGCGGATGCAATATCGATGGATTTTAAGAATAATGAGTCTTCGGTCGGGGGCGCTTGAGTCGCCTTTAAACCGGCACCAATGCCCATGTTTTCCCCGGAAAGATTTTGCGCGGTTGCGGCAGTGGGGGGCAGATGTTTTAATTTTGATTCTTTAAACAGATTCACTTTGACCGCCACAGTGCTGGTTTCCATCCAGTTGATCAGCTTGTGAAATAGCCGAGTCAAGGGGGGATCGTTTGGTTTATCCGTCAAAGGCGGTAAGGGCAGATCCGCTTCACTTTCGCTAACCGTGGCAAGCGCTGTTTCTGGCTGCTTGGTCGGTTGGGACTTAGGCGGTGACTGAACTTTGGCCACGGCAGATGACCGTGGCTTGCTTCCGGGCAACCCAGGCCGTTTTTGACTGACGGTTTGCTGTAGCTGTTTGCCCACCAGTCGCCCGGTTTGAAACATGGCATACAGGGGATACATCAACAACTGAACTGTCCAGATCGTTGTGGTTTGGACTTGTCGCGCTGCTTGTCCCATGCGATCAGATAGCTGTTGGGACTTTTCCAGTAGGAGGTTGAGGAATCGGCTTTGGTAACGGCCCGTAGAAGCAGAAGACATGGCATTGGCTCAAAATTCTTCCTTATATTAAAGCAAAATTTTGCCCTGAATGCCAATATGATTCGTTGTTCTTGGTTATTGGTGATTTTAACAGCAAGTAACCAATAACCAATAACCAATAACCAATAACTAATAAACAGTTAATTTTGATTTCCGGGAATAGCCGCAGATTTAATTGACTGAATCAGTCCCTCGCGATCGCAAGACTGGGCGACTTTTTGCGTTGCTAACTCGTGATCCAGACCGCCAGTAATGCCACTGGTATCAACGCAAGAGGCGAGTTCCCGTTGGCTGTTCTGGACAAACCATCGATATTCATTGACGGTTTCGGGACGGGCATAATCCAGACATTCAAGCCAATATTTTTCCGCTTCTGACATCTTTTTCTGTTCCGTGAGGGCTTCTCCCAAGAAACAATAAGCCATACCCCCACCAATTTGTTCTTCAGTAATTTGATCGTCAATAGCGATCGCCTGTCTCAACTCTCTCTCCGCTGCGGGATAGTTCTTTTGCGCCAACAATGCCCAACCCAAATTGCGGTGCAATTGATATTCGATTTGTGGATCATTTTTCACCCTTTGCAGACCTGCCCGCAGCAATGTCTCCGCCGGATCGAACTTGGATTGCTGAATATAGACCCGCCCGATAGAGTTGAAGCCTTCGGGGTTGCCATTAACCACTGCGTTTTTATACTGTACCAGGGCTTTGTCTAATTCCCCTGTGCTTTCGTAAACTTTCCCCAAAGGAACATAAAACTTGGAATCTTCCGAATTGAGTTGAATCGCCTGAAGTAATTTTTCCTCAGTATGGGCCAAGTTACCCGCATCATATTCCGCAACGGCTTTTTTATAAAGGTAATTGGGTAAACTACGGTGGATACCATAGACCGAAAGCAACAGCAGCATGGCGAACCCACAACTCACCTCACTGTGCCACTTTGAAGGAACACCCATTTTGTGCAGCAGTTTGGCGACCTGTTGATGTCCGTCGGCGGTCAGCGCCCCTTTACCAATCAAGGCGATCCCCGTTGCTTGGGCAATGGTTCCAAATGCCTCGGTGACACCTAAGCCACCGATCGCAAAAGCCTGAAGGGTGATAAACAAATAGCTACCGGCTAAACCCAAAGCCGCAGTGGTGATGACATTCCACACCCAGTCAAACCGATCCCACGAGTCAATTTCCGGTGGTAATTCAAAAAACCACCACCAGGCTGAAGGATCGGGGTTGAGGGGTTCGCGAAATTGCTCCAAGTTGACCGCACGGGCGATCGCTTCTCCTAGCTGTTTCAATCGCCGATCCAATTGCATCAACGAAACGAAGGCGATCGCTGATAATTTGGTTTTATCTGGGAGTAATTGCTGCACCGCATCTCGTGCCAGCAGCACTTTAACCGCTTGGATTTCTGACAGATTCGGGGCTGCGGATTCAAGCTCGTTTAAGGCTGCCTGATAAGACTCAATTGCCCCGTCTAAATCCGTGGTAGGCTTATGATTACTTTCAGTCATCATGTTTGATTGATGATAAATGGTATTTCTTTCTTTAGAAGAATAAGTTTATTCTAATTAGTTTTATCCACATTGACAATCCCAATAAGCTGATTTTTCAGAAAATATGTTTATACGGTTGCTAATTTTCCAAAAATGCAGCATTAAGCGTGTGGGGCGACCCCTGGGGGATCGCCTTACACCCTTAATGTTGTATAAATTTTTGTTGGTAAAAATTATTTATTAGTAAGTGACTGATTGATCCTAAAAGCTATTTTTTATTTTTAAAAATTCATTTATTGTGATATAATTGAGTCATATGATTGGTAAAATGTTCATGCCAAACAAGAATAATCGATAACCAATAAACCTAAAAATTATGATCGAGACACAAACTACAGAAAATAAAGAAAATTTAGATGTTATAGAAGCGATCGCGCATTTGCGGCAGTTAACCCAAGTAAATCTGCAAAATCACTGGCATTATTGCCAGGAAAATTTAGATATTTCCCAAGTTAATCACTTCCCCAACGGGGATTTAGGGCATAATTGGCCGATCGCCGAGTTAAATGAAAAAGCACATATTGCTTGGTCAGCCAAAAAAGAAGTAATTTGGCTGACTCAAACCATCGCCATTCCCCCGGATTTACAAGGATATCCTTTAGCGGGTTTTAGCTTGCGGTTGGCTTTGCTTTGGTGGGCAGAAGATGCTCAGGTTTTTGCCAATGGCGAACTGCTACAATCCGGGGATTTATTTGATTGTAATGTGAGAATTTTGGTCAGTCAAACAGTGGTTCCCGGTGAAAAAATTACCCTAACTTTACGGTTGGTCAGTCCCGGACACGACCCAGGGGCTTTGGTGCGATCGCAGTTAATTTATCAACCCGCAGATCCCCAGGAAATTGACCCAGGTTTTGTGGCCGATGAACTGACAATTTTATGGAAATATCTGCAAAATTATGCCCCGGATTCACAGGAATTAATTCACCTATTTAAACAGCAAATTCATTTAATTAACTGGTCAGCAGTTCACCACCGAGAAACCTTTAATCAATCTTTAGGTTTAATCCGAGAAAACCTGCGATCGCTCCTTTCACAAATTCCCAATATTCCCCATAAAATATCACTCCTAAGCCATGCCCATTTAGACATGGCTTGGTTATGGCCAATTAGTGAAACTTGGACAGCAGCCCAACGGACTTTTACCTCAGTCTTAAACCTGATGAAAGAATTCCCCGACTTAACCTTTGGTCATTCCACTGCTGCCCTATATGAATGGATAGAAACCCATCGTCCTGACCTATTTTTGGCAATTCAAAAACAAGTCAAAGCCGGACGTTGGGAAATTCTCGCGGGCTTATGGGTGGAACCGGAATTAAATATTATTTCTGGAGAATCTATTGTCCGGCAATTACTCTATGGTCAGCGCTATTGTTTAGCCAAATTTGGTCAATTAGCGCCGGTTGCTTGGTTGCCGGATACCTTTGGTTTTTGTTGGCAACTGCCCCAACTCTTGACCCAAGGAGGTATTCAATATTTTGTCACCCAAAAACTGCGCTGGAACGATACTACCGAGTTTCCCTATAGTCTTTTCTGGTGGGAATCCCCCGACGGTAGCCGCATTTTCAGCCTGATGTCTGCCCCGATTGGTAAAGATATTCAGCCGGTAGAAATGGCCGAATATGCGATGGATTGGCAGCAGAAAACTGGCATAAATCACGCCCTTTGGTTGCCCGGAGTGGGCGACCACGGCGGCGGCCCCACTCGTGAGATGTTAGAAGTGGCTGAAAAATGGCAATATTCTCCATTTATACCACAATTAGATTGTACCACATCTGAGGCATATTTGCAACAGTTATCTCAAGAAAAAATCAGCAAAAATTTACCGATTTGGCAAAATGAACTCTATTTAGAATTTCACCGAGGTTGCTATACCACTTATGGGCGACAAAAACAATGGAATCGCCGCTGTGAACGGTTATTATATGAAGCGGAATTGTTTAGCAGTTTAGCCCAAATTATTGGTGATTTGCCTTATCCCAAAGCTGAGTTAGAAACCGCTTGGAAACAGGTACTTTTTAATCAATTTCACGATATTTTACCCGGTTCCTCAATTCCCGAAGTGTATGAGGAAGTTAATCAGAGTTGGCAAAAGGCTGAACGAGTGGCAAAGAATATATTAGACCGGGCTTTAAAGGCGATATTGCATCAAATTGACTTGCCTCAACCTCCGAGGGTTGATGCCAAACTGATTGTTATTTTTAATTCCCTAAACTGGTCTCGTTCTGAGGTATTGGCGGTCGATTTAACCACTATTTCCGCAGCGGGAAAATCCTGGAAAGTTTACGATCGCGCTGGGGAAGAAGTGCGATCGCAGCTTACGGAAAACTCCCTGTTATTTTATGCAGCGGATATTTCTTCCATTGGTTATAATACTTTTTGGTTAGTGGGTGATATTAATCCCGATATTCCCGATAGTGTGAACCAGCCCGTAGGGGCGAAGCATTCGCGGATGAATCTCCCAGATCAAGTGAAAACTTATTTACGCGAATGCTTCGCCCCTACAAATTTTGACAAAAATAATCAGGATTTACCGTTAATTCTAGAAAACGATCTGCTGCGAGTCATCGTTGACCCAGAAACGGGGAATCTGCAAAGTATTTTTGATAAAGTTAATCAACGAGAAATACTCAGCGATGCCGGAAATAAACTGCAAGCATTTCAAGATAGCGGTCAATATTGGGATGCTTGGAATATTGACCCAAATTATGCCGAACATCCCTTAAATCCGCCGGTTTTAAAGGCAATTCTCTGGGAAGAATATGGGCCAATTCAATGGCGTCTACGGGTGATTCGGGAGTTAGAAAATTCCGAGTTTGTCCAAGACTATATTTTACAGATTCATTCACCAATTTTAAAAATAGCGACCAGCGTCGATTGGCAGACTCCTCATATGATGGTTAAGGCGGCATTTCCTTTAAATGTTACAGCGGATATGGCTACTTATGAGATGCCTTGTGGGGCGATCGCCCGTTCCACGAACCCTCAGACTCCAGCGGAAAAAGCCCAATGGGAAGTTCCCGGTTTACATTGGGCAGATTTAACCGAAAATATGCCTAAAATGCCTAAAATTGCTTCAGAAACGGTTGCCCATCAAGAAGAAAAAGACACTTATGGAGTCAGCTTATTAAATGACTGTAAATATGGCTATGATGCCCAACCGAATCAATTACGGTTAACCCTGTTGCGGGGGTCAACTTGGCCCGACCCCAATGCGGACTTTTATCACCATAAATTTACTTATGGAATTTATCCTCATGGGGGCAGTTGGCAGCAGGCAAAAACTGTCCGACGGGGTTATGAGTTTAATCAACCGTTGTTGGTGCAGTTGTTCGATCATTTCCCAGAATTACACTCACCGATTTCGGAGAAAAAATTGCCTAGTAAAGTTTCTTTTTTGGACTTATCTGCCGAAAATTTAATTTTGATGGCATTTAAACCCACGGAAGATAATTATGAGGCTAAACAATGGATTTTACGGTGTTATGAATGTCACGGACAAGCCACGGAAATTCAGTTAGAAAGTGATTTGGGTTTAAAGATTGACGGTTCGGTGGATTTATTAGAACAAGCGACTCCTTCAGTAAATCTGGACATTTTCCCTTGGCAAGTGAGGACTTTTCGCATAGTCTAAAGAGTTAAAAGAGTTATCGGCGATCGGTTATTGGTTATGCCTGATTCTGGTTTTTTATCAAATAACCAATAACCAAAAATTAATCCCCAGAAATTAATCAACTGCCGGGAGCGTAAAATAAAAAGTTGATCCTGCCCCTACTTGAGATTGTACCCAAATTTCACCCCGATGTCTTTGGACAATTTTTTTACAAATGGCTAAACCAATACCTGTACCGGGATATTCTTCGCGAGTATGGAGTCGTTGAAATATGGTAAAAATTCGCTCAAAAAACTCTGGGGCAATGCCAATGCCATTATCGCTGACCGCAAAGCGCCAATAATTTTCTATGCGCGTCGCGGAAATATGAATAATCGGCGATCGCTCAGTCCGATATTTAATCCCATTGACAATTAAATTTTGGAATAATTGAACAAGCTGAGTGTGATCGCCGAGCACCACGGGCAAAGGTTCGTGATTGATAATAGCATCATTCAGAAAAATGGTTAAATTCAGGTTTTCCAGGACAAGATTCAAGACAGCTTCACATTCCACTTGCCCTAATTCGTTTTTTTGACTGCCTAGACGAGAAAATTCTAGCAAATCTTCAATTAATTGCTGCATTCGTTGGGCTGCTTTGACCACAAATTGAATATATTTATCTGCTTTTTCATCGAGTTTACCTAAGTAACGACGAGAGATTAATTGACTATAGCTGGTAATAATTCTTAAAGGCTCTTGTAAATCGTGAGAAGCCACATAAGCAAATTGTTCAAGTTCGGCATTAAAACGGGCTAATTCTATTGCGTGTTGCGCTAACTGTTCCTGGGCACGTTTGCGATCGCTAATATCGGTATAAATGTACACAAAACCAACAATTTTGCCGCTTTCATCTTTAATCGCATCGGCACGTAATAAAATATCTAAAAAATCTCGATGATGAGTTTGCATTTTCACTTCTCCCCGCCAAGATACCCCTTGTTTAATTGTGTCAAACACTGAGGTGCATAGGGAAGAATCAGCATAAAGAATATTCAGCCCTTTGTGCGAAATCAGTGGCGCTAATTCATAGCCAAATAGCTTGATAAATGCTGGGTTAATATAAATTGGATTTCCCGATAAATCTGTGATGGCGATCGCATCTGAGGTACTTGCCACCGCTTTACTGAGACGCAAAAGTTTTTGCTGATTTTTTTTCTGTTCTGTAATATCGATTCCTGCGCCGAGAATTTGTTTAGGTAAGCCATTGGCATCGCGCAAAAATAAAGTTTCTTCACATTGAAAATTGCGCCAAACTCCCTCAGCATCTTGGATCCGCATTTCCGTTTGCAAAATCTCGCCATCTTTTACCGATTCCCAACGTTTTTTCAGATTAATTTCTGAGAGACTATCTTCAGGATGCAATAAGGTTAATAACAGGGGGCCTGCTTGTTCTATTTCCTGAATTTTCGCCAAATCATATCCTAAAATTTCTGATATTTGAGAATTAAAATAAGTATTTTTTTGTTCGACTAAATCGTAAATATATATGAGAACTGGCACTGTATCAGTAATTTTTTGAATAAATCGCTGGCTATCGATCAAGGCTTGACCCGTACTCACGAGATCGCTAATATCTCGCACGAAAGCAAACATCAGCTTTTCGTTGCCTAACTGAGTCACGGTCACGCTCAGTTCTACATGAATAATTGCTCCATCAGATCGGCGATACTTACTTTTTAAGCGCTCGGAAATCTTGGGAGGTTTCTTAGAAAAATTACCCGGATGCTTTACGGGACTCGGAAAACAAATTGCCTGGATATGCTTGCGGATTTCTTCTGGAGTATCCAGGGCTAATAAATCTTGAACTTTCATGCCCAGCAATTTATCTTCTGAATATTGCATGATATCCATAAATGCTGAATTCACTTTTAAGATATTCCCTTGAGCATCAAAGCGGAAAAAGCCATCCATTGTGGTTTGCAAAATTAATTGATTCCATTGCATCTGTTGTTGCACTGCCCGTTCCGCTTGTTTGCGATCGCTAATATCCCGGACAATGGCTAAAACTTGATGCTTCAGAAATACCGCCATGCGGACTTCATAATCGCGAATTTGATGATTTACGGGTAACTGATATTCTAAAAGTTGAGTTGTCTGATTTTTTAATGTTTGTTGAATTAATTTAATCACTTTTTTTGCCAAATTTTCTGGCAAGACATTGGTAATTTTTTTGCCAATAAACTGATTGAGTGTGACAAAGGGATGAAATTGTTTGGCCGGAATAAATTCTAAAAAAATTCCCTCTCGATCCATACAAAATAGGGCGTCGGGTATGGCCGCTAAAATTGCTTTTTTTCTCGCTTCACTTTCTGCCAGCGCTCTTTCCGCTGCCTGACGGTGGGTAATATCCCGATAAGCACTGAGAAATAAATTGCGATCGCCGTCTCGCACCAAGGAAGTAGACACTAATAAAGTTTTTTCTTGGCCTGTTTTAGTTTTAATTATAGTTTCTCGATGAATATTTTTACCACTTTCTATGATTTTTTTGAACCCGGTCATGGCTTTTTTATATTCACGAGGTTCTGGATAGAGTCGAGCCAGAAAATTTTCACAACTGTTGGCTTCTGATTTCGTATATCCAGTAATTTCTTCCATTTTCGAGTTAAATAATTCAAACTTCCCGGTTTCCTCTCCAAAGGTAATACCTTCGGCAACGGTTTCCAGAATCGTCATCAAGCGTTCAACGGTGTTTTGGATTTCGACTTCAGTCCGCTGCCGCTCAATAATTTGTTTCTCCAGTTGTAAATTAGCTAGTTTAAGCTGTTCGGTTCTTAAATGAACCACTTTTTCTAATTCTTGCCGGCTATGTTTTAATTCAGTTTTTACCTGCTCAACTTGGCTAATATCTCGCAAAAATAATAAAAACAGTTCTTTGGCTAAAGTAATCTTTTTAATTTTAATTTCTACCCAATGATGATTGCCAAATTTATCTAAAATATTACCAGAAAAATGGTTACACTCTAGAGCCAAGCTTTCTGGTTTTTTAGCAGCCAGAATTAATTCCTCTAACAAACCAGCTTCAATCAGTTGAGTAATCTGACTAATTTGATTAATTTCTGAGGCTGAATAGCCAAATATTTCCGTTATATTTCCCGCTGAATAAATAATATCTCCTAATGGATCGCAAATAAATATGACATCACTAATATGATTGAGAATAATCGATAATACTTCTCCATTCAAGGGTGTATCTGATTTGTTAAAATGATTCAACATAGATGTTTTTTATTATTTTGGTTGCTCAGAATTTATTAAACAAGCAGATAAAAAAAATTAAATGATGTTACAGACAAAAATTTACGGATAGGGAAGGTCGGATCGGCAAATCGACAATTAAAAATATATTTTACAGAATTTCACAAAATTTCACAAAATTTCACAAAATTTCACAAAATTTCACAATCGATGATTTGCCGATCGCCTCTGACCCGACTTCCATCCCTCTGACTCTTCCCCGCGCTTTGATTCCGACGACTAATCCAATTGTTCGGATCGTCCGGTTTAGGGGCTATCGATCGATGACCCCGACAATAACTGCACAGTTAAGGTAAGATTCGATCGCTCAATTTTGCCAATTCCAGCAATATTTTGCTGACTGAATGCCAAGACTGTGCAGAAATCGCTCATTTTTGCAGTCATCTCCCTAACTCCGATGCTAAAAACCTGGAACAGATTTTTTTATTCTAATCACAGATTTTTTTATTCTCATCATCGTTAATCTTATTATAGGGTTCTAATGGTCAAAACTTGGGGCGGGGTTGCATCTGGAGGATAGCGAAAATCCACCCGAACGCTTCGGGTTTCTCCAGGGGCTAAATTAACGGTGAATAAAGGATCTAAGACTTGTCCACGACGATGCCATAAATGCACATAGCGCGTTACAGATGGGGTTATTTGTTCCGCAGTTTCATCGGCATACCGTATCCGTACCGTTCCGCGAAAATACGGAAAGTCCCACGGAGGTTGCCGGAAAATTAAACCCCCTTGAGACAATCGTTCTTCTTTTTGGGGAGTTTCTAAGGTAATGCTGACAGTTTGGGGTTGATTAGTTCGATTAGATAACGGTAAAGTTAGGTCATAGTGAGTGCCATAGTTCCCATGAGATTCATAAGCGGTATCGGGGTAACGGACTAATAATTTAGCTGATTGAATTTGCCCTGTACCCATACTACCAGCCCGGACGGTACTAATGACATAGGAAAATGCTTGTCCCTGGTTAGGAATTGTTAAATATTGTTTCCCAGGATCGACAATATTTGCCTGCCATTTAGACCCTTGTTGGACTCCAGCCACTCGACTATAAATCAGTTGCCCACCTACTTGATCTGGAGGGGTTGGTGTTTTGTCTCTGGGTTGGGCTAATCCCCCATTATTTAATAGGGTTTGCCATTCTTGAAGGGTGGGTGGGCGTTCGCGAAGCGGCGCGGATGCGCTATCGCTGCCATCGGGATTTTTCTTGGCATACATGGCTAAACTTGCTAGATAAACTTTGCCCGAACTTTGCAACTCCATAAAGGTGGATCGCCCATTGACAATCTGGGTTAAACCTTTTACTGGAATTGCCCCATTCATTAACAGTTTACTTTGTCCCGGTGCAATGACTAATTCTGCTGGAAAATCCGGTTGTCTGACTCCCCGTAATACTTGATCCACCGCCCTAATTCCAGGCCCAGAATACACTTCTCCATTGGGATTTTCCGTCATCGGTGGCTGGAGAGCAAATGGGGCATCTGGTGACAATAAATAACTGGCGGCTGCCGATATATTTAAGCGAACATTTTCGGTTCCAGGATTATGGACAATTAGGCCAATATAGAGGGTTTGTAAATTGGGCGGCGTATGGATAAAATGGTGGGCAAATAATTCAAATTTGCCCTCAAAAGGAAAGTTGAGATGGGCTTCAGGGACTTGTTTGCCATCTGGGGAAAAAGTGGACAGTAAAATTCCCTCTTTTTTAATCCATTCTGGACTATTACTATTAAACATCGGGATATTGTCCAGTTGTCCGGGCAGCGATCGCACCTGATTTTTTTGCACAATTATTTCCGGTGCTTTGGCTGAATTTTGGGCTCTAACAGGGGCAATATCACCAGGTTTGGGGGTAATTTTCTTGAAAAAAAATAGCCCGAAGCTGCTGGCAGATAAGAGGGCGATCGCTCCCCCAATCATCAGAAATTTTTGTTGAGGTTTTTGTCGGTTCATAAAATTGATTGAATGCTATTAATTTAATCGGGCTGATTTTTTTACGGTGACAATTGCCGCCAACGTAATAAATAAACCGGAGTATTAAACCAAAAATTATCCGGTTCCGGGGTGGTGACTTCGATCGTTTTTTGGACATCAGGATCCGCTGAAATCCAAGTGCGATCGCCCAGATAAGCCAAAATATGTTCTCCATCCACAGTCACCGCCATATCCCCCGGTTTAAGGATGCTCGAATCTAACTGATTAATGCTATCGTATCTGAGCATTTTTGTGGTATAATTGCGATATTCATCTCGTAAAGCATCCGCCCCTGCATCATACCACCACATTTCAAACCCTTTTCGCACCAAAGCAGGATTTCTTGATTTAACTCCTAATTTCCAGTTTGCTTGAATTAAACCTTGACGAACTAACCCGGAACAATCAATTCCCAGTTTATTTTCTCCCCCCCAAACATAAGGAGTTCCTTGATAACGAGTCAGTTCGCGGACATAAGCGGCTGCTAAAGTATCAGGGTCAGCCGGACTACCGGGTAAAATAATTAGTAAAATAACCAATAAAGCCCAGATAAGACAAATAACCCGAATCAGCTTTTTCGCCCAGAATAAATAGAGGGAACTACCCCAAATGACGCATCCGATAATGACACTGCCTAATCGCATGATGCCATAACTGACTGGTTGACAGAGTAAGATAATGAATAATGCCCAAAGACTGCCCCATAAAATAAAAAGATGACGCCGGTTCAAAGTGAGTGGTTGCATCCTTATACCTCCAGTATGAAATTATTTCTGGTTCATTTTTGAAGAAAATCAGACAGGGCAATCCTAGCAGGACAATTATAGGAGGGGAATTCAGCCCCTAACATTCGTAGTGTGGGCAAAAATTGTCACCCACCCTACCATATATCATGGTGAATTTTTGCCCACCCTACAATATAAATACTAAGATTAATCATACATATATAAATAATTCGCCAATTGCCTTAAAATGCGATCGCCATGCCATCACTGCGGGGTTCAGATCCAGCTAAAAATACACCATTTTGTTGCAAAATCATTTGACCGCGACCAAAGAGACTTTTTTCTGGGCTGACCCTAACCCCATGTCCCCGGTCTAACAATCCTTTGACGATCGCTTCGGAGACAAAATTTTCCAGAATTACCTGATTATTTTCCAAAAAACGCCATCGAGGGGCATCTAATGCTGCTTGAGGATTTAGTTGATAATCCACTAAATTTGTCACCATTTGTAAATGACCTTGGGGTTGCATTGGTCCACCCATGACCCCAAATGGGCCAAGGGGTTGGCTATTTTCGGTGAGAAAACCGGGCATAATTGTATGTAGGGGACGCTTTCCAGGGGCAACCTGATTAGGATGTCCGGTTTCTAAAGTAAAACCACAGCCTCGGTTATGTAGAGAAATGCCAGTTTCCGGGACGACAATGCCACTGCCAAATCCCATATAATTTGATTGAATAAAAGATACCATTAAATCCCGATCTGCTGTTGCTAAATAGACCGTGCCCCCTTTGGGAAGTCCGGGTAAAGCATGGGCGATCGCTTTATGTCCAATTAAGCGCCGCCGTTCATCGGCATAATCTTTATCTAATAGCCGATGTACGGACATTTTCATGTACCGGGGGTCGGCATTATACTGATGTAAATCGGCAAAAGCCAGTTTCATAGCTTCAATTTGCAAATGATAAGAATCCACTGATTCTCGCGGATATTCACTTAAATTAAATCCTTCCAAAATATTTAACCCCATTAAAGTAGCAATTCCCGGAGTATTCGGGGGTAATTCCCAAACAGTGACTTGCCGATAGTCGGCGGCGATCGGACTTACCCAGTCCCCTTGATGTTTGCTTAAATCATCCCCAGTTAATAGACCGCCTGTTTCCGCCGCAAAGTGGCTAATTTTTGCCGCTAAATTCCCTTGATAAAAACTTTCCCCGCCCGTATTCGCAATTTCTGTTAAAGTTTGGGCGTGAAGCAGACTACCCCAAATTTCTCCAGCGGCTGGGGCGCGATTTTTGGGAAAAAATATCTCTTTAAAAGCGGTAAATTCTGTGCCTTTTTTGGTTAAATAAATCCTCTCAGCGGCTTGCCAAGCTTGGGCAGTTTCTGGAGATACGGGAAACCCTTCTGTAGCGTAGCGAATTGCCGGGGAAAATAATTGTTCAAATGGCAGTTTTCCCCATCGTTCCCATAGCATTCGCCATGCAGAAACTGCCCCCGGAACGGTGACGGGCAACCAGCCATAATGGGGGATGGTTTCTTGACCGGCAAATTTTTCTATGGTTAAGTTTTGTGGGCTTTTTCCCGACCCATTTAACCCATGAACTTTGCCATCCCAAACTAAGGCAAAAGCATCAGAACCAATGCCGTTTGCGGTTGGTTTGACCACGGTCAAGGTAATAGCCATAGCGATCGCCGCATCCACGGCATTTCCCCCCGCTAAAAGCATTTCCATACCCGCGATCGCGGCTTGGGGCTGACTGGTGGCAACGGCACCGCGTTTCCCCATAATTACTGGTCGCATTGACGGGTAAGGATATTCTGTCAGATTTCCAAATAGCATCCCATAAACCTAAGCGATTTCTTCATAGTAATTATACGCCTCGGTTCGGCAAATTTTTTTTTATGAGAAACAATCTATTTTTTGTAAATTTTTGCTAAGAATATTAATAATGTGGGGATTAATCTAACAGTCTAGACTAAAATTGGAGAAACTCCCGTGGTAGCGATCGCCTTAGCCGTAGACGCAGATTCCGGGAGGGCAGCCTATATGCTATCATCTCAACAATCAACATCGTAATTTACTCTTATGACAAACATCCTATGAACAATAAAGATACCAATAAAGATATTTTAAATTTCCTGTTTGAATTAGGACAACTCAGACGGATTAAACATGAAGGATGGCGAGTAATTGGCATTGAACATCCCGAAAGTGTAGCCGAACATTCATTACGCGCTGCCCAAATCGGTTTTATTTTGGCTAAATTGGAAAATTACCCTAATCCTGAGCAAGTTTGTACGATGATTGTGTTTCACGATATTGGGGAAGCTAGGGTGGGGGATATTCACAAATTAGCCAAACGATATATTACCGTTGATGAGGCAAAAGCAACCCAAGAACAATTAGAGATTTTGGGGAAACTGGGGGACGATCTTTTTGATTACTGGAATCAAGTAGAAACCCAAGAAACTGTGGCCGGAATCATTGCCAAAGATGCGGATTTTTTGGAACAAGCGGTGATGGCTAAAGAATATTGGGAAAGAGGCTATGTGGGCGCCCAACGTTGGATTGATAATGTGGCCAAAGCCTTACAAACTGAGTCCGCTAAACAGCTTTTGGCCAGCTTAAAAGAGGTTAATTCTTATGATTGGTGTTTAAACCTCAAATCAATGTAACCATAGTGAACCATTAAGTGATTAATTACTTATTAGTCATTTTAGTCATTTTCCGTTTTTTTGAGTACATAAATCTAGGCGTCGTAACATTCGATGAACCGTAGAAATACTAATGGTTACTCCGGCGATCGCGGCCAATTTTTCTTTAAGCTCTTGTAAAGTGGCTTCTGGGGTTTCTGCCACTAATTTTTTAAGCACTTGTAACTGTTCATCGGTCAATTTGGTGGGAGTTTGTTTCCTCCTCACCTTGGGGGCAATATTGCCCGTTTCTTTATATTGTTTAATTAGTTTTTGGATAAAGCTTAAAGCTACCCGAAATTGTCGCGCTAACTGACGTTGCGATACATTTCCTTCCGCATAAATATCGATAATTTTTTGTCTCAAGTCAACAGAATAAGGCTTCATAGTTTGAACGCTACTTAACTTTTATTGTTATATGTTATTATACCTCATTAGGCTAAAATATATACCATAACCGAATTAATAGGATGGTTTTTTTCACCACAGAGACACAGAGAAAGCAGAGGCGCGGCGGTTCGGCTTCGCTCACCGACCGAGGCGCAGAGGCGCAGAGGCGCAGAGGCGCAGAGGAGATAACAGTCAAGATATCTTTTTGTCCTCTGTTTCTGGGGGTAAAAAAGTTATAAAATATCCCAATTTTTTTGTAAAATTTATTTACAATTACCAAAATTAGTTTGAGCTTAATATTAAAGATAAAACAGGAAAAAACTGCGCCAATATATATAAGTCTTTATATAAGCCTTGCCAGCATTCGGTACATATTCTAAAGGGGAATAATCCCATATTTGCAGGGGCGTAGGGGCGAAGCATTCGGGCGATTAATTTTGGGTAAACATAGAGAATTTATTATCCGAATGCTTCGCCCTGACTTGGAAGAAAAGAAACCGGGTTTCTGTGGTTATCCCTGGGGGTTTAGAAACCGGGTTTCTGTGGTGAATACTAAAGTTAACGGTGAAATGCCAAAAAGAAACCCGGTTTCTGGGGTTATCCCTGGGGGTTTAGAAACCGGGTTTCTGGGTTTTTCGGACTACTAATTACCCTGGCAAATGTACCAGTGTCGATCCATTTGTTTGGAAATTCTGCCTTCTTGATGACAATTCTTGACTGATTGAATGCCGTGGCGGGTTTCGCTGTAAACTAATGGTTTATCCTCATTAAAAGGAATAAATTCTACGATTAATCCAGAGGATTCGCGATTCACAGATACACAAGTTGCGGTTAGATGTTGATAAGCAGCCGGAACCGCAAATAATGAGTCTTTGCATTGTTCGTTGTGGGTTAACTTTTCCTGCCTTACCAGTTCTACGACTTCCTGGTATTTGGCTTGATGTCTCTGAAAATATACTTGTTCTGCACTTGGCGGTGTTGAAGGTTTAAATACTAAGTATAAGCCTAGTACCATGATTACTAACGGGGCTGGATGACCATCGCGTTTAAAGGCATGACCGACTGATAAAATGAAACAAATACATCCGCCGACGATCGCTAAAATAAAGACTGGCAACAAAGGGCCTAGCAGCAGAAAGAACCCCAGCCCCTGATCCATTTGCGTGATCGCCAAGAGGAAAACGATAAAACCCAGCGTCCCCCAGAAAAGTCGCCGACCATAGCGATCGCGGGGCAATAACCACTTATTCAGGTTATGCAGCGGTTGCAGCAGCGGTTCCAGAGGGAGATTTTTTATTTTTTCGACGGGCTTTAAAGCGGTAATAATGCGGAGTTGCGGCTTCAGTCTAGCTAACATATTTGTTTTATTAATTTTTTCCTACAATTGTAACGTGCCTTCCGGAAAAAGGCTAGAGCTTTACGATTTTTTATTATTCCTTGATATTTCTTTAAAAAAAATAAAAAATGGGGTAATTTACCCCATTTGTATTCAAAATAAGTCAATTTTAAGTATCATGCTTTACCGTAGCCAAAAGACTGCCCCAATCCCCAGGGGCTTGACCATTGTCAGATTCTTTCACTTCAAAGGTGACAAAACGAGACTGCGGTTCTTGCAAGCAATTGACACAGAGTTCGGCAATATCTTCGCGACTTACTTTACCTTTAATATTGTCCCCTTGGTCAAAAATTAATCGCTTACCTCCGGGTTCTTCCGTTAAAGCACAAGGTCGAATAATTGTATAAGGCAAACCACTATTGCGAATCACCTCTTCCCCGCGTAATTTCCAGGTAAGAATTCCCCCTAATTGGTCATTTAAGCGCACTGCTGGTGGTTCTTCATCTAAATTTAACCCAGGGCGACCGGGACGAGTCACCCCGGCAGAACTAATCTGAATAAATTGAGGTAATTTCGTGCCTCCATAAGCTTTAATCGATTTGACCTGAATTTGAAACAAGCCTGGGGTAAACTTAGGATTTAAATTTCCGTCATATTCAAATTTACTTAGCATTAGTTGAAATGAGGTAATTTGACCTGGTTCAAATGGTGTAGCATCTTTTAAAGTTTTGGCGCGAAACACGGGGATCAATTCTGCAAAAGGAATTCGCACGGTAAACTCGATATTAGGCACCGTGTCAAAAGAATAGCAATAACAAATACTATCCCATTTTGTTTCATTTCGGAGAATAAATTTATACCGATTTCCGTCCCCCTTGACCCGCAAATCGATGCCAGTATAATTAGATAAGTCTAAAATTGGCTCAAAATTGCGCGATCGCACCGAAGCAAAGCCCCCAGAATTGGCGGTGGAAACATTGCCCGAAAAAATAGCGGCTTCATTACCTAGGCGAATGCCACTTTCACTCACGCCACCCATGACAATATCATCCAACGCTCCCCAAGTTTCTTGGATATCTTTGGTGGGTTGGCTGAAGTCAAAAATTACTGGTTCTTTGGCTTGATTTACCACTGCTTGTACCAGGTTTTTCATACCCTGATATTCGACAATTTCCGGCACATCTACCACTTCTGGCATATAAAATTTAATGCCTTGATAGTATTTTTCCCGATTGGGAGTATCGCCTTCTTTGGGCTGCACGCGGGTGCCCGTACAGCAAATTACCGCTTGAATATCTTTTGTCACTTGCGGGGTCAAAGTTTGCGGTAGGGTAATGTCTCCTTCCACCAGTTCCAGGCGATCGCCCAGCATTTCCTGGGCTTTTTTGCTATCCCGAACCAGCGATCGCACCTGATAACCTTGTTCTAGCAAACGTCTCACCACTCGTTTACCGACGCCCCCTGTAGCCCCCGCTACCAGAATCGTGCCTTTATTTTCTGTTGGGGCTTTTTTCGGTTGGCGTTTAAACTTGTCCAGGCTACCAATAAATGGAATGACCCGGAAATAGGCCAAAGTTCGCCAAAACCTGCCTGCATCCCATTTAGCGCGATTTGTTGCGGTCACAATTGATTCCTCCTAATTTCCAGAAACCGGGCTTCTATAACAATTTTGGCTTAAATCCCCAGATTTGGGCAAGAAACCCGATTTCTTGTCTCCAAGCTAGAATTGGCAGAAACCCGGTTTCTATGACAATTGTGGTTTAAACCCGAAGATTTGGGCAAGAAACCCGGTTTCTAAGATTGTCGCAAAAATCTGAGAAAATCGGCCACCACGGTTTCCGGTTGTTCCCTGCATAACCGGGCGGGATAATTTCTCACACTTTCAAACCCTTGACGGTGAATCAAATTCAGAATTTCCGCTTCATCCAGGAGGTTGGCAATTTCCGGCTCGTCGATTTGCAGAATTCCCGATTTACCGATATCAAATATTAAAAAGTCAAAGATTAGGGTTTTTCTGCCCGCTGATGTGGTTAAGCGTAAAGGATAATTCGGGGAAAAGACAATTCCTTGATCCTCCAGGGTTTCCGCGATTTTGACTGCGGCTTGGGAATTAAATTTAAACCCGTTCCATTCATGGATTTTAGAATTTTTTATTTTATTTTCCGGCAGAATTGTCTTGAAATCAGTCTGGGATGATTCAGAATTATTTCCAGTGGAACAGAATCGACTGACATTGAGATTATAACCACTAAAGCTGTCTCCAATTAACTTCGCACCACTTAAATTAACTCCAATGATTTGATGACGATGTAAAGTAACCTGATGATGCTTTAAATATCGTTTAATCACTGCTTTTATATTCTCTTTTTTCACCTTTTCGCCAAATTTTTTAGAAAGCTTTTTCCATAGTTTAAACCCCACCGCTTTTAGGTAAGCTTCATCATAATCGGTGACATTTGCCATTTGCTGATAAGACTTGCCTTCCCAAGACTTACGAAACACGATTTCTTGAACTTCGTTGAAGCGATCGTAGTCCATGACAAATTCGGCGATCGCCAATGCTTCATCGGCAGTTAATGGTGACAGTCCTTCAAAAGTCATTGATAATTTTCTGGGAATTTCTCAAAGTTTTTACGGATAGGGGCGATCGGGTCAACCACGGGGAAACCAAGAAACCGGGTTTCTAGCAGCTATATCTGCCTCCCCACCAAACTATACATAGAAACCCGGTTTCTGAACCCGAAAGCCTCCCTTTTTCAGGGGGGTTTGGGGGGATCCATCTTGGGGCAGAAAATGGGCGATCGCCTGGGTTTGGCACAATTTATCGCGATTATAGCACTTTCATGTAACTTTCATGTAACTTTCATATAACTTTTGTACTACTTTCTGATCACTTTTTTTTCAAAATTTTATTGGATAATAACTAGATAAGTGTAAATACTTCTAGTATTAGACATTAAGGTAATTCACTAAAATCACCTGTCAGATTTAGCAAGACATCAGTCATGGATAAACTAACTATTTCTACTCTAAATCGCCGCCATTTTCTCAGCTATATCGCTTGGGGAACTTTTGGTTTGTTAACTAAAGATATAATTTATCCACTTAATGCCAGAGCAGATAGCGAAGGATTAGGCAACAGCAACAGTTTAGAAACTTATCATATTTTTGTTCCTTATACCACCGCTCGAAATGGAGAAAAGCAGTTCGTTACTCTGCGATCGGGAGATGACTATCCGGTAGAGATTCCTGCTAAAATTAAAGATGGCCAAGAGATGACGATCGAGGGGCGTGGTTTAGAGGGTAAAGATATTACGCTTGTGTTGCATACCTTGTATGACCGAAGCTCCCAAATAAAGGCTCAAGTTTTTCAAGAAATTGACCAAAAGACAAACTTTCTGATTCCAGAATCTAGCCAAGAGAAATGTAAATCAGTTTATGAGCAAATTGAGAATGGTGAATATGTTCAGGATTTGATTGCCTTAGATTTATTAGATTATGTGATCGCTTCTTCTAAGCTGGACAGCAGCATTAAAAATCGCTATCAACTTGCCAGTACCAATTCCCGCTTAGTGGGACTTCAGAAAACCATTGACTCTACCTTAGAAAAATCTACACTGAGTCCAGAACAGAAGAAACTAATTCGAGCAACTTTTGCTTATGTGCGTGCTGATGAACCTGTTCCTGACTTTAACGCTCTCACGGATTTAGATGCAATTGTTGCTGGTTCAGACTTGCCATCAGAAATTAAGGCAACTTACTCTTTAGCCAGTGCTAAATCAAGGGCTTTAACCGTTGATATTATTTTAGTTAACGAGATTTTGAAAAGTCCAAAACTAACCGAAGAACAAAAAGCAAATTACCTGTCAATTTATCAGCAGGTACGCGACGGCAAGACGGTAGAAGATACAGAAACCTTAAAAGCCTTAGACTCATTGATCGCTCAAGCGGATATTCCAGATAATGCTAAAGATGTTTACAAGACTGCCAGCCAGCAGAATTTAGACAAGATTGTTAGCCAGAAGAATGTAGACGATCAACAAAAATTAGTTCAAATAGCACAGATGCTTTTCCGGGAAGGTAACAAGGTCAAAAAGCAAGTGCAAAAAGCTGGCCAGATAGGAGCCGCGATCGTCCCGTTTGCGACAAATGTGATCAGTGCAGGTGGAGTATCAGCAGGTACGGGTACTCTGATTAGCACGTTATCTGGAGGGGCTGCGACCAATGCCACATTAGCTGTTTTGGGTGGTGGTTCTGTGGCTACAGGTGGTTTGGGAATGCTTGGCGGGTTAGCCGTAGCTACCGGGGGCGCCGCGCTGATCGGAGCAGCCGGAATTGTATCGATCACATTAGTCTCACAAATGGACGGCGAAGACCAAAAAAACCTGGGAATTGCGATCGGGACAGGGACAATTGCAGGCGCTACAAGTGTTTTAGGTGCTTGGACTGCGGCGAGTGCTTTGGGAGTAGCCGGAACTTTATCCGGTGCTGCGGCAACTACTGCGACGATCGCAGCTTTTGGTGGAATTAGTGTTATTACTGGCGGTGCGGCAGTGGTTGCATCCGGGACAGCATTTTTAGTTTGGTCATTGCTCAAAAATGCAAAGAAACGAGAGCAAGAAGTGCTATCCCAGCTAGAAACTCGAACCTACACCTATACTGAAGAAGAACTCCCCAGTTATATCGGAGAGTTTCTGCAAAATCAAGTACAGGGAAAATACAGCTTTACCAATGCTTTCTATGCTCCAAATATACCATTGGATAAGCTCTCAACTGCTTTTGATAAATGGCTATCTATCAAGGATAATGAAAAAGTTATTGCTTTCATAGATACCAGTAGTTTTCCGTCTACAGTAGGAATTGCGTTTACTGATGACAGAATTATCTGGAGCAATAACTCTATTAATTACCAGGATTTAGCCCGGCTTGTCAAAAAAGATGCACTATCGCAGGATTTACTCAAGGTGGCAGAGTTAGTCCAGAAGTTACCCAACGAATCCGAGCGGAATAATTTAATGAAATTACTGGGAGAAATTGGTCAACAATATTCCTCAGTCTAGGAATCCATTCGTTTCAAAGCTTAATCCCAGAGGGTACAGAGGTAAATATCTCTCTGTACCCTCTGTGTCTCTGTGGTCAATTTCATCCCCATTTCCTGGTTCACATTTACCATAAAAATAATGCGCGATCGCTCTGGTACAAGAAACCGGGTTTCTATGACAATTTTTGCTCTATGGCGAAGATTTGGGCAAGAAACCCGGTTTCTCATCTCCACCCACGGGCGATCGCCTCTACCTCAAATCCAAGAAACCCGGTTTCCCAGCTTCAGGGGCGCCCCGATGAATCAATTAAGCTAGAATTGTCCAATAAATTGGGGAATCAGAAAATGCCTGTGGAACTAACTCGCGAGCAAGAACAACCAACGGAAAATCTCCCACTCGAAGAAGAGTGGACTCCCGAACTCCCCCCAACCGATTTAATATTTGACGACGGAGAACCCTTGGAAAGCAATCGACATCGCATCGCCATGAATGCCTTGATTGAAGCTGTGACCCTAGCTTATCAAGGACGCGAAGATTATTTTACTGGTGGCAATATGTTTGTTTACTACTCGGTAGAACAAGCCAGAAATCGAGACTTTAAAGGGCCGGATTTCTTTGTCACCTTAAATGTCGATGGCACCAAAGAGCGTCAAGGGTGGGTAGTTTGGCAAGAACACGGACGTTATCCCGATGTCATTGTCGAGTTAATGTCCCCCTCCACTGCGGCAGTGGACAAGGGAAAGAAAAAGTTACTTTACGAGCAAACTTTCAAAACCGGACATTATTTTGTCTATGACCCCTTTGTCCCGGAGTCGCTACAAGGTTGGAAACTTAGCGAAAAATTCCGTTATGAAGAAATAACTCCTGACGAACGAGGATGGCTGTGGTGCGACAGTTTAGGACTATGGTTGGGTACTTGGTCAGGAACTATCCTGCGAGAGACAGCCACTTGGTTACGCTTTTATGATGCGGCGGGTAATTTAGTGAAATTATCCTTCGAGTTGGCCGAAGAAGAACGAGAACGGGCCGATCGCGCTGAGTCCAATCTTAAGCTGGAACAAGAACGGGCAGAAAAATTGGCTGCACGGTTGAAAGAACTGGGAATTGATCCTGATATCTAAGCTGGTGACAGAAACCGGGTTTCTATGACAATTTTGGCTTAAATTTTCAGATTTGGGCAAGAAACCCGGTTTCTCATCTCTATCCCTAGATTTGGGCAAGAAACCCGGTTTCTCAGTCTAGGCAATAGAGCCCCGTTTGCGGGCTTCTTTATAAGAAGTGCTCACATTGGGCAACCCGGCTTTAATCATAAGCTGTTCTAACAGGGCAAAAAATCGGGCGCGATCGCCTCCCCGAACCACTGCCTGATTATGGGCTTCTGCCAAAGCCACCGGATAGCCATAGCCTTTATTTACCTGGGCCAATATCAGACTAAAAGCCGACTCGCGCATATCGTCATCTTCTGCCACCCAAGCAGGCAGATCGATCCGGGCAATTTCTGGCCCCACATGGACATAACAAAAATAGACCGCGTTTTCTTCCCCGTACAAGTCCAAGATTCTTGCCCTGCTGCGCCAAAGGGGACTGCGTTGCCCGGGTTGCAACACCGAAGCCCAAAACGTAGTATCCCGTAAAGGGTCAAAAATTTGACAAGGGGTTTTATCGTTATAAGCACGATGTACCGTATCCGGGGCGATCGGGCAATGAGTATAACAGTCCGGTTCTGGATAGGGACAAGCTTGCAACCGCAGAAAACTCAAAGACTCACTACTGCGAGACGCACTCAAATAGCCCACCAAAGGCACCCGGCAACGGCGCATTTCCTCCCAAGCGGCAAAAATAATCGATAAAATAATGTCGCGGGCATCATTGGGCAACGGTTCCAGCACCCAATAAATCAGCGAACCATCTACCATTGCCAACATAGGCATCTCGGTTTTTTCTGGTTTCAGTCCAGTTCTCACCGCAGTCGCCAACTCTGCTAAAGCCTTTGCCTCTGCTGCCGTTCGGCGGTGTCCCATCCATTCCTCGGTTTTAATCCCCCATTGCCGCGACGCATATAAATCTTCCGGGCGATAAAATACTTCTGGAATACTATCTAATAATGGATGACGACTTTCCCCATAGTGCAACACCACCCGCCCAATATTAATTAGATAACAATAGGCAATTTCATGGTGGCTGGGGGCAATTTGCGATCCATCGGTGGCCAAAATTGTATGCACTTTTGGCGGAGTTTGGATCATCGGGTGAATATGCAGGGGTTCCACGGGGACGGGCGGGGAAAATACCATGCGATCGCACAAACTTTCCCGGCGTTTAATCAACTCTGCCTGCCGCCATTGGGCTTTATCCAAGAGTTTTTGGGCAACGTCCAACCGTTGCCGGGATGCTTCCGCCTCCTTCTGCAAATGCTGACTAATTCCCTGCATTTGCTTGGCTAATTGGGTTAAATCTAGCATGATGTTTGATCAAGTCATCAAGACTTTATGACTATTTAGGATCTTTTCGCTGACCAGAAAGCTGAATCTACAATACATTATCCCCATATTTTTCTCCCAAAGTAGTTTTCTGGCTGTCCAGATTAGATCGTCAGGCGGATGATATTTGCCGATCTTGGGTAGCTAGAGGCACCAATTTTTTATCGGCTTCTTTCACTGACTTATTTCAATATGTAAAGTTTTTTAAACAACTCCCACCATCCCAAAATAATCAGTTAAAATCGACGAGGCATATATGCGCCCTGTTTGCTCTAGGTCGCCCCAAAAAAATCGTAAATTTTGTGATTTTTTTGACATTAGGGATCCTCGCTCAGACTAAGCAATTTAACTTAGTCCAATTTTTACTCCTGGTATGGTTAAATTAATAAATCTTAGTCGATCAATTCATGGTTGAAAATGGTGGATTATGAGCGTGTCTATGGAAGATATTATTCAAAATGTTTTGCCTAGTCTAAATCAATGAATTTTATTATCGATTTCAATAGATAGCTAAATCAAATAAGTGGAGAAAACAGATTTTTTATCCGTCTGTCTGATATATCATATTGAATTGATAGGTTTGATGGATCGGGAAATTTATCCGCTCTAAAAAAGGCGATTTTCCCAGTCTAGTGATTGATTAGACGAGATAAATTGACTGGCGTAAGAATTTTCGCTGCTCCACAAACACCTATTAGACATATCGGCAAATTAAATTTATTGAAATATGTCAGGATTACTTATATGTTAAAAAATCCGTTAAAAAATCCCTACCGAGTAATTATATTAATTGGATTGTTCCTGCGGCTATTATGGGCGATCGCGGTTCCCGTAGTCCCCGTATCCGATAGCAATGCTTACGATGTGTTTGCCCAAAATTTGGCCAAAGGAAACGGCTTTGGCTGGGGCGTTAACGAGTTAACTGCTTTTTGGCCTCCGGGAACTTCATTTATATATGCGATCTTTTACAAAATATTTGGTCATACTTACTGGCCAATTATTCTTTTCAACCTATTGCTGGCGGCAGGAACCATCTGGGTTTCCATGCATTTGGCCGAAAAGTGGTTTAGTCAGCGAATTGCTATTTTAACTGGCTTCATCCTAGCATTTTGGCCTGCCCAAATCCAGTTTACCACCGTCTTAGCCAGTGAATTATTATTTACAGCCTTGGTGATGGCGGCTTTATGTTTATGGCTGGAAGAAAAATTTACTCTGCGATCGCGAGCCATTGGAGTAGGAGTGATTATGGCAGCAGCTTGCTATGTCAGACCCACGGCATTATTAATTCCTTTTCTGCTATTATTTTTTCGCGTCATCAAAACCAGAGAAATCTTTAAAACCGTTACAGCCACCCTGGTCATGTTTCTGATCATGGCCATAATAATTGCCCCCTGGTCGTATCGCAACACCCAACTTTTCGGACAATTTACCCTACTTTCTACCAATTCTGGTGCCGTATTATGGATGGGCAACAATCCCAATTCTAACGGCGGATATATGCACTTGCCAGAAGAGACAAAGGGAATGAATCAATCCCAAAAAAATCAATACTTAAAGTCTTTGGCTAGAGAGCATATCAAAGAGAAACCTTTACTATTTATTCAACGTTGCATCATCAGGCTAATTGACACCCATAGCCGGGAAAGTATTGGCGTGGCTTGGAATGAAAAAGGCTTAGTATCTCGTTATGGTTCCGGCATTTTATTGCCCCTAAAGATTATTAACCAATTATATTGGCTGCCCGCTTTAGGACTGGGATTAATCGGGATTTTGATCTTAGGAAAACAATATGGATGGTTGACCATGCTGACTCATCCAACCGTGGTAATATGGGGCTACTTGGCTGGAGTTCATGCAGTAATTATTTCCCAAGACCGTTATCATTTTCCCAGTGTCCCCATGATTGCGATATTAGCGGCATTGACTGTGGCCTATGGGTTGGATCAAAAAGCAAAATCGCATAAGTCAGGATAACTAGCCACACATATACAATGAATAAAGAAAGTATCCTTTTTAATGGATATACATAATTTTCACTAATGGAACGGTATGATTCCCTTTAATCACTATCGCCAGAAAAAAATCTGAAGGCTGCATTTGACAAAGGTTTTATGAAATAGCTGTGAGTTTTGCGTTTCTATTGGCGAACGCTTAATGTCATATCTGGCTTTGCTTTCAGTTTAATTGCTCGATTATTCTTTCTTTTGACCGCTAATTTGTTTAACCTATGGGCAGTTATGCCAGGAATAAGAATCATGATTAGGTATAGAAAAAAAATCGATAAGTATCACTTTAGTTTATATTTAGCAATTTTTGTTTTTGCATTAAGCTTACTCTACATTTCCGTAAAAGTTATCTTTCCCAATACCCCAAGTCAGGGACTTGATTTTCGCTTGATATGGTTGGCTGGGCGATTGTGGTCAGATGGGCAAAACCCTTACGATATTGATATATGTGCGATTCGTTCATGCAGAAA
>NZ_LIUQ01000161.1 GCF_001276715.1 Planktothricoides sp. SR001 | reverse complement strand
CTGCCCAAAAAACTCAGAAATCGGCTGTTTAGGCTTCTTTGTGTTCTTTGTGTCTTTGTGGTTATGCCAACCTGCAAAAAATTTTTACGCTATCGCCTTTTTATTCTAAGTAAGCATAACATCTTTCAGTCGCAATTTTAAATCAGGAAAAACGTGAGAAACAAGCTGATATACTCCATCCACTAATTTGCATACCGTAAAAGTCGGTTGTTTAGGATTCCCAATAAATTGCCAGCCCCCCAAACCCCGAAAATCAACAATCCAATATTCGGGAATCTTTAAAAAAGCGTATTCTTCGACTTTTATCGCATAATCATCTTGCCAATTGGTACTAACCACTTCAGCCACCAACTTGATAGTATTGCCGTTGCAAATTAGCGGTTCTTTTTGCCAAAGAGGTTCTTGACTAAGCTCATTTTTATCTAAAACAACTACGTCAGGACGCAATGCTGTCGCTGTCGCATATAGAGGTTTGATTAAACAATTTTTAGGAACCAACCAGTTAAAATTTGCCCGAAAAATTTCCAGATAAATTCTACCGGCAATAGTCCCAGCAATTCGTGAAGACCTGTGGGTTCCATGTCTCGAAGTTCTCCATCAATCAGTTCATAGCGTGTATTATCCCCATATTGGGCAATAAACTCCTCAAAACTCAGGAGTTTAGGTAGGATGTAAGTCATCGGGTATTTCTCCACAAGTTATTTGGTAAAGTTTCAGCTTTCAGCTTTTAGTAATCCGTCAAAAGCTGCAAGCTGAAATTTAACAGATAAATTTAGGGTGTGTTTTTTATTATAAGCCGATCAAGTGGCATAAACAAAAAATTTTGTTACCCCCAAACCCGCCGCAAATTCAACACAAAACCCGGTAATACTTCTTCCCCAGATAACTCGGTGGGATTTGCCAATACTTCTACTTTTAACCCTGGCCGATAAATTTCCACTTGACGATTTTGTGGATCGATTAACCAACCCAGTTTTGCCCCATTATCCATATATTCTTGCATTTTCTCTTGCAGGGGCTTAAGACTATCGGAACCCGATCGCAATTCCACGACAAAATCCGGGCAAATATTAGCAAAAGTGCTTGTTTGTTCTGGAGTCAATGCGTCCCAACGGGCTTGACTTACCCAAGAAGCATCCGGGGAACGAGTTGCACCATTGGGTAAAATAAAAGCAGTAGAAGAATCAAAA
>NZ_LIUQ01000098.1 GCF_001276715.1 Planktothricoides sp. SR001 | reverse complement strand
CGAATACAAAGCGATCGCGTTTCAGCCAGTCGTCGAGTACGTCAAACCATCCTCGCTCTTGGCTGCGTCCAATGGCGATTGTCATAACTTTTATCTTTTATCTAATCTGCTTGGTGGACAAGAATCGCAAGCGTTCTCATTAACTTAACATAACTATAGAATATTTACCAAAATTTAGTAAACCCCTTTTTTGGCCAAATATTTGGCCAAACACCGCGATCGCCACAAAATCTGCCTGAGTTTCCCTGGTAGCTTGGCTTCAGTCGTTAAAAATACTCATTAAAATCGGCGCTTGTGGGCAGCAGATTCCAGGGCGATCGCCGCTCTAGGGAGTAAAATATGAAAAAACCATAAAATTCTGATTGTTTTGATAAGTTTTTTCACTAGATCCAACTAAAAAATGCCTTCTTAAGTAGATCAAACCGAGATCAAACCTAAATCAAACCTGAAATAAATGGCGAAAAATGCCAAGAAAATGACCAGATCGCCCTTGGCTCTGGATTAATGCATCTTAGCGATCGGACTCTAAGCTGGGAATCGATCCCTAAAATTACTTAAATGTGAGTAGCTTACAGAGTTATGATCTGAGATTGGCTCAGGTTAACCCGGTTGTGTCGCGCTGAAATTAAACTCAGATGTTCAGCCGGAGTAATTTAAGGGGCATTTTGCCAAAACCGCAGGTTACAGAGCGCAGGTTACAGATAAATGAGTGCGAATCATTCATCTCGGTTCAGCCCAGCATCAACGGTCTAACGAAGATGCTTCCTGCGGGCAGTTGCCGATCGCCTCTGTCTGGATGATCTTTCTGATGCTTGGCAATTCCTGGGAGTCAGAAATTTCCATCCGGGGTCAGCAATCCGGGCAAAAAACCTGTGTATTCATTGATTGATGAGCTTTCCACACTACCGAAGATTTCCATGACCACAAAAACTATCTCTAAAAGCGATCGCGTGCTAATTCAGCAAATTATTGGCTCTCGTCGTCCCAGTAACTACTTTTGGGCTACAGTTGTCACCCTGGGAGCCACTGGCTTTCTGTTAGCGGGAATTTCCAGCTATTTGCAAATTAATTTATTGCCAGTTTCAGATGCCACTCAACTGATTTTCGTCCCCCAAGGCTTAGTCATGGGACTGTATGGAGTGGCTGGTAATCTCCTGGGATTGTACCTGTGGCTGGTGATTCTTTGGGATGTTGGCGGCGGTTACAATGAATTTAACAAAGAAACAGGCCAGGTGCGGATTTTCCGTTGGGGATATCCGGGCAAAAATCGCCAGGTGGATATTACCTACTCTACGGAAGATGTCCAAGCGGTGCGTGTGGATATTAAAGAAGGGTTAAATCCTCGTCGGGAGCTTTATTTGCGTGTAAAAGGACGTAATCCCATCCCGCTGAGTCGCGTCGGACAACCGTTACCCCTCTCAGAATTAGAAAATCAAGGGGCTGAACTGGCTCAGTTTTTGCGGGTTCCCCTGGAAGGTTTATAGACCCTGTTTTGTGTCTTAAATCGACTAAATCGACTAAATCCACGGCATCAGGATGACGCCGCCTGATGAAGTGAGCGGGCGATCGCCGGAAATTGCCCGGTCTGTAGATAAGATGATTTCGGAAATATGCTGTTTGCGATAAGGGTTCGCGTATGAAGTTTCCAATCAAGCATTGGTTTATGTCTCTGTTGATGATCGGCACCTTGCTGATGGCTGGATGTGCGGCAAATACTGCCACATCCACCCCAACCGACAATGCCACTGCTACGCCAATCAGTCAAAATGATGGAATGAATATGAGTAATTTACCCCAGTTAGAAGGAAAAGCGACCGTAGTGATGACTGTGAAAGGTCAGCCCATTACTATTGAAGTGGATGGCACTAAGGCACCAGTCACTGCCGGAAATTTTGTAGACCTCGTACAACGGGGTGTGTATGACGGGTTGGCATTTCACCGGGTTGTCCGTGAACCCCAGCCATTTGTGGTTCAAGGTGGCGACCCCCAAGGGAAAAATCCCAATTTTCCGGTGGCTAATATGGGAACAGGTGGTTTTATTGACGAACAGGGAAATCGTCGCTTTATTCCCCTAGAAATTACCCCGGAAGGAGCCGAGAGTCCCATTTATAGTAAAACTTTCCAGATGGCGCGAATTTCTCAGCCACCGGCATTGCCCCATACCAGAGGCGCTGTGGCGATGGCCCGATCGCAGGCTCCCGATTCCGCTTCTTCCCAGTTCTACTTTGCTTTGGATGATTTGTCTTTCTTGGATGGCAATTATGCCGTGTTTGGCTATGTCACTGACGGGATGAATGTGGTGGATCAAATTCAACAAGGCGATCGCATTCAATCCGCGAAAGTGACACAGGGTGCAGAAAACTTGAAAAAGTAATCAAATTTAGGTTATAATCAAAAGTTGCTAAAAATAGCTAAAAATTGCCTAAATTTTTAACTTTTATTTCTCAGGTTTTTTGTGCAAGTTGTCGTCACTGGGATTGGTTTGCTCTCAGCTTTAGGCTCCAGCCTGGAGACAAGCTGGTTGCGTTTAATTGCTGGGGAATCAGCCATTAAGCTGAGACAACCCTTCTCAGAATTACCCCCCCGACCCTTGGGGTTAATTGGGGAAACCCCTGCTCAGTTGATTCCTTTAATTGAGCAGGTTGTCCCTGCCGCTTTGAAAGATGCCGGTTTAGCCCCACCTCTGCCTGACTGTGGGGTGGAGATCGGTTCTTCTCGCAGTCAGCAAGCCCGGTGGGAACAATATTTAGTCAATTATTTGCGATATCAAGCCATTGACCCAAATTATTGCCCAGAAGCACATTTAGAAGATTGGTTGGGCAGTCTGCCTCATGCCGGGGCGATCGCCGCCGCTAAACTGGTGGGAGCAACGGATACAGTTTTAGCGCCAATGGCGTCATGTGCTACGGGGATCTGGAGTGTCGCTCGTGCTTTTCAACTGATTCAAAGCGGGCAATGCTGCCGTGTGTTAGCTGGGGCAGTGGAAGCCCCCGTGACCCGTTTAACTTTGGCTGGGTTTGCACAAATGGGTGCCTTGGCGAAAACAGGTTGCTATCCTTTCGATCGCCACCGGGAAGGATTGGTGTTAGGGGAAGGGGGGGCGGTTTTTGTGTTGGAAACAGCGGAATTGGCCAAAAATCGAGGGGCGAAAATTTATGGCCAAATTTTGGGCGTAGGACTGACCAATGATGCTTGTGCGGTGAATTCTTCTGACCCGGAGGGAAACATTGCCCAAAAGGCGATCGCTCAATGTTTAAATCGCAGTCATTTAGTTGCCGCTGATATCGACTATATCCACAGTCACGGCACCAGCACTCTCCTCAACGATCAATTTGAAGCTAATTTAATTCAAAAGTTATTTTCGCCAAAAGTGGCGGTCAGTTCTACAAAAGGCTCTACAGGTCATACTTTGGGGGCATCCGGTGCCTTGGGGATCGCCTTTAGTCTCATGGCGTTAAAAGATGGATTTTTGCCCCCTTGTGTGGGCTTAACCGAGCCAGAATTTGATTTAAATTTCGTGATCAATGCCCAAGCTAATGACTTAAGAAATGTTTTGTGTTTAAGCTTTGGGTTTGGCGGTCAAAATGCGGCGATCGCCTTGGGAAAACTGCCAGATTAAACCAGATTAAATTTTTGGGCTAATTTGCCCTTGACCTGTATTGCCAAACAACAGACAAACCCGGTTTCTTGAAAAAACCGGGTTTGTGGTCTGAGGGGATTTGGAAACCGGGTTTGTGGTGGATCAACAGAACAAAGATTTCCCCCCTAAACAGACTCCTGATGCCAGAATTGTCTAATTAAATTACTTGTCTTTGACTTCATTCAACGCTTGAAATGCTTGCCAGAGTAAAAGTCCAGAAAGCACCAAGGTAAAAGAAACTTGAAAAATCAAAGAACTGAGAATGGGAATTTCAGAAATTGCTAACATATCCAAACTAAGTCTAAACTACGTTTTCATCGAAAGGTTTATGGATCGGCCAAACCGTCACGCTGGATGAAACCCACACATATTCGCACAGATTGTCTGTCGAATATTCACTTCGCTGGTTTGATACCCATCTCATCAAGCATAGTAGATTATCGTAGAGGATCTGCTTGGATAGCAGTAAAAATTTTTTTGAAAATGACTCTATGAACATAGTTACTTGACCAAGACCACAAATATCTAAGTCACACAGGGGATTGATCTATGGGACTACAGGTGGAAAATGAGTGGAAAATTGTCAGGCGATCGCCCACCAATATTCCGAACCAACCAGTTTTGATGCCAAAAATCCCAGTGCGGATCTCAGAGAAACCTGGAAGACTTTTAATCAGTTCAGCCAATTTTTCTCTTGAATCACACAATTACCTGGCAATTCCCTGGCAATGTTTTTGAAGTATGTTTTGGCTGACACTGATTGGATTGAGAGAATTAATCTGAGGCAGAATTTGCTTTATTAAATAAAGCCACTTGCTTGATGGGTGTAATCAGAATCGGTGCATCCTTTAATGGAGAGACGGTTCGTGTCACCTGTTCCTGATGGGGTTCTACATTAAAGTATAAAACCCCAGTAAAGAGTAAAGCAAGGACAATCCGATGGAACCGTGCTTTTATGGGATTTACTGTTTCTAGTTGGCAATCATCTAGAGGGGTGCGGTTCATAGCAATTCTCCTGCCTGCTTTGGCTGCATCAGCGGTGATGTTACAAATTTGGTGCTAGAAGTTACAACCCGATTGTGAAAAATTCCGGAAATCTATGCATAGATTTTCTCTTGAATAGGATCTTCATCAATGGTTGAGCCAATCAAGCGATTGGCATATTTTTCGGGATTATTAATTTTTCTGACCACTATCATGGCGAATTAGTTTCTGAATTTGATTTTTTTCTCTAGATTCCTGAATTCACTTAAGGATGGAACAAAACTCCCCATAAAAATATTTCACTTAGAGTAAATTAAGTGATAATTTTATGTCTTGCTTCTTTGACATTGATGTTCTGAAACCTCGGTCAAGGTTTTTGTCTGATTAATTGCTAACCGCTCGTAGTCGGTTGTTACGGTTAGTTATAACAACAAGTACAGCTTGTTCGATAATTACTAATTACAATAGCAGCATTTAGTAAACCAGTTATTGAAGCTGTCTTTTCCGCTCACAATCAGAGCAACTTCAATTAACTTTTCTAGCACTTCCATTGCTCGTGTTGGGAACATTCTTACCAGTGACTTCACTGTTGACCACAACATAGAAATCGGATTAAAGTCTGGTGAATAGGGTGGTAAATATTCTACTCTAGCTCCCGTAGCCGTGATTAATTCTTCAATACCTTCAATGGAATGAATATTCAGGTTATCCATCACTACCACATCCCCTGGCTTCAGCTTAGGAACCAGGTCATCTTCTACAAACTCCTTAAAGTCCTTCCCTTTCATCGAGCCTTCAATTGCTTTTTTCGCTACAACTCCTTCAATACTTATTGCCCCAATTAAGGTCATTTTTCTCCCTTTATAAAAGGGTCTTAAACAAAATGCCTTTTTACCCTTTTCACTCCTGGCCACCTCCCGACTCATCCCCACCCAGAATGCTGTCTCATCAATGAATATCATTTTCTCCTCTGGTAGATCTCTAACCCTCTCCCGGTAATCAACTCGCTGTTTTTGACCTTACCGATGTTGCCATCTTCTCCGCTCCGTAAGTTTTTTTGTAGGGGCGATAGCATTCGCGCCAGTGGTTCTTGGTTGAAATCACTAGCCCGCTCCGCGAATGCTTCGCCCAGTCCAAGTTTATTGAGGAATTCACACATTCCTCCTACACTGACATAAACATCCGGCTCTGTGAGGAGATATTCCCGATATTGCCTCACTCTCCAATCGGGGTTATCTTGTACCATCCGAATAATAAAGTCTCGATAAGCCTCTAGTTTTCCAGGACGGTTTGACCCTGGTTTTTTAGGAGTTAAATCTTGCGTTTCTCGATCTTGTTTGATATAACTATGGACAGTGGCAGGACTGATCATAAACTGCTCGGCTATTTGCCGAATAGAGCCTTTGCCCAATTTATAAGCAGTCACCACTTTTTGTCTAAGATCAATAGAGTAACGTCCCATAGCTGAATCTGGTCTGCATTGAGTACAGCTTCAGTTTATCATACAAGTTTTACAAAATTCTAATGAACAAGCTGTAATTCGACCCAAGTTAAAGTCCCTGAAAAAGTATGACTTTAGAGCAATATATGGCGGCTGTTAAGGAGAAGCTCACTGGTAGCCCAATCTGCGATCAAGATTAGTGATGAGCGAATTTTCCGAAATCGCGGCTATTTTCTGGCTCGTTTAACCCTGATTAACAGCGAGTTATTGGAAATTGCTGAATCATTCACAATTCAAGATAACCACATCTTCACCTTAAATTATCGTTATCAATGGATGGATCTATCTAAACAATTTCTTAGAAAGCGCCCTTGGTAGCGTCAAGCATTTTCCAGATTTATTCAATTTTCCCCATCATATTCATATTGGTTCAGAAATTAACGTTGAACCTGGGCAATCTCGAAATATCTTGGAGTTTATAGATTTTATGAAATCTGAGTTAAGCTAAACTATTTCTATTCATAAAATAATGCGATCAAATAATGCGATCAAATAATGCGATCAAATAATGCGATCAAATAATGCGATCAAATAATGCGATCAAATAATGCGATCAAATAATGCGATCGCCAATCTTGTAGCCAATCTTGTCGGGTGTTATAATAAAATTTAACCCACCATATCCGTATATAAATCAGCCTAGTAGGTTGGGTTGAGGAACGAAACCCAACACCCACAAATATTTACCATAGAAACTCAACGATTCCCTCCGAGATGGGGAAGCGATCGCCCTTTACGGCCCGCTTCACACCTTTGATAGTGAGTTTTCGGGTGGGGCTGTTGCCCTCCTTACCATCTCCAGGTTACGCTTGTGCGTAGCTTTTGTCCCAATTGAGTCCTGTGCCGTCCGGCACACTTCACGGCGGCGGGGCGGCTGTCGGGATTGGAACCCGATCAAGGAGGTTGAAGCGTGCCGATGTCGTATATTCCCTTTGTATCAGGAGGAATTTCAAACTGAACTGTTGATGGAGGGTTCGTCAACAAGCGGATTTCATAACGACCGGGTTTTAAGCCGATTGTGGCAAATCGGCCCGCTCGATTGGTAAACAAAGTCACAGGCTGCCAGTTGCCATCGGAAAGAGAAACAATCTGTGCTGACTGCAAAGAAGCCGGTTCACCATTAGCATTTAACAATACACCTCTTAAAAAAACTGTAGCATCGGTTCCCAACCGCACTAATGTGCCACTGCGATAGGTTGGCAAAAGCATAATCACCCGATTTCCTACATCCATTCCTATCGGTAAATTGGGCGCATCAATGGTAAGACTAGAAATCCGATAAGGATCTAAATTAGATACGACACCAGGCCCTAAATCATCAATGCGGGTGGTATAGCCGCTTACACTGGGATTAATGCCTATTTCTTGATCTCTTAGGCTTTCGTTAGGAATGACTAAAGCAAAACTATTACTAATCGGACGTGACCAACCCCAATGACCATCTGCAAACACTAAGGCAGTACCAAAACTGACTTGAGTTTTGTTAGCGATCGTATAATTTCCATCCCCGGCAAAAACCGAATCATTAGATAAATCCCAATTGAAACGATAACCCGTATAAGATAATCGCCCGGTCAAGTTATAACCGCTGTCATTTTGGGCTAAACCGAGGGAACTTCTTGGCGTTCCGATCGTTCGCAACGGGTTATAATTCCAGTTCAGGCGATGGCTAGGCTCTCGTCTATTATTAATATCTGTTGAGGCTTGGATAAATTGGCGACCTTGTGGTGACAACCAAGATAAATTAACGTAAGCCCGTTGTTCATCAGAACCCATTTTATCAAGAGTTTGACTGAGATTCAAACTAATGTTTAATCCATTGCGAAATGATCTAGAAAAACCCATGCCCAATCTATAACTATTGAGAACATCGCGGCCCAACTGATATCTGGCGCTAAGATTACCTCGCATATTCCAGAATAATTTTTGACTATAATTAGCATTAATATCGTAAGAAAAATCATTGCGTGGGTTTTCTTCTCCCACTCTAGTAAAATCAGATCCCCTAGATTCTATACTTAATCTAAATGAACGTTGAGATGGATTATTTGCACCAGTTTGCAAGTATTCATAACGTAACCTAGCTGCATAATCAATGCCCAACTCTCGATCGCTGTTGAGGGCAATTTCCCATCCGAAATTACCATAGGCAGTTGCCAAAATTGATTCCCAACCCATGAGTTGTTGAGCGAAACTAGCTTGGAGATAAATCCCTGATGTTAAGCTATTGGTAATACCTAACCGATGAGATAAAGTCAAAATCGGCTGAGTAAAATCATAAGTGCGATCGCCAGAACTATCAGAAGATAGAAAACCCAAACTATAGGCAAATTGCTGGAGTCCTGGCGCTAATAAATCGGCAGCTACAGGATTAGAAAAATTCAGTCTTTGCACCCGACCCACATTATCAGTAATAACTAATTCTACATCATTAGTTCCCGCATTCAAAGGTAAATCGCGAATATCGTGTCGTCCGCCAGGTAACTGTAACGTGCGTTCTAATTGACCATTAACTAATACATCAACCCGTGAATCTGTTTCTAAGAAAAATTCATATTTGCTAATAGGTCTAGTGATGACATAAGGTTGTAAACCAAAATTTCTGGCTATAGAAATTCCCACTTGAGCCTGACTATTTTGATATCCAGTCACCGGAATTGAAAGATCGCCAATTACATAACGTAAAGCTTGCTCGGGTGTATCGCGAACTACTCGCAAATCTCCCCTAAGAAAATTAGGGTTTCTACCTTCGCTAAAATCACTGCGTCCCTCGAATACCCAGTTTTTATAATTCAACGCACCATCTACAGAAAAACGGAGGGGTTGACGACCGATATCACCTGAACCAGACCAAATATAATCTTGATCGCCCCGAAAATTAAGATAGCCGCTCAAAGTGCTGGGAGTGAGAGCATTTTCTGCCCCTGGTGGCAATCTTCTTTCATTTAAATTAGCGATATTTGTGAGACGTTGAGCCGGTGGAACTTGAATCTGTAGCTCTAATTTTGCGTAATCAAAAGTTGCTTGTAAGCCATTTTGTTGCAAAACTTCTAAACTGATATTTCCCTCAGCATCAACCGCATCAGTCAGTTTTGCTTGTGTATCTTCACGAACCACTTTTCCCGTTTCAGTCAATAATGGTGCGGCCTGAATCCGCACTGCGGGAATATTTCCCAGGATGAGCAATACCTGACCCCTCTGTTGTCCATCAACAAAAAATGGCGCAATCACTTTCTCGGTTTGGTCACGAGGTTTCCCAAAAATACCCTCAAAGGTAGGCTCTTGGTTTTGGGTGTCAGGAGGCACATTAGGCGACGAAGAAGGGACATCTTGCCCTAAAATAGGTGAAGACTTAAATAGAATTGAACTGAATCCCCACAACAGCAATAAAGGTAAACGATTTGCCTTTAATTTGAGTCTCATCCAGAAGAAAAATTGGTGTTTTTTGGCTTCTGCTCATATCAAATATTTAAATGGGATTTACGCGGGTCGGATTTGTAATCAGTGGGGTGATTATTCCGCATCCTTAAAAGTAAATGTCGCGGTTACATTTCCTACGGGTAATGCTTCCGGCCAAGGGATTGAAAACTGTCTTTGATTACCTGCCAAAATCACCCCATTATTAACCCCTTCTAGCTGTTCTGGTTTCAGGGTAATTTGAGCGCCTTGTTCGCTGGTTAAGTTTAAATTTAAGTCAGATAAAACTGCACGGCGAGTTCCTTTATTTTCAAAGGTGATCATCAAAATATCATTGCCATCGGTTCCTTGTTGGTGAGTGATGCTATGGACTACGACTTCGGATTTGGCATTTTTGGGACGAATATACACTGAACCCATATAACGAAACATCACCTCGACGCCGCCTGTTGCTGTTGTTGACTCTTCTGGCTTGTTCAAACTAATGGGCAATTGTTCAGCCACCAG
>NZ_LIUQ01000099.1:1409-9855 GCF_001276715.1 Planktothricoides sp. SR001 | reverse complement strand
GTTTTGTCCGTCAGGCACTTTACTAATCTAACAAACCTAAATCGGTTTGTCAACCCCTTTGACCAACTTTTTTTGAAAAAAAATTTTTTATCCCCCAAAACCCTTGTATGGTAAGCTTTTTGGGATTTTATATTTCTGAAAATATTTTTTTGAGGCCGATCGCTCGCTTCTACTTTTATGGGATCTAAAGTAAAAAGGAAGTGATTGTGGATCTTCCCCCCACATCGAAAGCCAGTAGGCAAATCAATTGAACGATATTCAGGAAAACCAATATTATGTGTGAAAAAACTTCTGAAAACTTTCCTAGCACTACAGCCGAGTTCGCTTCGCTGCCCACTTTGACTGTAGCCCCCAAACAAGTGATGCGGGGCTTTGGGATTCTGGCACAAGTAGGAGACATCTTGGCTAGGTTCGGCAGAAATTCTTTAATTATCGGGGGAGATTCCTCTCTGAGTGTCACCCTTTCAAGATTACAACCGGCCTTAGCCGCACAGCAGATCGTGACTCACCCAGGGTCTTATCGCCCGGATTGTAGCGAAGCCAGCCTTGCTAGGCTGATGGCAGCGGTGGAGAGGCATCAAGCAGATTTCATTATTGGGACTGGGGGTGGTAAATCTCTGGATATGGCGAAACTGGTTGCCCACCGTTGTAATTTGCCTGTGGTGACTATTCCCTCATCGGCGGCTACCTGTGCGGCTTGGACGGCTTTGTCTAATATATATAGCGATCGCGGGGCGTTTCTTTACGATGTGCCTCTGGATGGTGGTTGTCCTGATTTGCTGATTTTGGATTACGAGTTAATTGCTACAGCGCCGAAACGGACTTTAGTGGCCGGAATTGGGGATGCGATCGCTAAATGGTATGAAGCCTCAGTGAGTAGCGGTCATTCTGAGCAAACTTTATTAGTAGCTGCCGTACAACAAGCGCGAGTGCTTCGGGATATTCTTTTGCAAAAATCCGCCGCTGCCGTGGAACAACCGGGGAGCGAAGTCTGGCGGGAAGTAGTAGACGCCACTGTTTTACTGGCCGGTGCGATCGGCGGACTAGGGGGCGCTCAATGTCGCACCGTCGGCGCTCATGCGGTTCATAATGGTTTAACTCATGTGGATCCAGAACATCACACATTGCATGGAGAAAAAGTAGCCTACGGCATTTTGGTGCAATTGCGTCTGGAAGAAATGGTGCAAAACAACCAACTAGCTGCCACTGCTAGACAGCAGCTTTTGAAATTTTATGGGGAAATTGGTTTGCCAGCAACGTTAGATGACCTGGGGCTGGAAAATATTACTCTAAAAGATTTGAAAGGGGCGGCAGAAATATCTTGTGGTCCTAATTCTGATATTCATCGATTGCCTTTTCCGGTGGTTCCCGATCAACTCCTGGCGGCAATGGTGTCAACAACGGCGACCGTAGAACGTTTAGGCAATAGTCAATCTGTAGAGCGTGTAGGGAGTTTTCCAAAAGAATGATCTAGTGGTCAATAAGTAAATCATCAGAGATTAGGGGAAGTAACTCCGCAAATTGCGCTAAATCCCTTCACCCTTAAATCACCCTTAAATTTTACCACAAAGTCTATTCAAAGGCGAATAGGCTTTTTTTTACGTTGAATTTTAATATTAAAAACAGTTGAGTTTTGGATGTTGAGAATTGTGGGACAGTTCACAACTGTAACTGTTGCAGTGATTGTAGTCCGTAACGGACTCTTTTGGCTGTGGCTATCAGTTTCAAATAGGCCTAAAGGTGACGATTATGATTTAATTGATATTAATTATAGTGGCTATGATTAAGATTAAATTTTTTTCAGAAAAATATAAATAAAATTAATATATTTTCAGTTTTTTTGTTTAAAGTTAAAAAACTTATTGGCAGACATTAATTAAAAATAATTAACAAAATTTAATACTTAATTGAAGTTTAATTAATGTTTATTTAACATACAAATTATCTGTGATTCTGTTAGATAGAAGATGTGACTTAAAATTTATCTATGGATCGCTTTCTAAGTAAAACATCATTCGGCGCTATAACTGCGCTATGACTTCACCTATTCCTGTTAAAGCCAAAATGATGGCGGCGATCGCCTAGGGTGAAAAAACCGGGTTTCTCTCCCAAACTTAATTGCGCCGAATAACCGCTGGCAGAGAAACCCGGTTTTTTTGAAAAACCGGGTTTTTTTGAACACTATTTGCCAATACAGAAGCGGCTAAATATTCGATCAAGCACGGATTCGGTGACTTCTTCCCCAGTGATTTCTCCTAATGCTTGAATGGCTCCGCGTAGGTCAATTGTCCAGAAGTCAAGGGGCAAACTATCGGCAATGGTTGATTGGACTTGTTTGAGGGCGGTGTAAGCGCGAGTTAAGGCAGCGGCTTGCCGTTGATTAATAGTTAATTCTAAGTTGGCGGCTTGTATGTCACCCAGATTGACGGCTTTTAATATGGCATTTTCTAAGTCTTCGATACCTTGCCCATAAAAAAGATCGAACCGGGTAGCGGAGGTGCCGATCGCCTCTACAGAAGTCTTAGCATCAAGAATACCCTCCGGCAAACTGGGCAATTTTTCTACTAAGTCTATTTTATTGATGACGATAATCAGAGGACGATGTTTAACTTGGGTATAAATTTCGGCATCGGCTGATGTCCAACCAGCGGTGGCGTCAATGGTAAAAATCACTAAATCCGCAGCTTGGGCAGCGCGTCGCGATCGCTCGACACCAATTTTTTCTACTTGGTCTGAGGTTTCGCGAATGCCCGCAGTGTCCAAAACTTGCACGGGAATGCCTTTAACCACCAGTTGAGATTCCACAACATCGCGGGTGGTGCCTGGAAGATCCGTGACAATGGCGCGATCGCTCCGACTCCAAGCATTTAATAAACTGGACTTGCCCACATTTGGTCGCCCGACAATCGCCACTTTTAACCCAGAGCGCAAGAGTTCTCCCTGATGCGCTGTAGCCAATATTCTGGACATTTCTGCCAAAATGTTGTCTATGTTGGCGATAATTTCTGGCTCGTTTAACGGCGGTAAATCCTCCTCAAAATCAATCCGGGCTTCAATTTCTGCCAGAATATCTAAGCAACAGGCGCGGAGTTGCCGGATCGGTTGGGTTAATTTACCTTGTAAACCAGCCAGTGCCGTTTGAGCCGCAGTCGCTGAACGGGCCATGACTAAATCAGCAATACTTTCCGCTTGAGTCAGGTCAATGCGTCCATTCAAAAAAGCTCGCAGACTAAACTCTCCAGGATTAGCCAGTCTAGCTCCTTGTTCTAGGCAAAGCTGCAAAACTTGTTGCACGGGAATAATCCCACCGTGACAGTGAAATTCCACCACATCTTCGCGGGTATAAGACCGGGGTGGTTTCATGATCAGAAGCAGAGCTTCGTCTACCACTTGTTGCGTTTGAGGATGGCAAATGTAGCCGTATAAGATGCGGTGACTTTCCCAGGGCTGAGATCCGGGAGCATGAAATAAAGTCCTCGCGATCGCCAAAGCATCGGTTCCAGATAATCGGACTATGCCAATGCTCCCTTGTTGTGGGACAATTGCTGTGGCGATCGCGGCGATCGTATCTCCTTGACTAAAATCTCTGGACATTCTGGACATATTTTTCCCTGTTTGCCAATGGTCAACTTTCATGGTAAATCCGACCGCCGTGGTCAGCATCAAATTCTCAAATTGAATACAATATAAACATCACCACCAAACATAGCGCAGGGTGCCGCAATGATTGGCCAACTATTAGATAGAAGATATCGCATTGAGAAAAAATTAGGTTCCAATGGTTTGGGACAAACCTATTTGGCTGTGGATACTCATCGGCCTGGGGAACCAAAATGCATTGTCAAACAACTACTTCTTCCCAGAAATCAGGGTAAATCCATAGAAATTATCGAATTGATTTTAAAGAAAAAAGTAGAATTTTTAGAAAGACTTGGCAAACACAACCAAATTCCCCAATTATTAGCGTTTTTCCAAGAGAACAAAGAATTTTATTTAGTCGAAGAGTTTATTACAGGTCATTCCCTGGTGGATGAAATTGGCCACGGGATACCCATGCCCGAAGACCAGCTATGTAAACTGTTGCAGGAAATTTTGGAAATATTAATTTTTGTTCACGGACATGGGATCGTGCATCGCCAGGTGACGGCAGAGAACTTAATTAGACGGAGTTCTGATGGTAAATTGGTGTTGATTAATTTTGGGCTGGTGCAAGATAAAGATATTAATACTCAATTGCTAAAAACTTATAGGGAATCTTCAGAGAATGACTCTGAAAATATCGATAGTCAACTGGTGTTAGAATTTGGCCAAAGTCAGTCAACCAGTAGCGATATTTACGGATTGGGTTTAATTGCAATTCAAGCCCTGACGGGCTTGCAGGGAAAAGATTTAATCCAGATATCGGATCATCAAAATCCCCAAAATCCAATTTTGGCATGGCACGATCAGGTCAAAGCCAGACCCCAAGTAGTGAGTATGCTGGATAAAATGGTGCATTCAAATCCAGAGGAGCGGTATCAGTCAGCCCCGGAAGTTTTGGCGGCTTTGAAAAAGTTAAAAGTACCACCATCAAAGCTTCAGCCCGGATCAATCCCCGTGCCACCACCGCCCCCCCCAGTTGCCCAATTAAAAGGGGTGGCGCGGGTGGCTCCACGTCCGATTGATTTAACTCAACCGGAAAACTTGGCAATTTCATCGAAGATGTCTGGGTCAAAGGTGAGAAGCCTAAAAATGATGATGGCCGTAGGACTGCTAATTTTTATCTGCGGCTGGGCTGGGTGGCTATATAAGAAAAATTATACGAATCAGCGGATTGCCGAGTTAAAAAGTATTGCCCAAGAACGAGCCGCAAGTGGGGATCGACAGGCGGCGATTCAACAATTTACTCAAGCAATATCTCTGAAACCTACGGCAGAATCTTATTATCAAAGAGCCAATGCTCAATTAGACCTGGGTAATTATCAAGCAGCGGTTGAAGACTATACGGCGGCTTTGGCAAAAGATCCCAATTATGTAGCAGCTTATTTTAATCGGGGATTGGCTTATTTAAAATTAAATCAATTTAAGGCAGCAGTTGATGATTATACTAAGGCGATCGAGAATAATTCTCAGGATGCAGATGCTTATTATCAAAGAGGTTTGGCTTATCATCGCCTGAAAAATTATCCAGCGGCGATCGCGGATTATACTCAGGTGATTCAGTTGAATCCTGAAGATGCTACAGCTTTTACCAATCGGGGATTGTCATATTCAGCCGCCGATAACAAACAAAGCGCGATCGCGGATTATACTCAGGCGATTAGATTAAATCCGAATGATGCTCAAGCCTATTATAGTCGCGGTAGAGCTAGGTTTTTTTTGGCAGATTATCAGGGGGCAATGGAGGATTATACTGAAGCATTAAGAATTACTCCCGATGATGCCGATATCTATGTGAATCGTTGTGGGGCTTATTTGAATTTGGCGCAGTACGATCGGGCGATCGCAGATTGTACTCAGGCGATTCAACTAAATGCCGAATATCCTGAAGCTTATAGTAATCGTTGTCTGGCTTATACGAATTTACAAAAATATCCAGAGGCGATCAACGATTGTACCCAGGCGATCGCTCTAGAACCTAACGGGGCAAAAGCTTATACTAATCGAGGAATGGCTCGTGCTGCGGCCAATGATTTTCAAGGGGCGATTGATGATTACACTCAAGCGATTAGATTAGCGCCGAATGATGCGGTAGCTTATGGTAATCGTGGGACGGTGTATTACGATTTAAACCAATATCCCGAAGCGCTGTTAGACTATACTCAAGCAATCAGATTAAAAGAAGATTATGACCTGGCTTACTATAAACGGGGTCTGATTCGGGTGCAACTCAAAGATACGGCTGGGGCGATCGCTGATTTCCAAACAGCAGGCAAGCTTTGTCTTGATCGGGGGAGAACAGGTTGCTACCATGATGCTCAGTATCAAATTAATTTATTGCAGCAAAATAAACCATAAAAACAGTGCCACAATAAGTAATATTCATTTATTTAGTGATAATCTAGTGACCTCCGGCCAATTTTTAGCTAAACGCTACCGCATTATTGAATTTATCGGCTCTGGGGCTTTTGGCACCACTTATTTAGCGGTGGATACTCGTCTACCAGGAAACCCGACTTGTGTGGTGAAACAACTTTTGCCAACTCCGAAAATAGGCAAAAATTTGAAAACTGCCCAGCGTCGATTTAGCCGAGAAGCTAAAATTTTAGAAAAACTGGGAAAACACCCTCATATTCCTCAACTTTTTGCATATTTTGAGGAAAATAAACAATTTTATTTAGTGGAAGAATATATTGCGGGTTATCCTCTGACTAGCGAGTTAACCTTGGGATGGAAATGGAGTGATCTAAATACGATCAACTTAATCCAAGAAATCTTAGAAATCCTATCATTTATCCACAGTAATGGCGTGATTCACCGAGATATTAAACCCTCGAATATTATCCGCCGACAGTCAGATGGTCAGTTATTTTTAATCGATTTTGGCGCGGTTAAAGAAATCAATGAAGGGGATGCTTCATCTCAGACTAGAACAATGGCCACGGGTACTCCTGCTTATATGCCCCTTGAGCAATTTCAAGGCAATCCAAAACCCAACAGCGATATTTATGCCGTGGGGATGATTGCCATTCAAGCATTAACTGGGGTTCACCCCCGCGAACTGCCAATGATTAAAAATATGGATCAGGTTAGTAGTGGTTCTTTTCACTGGAAACAATTGGCAAAAGTTGACATAGAATTTACCAAAGTTATTGATAAAATGATTTTGGATGATTATCATTTACGCTATCAATCTACTACAGAAGTTTTAGCTGATTTAGAAAAAATTAAATATCGGTTTAGATCAGGTAATTTGGGCAAAAAAAATGTAGATTATAATTTTGAAACAGATGATTCTACTTTACAGGATGCTGATGAATATTTTGAGAATAAAAAAAATAATTTATCAAGTAAAATTACAGATACAAATTTTTTTATTCATAGCAAAAATAGCCATAAATTTCTGGAAAAAAGTTTTATAAGTAGAGTAAAAAAAAATCAGGTAATTTCGGGCAAATTAATTTTGATTATGGCAGGGGGTTTGACGATAGGCTTTTCAGTTTTTTTATGGGAAAATTTGGTTAGTTTAGAAGCTAAAAAACTGTATAATCAAGCGGTGGAAAAGGCAAAAAATGGCAAAAATGAAGCGGCGATCGCAGATTTGAATCAAGCCATTAAATTATTACCCAACTATGAATCCGCCTATTATAGTCGCGGGAGAATTCGTTTTCAAATGGGAGATTATTCAGGGTCGATCGCAGATTATAGTCAGACGATTAAATTGAATCCCCAAGATGCTGGGGCTTATGCTAACCGCTGTGTAGCTTATCGATATTTGTCTGATTTTTCCGCCGCGATCGCCGACTGTTCCTATGCTATTAAACTTAATCCCAATTATGCGGATGCATTAGCAAATCGCTGTCTGGCATTGATTGGGATTGGGGATAAAAAATCCCTAGCCGCATCTTTAGCAGACTGTAATCAGGCGATCGCCTTGAATTCGTCTCAATATGATGCTTATTATGGCCGAGGTTTAATTTATCAAACCTTGGGAGAACTCAATCATGCGATCGCTGATTATACCCAGGCAATTACATATAATCCTAATTTGGCGGCAGCTTATTATTATCGCGGTCTGGCAAGATTGAAATTAAATCATCGCCAAAACGCCGAGAGTGATTTTCAGAAAGCGGCTGAACTCTGTGAATTGCCCACGGTTGAATGTGATATCGATCCCAAGGCGAAACTGGAAAAGTTACAGTAAATTGGGGAGCGGCGGTTCGGCTTCGCTCACCGTGCGGGGGACCGGCGGTTCGGCCCTTCGGCTGCGCTCAGGACAGGCTTCGCTCACCGTGCGGGGGAGAGAGTGAATAGTGAATAGTGAATAGTAAATAGTGAATAGTGAATAATGAATAGTAAATAGTAAATAGTAAATAGTGATATTTCTTTTGTACGGGCGTCCTTGCGAAGCATAATCCGTCAGGCTATATGGCCAGAAAGCCCCTACGACTTTTAACTTTTAACTTTTCACTTATAAATTTCCCCGTTCCCTGGTAACCGTTCCTCGTTCCCCAACAAACAAAGAATCCCTACCCAAAAACCAACAAACAACAACCAACAAATAACCATGAACAAAGATAGATTATTTATCGAGAGAATTATCCCAGTGAAACTGTTAAATCAACAGGTGGCTTATGAACATGGGGGCAATCCATTTAAAGGACTACATCGCTGGTATTCTCGGAAGCCGTTATCTTTCTCTCGCGCTTCGGTTTTGGCTTCTCTGTTGCCAGAGGATATCTCATTAGATGAGTTTGAATATTTACTGGGATTACATCCAGAATGGGAGGGGTTAAAACCTGATGCT